>QHYZ01000259.1:635-12175 GCA_003225295.1 Acidobacteriota bacterium | reverse complement strand
CGTGAATCGCCCAACTCGCCCAACCAAATCATAGAGCTTCTTCACTAGCCGTCAGCTCATCTCCAATGCCTCCACCTTCTTGGGAAGGGAGACCCAGCATTTCCATTGGGTTCGAATCCGACGGGACTTGGACTGAAGGACTGAAATTACCACGGGCGTCGCAATGTAACTCACAGCCCGTTGACGGCAAGAAACGAAAATTCAGGACAACCAAACAATACGGCTTGTTTCAACCTTCCAACCCGCGTCATTTTTCGCCAGAAGGAAAACAATCCCTAAGCCGGAGAGCCAGTCCTTCTGGGGCCTGTGACGGGCACATGTCCGAGCAAGCCACAAATCGGGACTTGACTGGGTTCCATGGCATAATCCCAAAAACGATGCGCGGGAAAAGACTGCGACATGTAGCCGATACGATGTGCCAAATGTTCTGCGGTTGGCGTCTCATTGGGTCCAAGCCGAATCTGGTGGAACTTGGGTCCGGCACTCTTGAATTAGACGCCATGACTGGGCAGTGCCTTTTTCAAGGCAAGACGATAGGTCAGCTAACAATTGCAGAAGAAATACGCGCCTGGCTAGAACAGGACTTGGCGACGAACAAAATCCCAATTGCGGCGCTCACTGGCGCGCACCTCACTGTGAAACTTTCCTTTTCTGTGGTGCCTTGGAACGAACCCGCGAAAGAGATTTTCTATTCGGATGGAAAGCCTATACGCACGGAGAAAATGAATCGATGCATTGTGGAGTGTCGCAGCAACGTCACCACGGATGAGGCCGTTTATCGCTCAAAATTGACCGAAGTCCAAGAGTGGCCTCTCGGTTGGCCCGTTGATACGTCCCCAAGTCCTGGTTAACAGCGATTGTGGACAAGTGAAATCCGTCGCGGAATCGGGCCGGCCACTTCTAGGAGTAAGCCACTATACATCAAGTGAAGATTGTTAAGCGTACTGTAGCTTCCCAGAAGCGGATTCCCGTGAATAATGCACTTCTGAAATGAACTTTTTGGGCGTCAAGCCCGAATAACAGTATGGAGACCAGCATTTGGCTGAAGACCGAGAGCTGTGGGAGCGGAGTCGCCAGGGAGACGGGCGCGCCTTTGAGGCGCTCTATTTAAAGTATGCGCCAAAGCTAGTGTAGTGTCTCCAACGCTTCTTTACATTTGGCAATTTTGCCCATAATTCGTTCTACAGATGCGCTCCAGACGAAAACCTTTGGATTCTGATTGTGGGTTTGAATGTACTGGTTGATAGCGGCGATCAAATCCGGGACGTTCTGGAAGGAGCCTCGACGGATGCGCCTGTCGGTAATCTCGCGGAACCAGCGCTCCACCATGTTCAGCCAAGAGCTGGAAGTGGGAATGAAATGCAAGTGGAAGCGGGGATGGCGTTTCAGCCAAGATTGCACGCGAGGATGTTTGTGCGTCCCGTAGTTGTCGACGATCAGATGCAAGTCCAGGTCGAGTGGTGTCTTGACGCTGATCAGCTGCAGGAAACGGATAAATTCTTGATGGCGATGCCGCGGCATGCAATCGCCAATGACCGTCCCATCCAGCATGTTCAGCGCAGCGAACAAGTTCGTCGTGCCATTGCGTTTGTAGTCGTGCGTTTGCCGGGCCGGAACTCCCGGCCTGAGGGGCAAGAGCGGCTGAGTGCGGTCGAGGGCCTGAATTTGACTTTTCTCGTCGACGCAGAGCACCAGGGCTTTGTCGGGCGGATTCAGATACAGTCCCACCACGTCGTGGAGTTTCTCGACGAAACGCTTGTCGCGGCTGAGCTTGAAGGTCTCGATTAAGTGCGGTTTCAGATGGTGCTGCTTCCAGATTCGGTGAATGGTGTCTTTGCTCAACCCCTGAGCCTGGGCCATACTTCGCGCGCTCCAGTGGGTGGCGTCGCGTGGCGTCGTGTGCAGGGTGGCGTGGATCACGGCTTGCACCTTGCGGTGAGAAATCCGGGGAATACGCCCCGGACGAGGCGCATCCTTTTCGAGCCCCGGCAGCCGAAGCGCCAGAAAGCGTTGACGCCAGAGTTGCACAGTAGGTCGCGAGATGTGCAGGGTGCGTGCAATATCTTTGCTCAACAGCCCCTGGGCAGCTTTGCATATAATCTGGGCGCGCTGAACCAATCGAAGCGGGACGCGTCGTCCCGCGGCCCATTTGTCCAGCACCGCTCGTTCCTCGGGGGACAAGAGGATGGCTTCGGCGATTCTCACTGGTAGAGAGCATAAGAACGCGGCAGTTATAAGTCAACCTATTTATGCGACACTACACTAGTGTTCATGGTGAGAAAGCTGACCGGACTCCTAGGAGGGCAAATACACCATGGATTTCGGGGTCGCAAGGAGTGTCCGAAAAGGACCCGCTAAAGCCGTCCAGAAACCGAATTTCCCGTTTGGGATTGCAACGGGCCTACGTCACTTGACGATAAACAGCGATTGTGGACAAGTGAAATCCGTCGCGGAATCGGGCCGGCCACTTCTGCGAGTAGGCAAATCAGTTGAGCTGATCGGGACTGTGGTTGCTCACGATTTTCACCCTACTGGGAAGAAATTGAGACGTCCGCGACGAATCGATCCATGGCGCGAGGGTCGCGGAACACGTGGAAAGCTGCTTTTTGTGCATATTTGGAAATTGCCTCCCTAAGAATTGGAAGGCTTTGATACCGGTATGCAATGAGCCAAAACCAGAAATCAGGACGCTCGCGTGAGCGGCGAATTGCTCGAAGAGCGCACCGCGGAAGCGAGAAGTCCAATAAGATAATGGTGTCTGCGGCTTGCAGCCTCACCTCAACGGCGTCGTAGTGTCCGAGGTCTCCATCAATAATCCATTGATCCTCGGCAACAATCTTTTCTTGGACTAGAACCCATCTTTCGCGAGGTGTTGCGATGAGTCCCGCTTGCCAGAAGATTTTGTCCAGTTCGATCACGGGCAACCCGGTGATATTGCCCAAGCGTCTCGCCAGAGTCGATTTGCCAGAGGCACCGCGACCCAGGATGACCACGCGTTTCATGGCTTTAGTTTACTGTGATGGCAGGCGACGGGTACTAGGCGGAACTTCTCCGGTAAGGCGAACTAATCGGGACCTAACCTCAATTTCGCCGATTCCCTCTAAGGGCTCCATGCAAGGAAATGGTATTCAATCGTTCAAATTCAAGCGAACAGGCGCAGACTGTATCTGTCGTTCGCTACATTATTCCATCAGGTCACAAGTCTGAGAGGGGCAGTAGTTGGAAGCAAATTCCCGGTCCTGCACTCATTCCGTTGGTTCAGGCAATCCGTCGAGCGGCCTCAAGCCAAGCTGATACTTTATGACTACTGTTGGCCGTGCGATGTATGGAGTCTTGCTCCGGCCAGAACCGTTCTCACTGACAATCATGGAAAATTTGATTTCGGCATTTTAAAGCCGAGTCATTACTATCTCAGAATCGATGACGAAAAAAGTTCACTTTCAGACTGGTTTGAAGTCGAAGTGAAGGGACCGCCAAACCCAAAAGAATCGGAAACCATCGACATCTCTCCCGTGTCCCCGGACTGCACGGGAGGACATGAGTTCACCGTAAGAGCGAATTGAATCTCTCCCTTTTGCTAAGTCCAAACGCGGTTACCGTCCATGTGGATTTCAAGTGTCCGATTAGGCGACTAACCGTCCACTTAAACTCGTGCAAGGGTTTTCGGGAAAACAAGCTTTATCAAAATCCTCTAGGGAACGCCAACTTGAAGTCAGATGTGAAGACAAGCACACCCCAAGGCGCAGGAATTCGAACTTGCTTGCCAGAGGAGAGTGTTACGTTACTATAGCCCCCCGTGGGTAAATTCCCCACGTGATCGACCACAAGTTGATAATTGAAATCCTTCCAGGCAATTTCAGCCTGTTTCAGTGGTTGTTCGCTTTCTGTCATCTCCCGATGGAGACTCTCTAGTTTCTTGCGCTCCTCAGCCGTAAGCTCAATCGTGGCTGCCTGATATACCGCAGGGGTATATGCGTCCACTTGGGCGATCGCAAGCCGGAAATCATCTGAGAACTTCAGGCCACGCAGGTCCGGATGGGCGCTTTGGTAGGATGTGAGCGCTACGTGAAGTGCAGGGGCTATGGATTGGGAGGAACGGGAATTCCCAGAGCGACGCACCGGGCGATATGAGCTTGTTTCCAACGGTCGGGAAGCCAAGCGTCAAGGTCACGAGCTGGCCAGGTCGGGAGATTCACCAGCAGTTGCATGAAATAGAGATGTGGGTCCATGTCATGCCGGCGGCAGCTGCTGGTCAAGCTGGCCAGAATCGCTGCGGTCCTTCCGCCGCGAGGGTTGCCGACGAATAGGGAGTTTTTGCGATTGAGGACCACGCGCTTCATCTCTCGTTCGCTAACATTATTATCGATGGGCACGGCGCCATCGGTGGTGAACACGGTCAGCGCCTCCCATTGGCCAAGCGTATAGTTCACGGCGTCGGCCATGGGATGCTTCGGTAGCAACTGTTCTTTCCAGATCAGCAGCTTGCGATGTAATTCCGCCAGGATCGGGACCGACTGTTTCTGCCGCAACTCGAGTCGCTCGGCCACGGCAACGTCTTTCGTCTGTCTTTCCACAGCAAACAGTGCGTCCATCAGAGCGACCGCCTCGCGCGCGATCTCCGGTGCCGATTTCTCCGCCTCCACGAACTTGCGTCTGGCATGCGACCAACATCCCGCGCGAGTGATGGCGTTACCAGCCACCACCCCGTTGTAGCCACCGTAAGCGTCGGCCAGTAAAACCTGCGTGTAGTCTTTCAGAAATTCCTTCGGGCCTTCACGACTGCGGTTCAAGGTGAAGTCGAATATGTTATACGGATTCGCCGCGTCGCCCACATACACCCACATGCGCGCCGGCTGCGTTTGGCCCGGGCTCAACATCGGCAGGACGGTGTCGTCGGTGGCCACCACATGCGACTTCCTGACCCGCTCGGCCATCCGCTCATACAACGGCTCGACCACATCCGCGACATCCCGGCACCACACGGATTGTGTGGCCCGGGAAATCTCAAAGCCTTGCCGCTCGAAAATATCTTCCAGCCGATAGAGTGGCAGGTAATCGGCGAACTTGCTGGTCACGATGAAAGCCAGAAGCCCTGGGCCGGCAAAGCCTTTCTCGATTGCTGTTTCTGCTTTGGCGGCTACTTCGATCTGCGGGTTCTCGCCGGCACGTTCGCAACTGGGACACGCATACTTTTTGCGTACATGCTCGAGACGTTCGAAATGTCCCGGGATGTATTCGATCTGCCAGCTCTTCTCGCTGCCGATCTCTTTGCGCTCTACACCGCAACTCGGGCAGGGCCGCTCTTCAGCGCTCAACTCGTATACGTAGGTGTTGACCGGAAGATTCTCGAAGTTGGCCAGAGCACGCCGCCCCGTGCGGCGCTTAACCCGCCGCACCTCTGTTTCCGGTTCCGCTTCCCGGAGATCTTCCAAGTTGATGGGCTTTTGTTCCAAGGCCTCGGCGAACTCCAGCAGCATCTGGGCCAGCTGGTTCATGCTCAAACGATCCGCTCGCGGCCCGTAGGTGGCCTTCTTGTAGCGCTCCAGTTCCTGCTGCAGTCGCAGGTTTTCCAAATACAGATCGTCGGCCCGTTGCCGCAACTGTTCGGCAAGCCGCTTCTCGTGTTGCTGATCTGCGCTGACGCTCTCGAGCTTCGCCAGTACCTCGCGCAGCATCGCTTTCAACGACGCGCTGTCTTCCGGTAAGTTGTTCACAGAAATTTCGTTGGTGGGCACGTTCATTTAGACGTGCCTCCATCGCACTAGTTACACACATCGCGATCTTTTTTGCAGTTTGTTTTTGTTTTTTGTCTGCTTCTTTTTTTCCGCGATGATTTTATTTGCAGCTTTCTATCGCTCGCTGGTAGCGCGGCACACGCTTTAGTTTCGAAACATCAATCCCATCCAAAATCATCGCTAGCTCACTGGCGCGCAATTCCACCGATCGCGCGCCCTGCTCCACTCGCGGTATTTTGAAAACCCCGACCTCCAGGCGCTTATACCAAAGTACGAAGCCGTCCCGTTCCCACACTAAAATCTTCAAACGATCTCCGCGACGCGAACGGAACACAAACAGATGTCCGCTCTGGGGGTTCTCTCCAATGACCGCTCGCACACGTTCCGCCAGGCGATCGAATCCGCAGCGCATGTCCGTCGCTTCGCTGGCCATCCAGATCCGCGCTCCCTGCGCACGATCCATCGCCTGCAAACTTGGCAGCCCGATCACCCCGCTGCCTCCACCACCGCCAGCAACGCCCGCACGTGTTCGGCATCGAATCCTGGCCTCACCATCAGGCTTCGCCCATTCCTCAGTCGGATTTCAACGCTCGAATCGCCGGGCGTGCTCGGCACGCGCCCCGTCACTTGCACTTCCAGGAACTTTGTCGGCGTGTCTTCCTCCAGCCGCTTCTTCCACACGAAAAAGTACGGCCGGCACAAACCGTGCTCACGACAAAACACTTTCACACTCTGTCCGCTACGTGCGTGCTCGGAAACCAGCCTTCGCCACTTCGTCCACGCCTTCTTTGAGCGCTTGGTCATGTCGCAACATTGCATTGCGACGCGAATCTTTACAAGATGGGGTTCGCTTAGCGCTCACGGTAGGATTGATGGAATTGCTCCCAGGCTACTTTGGCTTTGGTGCTCCGCTCCGTTGCATCCTTGAGAGTTTGCGCAAGCTGTTTTGCCTTTGCTGCCTCATCAGCAGATAGTCGAATGAACGGGACCAAATCCTGCGCGACGCACGGCAGCGACAGGAAAAGGCAGAGAATCGCGGACGATAAGATGGGACGTCTGAGCATGACCGGTGGAGTATATGATACGCCGCAACATCACACAATATACGATGGTTTTCCTCGCCGCATCCCGGTAAGTCTGGTAAACGCGGTAACCGCACATGTGGGTGCTAGATAGGCTTCATGGATGCTTATTTTCGTTTCCAAGTAATTACGAGCATCACGACAAGGGCTGCGGCAATTAAGAGAACAAACGGAACGAAAACCGCCCCGCCCCAATAGCTCTGGTAGAACATTGCTCCTTTCGCTAGGGGTCGGGCCACTAGACCCAGCATCACGAGAAGGAGAACAAAATAGGCCAGAAATTCCTTCAGCCTAGACCGCTGCGGTGATGTAGTGCGTTTTCTGCTCACTGCGCTGTTGGTCCTCAAAAGTAAGATAACACTGCTGAATTATAACGGCTGATCCTAAATTCGACTGTCGATTGTTTCGGCTCGGGTTAAGGAAATGACAAAAACCAGAGCCAAGTCTAACGCCGTACAAGTTAAATTGTTGGCCTTGGTACATCTCCGGTAAGGCGACTAATCGGGAGTTAGCCGACCTACCACAGCGGGATAACTGCTTTTTGCACTGGAATGTGGAACCGGCCGGTAAAGTCGGTACTAACTGACGGGAACTCAATCGCTCACAGCAATGCCCTCCACACGATTTGTGCCGGGATCGAAATTCACATTCAGATAACACTTCCAAAAATAGCACCTGGGAATGGTGACCACGTTGTACCCATACCAGTTAACTTTCTCGTCGCTGCAGTTTGCCGGAACAACCGTTGGTTCGTCTCCGTTGGCGGCACCACACATATCGGGTTTACCCAACAGTTCAGCAACTTCAGTCCGAGTCCTGCCGATTAGTAGCCCGCGTTCAGTCAAGTCCGGCAACATTGCGCCTCGGTATGATGCTCCACCCGTCTTCCATTCTTTGCTATCGAACTTGGAATCCGTGCGACCACATCCGCAAAGAAGAGCCGCTGGAATCATCGTGACGAGAACTAATTTCGGAGTTTTCGTATTCAGCACGACCCGAATTATATACCTCAAGTCCCGATTAAACGCGCAAACCGTCCATTTGAATTGACTTCTCCGGTTAGGCGACTAATCGGGACCTGACCGGCCACGGATTTGCGCAGCCACCTTCTCGGCATCCGCCTCTTTCTGCGCCCCTCGCCTAAGCCTGTCAGCGTCGTGGGCGCGTAAGCCGTCTACGGTGAACTGCCAACCCTGCTCCCGGTCAGTAAGGTACTCAACGAGGAGCCGGTTCATGGCGGCCTGATCCTGGGAGACCTTCAACTTTTCCATTGATTCGCGCTCGGCGCGCCACGGCGGCAAGATTTGTTTTTCGAGAATGTCTGCGTACTGCTGGGGCGTGATCTGATTGGCTTGCCACTGCTTCAACGAAGCATTGAAAAGCGCCAGGTCCTTCTCTTCCATGGTGGCGAGGCGCTTGTACTCGGCCAAATAATCATCCGGTTTCGGCAGGGCGATCATGGGAACAGCGATCAACGCCAGCCCAAGAGCCACCGTCACCCAGACGCGCCAGTTGGAGGCCGGCGTAAGCACTCCACCTGAGGCCGTCACGTCGCTGGAAGTGGATGAGGAACTGGAAGTAGAAGGCGGCTGAATCAAAAACAGACCGAGCACGAATCCGGTTGCCAGCCCTCCGAGGTGGGCGGCCATGTCCACTCCGGGACGGAGCCCGTAGAGCAGATTGTAGCCGAGGAAAGTCAGCGCTCCTTTGCGCAGCGACGCTAGGGATTCTGCCGGAATCGAGCCGCGATGGCGAATCAAGAAGCCGAGCAGCGCCCCGTACAAGCCGAAAATGGCGCCAGATGCGCCGGCGCTCACAATCGACGGATGCCAGGCGAGGCTCGCCGCAGAACCTCCAAGCCCGCACACCAGATAGAGAACGACAAACGGAATGCGGTCCGCTAGGCCTTCCAAGAACAGACCAATGTTGAACAGCACGAACATATTGAAAAGCAGATGGATGAGGCCGAAGTGCAGAAAAGTGGAAACCAACATTCGCCACCATTGGCCGTGCAGAGTCAGCGGCCCATAATCGGCACCCCATCTCAAGACGCTGGCCGCCGTCGGATTGAAGACGGCCACGCCCTGGAGAACCATCATTAGAAACATCATCACGTTTAATGCGATGAGAACGATAGTGGCGCACCGAAACCAGTCTTTTAGGGACAATTTCGGCGTAGCCAGCGCGGTTCGAGTGGCTGCACCGTCCTGCGGCACTTCGGGCTGGATTGTCATATGGTTGGCGCGAGTCTACCACACAAGAACAGACGAGTAGTTGGTTGTACAAGGCCTGCTTACGCCGTACTCGTACAAGTGAAAACTTTGCCCAAAACCACATGATGTCCGGTAAGGCTTACCGGGAGCTAGCCCTTGAATGAACCAATCACTCAACGATTTCATCGTATGGAATTGTGGAAAACCAATTCAGGGAAGAAACCGCGTGATGAATGGCAGCGCGATTCTCAGTGCACTTCGAATACAGTTTCCGCGTCGACCTCTACTTCAACGGGATCCCCATCCAACCTTGTTGGTTCGAATCGCCACTGTTTCACAGCCTCCATAAACGCTCGGCCCAGCACAGGGTCGCCCTCGATTAGCGTGGCTTTCTGGAGATTTCCGTTTATGTCCAATTCGAGGCGAACGACAACCTTTCCTTGGAGGCGCTTCTTTAGGGCTTCGTCGGGGTACTTCGGATAAACCTTCGTGACGAGCTTGGACTGCATCACATTCATGCCCAAATGAACTCGGATCGGACGCTCGCTGGGCAATTCCATCAAAATATTCATGGGGATGAAACGAAATCCTCCTTGATAGAAGACGAAGAATCCATCCAGGTCCCCTCCGGTTTGCGTCAAGTTCCCGGGTTTTAAGGACATTTGGATCATGGGTCGGTTCCCTAGAAAGGCGGCTTCATACAGGGGCACAATCTGATTCATGCAATTCAGGAAGCGATCAATCGGGGCGTTGACGGCTTCTGGGTCCGCATACTTGGAAACGTTGGCTTGTACCAGCCCAGCCCGCGCATCGGCCTGGTAAATTCTCCTTATTTCCTCTTCCACGTTCGGAACCGCTTTTCGCTGCTTTGAAAGCATTTAAAATCTCTGCGATTTGGCTCTGAAGGCCCCCAGGGGAATCGGCAGAATTTGCAAGTCTCGTCTGGGGTGGATTCTGCGTTTGCGGTTGCTGGCCGCAGATGTCAATAACAGATAAAGGTAGCAAGACAAGAAAAAGACAGGTTGGAGTTCGAAGGCGCATACGTAAACCTCTCGTTTAAAAAGCAAAGCGTATTCTACGCCTAGCTGCTCTGAACGGTTTGTCGTTCTCGATTCCGGTGATTTTTCCCGCAGCAAATCGGAATATCGGAATTGGTAGATCCGGTCCACCGTTTTAGGGCTTTCCGTGAGGTACCGTTCCAGTTCCCAAAAACTGGGAAGGCTCGTTGACTTGTTGCAGGAAACGCTCTAGGTCCTGGTAAACGCCGTTCTCGTAGACTTGAAATACGTCGCCAAATCTGACGGGTCAGAATGGACGACAACGATACGAACCAAGACTCGGCCATATCGAGAGCCATTCGGAATTCGCTTTTCTACTTGTGCGCGCGGCTAAGGCGAGACGAGTACCTTTCCACCCATTTTCTTTGTTCTGGTGTATCCGGCACCGAACAGCCTCTGGCTTCTTGAATGGCACTAAAGGCCGAATCGACTGAAAGCCCATTCCGAATTAGTGTGGATGCCACAATCATTGACGACCGTCCAATACCTGCGCGGCAGTGAACGCCAACCGCTTTACCATTACGCAAGTAGGCGGTTACAGAGTTCAGCAGGCCATCAAATTCATCTAATGACGGAGGAACGGACCTGTCTTCAATCGGAAAAGAGAGAAACTCCAAACCATTGCTTTGGCAACAATGACCTTCTTCAAGAAGTCCCAACTCTTCGACCTCAGCGGGAGTCAACGCCGACACTACTACGTCCACCCCGGCTCGCTGCAGAAAACGAATGTCATCATCCAACCAATCTCTTCCCCTCGGACGCGGTGTTATCGCCAGACGAACTCCCTCTATTTTTATCCAAAATGGATTCATAAAAAGACTCAACGAGAAAACGGCCTTTCGAACTACGATGCCTCTTGTGAATAGATTGACTTAGATGCGACGTTCTTGCCAAGTCTCGAGAAACAACGGTCGCGGAGATGTGAACTCGCCCGCGAATGCTGGCTGGTCGTGTGGACCTGAATACATCAGGTGGTAGCAAAACCGCGTTATGATATTGAATTTGAAACCAAGACATTCCGCACGATACCTGATTCTTAATGGGAAAATTACATGAACATCGATCAAGATCTAGAAAAAATTGCGCTGCAGGAGAGGCGACTGCAATTCAAACATTTTGATTCAGAAATGGCGTGGGCTCTAGGCACCGCTCTTAAGGCGGCTGCTGAAAAACGCCAGGTCGCAGTGGCCATCGACATTCAGCTACACGGCCACCCCCTTTTTTCATACGCGATGCCGGGAACCACGCCGGACAATTGGGACTGGATTCGCCGTAAACGTAACGTCGTTCTACGCTTTCATCGCAGTTCCTACGCCATCGGATTGAAACACGAGCGCGCTCGTACCACTTTGCAGGATGGGACGGGCCTTGATCCAAAGGACTATTCTGCCCATGGTGGCTGTTTCCCGATTCTTCTTGTAGGAACAGGGTGCGTCGGCTCGATCGCCGTTT
>QHYZ01000259.1:0-629 GCA_003225295.1 Acidobacteriota bacterium | reverse complement strand
GGTTCCTACGTCTTAGCCTTCCCGGCCCGGAAACATTTGTGGTTGCTGGCGTGCGTCATGTGAAACCGCTGGCCTAGGAAGGCAACGCCTGTAAGGCTTATTCACTGGGTTGCGGATTCGAAGCCCATGGCTGCATCCTCATCACTAAAAG
This sequence comes from Acidobacteriota bacterium, assembly GCA_003225295.1. Classification (GTDB taxonomy): domain Bacteria; phylum Acidobacteriota; class Terriglobia; order Acidiferrales; family UBA7541; genus Acidiferrum. The sequence goes on along the minus strand of QHYZ01000259.1, from coordinate 478 downwards.
CCGAATTCTACAAGAGCATAAGGGACGGAAATCCGCTCAATCCGAATTCTTCGGCTGCGGGACAAAGGCCCTTACCGCAAGAATATGAGCCTTCGCACCTGGCGTGTACTGGTTGTAGAAGCCGACCGTGCAATTGGGCCGAAAATAATAGGCGTCTCCTGACTTAGCAGGATGCAGGCCTTCAACTCCGTCCATCCCCCCTCCCGCAGCCATCTGTCCCTCTCCATCCAGCACGAGATAAATCTCTTCTGCCAACTCGTGATGGTGCGGAAAATTTGTGCCACCGGGCGCGAAGTCCATGAGGAAAAAATCGGCGACGGTGTAGGTCGCGTTGAGGCGGTCGCGTGCGGCCGTACGCGGCCCGATCAGAAGCTTGTAGAGCACGGACTTCGGATGACCTTCTACCGTTTGTTCCTTCAGTTCGCCTAGATTAGCCACTTCTAACTTCGCGGGTTGCGAAATGGGAGTGTCGGAAGGG
>QHYZ01000258.1 GCA_003225295.1 Acidobacteriota bacterium | reverse complement strand
CGTGAAACTTTCGGACGGCACAACTCTAGGTGGATACTTCAAACTGTCTTCGTATCTGCTTCTTGAAAAGAGGCAGAATGAAAACGACGACAGAAATCCGAAGGACACGCCCGACTGCAAGGATCTTCCGGGATCTGAATGCGATGTGCGGCGCGCATTCGGCGCCCTACCAAGGTTTCAACCGTATGGGTTGGGGGGAACAAGCAATTCCACGCCGGTGGCCGCTCTGACTCTAGCTGGCATCTCATTCAGAATGCCTAGCTGTGCTTTTGGGGCCTTGCCGTTCAATCTTGGAGCTCTGGGCAACAAGGCGCCAGTTCCAATAGGTTCCGTTCCGAAAGTTAACTTCCCGTAACTCGGAGGAGGTCTGGTCGAATCAATGATGGACGCTGCCTCAAAAGCAACCGGCTTCAAAATCAACAAATGGGGCGTGTCGGGCTTAGCTGCCTGGCTGTTGTCGTATCTTGCAGCGGGCATTTGCATGAAAGTGTTCAAAGAGGACAGGAGTGCGTGTCTTGTACCGTATATCGTGCTCCACCTATCGGCAGTGACCTGCAGCATCGTTGCGGCGGTCCGTGGAAGCAAGTGGTGGCTGTTGATGTCACTCATCACGGCGGGCCTAGCCATTCAGGCATTTTTGGCCTTGCTGGTTGAATGATGGTCCGGATGCGGTGCCTGGAGCCTCTTGCGGCTGTCAGCGTGCGGTTACCGTAGAGCGCTTTTCGGAGCGGCGCTGACGCGCCGGGAGTGGGGGTAGACACGTCACCCCAAACCGTGATGTGCACTATAGGGGTGGCCCTCGTTCGTATCCACCTTCTCGATCGACTCGACAACTCGACATGCATGTTGAACGGCCAGTCCAAAGAGAAGAGGTGCGTTGTATAATCAGGTTATGGCTAAGGATGTGATCCACATCTCGGAAGCAGAAGTGGCGAGCAAGTTCGCCTCGCTGATGGCCCGCGTTCGTGCAGGCACGGAAGTCATCATCGAAAATGACGCCCGGCCTGTGGCCGTACTGCGGTCTGCGGAGCCGCGTCCGGGCCGTCTGCTCTCGGAATCCATCGCGCTGGCCGAAGCGCATGCGAAAGAGCTGGGCTACGAACCCACGCTGGACCCAGACTTCGCTGCGGACCTGGAAGAGATCATCAATAGCCATCGTGAACCGCTCAACCCGCCTGCATGGGACTAATCCTGGACTCCAGCGTAGTCATCGCCGCGTGATTGCATTTTTTCGAGGCTCCCCATAGTTCGGGTTGTGGCTTTTCAGCCACCCGCACCCGCACCGCCAAGAAAAAAATCCTCCATCTCTACCCTTACACCGAAGACAACGGAGCGCGATGGAGGCTGGCTGGTTAACGGCGGCTCACGTAAAATCGGGGTAATGCTGACAGCAGCTAAAGAAGGGACGTTCTCCGCGTCGAGCGATCCGTGTGTGTTTTTTCCTCTAGCTGCCTCAGGGGTGTACCCAAAAACTCGCGTCTGGGGTTCGAGCGAAAAAATGTTGCACTGTTTTAGTGCAACCGCGCCGCTAAGCGTAGAACTGCGTAGGGGATGCGAAAACTCTAGTGGAAAAACAACGGCAGGGTCAGCATTAGACTCCAACGGCAACACCCTGACCAGGGTGGTTGGGTCAAACACCACGACCTACGCGTGGGATTTCGAGAACCGCTTGAGTACCGTCACTCTACCGGGAAGCGGCGGCACGGTAAGCTTCACCTACGACCCATTTGGTCGGCGCATCAAGAGAGTCACTAGCGCCGGGACCAGCATCTATGCCTACGACGGCGACAATCTTGTTGAAGAGACAAACTCCTCCGGCGCAGCCGTTGCCCGCTACTCTCAAGCACAAAACATCGATGAGCCGCTAGCCATGCTACGCAGCGGCGCAACCAGTTATTATCATGCAGACGGCCTCGGTTCTGTCACTTCGCTGAGTAGCTCCTCTGGTGCCATTGCCAACACATACATTTACGACTCCTTCGGCAAACTGACGGCTTCGACAGGCTCGCTGTTGAATCCGTTTCGTTATACCGCCCGTGAATCTGACACGGAAACCGAACTGTATTACTACCGCGCCCGATACTACGATCCAAACGCTGGACGCTTCCTCAGTGAAGACCCGGCTCGATTCGAAGGGGGCATCGATTTCTATGCTTACGCAAAGAATAACGCAATCAACTTCAACGATCCGTACGGATGGGAGCCAAATGGTCAAGTAACGTGCGGAGGTACGACGAACTGCGACAAATACAAACAGTTGTGGAGATATGATCTGTACGCCATTTGCCGCATGTTTCCCCATGATTCGAAGAGCAATTGCATAAGATCGTGTTTGCAGCAGAACTTTGGTGCCGGATCTCACGGAGTCGGCTCCTACAATGATCCGCCCATTTTTTCGGGAGGCTTGCCTGGCGGAGACGCGGCGAACGCTTTGGGGCAAGCCTTTGGGCCCATCACGCATCTCACATGCTTCAAGAAATGTGGCCTCTTTTGATTCTTATTTCCGATAGAACCGAGAGGAAGGGAAAACCATGATAGGTGCGAAAGGCTTGTTTCTGGTGGGTGCCCTAGCTTTCTGGCTACCCGAAATCGTCTTGTACGCTTCCACCAGGCAGGCACTTAACGGCAAGCTCGTTACTTTCCTTCTCCCAAGCAGTCTCCTGATCGTTTATCTACTGATATCGATACTCCGACGAGGACGCGTTGCGAAACCCTCTGCAGCCATTTTTATGGTTTTGGGCGTAGTCTTCCTAGGGACGCTAGCTATGACGATTGGCGCCACCATACGAGGTGCAGGATTTTTGGGACATCCAGGTTCTACGCTGCTTGGCGTTCTCTTAGGCACTGTCATCCCAATCTACGCCTTCATTGCTGCAACCTATGACGGCAGTTTATACGCACTAATTTTCGTGTCAATTCTTATGCCTCTGATCCATTTACTTTTCGAGAGAAAAAACTGGATAATCCCGCCCAAAAAGGCTGGCGTTACGTCCATGAGCGGCGGGTAGATGTGCGACAGCAAGAGCTTCAAATACCATCCGTTCGGGCGAAGAATCTACAAATCCTCGTCTTCCAGCACCAGCATCTACGTCTACGACTCCAACGGCAACACCCTCACCAGCGTGACCGGCTCCAACACCACCACCTATGCCTGGGACTTCGAAAACCGCCTGAGCAGCGTCACGCTGCCCGGCAGCGGCGGAACCGTCACCTTCAAATACGACCCGTTCGGCAGAAGAATCTACAAATCTTCGTCGGGCGGTACATCCGTCTACGCCTACGACGACGACAATTTGGTGGAAGAGACCAACGCTGCGGGAGCGGTTGTGGCCCGCTACTCGCAAACGCAGAATATCGATGAGCCCCTGGCGATGTTGCGCTCGGCTGCGACGAGCTATTACCACGCCGACGGCTTAGGCTCGGTGACTTTCGCTCAGCAACGCGGCTGGATCGATCGCCAACACCTATACTTATGACTCTTTTGGGAAGTTGACGGCCTCAACGGGCTCGCTCGTGAATCCATTCCGCTACACCGCCCGGGAATCTGACACTGAAACTGGCCTGTATTTCTATCGCGCCAGATACTACGACACATCAGTTGGGAGGTTTGTCAGTGAGGACCCGGCGGGATTCTACGGAGGATTTGATTTTTACAATTATACGAAAAACAACGCAGTTAATTTCGTAGACCCGACCGGCCTGAAGTGCGAACAAATAACTCCTTGGACGGAAGTTCCAGGTATGTGGCCCCCAGGTGGACCGAAGCCATATCTTACGATCACCGATGGTGTGTTCTGGGTAAGGACAGGATGGGGTTACGCTTCGCTTGGTCTTATCCCTGATTATACGCATTGCGTCTGTGAGTGGATTGCAACGCACACACGAGTACGGAAGTTTTACAGCGTACCCATCACAGAACAGGCAGAATTTCAATGCGCTTGCCCGCCAAGTACGGTGTTCAGAACTCGCACGCGCATGAAGGAGTACGAGGAGGACAGTCCTGACAAGAGCATCATCCCGTGGTCCAATGGAACGACCTCAGGCTCGACGTATCAAGCAGGTGACCTTACGGGTTCTAATCCTAGAGACAAGAGAAATGTGGGTTGCACTTGTAAACAACCAACACCTTGATGGAGAAACAAAGAAATGACACAGACCAGGATCGCTCGTCTCATCATTACATGCGTTTTATTCGGGTTCGCGTATTCCTCCTGCGGTTTGTCGCAGGAGGGAAGCAAACCCGTAGACTGGAAAAAGGAACGGCAGAAGGCGCAAGACGGCATAGAGAGGAATCCAAAGTCGTCCTTTTGGCACAACCAAGCAGGAGTGGCCTACGACGCCTTAGGCGATGTCGAGAGCGCAGAGAGAGAACTGACGTTGGCTTCCAAGTTGGATTCGACTAATCCAATCGGCTATTACGGCCTTTATGCATTTTACCAACGAAGGGGAACGCTTGCTCAACAACGCAAGGCGTTGCTTAATGCATTAGAAAACGACTCGGCCAATCCCCTTGGCCACTTCCAACTGGGCGTTGTGCTCGAAAAGGAGGGGCATCTAGCCGAGGCGCTCGGGGAATACGGTACGGCAAAGTCGCTCGTTTCCGGAGTGAAAGGCCCAGAATATATCGATCCCAGAGGCAACCCGTATGAAGTCGAGATTGTCCGGAGCGACGTTGGAAAGTATATAGATAGGATTGCAAAACTAAAATCGTCCCAACAAGGCAAAAACTAACCGCGGGGAAAGGTGGACTCGTACGACTCCAACGGCAACACCGCCACGAAGGTCGTTGGGTCGAACACCACGACCTACGCATGGGACTTCGAGAACCGCCTCACCTCAGTGACGCTGCCCGGAAGCGGCGGGACTGTGACATTCGCCTACGACCCGTTTGGCCGCCGCATCAAGAAAGTCACGTCCACCACCACGAGCATCTTCGCCTACGACGGCGACAACCTCATTGAAGAAACGAACAGCAGCGGGGCTGTGGTTGCCCGGTACGAGGACACGCAAAACATCGATGAGCCGCTAGCGATGCTGCGCTCGGGCGCAACGAGCTATTATCACGCCGATGGCTTAGGATCCGTCACGTCGCTCAGCAACACGGCCGGTTCGATTGCGAACACGTACACTTACGACTCATTTGGCAGGCTGACGAACTCGACGGGCTCGCTGGTGAATCCATTCCGCTACACCGCGCGGGAATCTGACACGGAAACTGGCCTGTATTACTATCGCGCCAGATACTACGATCAGAGCGCGGGAAGGTTCTTGAGTGAAGACCCCATCACCTTTAGCGGTGGAATCGACTTCTACCCATACACTCACAACGATCCCGTGAACTTGTTCGATCCGTCCGGGATGCAGGAGCCTGTGTCTGTTCCCACCCCAACTCCCACGCCAGGGCCCAGTCCCATACCAAATCCAATTCCGCAGCCTCCCGGACTTTGGCCTGGGTTTCCTTTCATCCCAATGCCACAAAATCAGCCGTCGGTTGATCCGTGGGGGCGTCCCTATTTCCCGGGCATAGGCTCCATATTGCCACTCCAGCCGCCTCCGTCTCCCCGTCCTCCGGCCCCGCCCGTTGGAGCGGACGAAAGGACGACTCCGTCTCCAGCGCCTGGAAAAGGATGTGATAACAAAAACAAGCGCAGTTGTAGGCTTGTCGACGACTTCATTCCTGAAGGATACCGCCAAACGCATGTATGCTCATACGTCTGTGAGGGGATGGATAAAAGAGTTAACTTCATGCTTCCAGTCACATCGCCGTGTCCCAGGGAACTACCGATCCAGTAATCGATTAGTGGAGGCAGCCGGCTCATGCCGTCTTTGAACAAAGAACTCATCAGAGAATCGCGCTGGATGCGCGTTTACAACCTCGGGGACACCTTGCTTTACGAATCGAAGTTTCTCGCCGATGGTTTACAAGTGTCCTCGGCTTCTCTAATAAGCAGTTGGAAAAATATGGCCGAAGAAGAGCATACAGAATTTGCTCTAGCCTTCCTCGCCAAGCCGGACCTGCAATCCGACGATGAAAAGATCCTGAATCACTTAATGGAAGCCGGCTCAACGAAGGTTTTGCGCAGCATAGCTTTGCTTGCGGTCAGGCATTCCGACCGGGAGCGAGTCTTTCGTTTCCTGACTCAGCAAATCAAGAAGGGCCCAAAACCGTTATCCAATTTTTATCAAGCCCTGGAATTACTGAACGACCGGAGGGCCGTGCCAACCCTCCGTCAAGTATACGACAGGCACAAAGCGCACCTATCGACTGGCGAGTGCGAGGAGTCTGAATTAGTTGACTACCTGGAATGTTGCAAAGCGCTGTTGGTGATCGATGGAAATAGTGAGTACCAACGGGCCATTTCCGAAATGCAATCACACTCCAGCGAGCAGATCAGCCGAATGGCGAAGCGCTTGCTCGAAAGTAAGACATAGAGCATCAGCCCGTCCCTGGGGAGAGGCTTGGCCGCGCTGGCGATTACGGCCTCTCGCTGGGGAGCGCCGGAAGAGCGGTGCCTGCGGCACCGGGAGTTGGACGGACACGCCACCTCATGTTTGCGGCGATCCCTAGCGAAACCGCGGTCAAAGGCAACCGTGAGGAGCCGCATCAGCGGGCAAACTCT
>QHYZ01000373.1 GCA_003225295.1 Acidobacteriota bacterium | reverse complement strand
GTATTCGAGGCACTTAACCGGCATCGGGCATCGGGATACAGACAAGGTGCTGAAGTTTGCGTCCGATTGCGTTTCTCACGCAAATTGACTCTGGTCCGGCGCATTCATAGAATCGTGTGGGAGGAGCGTTAGTGCTGTTATGTCTGCTGAACTGACTGCTGGCGGGAAACGTTCACTTCGCCGCTTTTTTGATGACCTCGTCTGGAAACATTTTTTTGACGATGTGCGGCTAGAAGAGCCGGGCGTTACCCAATACGTCTCCAAAATGCTTGTCGATTTCGTCGACGTCGGCAATCTCTATCGCCTTCAAAATGCCCGGGGAAAGATGCTTGAGGACGTGGGGGAAATGCTCATCGAGTCGAACCCCATGCTCGAAGCCCCGTCATTCGACCGGGAACGCGCCGTGCGCAAGCATGTGGGGGACTACACACTGTTTATGACTGGTCTGTTTCCGGAGAGCGTCGCAAAATCCCGCCAAACGAAGCGACCTCGCCTCGATGCCTTCGTCGACTTCGTGCAAGCCGGCAAGGAGTCCTATGCAATTGTGTCTTCGTTCGATCAATTCGAATATCGGGACGAGGCACCGCTCTTTAGGAGTCTGTCAGAGAATTTCGAAACCTGCGTGGTCGGACTCAATTTCGTCAAACAGGATTTAGAAGAGTTTCAACGCGAATACTACCAGCGAGTCAAGGAGATCCTCGGTGAAAGCAAACGAGGGTGACACCGGCTCAGCCTGAATGCTAAACGAGGACCAGGATCATTTTATGTTGCAGAGCCCACCTAGAAGCCGGGCCTTCCGCCCCGCTTCTAGGCAAGTAGACTTGCGGGCCGAACACGTAGGTTCCGAGACCGGAATCAAATCTGTGCATGTGATACCCGCTGAAGTCTCCGACAATGCCGAACCAACTGCGGGGATTGAGGGCCACGGATGCCGTGCCTCCGTGAATGTTGAAATCGGGCGAATTCGGTGTCGCAGGATTGGCGCGGACGTACGAGTAGCCCAAAGATACATCCGTGGTTGTTCGTTCCTGTTCTGAACTGCTCAGACACAGGAGAAAGGATATCGAAGCGAGATACGCAAGCTTACGCATATCAAGCAACCTCCAGCCACAAGTTTTTGAAAGTCCCGAGAGGCAGAGGAACTGTCTCACGGCGGTAGCGCGCCAAAGATTTAATGGCAGTAGCTACCGTTCAAATAAGATGCGCATTTCTTGCGCGATGTTGTCCGCAACGTGTCAAACGTCTACTGACCTTTGCCGACTTAACGAAGATAAGTTGCACCCGTTAGGTCCGAAGCGGCGAGAACAATCGTTGCTTTTTTGGCCCCTTGGAGGGCCGTTCCCCAACTCGAATTGATGTTAATTTCTTTGCGAGCAAGCTTTCCTGTGAAGTAGCCCAAAGCCCCAGCAACATTCGGCAATACTTCCAGCAACACATCCGCTTCCGTGTAGCTCAGTCCGGCCGCACTCAGAGCCTTCTTGCCCTTGCGTACGTTGTCCACGACGACATGCAAGAAACCGTTTTGTCCGATGGTTCCGCAATGGAAGGCAAGGATGTTGACTTTCGCATCGCCTAATAGTCTGGCGACATAGGAAAGAGTTCCTGGCCGATTCTCACAATGCGATCGAAGAAGCCATATCCCGTCTCACAGGCCAGCAGATTGCCCTGATGTTTAGCTTCAGCAACTTCCTTTACCTCCGATGGACTCAACAGCGAAGCATCACAATAACCATATTCCCTGTTTTACAGGCCAGGATGTTTCTTTGATGTTCGACATCGCTGGCCTCTCTTGTTTCAGTGGAGCTGAGCGATTGGCTATTACAGAGACCATGACCTGTCTGGCAGGAAAGCAGATTGCGCTGACGCTCCAATTCGGAAACTTCCTTCACCTCAGAGGGATTCAACAAAGAGTGATCGCATTCGCCGTATTCGTCCAGACACTTCAACAGGGTTTGATCGTGCCGCATATCGGCAATT
>QHYZ01000129.1 GCA_003225295.1 Acidobacteriota bacterium | reverse complement strand
CTTGGCGACGAGCTCAATGAACTGTTTCCCGGTCGGCGGATCGGGAGCAGTAGGAACGTGCCATGTTTGATTCCAGGCGCTTTCGCTCTCCGCCAGTAGCACCAGACTCCCGTCGCGCAGTACGCGGCGAAAGGTTTCGATTCTCTCTGGGGGCCAATCGGAGAGATTGGCCACGGTGCGCTTGCGAGTTTTCTGGCCTTCGCGCCAAGCCTCGCGGAGGAGGACCGCGGGCGGGGAGTTGCGGTTGGGGACGGCGTCGATGTACATGGGTGCACTAGATCATAATAATTACGCTTTGTCAAGCACAAATATGATTAACTACATGGGTGCATATTGGAGGTCGCGCGACGGGACAATGCACACATTTCCAACAGTTTATCCCCGGATTCAGCCTCTGTTATTGCTGGAACTTCGGCTTAGTCCATTCATACTCCCGAATTTCGATGGCGAACCGGCTACCTCGGTTGGTCGAGGATTCATCGGGACTCCACTTCGCCTGTTGCACGTTCTGTGTTAGTATGAAACTCGCATGAGCGGACTGATTTTTACTGGCAGTTTATGGGCAGTTCTTCCAGGAAGGACTGCTACTGTAGGCAATCCAGGCGAACCGTGCGCTGTATGCGAATCTTGCAAAGCCCTTGTTTGCAAGGTTTTAGGCTAAGTTGTTGATTCCACGGCTGGGGACGTAGTTCAGTTGGTTAGAACGCTGCCCTGTCGCTGGTTAGAGTCCCACACTGTCACGGCCGAGTGAAGCCCGGGTCTGATCGCTGGGCTTGCCGGACGCGGAGGCAACCAAGCAGCCAGGCGCATTGTCGCTGCTTTGCCCGATCTCTTCATACTCCGTTACCATACTTACTCAATGTTCGTCACTTCCGACTCATTCCTGGCTCTCCGTTATCCCACTCGGTTAATCCGCCCAAGTTCGAAACTCCCTTGCACGGAGCATGTGCTCTACGTGTGGTGCCAACCGCCAAGTTAGCTTCTCGCTTCACTTCCGCTGCTTTCGATTCTGACGACCTGGCCGGGCTCGATGGACTCGAGGTGAGCGAGGCAAGCGGGCATGAGAGGAACGAGGTCTTCCAAGAGGACGGATTTACCACAGAAAATGATCACCGCAATCTTCCGATGTCCGAGGTTCTGCTGGTATTCAAATTCGCGATCCACAGTCAGGAGAACGTCGAACTTCGCGGCCTCAGCTGCGGTCAAGAGCTGACCGTTCTCAAGTCCCGCGAAGCCAGCATACCGGGCGGTTTGACATTCGTGCCCGGCGAGATAGTTGCGCAGTACTTCGCTCACACACTCGTCGAGGAGGACGCGCATTTCATGCCTGGGCCGACAGCAGCTGTTGAGCTTCCTCCAGCGCGGCGACGGCCATCTCGCGTGAAACGGTCGGATACCCTTCGACAAATTCTTCAAGCGTGTGGCCGCGCTCCAGGGAATCGAACAAAAGTTGGAGGGGTACTCGCGTCCCGCGAAAAACCGGAGTTCCGCTCAGGATATTTGGATTTTTGACGATCACGCTGTCCCCGGAACTCATAAGATCTCCATAACGGACAGTATAGCACTCTCTTCGGGCACCCGAGATTTGCTCGCGGGTGCACGACCGAACCTTCAGACTGGTCGTTCGCCTCTTTTGAGGGCAATCCACAATGGCCAATACTGCGCCTGCATGTGGACAGTGTCGTCACTGCCGTGAGCGCGGCGAGGCCGGGCAGTTACACGGAATTCGCAGCGCACTGATTCTTACTGGCGGTTTACGGGCGCTTCTTCCAAAAAAACTCCTATCGGAGGCACCTCAGGGGACAATCAGTTGGTTAGAATCCTACACTGTCACGGCCGACACCTATCTACCCTACCCTTTTCCCTTGTTTTCTTTGTCCCCTCCCGTGCATTCCCACATCTTGCGTGCATTCGAGCTGACCTCACTGCAGGTTTGCTCCCTACAACGGTTTAGCAAATTGCCCGATTCCACCGCCTGATGTTCGGAATCAAGCACTTAGCTCCGGATGAGAGGCCCTTATTCGGGCCAGAATTCTTATGTTCGGGCACAATTGTGCAACCAATTGTGCAACCATTTTTTCTCAGTGGTTTCTAATCCACATCAGACGTTTAAGTGAAGTCGGGACGTTGCCTGGCCACCTTCCCAGAACCTCGTTTCTGATTTGTTGAAATTAGTTGGCATTCGAGCGATCGGGCGATTCAGGGCCCTCGGCTCACGCTGCGGCGCCACCCAAATCGGACCGACTTATGCAGCGGTGGTCTTTGACGCTACCTTGCGGCCGAGGAAATCGCGAATGGCACCAGCAATTTCTTGATGGTGGGTTTCCAGCGCGAAGTGACCCGTGTCGTAGAAATGCACCTCAGCGTTGGGGTTGTCGCGCTTGAACATTTCAGCGCCAGGGGGCAGGAAAAATGGATCATTTTTGCCCCAGACAGCCAGAAGGGGTGGCTTCTTTATGCGGAGATACTCCTGGAACTTGGGATAGAGAGCAACATTACTGGCATAGTCCAGAAAGAGGTCAAGCTGGATTTCGTCGTTGCCGGGCCGTGCCAATAGCGCGGAGTCGAGCTCATACGATTCCGGAGCTACTTGCGATTCATCCTGCACGCCATGGACGTATTGCCACTTGGTTGCTTCCGGCTTCAGGAAATCGCGCAATGCCGCGCGGTTCTCGGGCGTCGGCTCCTTCCAATACTTCTGGATCGGGTTCCAGCCTTGGCTTAGGCCTCCACATAGGCATTGCCGTTCTGCGAGATGATGGCGTTGATGCGCTCGGGACGAGCCAACGCGAGTCGGAATCCCACTGGCGCGCCGTAATCAAACACGTAAATCGCGAAGCGCTCGAGACCGATTGACTCGGTAAAGCTGTCGATGGCTTTGGTCAGGTTCTCAAACGTGTAGCGAAACTGTTTACGGGTGGGTGCATCGGAAAAGCCAAACCCCGGCAGGTCAGGTGCAACCACATGGTAACGGTCGGTCAGTGCCGGAATGAGGTTGCGGAACATATGCGACGAGGTCGGGAAGCCGGTCAGACGACGTGCCGTTGAGCAACGTTTACGCTTCCACGTCATTGGACGCACTAACCGATAAAAAGTTTCATTATCGGTGTTACATTGAGGGTGGAGTATTGACATGAGGAAGGCAATAAGCGAGTCAGATTGGAAAGATGGCTTTCTGTTTGTTGGAAATCAGTTAGCGCTTGATTTCCTGAATACACGGCCGGTCCAGAATGGCGAGCCCTCGGAGCTGCTCCCTGACTTCAGCGCGCTCTTAGGCTGGTTTCAAGCAGCCGATCTGCTAAATTCTGACAAAGTCGGCAGCCTTCAACGTCAGTGGGGCGGATCGGCCAACGCCATGAGGACTACGGAAGAGATGCGACAGCTACGTGAGAAGCTGAGGAAGGAGATCGTCGCCTGGGAGCAAAGTGGTTCGGTTCAGCATTCCACTCTAGACGAACTAAATAAACTGATGGCCGAGCATCCCATGCGTACACGGCTAAGGACGAACGGAGAATCGTGCTCGACGGAGCTATGGTTCCAACCGCGCGAACCCGAAGATTTGTTTGCTCCGCTGGCGCACAGTGCGGCGACGCTATTCGCGACTGTGGATCACAAGCGCGTCCGCAAGTGTGCCCAGTGCGTGCTGCATTTCTATGACACCAGCAAGAAAGGGACGCGACGCTGGTGCAGCATGCAGCTATGTGGGAATCGCCTGAAGGTCGCAGCATACGCGGCTCGTCGACGCCAGCGTCACCACAAATGACAATAGAGGTTCACTTCAGATACTAGAACTACATAGGATGTCTTATCTGTTGCCCAAGACCAGGGATACCGCGTAGGGGATCTTCAGGCGTTTCGTCAGCATCGCGATGATCGCGGCGGCGATGAGGAGCCAGACCAACAATTCTATGCCAGAGGTTGGCGTCATTTCAGAAACGCACCAGTTTCCAATTACTCGAATTCGTTAACGGCGGCTTGGCGCATCGCCACTTGCAAAAGCCGCTCTGACCTCGGGACGTAGAAGATACACGAGCAGAAGCCCAGCAATTACGAAGCCGACGCCGCCCCTCAAGAGATCACCCATGAAGGCGTTCACCAGGTCTCCCAAGACTTGGGTTGCGATGATGGCAACCGCCAGTCGCCACGCCCAAAGGCGGCGCTTGAACCAGGCCGTGCCAGCAACTGCCATGGTTGCACCGAGCAAGAGTAGGGGAATCCCGACTGTTTTCCCGAACGGTGCAAGCTGCCTGTACGCAGACGCATTGATAGCCCACATGTGGTCAATAATAGTGCCCCGCCAGATCAGCGTGGCTCCGGCGAGTGAAGCCATGGTTGCTCCGAAAAAAAGGAAGATGCCCATCGCCGTGATTCCGATGTGTGATTTCTTCTGGACGAACATATCGAACTCGAGGCGAGGCGCCATGCACCAAGATTGGTATTCGGTTCTCTCAGAATTGCTTTTTCGACGTGCGATGGAACTAGAAGTCCGCGATGAGGCCGAGACCTGCGGAGAAGCGGTTGGCGCACGCGTACAGCGACGTGACGAGCACCGCGTCGAAAATGGCTGCTTCGCTCCACCCGGCCTCCCGCAAGCGGTCTACATCTGCCTTTTCCATCTCCCCTGGACTGCGGGTCAGCTTGTCGGCAAAGCGGAACAGTTCCATGACTTTGGGCTCAACAGGCGCGCTGGGATAGTTCAGCGCCAGTTTGCGTTCGATGGCCTTGTCCAGGCCAAGCCTGCCGAGGATTTCCAAGTGGGCCGGCAAACAGTAGGTAGAGACATTCAGTCCGCTCGCCACGATGGCGAGCTATTCTTTTACCACCCTGGGCAACCCGCGGTCGTCGAACATGGCTTTGGTGTAGAGATTCGTCTGGTCCTGCAACAATTGGAAATCGTGGCCCAAGGCGCGGAAATAGTTGGGCACGAAACTCCATCGCTTGTTTATGTAGTCGTAGATACGCTTCACCTCAGGACTGGCTTGTTCATCAGAAATGAGAGGGACCCAAGACATACATAACCTCCAGGTATTGGCGAACTGCGGAACTCAGCGGGCGAGAAGACTGACCCGAAAGCGCCGCCGAGCAGGTTGAGGGATGATACCAGAATTGCGGAGGCAAAAACTATGGACAGAACCTAGTCAAAACCTAGTCAGAACCTACGGGGATCTAAGTGCTTACGGGATACGTATTTCAGGTTGGCTTTTGACCTGTCTTCTCGCGCAAGGTCGCGTGGAGACGTGAGCGCACATCGGTTGTAAGCGAGACAGGTTGGGAATCACAAAGAATCTCAATGGTTTTCTTGGTTTGATCCACGATCATGGTGCAATCTTCGCAATGCTCCAGATGCCGTTCAAGTTCCTGCTTCACGACGGGATCGAGATCTCCATCGATATAGTTCGACAACTCGCGGATGACGCCTTTGCAATTCAATTTGGAGCTCCTTGACGGAAATGGCGATTCAGCTTTTCCCTGAGCTTGAGGCGGGCCCGCAACAATCTTGATTTAACCGCGGGTACGGAGATACCCAGCATTTCCGCAGTCTCCTGCGTTGAAAGTTCTTCGAAGTCTCGTAAGAGGAAGACGATGCGGTATTCGGGATCAAGCCTGTCAATCACGTCGCCCACGATGTTCTGCATCTCGGTTTGGGCGTATCTCTGTTCGGGAGTCGGTCCCCAGTCCTCCAATTCGCGCGGGAAAAGGTCTGTGTCGCCCTCGATCGGCTCGTCCAATGAGAACTGATTCGGCCGGCGTTTGCGGAGCCTCATCAAGGCTTCATTGGCAGCGATTCGTACAAGCCATGTATAGAACCGAGAATCTCCGTGGAAATCTTGGAGGTGCGCGTAGGCCTTCAAAAAGGCATCCTGCATGGCGTCTTCGGCATCTTCGTGATTTCCCGTGATGTTCTTGTGAGACGGAAAATCTTGGCTTCGTAGCGATTGACAAGTTCCTCGAAAGCGGCAGCGTCCCCAGCCCGGGCGGCGGCGACGAGTAGGTGCTCGTCCTCGCGGACGATTGTTGACGGCAGACGATGCGGCGTGGGTGTGCTCAAGGTGCCTAAAGAGCTCCCCAATAGAGCCCAATAACCGTTCTCAGCCGTGAGTATAGCATTCAACATCCGCCCGCCAATCCCTTACCCACCTTTGGATGAGGGTAAGAGGAGGCAGGATTCAAATATAAGGAGAACGCTTCCCGCCCCCATGGCGCCCAGCAAACTGGTGTATGTCCAGGACAGTTAGCATCCTACCGGCCGGTGGTAGTTCTATGCGAGAGTCGCTCGCCAGGCTCTCAAGACTTCTCCCACCGTCCAAGCTTGGGCGATGCATCCACGAGGCGTGAAGGGCGCGTCTCCGTCGAAGATTTCGCTAAGCGTCCCGAGGCCATGCGACGTGATTTGCCTTCCCACCGGCTCGAGGAAACTCGCAGCTGCTTTATGATCTCCGTAGACTCGCAGGTGCGCCAATACAAACGGTCCCATCAGCCAGCCCCACACCGTCCCTTGGTGATAAGCTCCGTCCCGCTCGCGAGGGGCACCTCCGTAGTGCCCTTGATAGCCCGGCTCTTCCTGGGCCAGGCTGCGCAGCCCTTGAGACTGTCACTAAGCGGCGCGCGCAAACGTCCACCACGGCTCTTTGTTGTTCAGGCGTCAACGGACTCTCTGGCAAAGAGACGGCGAAGATCTGATTTGGCCGGAGAGTCGCGTCATTTCCAACTCCGGGAGCATCGATTACGTCAAAGCAACAGCCCGAACCTGAATTCCAAAACTTGCCAAAACTCCGCTTCACCATCGCCGCCATCTTAGCAAATGGCTCTCCTGACCTGCCGGCTGCGGGTGCCAGCGCCGCCGATTCCATTTGTGACCAGCCATTCCCGGTGTTCTGCGATATCCAGAGAGCCGCAGATTTCTCGGCCGAAGTGAAGCTTTGCTCTACGCAGGGAAGCGGCCGACTCGGATGTTTTTATCGATAGAGGACTTTTTTGTGATGTCGCCATATCATTTTTGCCGCCTCGCATGCGAATTTGATCACCCAAGCAACCAAGGGACTTACTTTGGAGATCCTGCTCCAGGAATGTTGACACTTAGCCGGTATAATCCCGTTTGCGCAGCAAGATAGAGAGTTTTGTGGTCTTCCCCGCCCCAAGCGAGATTGTGCGGATGTTCGGGGCCAACAATCGTGCCAAGGTGCTTCCCTTCCGGCGAGATGATCCAGAGGCCGCCCGGCCCCGAGAGATACAGGTTGCCCTTCACGTCGATTTTCATCCCGTCCCAGGCGTCTTCGCCGGGCTCTTTCGTGGCATCAAGAAAGACCTGGCCATTCGAAAGCGTGCCATCGGCATGAACGTCATAGCGCATGATGACTTTGCGTTTTTCATCCCAGTTGTCGACGTACAGGTATTTCTCATCCGGGGAGAACGCCAAACCGTTCGGGCCGGTCAAATCCTTGCTCACCAGCTTTAGCTCACCGTTGATCAGGCAGAAGACACCGCTGTAGGACAACTCCTTGCGCGGATCTTCGAAGAATTTCGGAAGACCGAACGGCGGGTCGGTGAAATACAGAGCTCCATCGGAGCGGTAGACGAGGTCATTGGGGCTGTTCAGGCGCTTGCCCTCGTATCGATCGGCCAAGACGGTCAGCTGCCCGTTCTTCTCGAGACGCGTCACACGGCGGTTGCCATGTTCGTTGATGGTGAGTCGTTCTTGCGCATCGAGCGTGAGGCCATTGGAACCGGGCTGGCCGTATTCGCCGATGTTCATTCCTGTGTAGCCGCTGTGAGTGCGGTACACGGAGACTCCGTCCTCCTCTGACCAGCGGTAGATCAGGTTGTTGTTTGGGTCGCTAAAGAGCAGATAGCCACCGTCGTGCACCCATACCGGGCCTTCGGTGAACATGAATCCGCCCGCTAATTTCTCGATTTTCGCGCCGGGTGAAACGATAGCGTCGAGGGCAGGGTCTTTGCGAAGAACCTTCGTCTCTACTTCCTGAATTCCAGTTCCGTGATCCAGCTTGTAGAAATCCAGCGTGGCGGATTTGACCCAGATGAAGTTCATCGGACTCTTCGAAACCGGGCCGTTGAATCCGAAGACGGCAATCTGAAATTTCTGTCCAGGCTGGGCGCTGTGGGTCAGGATAACCTTGTTCGGAGCGTTCCACCCTTTGACGGCCGGCCCGCCACTTTGCCCCAGGACGGTCGGCAGTTTTCCGTCCACCCAAATTTCAGCATAGTCATCGATAACAATCTCGAATGATATGGTTGAGCCGGCCACAGATAGGTCCGCTATTTTCTCTGGGACCGTGACGGTGATGCGATACCAATTGAAGCAAACTTTGCCGCCGGCACGCCGGGCATCCAGTTTCGTGGGGTCTAATACTTCCCATTTCGAATCATCGAAGTTGGCATCGCCAGCATGCGGTGTGTAGTCGTAGGTTTTGTTCGGATCGCCGGAGGGCTTCAAGTCGGGACCTGGGCCGCGTGACTCCACTTCAATGATTTTCACATCGCTGTAGCGCCACTCACCTTTAACGACTTGCGCACCATCTGCAGTCCGAAGGTCGACGGTCGCGTCCGGCCGGCCGTAGGGGGGAGCTTGCGCTGACCAATTCTGGGCAAAGGCGCTCGGCACGAGCGAGAAGAGGCTGGCCGTCAAGACGAGGGCGAAGTTGCCGAGTTTCATGGTCTTCTCCTAGCGAACTTTGACCACGTAGTAGAGGAATGGCGCTTTCACTTCCTTGAACCAGTGCGGAACGCCGTTGGGAATGATCATGACGTCTCCGGGAACCAGTTGCCGCGTTTCGCCACCGGCAATTTCACGGCCGCGAATTTCGTCGGCGGCGACCTGTTTGCCATCAACCATCGTTCCACCGGTGACGATCGTCGCTGAACCCTTCAAAACGTAGAGAATGTCAGCGTCCTTGGTGTGAACTTCGACCATGCCCGGGCCTTCACGGCGGCTCGCATGGACCATGTAGTTGCGCCCGCCGCTGCCATCGAACAGTACGGTACCTTTTGAAAAGCCTTCGTCGACTTGGTTCTTTGAGAAATAGGTGACGGGAATCGTGGAGGTCATCATCGAGTCGCCTCCGAAGTTTTTGGCTGCCTCTGCGCCTGCAATGGCGAGTTCTTCATCCTGGGCGGCGCTCGAAGCACCACTCACGCCAACACCTCCGACGATCTGTCCATCGAGAACAACCGGGATTCCGCCCTGCAGCGGTGTAAAGAACGTGTCGGGCAGCGCGGCCATGGCGGTGCGACCCTTGTTGATGATGTCTTCGAAAACCTTAGTGGGCTTTTGAAAGAGGACGGCGGTGCGCGCCTTTCCAATTGAAATATTCGCTCCGGCGGCAAAAGTGCCGTCGAGACGTTCGAGCGCCATCAGATTTCCGCCAGCATCCACTACGGCGATGACGCCTCCGGGAGCTTTGACCTTGGACGCTTCGGCCTTGGCTGCCGCGATTACCCGCTCGGCACCATCCAACGTGAGTGATTTTTTCTCGACGGTCTGTGCGGAGGCGGATGAACTGATCGCGAACAACAGTCCGAACATCAACAGGCAGTAAAACAATTTCTTCAGAGTCTTCATGTCGTTTCCTTTTTTCCTAGAAAGGGGTCGCCTGGCCGGGATGAAAGCGAGGCGACCCTGCTGTTTGGTTTGGCCCGAATTACATGACCGGCGAGCTAAACTTGGCCTCGCCGAGGTTGACTTCCGCAAACGCGCACCAGATCACGACTTTGGACACGTTCTTGACGTAGGAAGGCAGAACGATTTCCTTCTTGTAGTTGGTGCCGATGAACGCTTTGGTCTTGAGCTTGTCGAGCAAATAGACGTTGCCGTCGGAATCCACGACCTGCCAGTGCGGGTCCGGGGTGTCCGGCACAACAAAGTCGTCCGACAGTGTGAGGACGCTCTTGCCGTCCTTGATGCTATGGGTAACGGTTCCTTTGTTGGCCTTTGGCCCTTGAAATTGCGATGAGGTGTGCGAGCCGCTCTGCGCGAACGCGCCGGAAGCGCTAAGCCCCAGTACAGTAACGACGAGAGCCACAAACATTACTTTCAGAATGCGAGACATTTTCATTTAAGTTCCTCTTCTTTTAGTTTTTGCGAGCACTTTCAGGACTGAAGTCGAATCGCAAACGATTCACGGGGCGCGATGCAAATCACAGCCCCGATTTCATCTCCGAAAAGTTCGTCGCGCAGTGATGGGATACGAAGGTGCAAAGAATGTTTCAGAATCTGTTGAAAATAATGTTTCGAAAACGGTGCGACGTTTTTCTGTCTTGTGAATCTGAATGGGGTTGGCCACGACGGCGGTCCAATGCCGAGCGCAAACCAGGGTGAAAGAATGCAGATCAGCTGCAGTGACGTTCGCCGGGAATTAGCGAACTACATGGAAGATGACGTGGACGCGGAATTGAGGTCCCGCATCGAGCGCCACTTCCGCGAATGTGATGGATGCTACGCTCTCTATGACAGCATTCGCGAAGTCGTTCGTCTGGTCGCTACTACAGACATTATTGAGCTACCCGCGGGGTTCAGCCGGCGACTCTACGAGCGCCTTTCGACAATTTCATCGTAAGAGCCGATGCCTATTCTGCTCAAAGCGAATCCGCGTGCGTCTTTGGGTTGGACGTCAATCCATGATTCCGAGGAACCGTGCCCGCGCCGTCAGTGATATTTGCTCTAAATCGAGCAAGGTGAGGAGGTCGATGGTCTCGAATTCCCGATCGAGTGCGGGAGGACCGCAAATCTTCGCTCCAATCGAAAGGTAAGCGCGAAGAAGCTTTGGAGGCCGAGCGAAAGATGTGTGCGGCGTGGGAGCTAAGATTGGAAAGCTAAAATGAGCCCGAGGAACTGTGCGCAATTGGGGTTCGGCAAGGAACTCAAGAAGGCGCGTATACATGTCCGAGCCTTCCTGCAAACACTGTGATGTTAAGGAGGAGCAACCGATCAGATAGCGCGCTTTTCTTTCGGTGGCGTACACGGCAATTCCCCGCCAGAGCAGCGTAAGAACCTCGAATGATCGATGATCGCGATGAATTGAGGCTCGGCCAAGCTCGACCAGCGAGTTCCGGATTGGTTCATAAGGAGAGAAGTCAAATTCACGCGCACTGTAATATCCGAGGTTGCTTCCCGCAACCCGACCTGTTTGTAAGCGATAAGTACCTACCACTTGTCGACTCGGACGGTGCTCCACGATCAGGTGATCGCAGGCTTTATCAAATTCGTCGGTGTCGTAACCCGTTTCGTAGGCAGACTCCAGGCCCTCGTTCAGCTCCAGGTTAAACACTAGAAATCGCAAACGGAATGCGGCTTCCAGGTCTTCTCTGCTTTCAGCAAACCGAAGCTGGTAAGGCCCACGGGCCAAGGCCGGTTTTGAGGCGGAAGACCTCTCCCGCAACACGTCACCGACCACTCCAATTGAATGTTCGGGATTTGGTGCCGCGTCTGGTTGGTCTTGCAAGATTCGCATAGAGCATTTCGATAACCGGTAAGACCTTGCTCCATATGATTCAGATACTCCTAAAAAGTTTCAGCAATTTTGCGATCGACTTAGGGGACGAAACTGAAACTTTTTACCGGGCACTGACTCCTACCTCCCGACGACGCATTCCAGCGTTAAGTCCACTAAAGAGGCAATGAAATGAAAACGACGGTGACTATCGCGGTTCTAAGCTGGGTCTTGAGGATCAGCGCAGCAATCATCCTGCTGCAGACCCTGTTCTTCAAGTTCACCGCCGCCCCGGAGTCGGTCTACATCTTCACAAAGGTGGGAGCGGAACCGTGGGGGCGCATTGGGTCGGGTGTGGTCGAACTGATTGCGGCGATCCTGATTATGACGCCACGATTTACCTGGCTCGGGTCGCTCCTTGCCATGAGCGTGATGGCTGGCGCAATTCTCAGCCACCTCACATTACTCGGCATCGAGGTTCAGGGCGATAAGGGCCTGTTGTTCGCGCTGGCACTGATCGTATTTGTCTGTTCCACAGTCAACCTGCTGCTCCATCGCGGTGAGATTCCCGTAATCGGAAGGAGACTCGCATGAACACGTTTAGCCCAGTCGAAGTACTTCAGGATTTCAGGCCGCAAATGGAGGCTCAAGAGCTTTCGCCTGAGCTAATTGTGGCCGCACAAGACGTTCTGCTGCAGGGGTTGGGTCTGCTTTTTGAGTTGGGTGACAGGACGTACTCGCACGTTGCAGGAACGCCGTTCAATGCGTCGGTAGGACAGCACTATCGGCACGTGCTGGAGCACTTCCAAAACCTGATCAGAGGTCTGCGCGCAGGGGAAATCAATTACGACGCCCGGGAGAGAAATCAGCGCCTGCAAAGCGACGTGACCTACGCAAGCATCGCGACCTGCGACGTTCTTCGCGCCCTGAAAAAATACACAAACGAAACTCTTGCTCGCGATTGCAAGGTCATCAACAGCGTGAGGTACAGCGCCTCTCAGCCTTCCTGCCTTGACTCCAATGTCAGCCGCGAACTGGCTTATTGCATCGGGCACGCCGTCCATCACTTCGCGATCATTCGCCTGATCTGCCATGAAATTGATATCACCGTGCCTGCCGAATTCGGAGTGGCACCGTCAACACTGAGACACATGAATTCGCTCGTCGCGGATTGAGGAACTTTGATGAGCATTCCCACAATCCACGACGGAAGCGCCATAGCACTCATCGTAGCGATCGTACTTGGCGCACTCATCTCCGAAGATGGCGCGACGATTACGGCAGCCACTTTGGCGGCGTCGAGCGTGCTCGATTTTAGATTGGCTTTTCTCAGCGCCTTCGCAGGGCTCTGGGGTGGTGACTTGGGGGTCTACGCGCTGACGCGGAGCATTGGCCCGCGGATCACGCAGCATCGGTGGTTTGCAGGATGGTTCGCGAAGAGAAAAACCCGCACGACCAGTCCCCGAAGAAATGATGGCCAGCTGAGCCTCGCATTGAGCCGATTCTTTCCTGGCACGCGACTGCCCGCATACATTTCGGCGGGTTTGGACCGCATGCCGGTGTTCACCTTCGCGGCGATCACGGCGGTTTCGGCAATCGCTTGGATCCTGCTGGTGTTCGCCACGATTCAACTGGCACCCTCGCGAAGCAGTTCCGCGAAACAGCAATTAGCCATACTGGGTATGTTCGGCCTGCTTTTATTCGCGCTTCTGTCGGCATGGCGCCGTTCGGGCTATCGGATCCGTCGCTCGGTTAGCATTTCATTTGACCGCATCGTGAGATGGGAATTTTGGCCAGCCTGGCTGTTCTACTCACCGGTTGCGGCTATTTGCGTGTGGTTGGGGCTTCGCTACAGAGGATTCTCTCTGCCAACGGTTGCCAACCTAAATCAAAAGAATGGCGGCATCATAGGCGAATCCAAGATCGGCATTCTTCAAACGCTCATGGAGACCTCCCCGGAATGCACTTCAGACGGATACCTGATTCCGGGAGGTTCCGCTGGAAATAGAATCGAGTCCATGGAAGAGATCTGTTTGCGCCACGAGATTCGCTTCCCATTTGTCCTGAAGCCTGATACGGCGCAAAGGGGCTCGGGATTCAGGAAAATCGAATCTTTCGATGAGATTGAGAAGTACGTTGCTCAAGTATCCGCGCCGCTGATATTGCAGAGATACGTGGATGGACCGAAAGAGGCAGGAATCTTCTACTATCGATTTCCCAAGGAGCAGCGAGGGCACATTTTCGGCATCACGCGGAAGCAATTCCCCTTTGTAGTTGGCGACGGCATCCGCTCCCTGAGGACCTTGATTGAATCCAATTCACGCGCGAGATTGATTGCGCAGACTTATCTGAACCGTTTTGAACTCAAGGCCGACCGAATTCTAGCAGAAGGCGAATGCTTGCGCCTCGTCGAGGCCGGCAACCATTGCCAAGGGTGTATCTTCGAAGACGGCGGCGACCTCTACTCAGAGGAACTTCGCACCACCTTTGATGAAATCAGCCAGAAGTTCCCCGGTTTCTATATCGGACGGTACGACATTCGATACAGCAGCGATGACGAGCTTCGCGCCGGGAAGGGATTCCAGATCATCGAGCTCAATGGCGCAGCCTCCGAAGCTACAAACATTTATGATGAAGGCAATTCGCTCTGGTCGGCGTACAAAACGTTGTACCAGCAGTGGAAGCTGGTATTCCAGATCGGGGCTGCAAATCGCAGCCGTGGACATCGTCCTGCCAGCCCGATCTCGGTCTTTCGAGATTGGATAGAGTTTTCCCGGCAGGCAATGGAGTATCCTCTGGCTGACTAAGCGCATGTGCACCCTCACTTTTGTTCCCACGGAAGATGGATATCTGGTTGGAATGAACCGGGATGAGTTGCTCACGCGACGTGTGGCCCTTCCACCGAAGCGGTTTCAGCGCAGCGTGATGGAAATGGTTTACCCGAGCGAGCCCTCCGGCGGGACTTGGATCGCTTGCAATGACCGTGGAAATTTGCTCGCGCTTTTGAATTGGAACGCCAGAGAGTCACCCCGCTTCGGTGAAAAACGCAAAACGCGCGGTCTGGTGATCCCCGAGCTCATCGTCGAGCCTGATTTGCCCGCAGCAGACTCTCATTTTTATCAAATGAGTTTGGATGGCCTTTTTCCCTTCCGTTTGGTCGGGGTTTTCCGGAGCGAGAGAACCATCACCGAGTGGCACTGGGACGGCGTGGACCGACGGAAAATGGAATTGCCATGGGCGCGCAATCACTGGTTTTCATCAAGTCTCTCGGATTCACTTGCGGAAGAAGAGCGCGGGCACGCCTGTGAAGCCGTAGCGGGCGAGCCCGTGGCTGGGAGCAGTAGCTGGCTTCGCCGCCTTCATCGCTCGCATGTTCCACGGCCCGGTCCCTTCTCGGTTTGCGTCCACCGGCAGGATGCGGCTACCGTCAGTTACACCGAAGTGCGATGTGGTAGATCGCAGATCTCGATGGACTATCTCGACGGGAATCCGTGCCTGAAGAAGCGATTTGACAAGATGACATGCGTCGCCCTTAATGATCCGCTAGTCCTCAGCGGCCTGCCCAACCTCCAAGTCTGATGAAACTTTTGTTCGCCTGCCTGCTCTTACCTCTTGTGCAAGCAAACTAAGGCGGAGTCTACAGAACTACATGAAAGACAAGGTAGTTTTCATAACCGGTGCGAAGGGTGGTCTGGGGTCGTTCGTGACCCAGCGCTTCCTGGCAACGGGTGCGACAGTCGTAGGAACGTCCCGCAGCATCTCCAAGGAAGATTTTCCCGAGCCCAATTTTGTTCCTCTGCCTGTTGACTTCACCAAATCAGCAGCTGTTCGCGAAGCGGTTGAGTCGGTAGTTAGCCGCTTCGGCAAGCTGGATGTCCTGGTGCACGTGCTGGGGGGCTTCGCCGGCGGCAAAACCGTCGCCGAGACCGATGACGCCACGTGGGAACAGATGCGTGACCTCAATTTGACCTCGGCATTTTACGTACTGCGTGCCGCAATACCCAATCTTCGGAAATCCGGGAACGGCCGCATTGTCGCGATTGGAAGCTTGACAGCGGTGGAGCCGCACGCCGGCCTCGGCGCGTATGTGACGTCTAAGTCCGCACTCGCAACGCTGGTTCGCACGGTAGCGCTCGAAAACAAGGACGCGGGGCTAACGGCAAATCTGATTTTGCCGGGAACGATGGATACACCCGCGAACCGCAAGTCGATGCCTGCAGCCGATCCATCGAAGTGGGTGCAGCCAGGAGCCGTGGCTGATCTCGCACTGCTGCTCGCGGAAGATCGCGCTGCGCAGGTGACGGGTACGGTTATCCCGATCGATGGCACCAATGTATGAGCGAATCGCCATCCTGCTCGTTGACGCATTCTATCTTTATGCGCTTCTCGGAGTTGTGTTTGCTCTCGCCTTCGTGACGGTCGGAGTCAAGCGCATCGATTCCCAAGCCAACGGCAGCCGCGCGGCATTTCGTCTGCTCATTTTTCCAGGATCGGTCGCCTTCTGGCCGCTGCTGCTTCGCCGATGGATTGCAGGAAAGAATGAACCTCCGGAAGAGAGGAATCCGCACCGATGATTCAGCCCCTCCGCAAGACCCATCGCCGCATTTTTCTAGCGCTCGCTTTGTTACTTCCTCTGCTCTTTCTGAGCGGCCTCGCTTTTCGCCATTCCTGGCCAACGCCGGCAAGGCCGCGAAATTCCGCCGCGCCCCCGCTTCCCCCAGGGGCAACGCCATGAGCCATCAATATCAAGCCATTGGTTGGAATCGACAAAAGCGCGTCTACGACGTGGTGGTTCTCACCGGAGTCGCGCTGTATATCGCGCTTTTCATCGGATTCAGCGCGTGGCTGGTTCCCTATGCCACGGCCGAAACCCTGATCATCCGCGCCGCAGGTTCCGCCGCATTCTTACTGTTGCACGTGGTTTTGTGTATTGGCCCGCTCTGCAGGTTGGATTCACGATTCCTTCCCTTGCTCTACAATCGCCGCCATCTGGGAGTGGTCACTTTCCTGCTGGGCGCGGCGCACGGAATCTTTGCGGTCATTCAATTTCATAGCCTTGGAGATAAGGACCCGCTCGTCAGCCTCCTGACGTCCAATCAGAACTTCCGCAGCTTGCCAGATTTTCCCTTTCAGCAACTCGGTTTTCTAGCCCTTGTGATTCTTTTTCTGATGGCAGCCACCAGCCATGACTACTGGCTGAGAAACTTGACTCCTCCCATCTGGAAGACCCTTCACATGCTCGTCTATGTGACTTATGCCCTCTTGATCGGCCATGTCACATTGGGCTTGCTGCAGTCGGAGACCAGCCCGGTGCTGGCGGTCGCCACTGGCGCCGGATTCGTAACCGTTTTGAGTTTGCATTTGGCCGCGGCGTCGCGTGAACGCGCAGTTGATCTGAATAAACTGAAGACTGTCACAAATGGATTCGTCGATGCCTGCTCGGTGGAAAGCATCCCGGAGAAATGCGCCGCAGTTGTCTCGGTAAGCGGAGAGCGCGTCGCCATATTCAAGTTTGATGGGAAAATCTCCGCGATTTCGAATGTCTGCCGGCACCAGAATGGTCCGTTGGGAGAAGGCAGGGTTATTGATGGCTGCGTGACTTGCCCGTGGCACGGCTATCAGTATTTGCCGGAAACAGGAGGTTCGCCGCCGCCCTTTACGGAGAAAGTTTCGACCTTCCAAACGAAGATCGTGGACGGGCGCGTGTGGATCGACCCGAAACCGAAGGCACCCGGCACTCGCGTGGAGCCATCCAGGATTTCGGATGTGGGAGCGCGGGCATGAACGAGTTCTACGTCGGATACCTTCCGAAAGCACCATCGGGAATCGCGCGCTGCATCCGCGCCGTCGTGGTGCTACTGCTCATTTTCGCGGCGATTGCGGCAATCGTATTCGCGAAAGTTCAACGCACACTCGCTCCATCGGTTTTCGAATACGGCAAGCTGGGCACCTTTGAAGGAACGATCGAAGCATCCCCTTATCCCATTCTCATTGTGGCGGGGGCTGGCTCAGCAGAATCTGGGGCTTCACGGTATTTGCTGGTGGCAGAAGGCAAGCACGGAGCCGATAGCCAGGTGGTCGCGTTCGCCGGAAAGACCGTGCAACTTCGCGGCACGCGGATCTACCGCGATAACCAGACGATGATCGAGGTAGTCAGCGGCTCTATTTCGTTGAAACGTGACTCAACGCGATCTCAGCCACCAAGCCAGGAACTAGGCATTTTCGAATTGGCAGGTGAGATCGTCGACAGCAAGTGTTATCTGGGAGTGATGAACCCGGGAAGCGGCAAAGTCCATCGGGACTGCGCAGTGCGTTGCATCAGCGGAGGCATCCCACCCGTCTTCGCGACAAATGACTTCAACGGCTCGCCCGCAATCCTCCTGCTCACCGACCTCCATCAGAAGCCTCTTCCCAAGGAAACGTTCCTCAAACTAGTGGCACAACCCGTCCGCATCCATGGGAGTGTCGTGAAAACCGGCGAAACGCTCTACCTGAAGACAGGGCCTTCCGCCATTTCTCCGCTGCCCTAAAGGGTCTCTTCCGAATTTCCTCTTCACTTTCCCGAATCTCTGCATCCCCGGCCGGCATCTCATGGTTACTGTGGATTAGCAAAGTTCCGGCCCTTCCATATTCGGTTTGTTTACGGTGGCCTGGTAGCTTTCGCTGGGAGAATCCCTCCGATGCATGACATCTACAAAATAAACGTAGCCAAGACCGAGTTTCGAGAAGCCTATAACACCGGGGATGTCGACCGCCTGCTCGCGGTATTCAGTGGCGAGGGCTTTACGAGCATGTTCGAAGGCGGGCCCAGCCAATTCGGCGGCGGCGCGCGTTCCAGCCTTCGTAAAGAAGCAGCGGAGATGTTCGACGAGTATTCCGTGCAAATGAGCGTCATTATCATCGACATCGTCGTCCGGGGGGATACCGCTTACGACTACGGATGGCACGAGTTCACACTCAGGCCAAAGGATGGCGGCCAACCCATCCGAAAGCGGCTGCGCTATTTCGAGCTGTGGAGCAAGGATTCCTCAGGCGACTGGAAGATCGCCTTTCATATCAACAATCACGATGTCCGCGAAGAGCTGGGCGGCAGCGTGAGCCACTGGTTCCTAAGCGAAGAGCATGCTTCGACGGTCAACTGAAGCCTGGCTCCCTGGCCCGGCACAGGCGCGGATCAGCAGGTCTGAACCCTGGCTGGCTATCTGTCTTTGATTTTGTCGTAGAGGCGCTTACTGAATCCTTCGGGCATCTGGTATTCGACACCATCACCGACCAGCTTCACGACGTTCTTGGTCCCGTCCAGGATTGCCGTACAGTGGGCGCAAACCTTGAAATGCGCTTCCATGCGGGCGCGCATCTCCGGGTCAACTTCCCCGTCCAGGAAATTGGAGATCTCTCGCCAGACCTCAAGGCAGCTGATTTCTATCACCTTCATTGGATACGGAGGGTTCCTTTTAGTTTCATGCGTCCGGCGCAACCTGGCCTTACCACGGCCTCACCTTTTCGTATTCCTGCTTCCCGGAGTACCAGCTCCCATCAATACCCGGTGCCAAGGCATCCCGCATCTGGAAGCGTGCCCGCAGGAGCCTTGTTTTGACACTGCCTTCCGTAATGCCCAGCGCTTGTGCCGTTTCCTGAATACTTAGGTGCTGGACGTCCCTCAGTATAAGCACTTCCCGGTATTTCGTAGGTAGGGAGTTCAAAGCCCGCTGCAGGGCCTCTCTCAACTCCTTCCGGTGGAGGGTTTCTGAGGGGATTTCCCGCCAGTCGGCGTAGTCTTTGGGAAAATAGTCCCCTTGCTCGTCCGTCTTCTGCTCATCAACCGACTCATAGAGGTGTTTGCGGTCCTTCCGGACCTTAAGCCGGGCCTCATTGATGGTGATCTGGATCAGCCAGGTGCTAAATTTGGATTCGCCACGGAATCGTGACAGGGCTGAGAACGCCTTTAAGACCGCTTCTTGCGCTACTTCCTCGGCGTCGGCGGGGTTATTGAGAATCGACATGGCAGCGGTAAAGACGCCGCGCTCACATGGCTTGACGAGGCTATAGAAAGCCTCCTTGTCGCCTTGACAGACGCGCTGGATCAGCTCCGACTCGGTTGTGTCAAAGTTTGGCTTGGCTGTCCCCGTCGACACGAATTCCCGCCTTAACTAACACAAACCATGGAATTTACAGGATGTCTTAAAGGCTCCCATAGCCGTGCGCTGTCTGATGACCTGGATAATTTCGAAGTCCCGCATGAAAACACTACTTTTGAATGCCTATCGGATGTAGCAGCTTTCAGAAGGTCGCAACTATTTCCAAGAATTTTCGATGAGCGAAACTGCCAGCTGCTGAAAAATCTCTTCTCTGATCTCTGTCACTTATTGCGCCTATCCGAATCCTATCCCGCGTGCCCGAAACGCACATCTCGCCAGCGCCTGCTAGACACCGTAGCCTCGCTGCGTCCTTGCCCGCTGGCGATAACGCAGCATCGCCCACCCGTGGCGCGGGCTTCGCCCTAGCCCGGCATTGGCCGGAATACTTGATGGAAGGTGCTGAACTCGGAATCTTCATGATCTCCGCGTGCGTCTTCACCGCCTTGATGGAACATCCCGCCTCTCCGGTTCTTAGGCTGATCCCCGACCCGTTCGTGAGAAATGCACTGATAGGGCTAGCCATGGCAGTAACTGCGATATCGATCATTTACTCCGCATGGGGAAAGCAGTCTGGTGCACACATGAACCCCGCCATGACGCTGACATTCTTCCGGCTAGGAAAGATGGAGCCATGGGACGCCTTCTTTTATGTAATCGCGCAGTTTGCTGGCGGAGTAGCCGGTGTTGCGATCGCATCGCTCTTTTTTGGAATGCTGGTAGCGCATCCTTCTGTGAATTACGCAGTCACGCGGCCAGGTCCTTTGGGGGTGAAAGTCGCGTTCGTGGCCGAGGTGCTCATCTCTTTCGTACTGCTTCTGACGGTCCTTACGGTTTCCAATAACAAGAAGTTGGCGAGACACACGGGATTGTTTGGCGGAATGCTGATCGCTTCCTATATCACGTTTGAAGCGCCGCTTTCCGGGATGAGTATGAATCCCGCCCGTACTTTCGGGTCCGCGTTCCTTGCGAAATCTTTCGACGCGCTGTGGCTCTATTTCCTTGCGCCTCCGATCGGAATGCTGGCAGCCGCGGAAGTATACGTGCGGCTGCGTTCCGTTCGCGCGGTTCATTGCGCCAAATACCATCACAACAACGACAAGCGATGCATTTTTCGTTGCAGGTTTGCAGAGCTCGAGAACCCGCACACTTTGGGGATCGCGGAATAAGTTCGATTCCAATCATTCTCAGTGGAGGCAAACACGATGGCTCAGGACAAGCACTACGACGTAATCATCATCGGTACGGGAGCAGGCGGGGGAACACTGGTGCACACGCTCGCCTCCACGGGGAAAAGCATCCTCATCTTGGAACGGGGGGACTATGTTCCCCGGGAGAAAGCCAATTGGGATTCGAGTGCGGTCAATGTCGAAGCCAAGTATCAGACTAAGGAAGAGTGGCGCGACAAGGACGGCAAGCCGCTCCATCCGCACACCAACTACTACGTCGGGGGCAATACCAAATTCTACGGCGCCGCGCTCTTCCGGCTGCGCAAGGAAGATTTTGGCGAAATTCGCCATTTCGGCGGAATCTCACCGGCCTGGCCCATCTCTTACGATGAACTCGAACCGTACTACTTGAAGGCGGAAAAGCTCTATCACGTTCACGGGACGCGCGGTGAGGACCCCACGGATCCTCATGCGAGCGGACCCTATCCACACGCCGCCATCAGCCACGAGCCGCGGATTCAGCAACTCAGTGATGACTTCGAACGGCTTGGATTGAAACCATTTCATACACCCCTCCAAGTGCTCTGCGTGGACCCCGCGCTGCGCTTTCCGAATGTGACTCTGCTGACCAACGCGTACGTGGAACTTCTCGAAACAAATGCATCTGGCAATGAAATATCGCGAGTGGTAGTCAGCCGCAACGGCGCCAGAGAAAACTACTCCGCAGGTCTCGTGGTCGTCTCCTGCGGAGCGATTAATTCGGCTGCTTTACTGCTTCGCTCCGCCAACGACAAACACCCGCGAGGACTAGCCAATGGCTCGGACGTTGTCGGCCGCCACTACATGGGCCACACAAACTCCGTCATGCTCGCACTCTCAAAGTGCCCCAAT
The DNA here is from genome assembly GCA_003225295.1 of Acidobacteriota bacterium. Taxonomy (GTDB): domain Bacteria; phylum Acidobacteriota; class Terriglobia; order Acidiferrales; family UBA7541; genus Acidiferrum. The sequence continues at coordinate 9,497 of QHYZ01000129.1, read as the reverse complement.
CCGACGATTTACCAGAAATCGCTCTCGGTGAACGATTTCTACTTCGGCTCGAAAGACTGGAACCACCCCATGGGCCACATCTCCTTCGTCGCGAAGCTCGACGGAACCGCGCTCTCCGCCGGAGCTCCAGCCATCGCTCCCGGTTGGACGCTGGACCTCATGGCCAAGCACACCCTCAGCTTCTGGATCACCTCGGAAGACTTGCCCGATCCCAACAATCGCATCACTGTCGACCGCGGCGGCAAAATCGTTCTCCAGTACACGCCGAATAACGAAGAGCCCCATCGCCGCTTGCTTGCCAAGCTCAAAGATCTCATGCAGCAGCAAACCAAATGCGGCGTTCACGGCCACGAGTGTCACGAAGGACTGTTTGCGCGGAACTTGTTCGTCGGAGACCGCATTCCGCTTGCAGGCGTGGCGCACCAGAACGGCACGATCCGCTTTGGGAGTGACCCCAAGATGTCTGCCCTGGACACGAATTGCAAGGCACATGAGGTCGACAATCTATATGTCGTGGACGGCAGTTTCTTCCCCTCCAGCGCCGCCGTCAACCCCGCGCTGACCATCATGGCCAATGCGCTCCGCGTTGGCGATCACCTGATCGAGCGGCTGGGGCTCAGCACCATCGAAAAAACAAAAATCCAGGCGCCTGCAACGAGGGGAGTACAACATGTTGTCTAGAGCACTCCGCTCTCTGTCGCTCGCGGTCGCCCTATGTGTCACTGGGGCAGCTGCTGCGCGGCCGCAAACCAATGCGCTTCCACCGGTCTCAGCTGCTGGCGGGAAGATTCATATTCGCGCCGTTGGACCCATCGCCATAACGGTTGAGGACATGGATCGCTCTGTTGATTTCTACACTCACGTGCTTACCTTCGAAAAGATTTCGGACACGGAGGTTGCGGGAGACGAGGTCGAGCACCTCTTTGGCGTATTCGGTTCGCGCGTGCGAATCGTAACATTGAAGTTGGGAAGCGAATCCATCGAGCTGCTGCAGTTTCTGGCCCCCAAGGGCCGCCCCATTCCCGTCGATTCCCGAAGCAACGACGTGTGGTTTCAACACATCGCCATCATCGTCAGCGATATGGACCGTGCGTATGCGGTTCTACGGCAAAACAAAGTCGAGCACGCTTCCGCGGGACCGCAGCGTCTGCCGGATTGGAACAAGAACGCAGGCGGCATCAAGGCTTTCTATTTCAAAGACCCCGATGAGCACCCCGTGGAGATTCTCCAATTCCCCGACGGCAAAGGCGATCCCAAGTGGCAGCACACGGGCGACCGGCTGTTTCTGGGAATCGACCACACCGCCATCGTGGTCTCCGACACCGACGCCAGCCTCAGGTTCTATCACGATCTGCTCGGTTTGCGAATCGCGGGAGCGAGCGAAAACTATGGAACCGAGCAGGAACATCTCAACAATGTCTTCGGCGCTCGCCTGCGAATCACAGCTTTGTGCGCGCCCTCAGGACCCGGGATCGAACTGCTTGAATACCTAAGCCCGCGTGACGGCCGCGCCATTCCAGTAGATGAACACGCCAACGATCTCGTGCACCGGGAGACGCAACTCGAAACGGAGAACCCCGACGCCGCGACGGAGCCTCTGCGCATGGCCAAAACCAATTTTATCTCCGATGGACTGGTTTCTTTCCATGGCCCACGTCTCGGTTTTACCCGTGGTTTTGTGGTGCGCGACCCCGACGGTCACGCCATTAGTATTGTTCAACGCTGACGCAATTAGAGGACGACATGAACGCAGAAGAAAAACGGCTGGAAGAATCAAGAACTCGCAAAGAACACTGGAAGCGCTGGGGCCCCTACGTCAGCGATCGCTCGTGGGGAACGGTGCGCGAGGACTACAGCGCCACCGGAGAGGCGTGGGAATATTCCCCGCACGATCACGCCCGCTCGCGCGCTTATCGCTGGAACGAGGACGGCCTCGCCGCGATCTGCGACCGCCACCAATTTGTCTGCTTCGGCCTCGCGCTCTGGAACGGGGCGGATCCCATCCTCAAAGAGCGTCTCTTCGGGCTGACCGGCAATGAAGGCAATCATGGCGAGGATGTGAAGGAATACTACTTCCACCTCGACAGCACCCCGACGCACTCCTACATGAAGTTCCTCTATAAATATCCACAGCGCGCCTTTCCCTATAGCCAATTGCTGGAAGAAAACCGGGGCCGCTCGAAAGAAGGTCCCGAGTTTGAGCTGCTCGATACCGGCGTCTTCAACGAAAACCGCTATTTCGATGTTGTCGTCGAGTATGCCAAGGCCACCTCGGAGGACATCCTCATTCGAATCACCGCGCACAATCGCGGCTCCGAATCGGCGCGCGTACATCTTTTGCCGACAATTTGGTTTCGCAATATCTGGTCCTGGAATCAGGGCCAGACCAAGCCGGTCGTGAAAAAAGTTGATGCGCCAGGCAAAACCTCCACTCTTGCACTCGAGCATCCTGAAGCCGGCAAGCTCTGGCTCCATTGCCAGGATGCTGTCGAAACACTTTTCACCGAAAATGAAACGAATACGCAGCGCCTCTACGGGCAGAGCGGGCCGGCCTACGCCAAGGACGGCATCAACGAGTACATCGTCGCGGGAAACAAAAATGCCGTAAATCCCTCGCAATATGGTACGAAGGCTGCCGCACACTATTCCTCTGAAGTTCCGGCGGGTGGCAGCGTCACGATCAAGCTGCGCCTGACCAAAGAAAAACCTGCCGTGCAGAAAAACCCGCTTGCTACAGAATTCGACCGTACCTTCCTGCTGCGCCAGAAGGAAGCTGATGAGTTTTATGCAAAAGTGATGCCCCCCTCGCTGTCGGAAGACGGCCGCAACGTCCAGCGCCAGGCCTTTGCTGGACTCCTGTGGTCCAAACAGTTCTATCACTACGCGCAAAGGGATTGGCTGGCGGGTGATCCCGCGCAACCAACGCCACCGGAACAGCGCAAGCACGGCCGCAACAGCGACTGGTCTCACATTTACAATGCCGATGTCATTTCCATGCCCGACAAGTGGGAATACCCTTGGTACGCCGCGTGGGATCTGGCATTTCACTGCGTGCCCCTGGCATTGGTCGATCCGGACTTTGCCAAGGAACAACTCGTTCTCTTCCTTCGCGAATGGTACATGCATCCGAACGGGCAGCTGCCCGCCTACGAATGGGCGCTCGGTGATGTAAATCCTCCCGTGCATGCCTGGTCTGCGTGGCGCGTCTACAAAATTGAAAAAAAGGCCCGCGGAAAAGGCGACCGCGCATTTCTCGAACGTGTGTTCCAGAAACTCATGCTCAATTTCACCTGGTGGGTGAACCGCAAAGACGCCGAAGGCATGAACGTGTTCCAGGGCGGCTTCCTGGGCCTCGACAATATCGGCGTCTTCGATCGCAGCGCGCCCCTTCCCACAGGCGGCCACATCGAGCAGTCCGATGGCACGGCATGGATGGCCATGTACACGCTCAACATGCTGGCCATCGCCCTCGAACTCGCCAGCGAGAATCCCGTCTACGAAGACGTCGCCAGCAAGTTCTGGGAGCACTTCCTCTACATCGCCAACGCCATGAGCCACCGAGGCGACGGTGAAGAATCCATGTGGAATGAAGAGGACGGCTTCTTCTATGACGTACTCCATCTCCCGAATGGCGAGCGCACACCGATGAAGGTCCGCTCCATGGTCGGCCTGATTCCGCTGTTTGCGGTTCAGACCCTGGAGCCCGAACTTCTGGAGCGGCTCCCCAATTTCAAACGTAGGCTCGAGTGGTTTGTCGAGAACCGTCGCGACCTGACATCCAACATCGCCTGTATGCGTACGCCAGGCAATCACGAACGACGGCTCCTCTCCATCGTCGACGCCGACAAACTGCGTCACGCACTCCGTTACATGCTGGATGAGAACGAATTTCTCTCGCCACACGGCATCCGCGCTCTATCTCGGTTTCACATGGACCATCCCTATGTGCTGAATGTCCACGGCATGGAGCATCGTGTCGATTATCAACCGGCGGAATCGAAGACCTCCCTGTTTGGCGGAAACTCCAACTGGCGCGGGCCCATCTGGTTCCCCATGAATTTTCTGCTCGTCGAGTGTCTCCAAAAGTTCCATCACTACTTTGGAGACGAATTCAAAGTCGAGTTCCCGACCGGCAGCGGACGGAAGTTCACGTTAGCCGAGATCGCGGGAGAAATTTCCCGCCGACTGAACAAAATCTTTCTCCGCGGTGAAGACGGTCGCCGCCCCGTGGCTGGGAATTTGGCGATTTTCCAGAACGACCCGCACTGGAGCGACCTGATTCTCTTCCACGAGTATTTTCACGGTGACACCGGCACCGGCGTCGGCGCGAATCACCAGACCGGATGGACCGGGCTTGTCGCCAAGCTGCTAACGCAGAGCGGCGAGGCCCGCGATAAGAACATTGAGTTTCGATCAAAGAGCGCAGCGAGATAAGGAGAATCTCATGAAAGCAGTAGCAGTATTACCTGGCAAAGCAGGGAGCGTGCACTTGGCGGAAGTCTCTGAGCCACGCGTTGCCGACGTTCCGAATGGACGCGGCGTGCTCGTGAAGATTCTTCGCGTCGGTGTCGACGGCACGGACAAGGAAATCAATGCCGCCGAATATGGGGCCGCGCCGGACGGCTGCAACTATTTGATTATCGGACATGAGAGTTTTGGCCGTGTGGAAGACGTTGGCCCGAACGTTACTGAGTTTAAGCCCGGCGACTATGTTGCTCTCACCGTGCGCCGCCCTGGTTCGAGTCTCTACGATCAGATCGGCACCTACGACATGACTACGGACGACACCTACTTCGAGCGCGGCATCAACTTGCGCCACGGCTTCCTGACGGAATACGTCGTTGATGAACCGGAATACATCATCCGGGTGCCGGGAAACCTGAAAGAGGTCGGCGTCCTGATGGAACCGATGAGTGTGGCGCAGAAAGCGATTGAACAGGCCTACCGTATCCAGCAGCGGCTCCGCGTATGGCGTCCCAGGCGGGCAGCGGTGCTCGGAGCAAGCACACTCGGCCTGCTGTCATCGCTTGTCCTGCGGCTGCGCGGCATTGAAGTCACGACCTTCGGGAATACGATGCCACCGTTCCTGAATTCGAGGCTCCTCGAAGAACTTGGCGTCCGCTACGTCAGCACCAAAGAAATGTCGCTAACAGATGCCTCCGCAAAGTACGGCCCGTTCGACCTGATTCTCGAAGGAACCGGTTATTCGCCGCTCGTGTTCGAGGCGATGAATGTCCTCGCGAAGAACGGTGTGCTGGCCATGGTGAGCGTTACGGGCGGCTCGCGCCAGCTTGAGGTCCCCGCCGACAAAATCAATCTCGGTTTTGTGCTGGGTAACAAGGTTGCATTTGGAAGCGTCAACGCGAACCGCGAGTACTTCGAAACTGGTGTGAAGGATCTATCCACAGCGGAGCTCCAATACCCTGGGTGGCTGAAGAGACTTCTTACGCACCCCGTGAAGGGATTAGAGAATTACGAGGAAATCATTCGCCTGCTCACGGATTCCAAAGGATCGATCAAGGTGTATTGCGAAGTCGCGGCAATCGAGGGCGAGCAGACCGCAGCAGCAGTAGGCTGAACCTCGTCTTTCTGTAGATGCTCCACTGACGGCGCGCATCTCTGCTCCATTTCGGTGGCGGCTCGTGGTCGTCTGGGGCGGACTTCGCGGAGCACTGACACTCGCCCTTTCTCTGAGCTTGCCGGCCACGTTTCCCTATCGTGAGCAAATCTTGGACTTGACGTTCGGCGTGGTCATCTTTTCAATCGTGGTTCAAGGTCTCACGATCAAGCCCCTGCTAAAACTGCTAAAACTTGCGAATGGCCACAACCCAATCGCGGAATGAAAGTGTGCCCTTAATACTCCGTCGAGATGTAAGTTCATCATGCCCGGAAGATACTCCGGATTGCCGGGGTGCACACCCGAAGCTAAGATGTGCGATTCACTTGGAGCCGTGATGTCCGAACTCGCCATCCTAGGCACGTATTCCGTTTTCCTCGCAAGTTACGTCGTGTTCGCCTTGGGAAAATTCCCAGGAATGAAGATTGACCGCCCCGGCGCGGCCATCATCGGCGCCGTCCTAATGTTCATGACAGGCGCGGTACGCGTCGAAAATTCCCTCCGCCTCATCCACTTCGGCACGATCGTGTTGCTTTTCTCGATGATGCTTGTCGTGGCCTACCTGCATTTGGCGGGCTTCTTCGATTGGGTCACGGAACTAGTGGTTACGCAGCTGAAACCACATCATCTTCTGCCCACAGTCATTTTCCTGAGCGGGTTGCTTTCCGCGTTCTTCGTCAACGACATCATCTGTCTGGTCATGGTTCCATTCGTGCTGAAGGTAACCGGGCGAATGGGAATCAAGCCGATCCCTTATCTCTTGGCGGTCGCAACGGCCTCAAATATCGGAAGCACCGCGACGATCACCGGCAATCCACAAAACATGCTCATCGGATCTTTTTCCGATATCGGTTACCGGGATTTTCTTTGGCACCTGGGTCCGGTTGCCCTGGCAGGCCTCTTCCTCGATTGGTTCGTGTTGTGGTGGCTCTACTTCCGCGGGCAAGTCCACGATGTCCGAACCGAACCTGTCGTGAATGCGGTACAAATTGAGCACGCCGCGTTACTGAAGGCCGGTATTGTGGCCGCGCTGGTGCTCGCTGGATTCCTCGCGGGGTTTTCGCCGGCCCTGGTCGCCTCCGTCGGCGCAGCGGTTCTGCTCATCACACGGACCCGCGATCCTCACTTGGTCTATGACGAAGTGGACTGGGGCCTTCTCGTCTTTTTCGTCGGACTCTTCCTGATCGTTGGAGGCGCAGAAAACGCGGGTCTGACGCGGCACCTTCTCGGTTTTGGCGAGCGTTTCAACCTGCAACACCTGGGCGTCTTTACGCTGGTAACCGCGATACTCTCGAACTTAGTGAGCAATGTGCCCGCGGTAATGCTTTTGAAGTCTCTCGTGAGTCAATTTGCTAACACGCATTCGGCATGGCTCACTCTGGCCATGGCGAGTACGCTTGCTGGGAATCTGACCATTACGGGTTCCGTCGCCAACATCATCGTTGTCGAACGCGCACAGAAAGAAGCGGTAATCACTTTCCTCGACTACTTTCGGATCGGTTTGCCTGTCACGCTTCTGACGCTGTTGGTTGGCTGGCTCTGGCTTTCCTGGATTCGATAAGAATTTGTCGTGTTTCAGATGGTGGCCGATTCATTCTAGTGTGTACCAACACCGGGTCGTGGCTTTGAGGAGTTGCTTATGGAAACGTTGCGGGTTCCCCGCCGCAGATTCCTCAAAGGAACTGGGGCCACCGATCGAGATCGCGCCCAAGCGAATCATTTCTGCGATTACGTACAATGGACAGTTTCCCGGACCGCTGCTTCGTTTTAAAGAAGGACGGCGGGTCACCGTCGATATTCACAACGACACGGACACTCAGGAGCAGCTGCATTGGCACGGTCAAAAGGTTTCCGTCGATGTGGACGGAGCCGCCGAAGAAGGCACAGCCTTTATTCCTTCACAGGGCAAGCGGCGGATCACCTTTACTCCAGGCCCGGCTGGGTTTCGGTTCTATCACACGCACAATCGCGCGGGCGCCAACCTGGCCACCGGACTGTACGGAGGAGAAGTCGGGCCTGTGTACATCGAACCCGCTCAGGAACCGGGCAGTTATGACCGCGAAGTCTTCCTTGTCCTGAAAGAGTTCGAGCCTAGCTTCAGTCGTGGCGGCGACATGGCTCAGGGTTTCTTGTCCCCCGCCGAGCCGAGTGAGGAACTGAAAAAAATCGGCGAAGCGTCAATGAAAGCGTCGCTTGCCAAAGGGATGCCACATGGATACGAAGTAGGCTACCGATCCTTCACCATCAACGGACGCATGCTCGGCCATGGAGAGCCGCTCCGCGTGAAACAAGGCGAACGCGTCCTGTTTCACCTCTTGAATGGAAGCGCTACCGAGATTCGCAGCCTGGCGCTGCCGGGGCACTCGTTCGAGATAGTCGCCCTCGACGGCAATCCCGTTCCGAATCCAACTCCGGTTCCAGTGCTGTGGATTGGCACTGCAGAGCGAATCTCGGCCGTCGTGCACATGACTCATCCCGGAGTCTGGATTCTGGGAGATCTCGCCGATGATGATCGCCGCCACGGCATGGGCATCGTCGTGGAGTACGCCGGCCGCACCGGGAAAGCACAATGGATTGCGCCTCCGGCTTTCAAGTGGAACTACGCACGCTTGGCGAAACCTGGCGCGACCGCGCTTTCACCGGACGAAACCTTCGAAATGACCTTCGCGAAAGACAATGCCGCGGAGGAAGGCTTCAACCGATGGACGATCAATGGCATCGCGTACCCGATGACGGGCGAAATCGTTCCGGCCGCCTTTCACCTCAAGACAAGCAAGCGATATCGGCTACGGATGCGCAACGCCAGTGACGACATCCACCCGATCCATTTGCACCGGCATAGCTTCGAACTGACAAGTCTGGCAGGAAAACCCTCAGCAGGAATTCTCAAGGATGTTGTGATGGTGGGAGGCTATCAGGAAGTGGAAATCGATTTCATCGCCGACAATCCGGGCCTGACCTTGTTTCACTGTCACCAGCAGATGCACATGGACTTTGGCTTCATGACCCTGTTCGACTACGTGTGAAGAAGTTGGATAATTCCGGCAGTCACTGGAAGCAGTCTCGGTTGCGAGGTGCCTGCCTCGGCACGCCGCGCTCGGCCTCGGCTGCATCGGAATGCCGCCTCGCCTCTAGCAGGCATCTGTGTGAGGATAAAACCCGCATGAGCGCACGGATTTTTACTGGCAGTTTATGGGCAGTTCTTCCAGGAAGGACTGCTACCACAGGCAATCCAGGCGAACGGGTGCGCTGTATGCGAATCTTGCAAGGGCTTTATTTGCAAGGTATTACTGTAAGTTGATTCCACGGCTGGGGACGTAGTTCAGTTGGTTAGAACGCTGCCCTGTCGTTGGTTAGAGTCCTACACTGTCACGGCCCATTTGAGTCTTATCCTCAACATTATTACATGCTTCCAGGCCTGACCGCACACTCGGCCCGATCAGGAGCCGCATTCGACTTGCCCGAAGGCAGTTCTTGTCCTAACCTGAAGATGACGAACCCAAGGAGCAACAACACCATGACGATTCGTCTCACGCCGGAACAGGAGCGCCGGATTCGAGCGGTCCTCAGCCGCGGTGCTTACGAATCCGTTGATCAAGTTGTCGAAGCTGCTTTGACGGCCGTTGAGCAACGCACAGTGCCGGGTTTCGCCGGAACGCCGGAAGAACTCGACACGTTGCTGGCTGAAGGGCTTGCATCAAAGGAACTCACGGAAGATGAGTTTTGGAGTTCCGTAGCCAAACAAACGGATGCGCTCCTTGCCGAGCATGAGACCGGCCCGCGTTCGTGAAGGTTCTCTATCGACAGACCGCCAGCGACGACATCGTACGTCCAAAAGTTATCCAAAAGTTAGCCAGTTGACGGTCACCCATAAATATGG
>QHYZ01000257.1 GCA_003225295.1 Acidobacteriota bacterium | reverse complement strand
CCATAGTAGCCCTCCAGAAAATTCAAGGTTCGGAGTTGCTCTCAACAAATACGCCAAGTGCGGAGTCATTTCAAGCTCCTGGTTTCTCGGTTTCTCGGGCACCGCATCGCGATCCAGCAGTGGCGATCTGTGATGCTCTCCAGCCTCGTCATCCAAACCGGATGCGACCGCGCGGAGTGCCGCCTATCGGTTTTTGGCAGACCAGGGAGAGCGGTGCCTACGGCACCGGGAGTTGGACGGACACGCCACCCCAGGTTGGGTGCTGCACAGCAACTCTGGTTGCTGTATAGGAACCATCAAGAAATCACGGAGTTACGAAATCTCCAGCACTATAGAGCGCTTCAGGGCGCTATCCGTTAACTTTTTGAAAATAAAAGGACGGCAAAAATCACAGCAGCTAAAGAAAAAATCTCTTGCGTCGTTGTCCTAGGGTCCCTTTGAATATTTTGTAACCTTCTCTCCCGATCGAGCCACGCCAACAAACGACTTGAGGCCGGCTGAAACCGGGCCGGAACGCTATAACTCGGGCAGCCTCCATCGGTCGGGAGCCGACGGACCGTGCTAGGATGAGCGAACTGTGTCTGGATGTTGTTATGGACGACCTCGACCGCGATAACTTATTGGTGCTTACGACCTTCGCGGGAAGTGTAGTTGCAGTCATCGTTGGGTACCTTCTCGCATGGCGTGCCAAACGAACGGGGACGGCTCCGCCAGACGGAACTTACAAAACTGCATTGCAGTTCCGAAATCTCATGCTGCTGGTTGCTCACTGGTCCGCCCCCAATTCTGAACTATTGATGGCCGCAGGCATCCATATTCCGTTGTGGCCGCTGCGCCAGGTGAATCTCGCACACCACGAGCAGCTTCCCCCGCTCAATATGAGCGAACCGATGGCACCGCTCGATAGGTTTTGTAGCAGTCTCGGCGTATGCGATGCGGATTTTTCTCAAATGTGAAGATGCACGCTCAATGACGCTTTTAGCCGTGGATTACGGCTCTGGCTTCTTCCCGAATCGCATTCAATATCAGAGGTTATTTTGCCTGTATCGAGAGTGGCGGTGATTTTAGCCGCCTGCCAACCGAGCCTACAGGGTCGCGGTGGGAAAACGATATGACTCTAAAAAGGAGCAAAAATGCAGACTGATTCCTTCGTAGCTTCCGGCTCTTCTCCAACACCTGATTTCGAACTTCAGAATCACGGCTCGATTTTCCTCTTAATTCCTCAGACCATTTCCGCTCGTATTTGGATTGCCGACCACATTAGCCGCGAAGGCCGGGAAGTAATTTCCGGGCAAGGCAGTTTCGATGTTCAAGTTTGCGGCCCCGAGTCACTCCGTCTGACAGGTCATTGTCTGTATCTGACATTAGATCAACTGAAGCGGTTCAAACAGGCCGTGCCGGAGCTGTTCGAGCGGAGCCGCAAAAGTACTTTCGTACTATTCCATTCGTACTATTCCAATTCAGGACGACGTGAGGCATTCTACAGGTGCATCAAGAGCGCCGTCATTCAGACGGCCCACAACCGTGGTCTCAGTTTCATCGAGAAGAACGGTGTGAAGCCTGCCTAGGCAGATGCGTCCCCGAAAGGGAAAAGCATGACCGATTCCCCTCAATCAAAGGTGGGACCCAATCCCGTCTGGTTTGTGGCTACCGCCAAAAGAAGGCGCACAGACCTCGGCCACATCAAAGGCCAACCAACACAGTTTGCTCACGGACACAACCGGGCTGGAAAAAGTGAACCGAATTCTGTCAAGCAGCTACCTGACGGAACAACAGTGCTCACTCTTTTGCAACAAGACGGCATCCCTGTCGAATGCTTCAACGAGTTCACCGACTTTGTGTTGGCGCATTCCGACGAAATTGACGAGGCCTTGGCAACGGCGTTTTTGCATCACCAACTCAACGGCACCGAGGTGGTCCAATGAAGACAGACGCGCTAAAAGTTGCCATTTTGCTTCTGATTTTGGCGCTGTGCTTCCTGCTTTTTCTGGGGGTACGTGCCCAGGCGCAAGTGACGAACGACCAAGTCGTACTCGTGTTCGACCGCATTGAGAACGGGAAAATAATTTTGACTCCGAAAGTCGGCGTGTACTTCACTGTCAAGGCCGACACCTTCGTGCCGTTGAAACGAGGGGATTTCATCATATGCAGGGAGCGCACCCTGGATGCTACAGATGAGCGGGGGTCCGTCCACCACACGATGGTTTTCGAATGCGGCGTCGATACGTTGACCGTGCACGGCATCGGTCTGCTCCAAGACTCGAAGGACGTTAAGAGGGCGCAGCGGGAAGAGAAGGATGAGAAGGCACCCTCTCCGAAGTTCAACAAAAAGACCAAAACGTATTCATGTCCCTCAACCTGGGGCGTCTCCAGCGAAGATGAAGTCCGCTGCAGGAAGGCTCGATGATGGAGAGATTAATTTTCGTCCGCAATTCTCTTGTGGCGCTTCTCTTCGCCATTCCTGCCGTCGTGATGTTACCGAGGGCGAGCCACAGTCTCGCTGTTCCCGCGTTAGGGTTTGTCTGGTGCCTATTTTTCGAATACTTATACCACCGCTGGTTTCAGCATCGTCCTGGCACTATTTTCGCGGATAAACATCACCTTCATCACGCGACATATCGTCGGGAGAACGAGAAGGAGCACCTGAATTTTGGCGGACATCCAATCTATGTCGCATTGCTCTTTGTCGTCAACGGCGCACCACTGGTGGCGGTCGACCTGATATTCCACACGAGGTGGTTCCCACCCGCTATGTTGATATTCGTCGGCTACGTCATTGTGATGGAAGACATCCATTACCGCATCCACACAGGCCTTTGGGTCCCCTTCAACCTGGGCGTGAAACACCATCACGGGCATCACACGATGCCACCAAAGAATTTCAACGTTTTCATTCCGTTGTTCGATTATCTCCTGGGGACGAAAGAATAATGCGCCGGGGCAGGTTGTATCGAGACCATGAATGAAGCCAGCAAAAGCGGCATTATTGCGATATTGCCTTGGGACGTAGCTGCGTTTGTTCGCAGTTCGGCCTGGACGACTCCTGTCTCGCAGAGAACGAATTCAGCTTCGGCTGGGCCTTCGAGTCAAGAATGAAAATTTTGGTAAACACTCGGATCCAAATACTCGTGGTCGCGCTCGCGGCTTCATCCGCGCTCTTTGCTCAAAGTAGCGGGACTTCTCCGGGCCAGCCGCAGAATCAGCAGGGCATGCTGGACGCCCGCCAGATCGTGGCGCTCTCGGTCGCGGCCACCGAGCGCAGTTGGCAGGCCCGCGACTATCACTACACTTATATCGAGCGTGATGAGGATCGGCGCTTGGACTCCCGTGGCCAGGTGAAATCCGAAGATGTCGACGTCACCAGAATGATTCTCGTCACCGGCGTGCGTTTCGAACAGCTCATCGAACACAACGGGCAGCCCCCATCGGCCGAGCAAGAGAGGAAACGCAGAGAGGAGCTCGAAAAATTGAAGCGCGAAACGCCGGAGGAGCGAGCTGCCCGGCTCCGCAAGGACCAGGAGAACAGGTCTTTCCTCAAGGAAGTACTCCAGGCCTTCGACTTCCAGCTCATCGGCGAAGAGCTCGTCGAGGGCAGGCCGGCCTACGTGCTTCTGGCTACGCCGCATCCGGGCTATCATGCGCACGGCAAGTTCGGCAAGATGTTCTCCAAGGTGGAAGGCCAACTTTGGATCGACAAACAGGACTACGGTTGGATCAAGGTAGACGGCGAAGTAACGCAGTCGTTCTCGATGGGATTATTCGTGGCGCACATGCAGCGCGGCGCGCACATCATCCTGGAGCAGACCTGTGTCGGTGAGAGCGTCTGGGTGCCGAAACGCCTCCAGCTCCGGTTCAGCGCCAAGATCCTCCTCCTGAAGAGTCTCAACATTGACAGGATCTTAACGTACTCGGACTACCGCCCGGAGGCGGACAGCCCATCATCGGTCTGTAGATAGCCGGGTGGGCTCTGTCTTCGATCATCCGGCCGTTAAGTATCGAATCCACCCATGCGAGGATATGAGTTCTGTGCCTGCGGCACCGGGATGACGGATGTTTCTTTACCTATTTTCCAGGTCGCAGTTCAAAAAAGACGGATTCAGGATGATCGACGCCAAGGCAGCTTCCAATTGATGGCGGCGGCCATCTGCTTCCAACTTCCTCAGCCCGAACATTGGGACCAATTCATTCGGTTGGGACCATCATGGGACCAAAACCCCCAATTTTGTGGCCGTATTCAGTTGGTTTAGCGGCGTAAGGACAATAGAATCATCGTGAGTTATGGAGCGGGCGATGGGAATCGAACCCACGTCCGAAGCTTGGGAAGCTCTTAATAAAACTCTGAAAGCGATTGATCTGGCGGCACTTAGCTTCCCTAGCGACGGTCTTAATTGGAAACCAAATGGAACTGAAATGGGTATCGCGCATAAATTTAACCGATTCCCTTTTGCAGTTAATCTTCCAAGAATGCAGGAATGCAGCCCCTAGGCCACCGCCGTTGCACGGAAGAGGTCGCGAGTTCGAGTCTCGTTGCCCCGCCATTCTTTTCAAACACCTGCAAAGAATCGGCAATCCCCCGCATGGTCCGTATTGGTCCAATTAGGCCACACTGCCTTCCCCTTCTTTAACAGCTCGACGACTTTCCGCTGTGCTTCCCGCTTGCCGACAAGCCCGGAACTACTGCAGCCAAGGGACACAAGCGCGTTTGCCGGTACTAACCGTGCCTTTTACTGGACTCGCGGTTTCGGCGTTGAGCCTCACCCTTACCATCTTAATTGCGGGAAAATACTATCTGCTCGTGCTGCCGTAGGTTACTGCGGCATTACTTTCGCTCAGGCGCCGTGTTGGGCCGTGTGTATGGACGTGGGTGCGCGTTTTACAGGAGTGGTTTCGGGCGCGAGGAATACCACGTCCCAGCTGGGAGCCACGATCTCGTCCATTGTTTTCGGATACATGGGCCAGTGGCACCCGGAGATGGAGAACTAGTAATTCTCACTTTCTTATTGACACTCAGGGTTCGACACAGTAGCGTTACGCCCACTTGACGGGAGGAAGCCTCGGTTCCCGGTCTGGCGCGTCTTTCGAGCCTGGGTCGTTTTCCTCTCAAAGCTTCAGGTTTCAGCCGAAGTACAAGATCACGTCTCCCATACTCGCCCACGCACTGCCGTGGGTTCGCTCGAGAAACAGACTGCTGTTTCCATAGGTTCGGTCAAAAGGAGAAACCCATGGCGGTCATCCAACCTCTGGTGCTTACTCAGGCAATCGCCCCCCGCAAAGGAATAATGTCTTTACAAACCAGGCGGCCTCCGGTGCCCTCGCGGATCTTCCCGCCGCGCCGAGATTATGCTTCGCTCTCCATCAAGGACTTGCTCGACGCGCGAGAGGCGTATCACGTCCATCTCTCGGTCCTCGAAAACGTCGTGGCTACCGCCATTGGACGCTATTACATCCACGAGGACGATTGGTACGCGCAACATCCGCCGGATCGGCCGCGGCCATCGAACGTCCACAAAATCAAAGAGGCGAAGACTCTTGCGAATTCGGTGATTCGTCCCTGGTGCTGGCCGGCAGTGTTGGTCTTTGTGAAGAAGTGGGGAGCGGAGCGCGAGCTCGGCGAGGAGCGTGTTCCGAAGACGCTTTATTTGCCCGACGGCCGTCTCGTCCCCACCTGCGTCATCGAGGCGGCACCCGACGAAGAGCTGCCGCCACCGGCCCATGGCCCATTCCACTCAAGCCCGCTTTTGGGAGGAGGCTACGCCTGTCTCCGCAGCCATCAGGGCGAACAATCGCTAGGGACGATCGCGTGCCTAGTGAAAAAGGCGGGCGCTTACTATGCGTTAACCAACCGACACGTCGCAGGAGGCGACGGCGAAATCGTCGAGGCGTATATTCGCGGCGAATATCAACCGATTGGAAAGACTTCGAACATGGCAGTGGACCGTCAGTCCATGTCCGTCGTTTTCCCGTCTTGGCCAGGATTGCACGCACTTCTCACGCTCGATGCCGGACTGATCAAAATTGAAGACATCAACGACTGGACCTCGCAAGCCTTTGGTATCGGGGAAATTGGCGAAGTCTTCGATGCCACGGAACACTCAGTGACCCTCGATTTGATTGGTTGCCCGGTGCGCGCGTTCGGCGGAAGCACGGGCGTTGCGGAAGGAGAAATTCGCGGGCTCTTTTTCCGTTACGAAACCGTCGGCGGAATGGACCACGCCACGGACGTATTGATTGGTCCGCGCAGAAACGACGACCACGCGCGCATCAAGAATCCGACGATCGAATATCCTGTCACGCATCCGGGTGATTCCGGAACCCTGTGGTTCTACGATCCGCCGAAGAACTCTTCTGGCGCAAACACCGGCAGTGATTTTGAAAACGCACAAGCGTTTGTGGAACAGGGCGTTCGCGCACGCAGGCTCAGACCGATTGCCATGCAGTGGGGCGGTCAACGGATGGTGTTCCCGGACGGAAAAAAGGGCGCCTATGCGCTAGGCACGTTTCTCTCCACGGTCTGTCAGTCCCTCGACGTAGAGGTCATGCGCGACTGGAGCCTTGGACACGACGAGTATTGGGGAAAAATCGGACACTACGCGATCGGCTGGAAAGCCTGTGACCAACTCTCCGGGGCTATCGGCGACCTGATGAAAACCAACCAACCACGCATCGGCTTTGGCGATGACACGCTGAAAGAAGGCTCAGGATTTA
>QHYZ01000256.1 GCA_003225295.1 Acidobacteriota bacterium | reverse complement strand
GTTCAGCAAAGCTGCGGATCTGTTTGCGGCTGACCCCGGGCTGGCGGTCGAAGGGAAAGGTTTCCAGCGACCAGCGCTCGGGCAGCTTGGCGCGTCGGATGCGATACTCCAAGGCGGTTTCCTGCCGATGGTGCCACTGCGCGCGCAGCAGGTGGGTGAGGAACTCGGAGTAGGTGACGTCCTGTTTCTCGGCCGCGCGCAGCTGCTCTTCATAGATTTCCAGCATGCGCCCGAGTTTGAGGTTCTTAAGCAGCTGTTCGAGTTCTTCACTCATCGCTGGGTTCCTTCTCGAGCTCCTCGTCCAACAGGAAAAAGTCGCGTTGCACGCGGCGCAGAATCATCCGTTCCAAGCGGTCCAGGTCGTAGAGGCCATAGCGGGCGGCTTCTCGCACGGCGGCTAAGAAAGGCTCCCGAGGATATTCCCGCACCAGACGGAGCAGTTGACGCAGGGCCAACACCACCAACTTGTGACTGTGTTGTTTCAGAGCGCTGACATAATCAGCTATCTCTGGCGCGGCTTGGAGGATGGCTTGTTCTTCGGGGTGAGCATCGCTGCGCTTAAGGCCTTGGCCGCGTGGTGGGCGATGGGCGCCGAGCGTGATGCGCTGATACTGTTCGTCGGGGATGCGCTCGTGGGTCACGATGTTACGCGCATCGAGTTGGATCTCGATCTTGTCCTTGGTTTCCCGAATCTCCACGCGACGACCGATCCAGGCCACCGGGACGGAGTAGCGGTTGCTGTGCAGGGCCACATAACCTTCGACATCCACCGTGCGTTGGTGCAAACGATAGACTTCGGGGATCCAGGCGGGCAGCGGTTGCAGATGCCGTTGCTCGAGGGCAAACAACTCGCGAGGAACGGCGCGGATGTGTTTTTTATAGGTGGAGTTGACCCGCTCGCACCACTGCCGAGCCTGCCCATTCAGGTCTGGCCAACTGGAGAAGGTGCGGCCGGCCAAGAAGTTCCTTTCAATGAACCAGAACGGTCGTTCCACCCGAGCAGAGCGGTTGGCATCGCCACGCTCGTGGGCTACGAAGGAGAAGCCGAAGCGCTCGGCAAAGGCGGCCATCTCGGGCACGGGAACCATCTCTCGCCCCGTTCCCCGCAGTACCACCACGTGCGTGTTGTCAGTCATGACGCGTTGCGGGCTGCCGCCGAAATATCGCAGAGCTTCGGTGAGAAAGATTTTGCAATCGAAGCGCTGAAACGTCGCGAAACACTGAAAGAACAACATGCGCGAGTAGCACAGCACGGCCGAAGCGGTTTGTACGCGGCGTTTCTTCCCGGCGAGTTCGACTTCATGGGGAGAAGTATCGTGCTGAAGTTCCTCGCCCGCCAAAAAATGGTATTGCCCTGCGGCCTGCTGAGGCGGCTCGGTGAGGCCATGCCGGCGGCTGAAGGCCGTCAGGGCTTGGTAGGAGAACACCGCCCCGCTGGCCACGAGTTCTTCATGGACCCGCACCAGATTCCCTTTGCAGCGGGGCAACAACTCCAGGATCTGTTGCCGATAGGGTTCGGCTTTCTCGGCACGCTGGAGTAACGGCACCTGCGGGGAGTTGGAACGAAGCACCTTGCGCACACTCAGACGAGAGATGCCCAGCACGCGCGCAATCTCGCGTTTCTTCACTCCCTGAGCATGCAGTTCCAGAATCGTGGTTCGTTGACTTTGACTCAACATGTTCTTCTTCCTTTCCTGGCCTTGCTTCTTGCGGGATTCTTGCTGCCAGACGATGGAGTTCTTGCAGGGCGAGATCGAGCTGGTGGCGCAGTAGCTCGCTCTGCTCACCATCCATCTGCTCGAATTCGGCGTCCGCCCTCCTTAGCCGGCGGTTGGCCCGCTGGGCGATGGCCGCGATCATCTCCAGATCGCGCAACAGTTCCTGGGGGGAGGAGGCCGCTGCTGGTTGGGGCTCGGCTTCCCGCTGCGCCTTCAAAAACAACTGCGGCTGTTCGAGAAGGCGTTGCCGGATCTGGGGCGGCGCCTCTCGCCAAGCGGCATACAACTGCCCAGCTTGCCGGCTCGTGAACTTGTGCCGCGCAAACGCGGCGGCCATCTGCTGACAGTCGTCTAGGCTGCCACGGGCCACCGGCACCAAATACTTCATCGCCACTTGCGCCGGGATCTCGCCCGCGCGCACTTGTTGCTGCACGCTGTCCGGAAGAAGCTCAACCAAGGCCAAGCGACGTGACACCCAACTCACACTGCGATCGAACTGTCGGGCCAGTTCTTCCAGGCCATAGCTGAACCGTTGCTCCAACTCCGCGAGCAGCCAGCCTTCTTCCAGGGCACTCTCTGGTTCCGACCAATGCAGCGAACGGTCCAGCACCAGGGCCTGGACTTCGCTCAGCGGCCAGATCACCGCCTCGACCGTGTCCCGGCCGAGTTGCTCGAGAGCCGCGACGCGCTTGTAACCGTCAATGACCAGATAGCGATCCGGCTGATCCGAAACGGCGACGACGACGATGGGGGTCTGTTGTCCTGCGGCGGCCAACGACGCCAACAACTGCCGTTGCCGTTGTGGATTCCGCACGCGCAGATGTTCATGACGGCGGTCCAGTTGGTGAAACTCCAGTTGCATCGTAGCCAGACTCTCCAGCGGCCACGGGTATAAAGCCCATTGCGCACGCCATTCAATAGGGGTGTTCTTTTCAAGAAGGGCTGGGCTCCACCGGAAGAGGGACAACTGGCGCCAAGATAAGGACTTGCGCGGAAGCTAAGTTGTTCTTGTCAAGATCGTGCAGCTTCGGCCCCAAGAGCCAAACCTCTGAGGCCGAATGCTTTAGATCCAAAGCTAAGTTGTTCTTTACAAGATGCCGGAGGCGGCGGCGTTGGTCACGAAGGTGCTGTTGCTGGCGGTTCCGCGCTACTGCTTGGGGGTGATCCTTCCAGTACTGCTTCTGATAGCCGGGATGCTCCTCCCGCCACTGCTTCTGGCTTTCCCCCACCCCTTGGCGATACTCGGGGTCCGTCGCCAGCTTCTTGCGGTGATAATCCGCGCGACGCCGACGTTGACAATCCGGCTGACCGCAAACCCGTTGCTGGGGACGGTAAGCGGAAGGCAGAAACGAACTTTGGCAGTGCGGACAACGGCGGGTCTCGCTCAAGTCGACTCCTCAGGATTTGAAGGTGAAACCTCTGAGGAGAATCAACACCACAGCGAAGACGCAAGAGAAATGAAAACTGACTTTTCGCTGCCGCGGTCGGACCTCATGTCATGGCGAATTTAGTTGGTGGTCATTTATGGCGAGCAAGGTGTGGTAACTTCTCGAAAGCGCCAAAGACAAGGCGAACGAAGAAACCAACGACAGCGACCAACCACTATGGAACTTTGCAGTTGAAGCAAAAGCCTCCCGCGTCGCAATCCGCGCTTTTACTTTTCGACCACGCGTTTCAGGGAGATTTTCCCCGACCCGCTATGCGGTGGCGGTCCGCTCCATGTGGCTCGCCCTGTCATCTGATCTCCTTTCACCTGCATTTCAATGTGAATTGAGCCTTCGGCATTTGGGCCCTGTGGAACGTCAAACGTTAGTTTGTCACCATCCACCTTCCCGCCTTCAAACGAGTCTTGCTCGCTCTCGTTGGGTCCCACGCTTCCTGACAATTTGTTTCCGTCTTGATTCAGAATGGAGTAAGCAGGCTTGGCGTCATTTTCTCCATCCATTTGCAACGTTCCCGACCACTTGCCAGTGACATTAGGCGTGCTGAGGGCTACCGCTGAAAGCATTGCGCCCAGCAGAAGGCCCACAAACAGGTATGATTTTTTCATGGCTGTTCTCCTCAGAATGAGATTGCGAGCTGTAATTGATCCCCAAATTGGCTCTGGCAGAGCAGAAATACAGGCGCTCTGAAAAAAGCGAATCTGGTCGAAATTGCGCCCTGAGTTTTTTCTGGCTGAATAGCTAAGATTCATGTTCATTTCTCAATCGAGCACTGCCCTACCCGAAGCAAAAACGGACAGCCTCTTTGAACAGCTGAACCAGTTAACTATTTGCCGTCGCACACATGCGTCATTGCGTGAAATACCGCGATGAACAAGGCAAACGACGAAAGCAGCGCCAGCGAGGTCGTAACCACAATTGGGCTTTGTAGGTGAAGTGGCACAGCGACAGAAAACACTTCCCCTAGCGCGGACCGCCATACTCGCGCGACTCCCAGCACACTCTTCTGCTCCCACTCGCCGCAGATCAGATCTGAAAACGTGCTTACCATCTCGCACTTGAAGCGCTGGCGAAACTCGCGCGGATACGTGAACAACAACATTTTGTACAGGCCACAGCTCACTCGGGCCGCGCTGGTCATAACATCACTCCGATGTCTTCGGCACTAGCTTCTTGTCACGAGCCAGGCGCACTACAGACTCCATGCGGCTGATATCGGCAGCGAGGATTGCCTTTCCCGTGCGGGTCAACTTGTAATACCTCCTCCGATCTTCGTGGTCGGATTGGCCGCCGACGCCCTCCGTTTCTTCAATCAAGTCGAGATGCAATAATCTCTGAATTGTTGAATACAGCGTGCCAGGGCCCATGCGGAACTGGTTGTCAGAAATTCGGGAGACACTCTGCATAATGGCGTAGCCATGCTTCTCCCCGTCTGCCAACGCAAAAAGAATAAAAAAAACCGCAGGAGTCAAGGGGAGCAAGTGCTGCAGATTATCTGGAACGCGATTGGCAGTGGGCGTGAGTATGTCCACTACTGATATATCCATGGCAGATATACTGTGTCGAGAATTTTTTTATGACCAGGGTCCACTCTGATATTTGATGAGGATATCGTAGGGGCCTGTCGATGAGAAGAAATCGACTTCCCGGAAGGTGGTTCACACCTTCCCAGATCACTCCTGCGATGTCGCCTTGTGTTTCATCACCGAATTGCAGTGGGAATTCCGACGCTCTGGACGAGTGACGAGCTACTCTTCCCTTATCGGATTGGGGAAGAGTTGCCGACAATCCGTCAAGCACGGAACGGTCCAGGGCAGCCCGTTATGGAATTTCTTGTTAAATCGCTTCCTCCCGATGCATCCGCGAGAAAGGTAAGAGGGTATTGAATGAGCCAAGTCGTGGGCATTGTAATCGATGGCGTCTGGCCGAGTAAACGCAACTTGGGCCCTGCGCATTCGCTCCAAAAACCGGATACAAACCTCAATTGACCTCCCGTAACATAGGGTTGTATGTTGGTCTGCCTCTCGACATTCCCAATGAACAGGAGAATCCATGTCTGACCCTCAGCCGCAGCTCCTCCGCTCGCTCGATGAACAACGAGCTGAATACGCCCGCCGCCGCGGCCTCGCCATGCCGCTGGCTGGGTCGATCGTGTGGACGCTGATCGGCATCGCGGGAGCCTTCCTGCCGCCGATCCTGGCCGTGTGGTCGCTGTTCATCGGGACCGGCTTCATCGCCTATCTCGGAATAATGCTCTCGCGCTTCACCGGCGAGAACTTCCTCGACAAGAACAAGCCGAAGAACGTCTTCGACAGCCTCTTCTTCCACTGCATCGCGATGGCACTGCTCGTTTACGCGATCGCCATCCCGTTTTTCCGCGTCGACTACACGTCATTGCCGCTGACGGTCGGTATCCTGGCCGGGCTAATGTGGGTACCGCTCTCCTGGATCATCCAGCACTGGGTCGGGATCTTTCACGCCGTAGCGCGGACGGTTCTGGTGACGGCCGCATGGTACCTCGCGCCGCATCATCGGTTCGTGGTCATTCCGGCGGTCATCGTGGGCGTTTACGGGGTCACGATTGTCATCCTGGAGCAGCGCTGGCGCGCCGTCAGCCGCAGCACCGCCGCAGCCGCTACGGCGTGAATCCCGCGCGGCACTGACCAGAGCCAGACCTTCTCTTACCCGCAGACAGCCACTTGGTCTTGCGTGACGCAGATCAAGCGCGGGAATACTTTTGGTGAAAAAGTATGCGGTCATCGCCACTTTGCTCACAGATGACGGGCAAACAGGATGTTATTCCGGGCGAGAAGTTCGCCTTACCGGTAACTTGGGTCCGGGGCATAAAGCTCCGCCTCTTTGCGTTTTCCTCGGGTCGCGGCCTCGCACGATAGTTTCGCCACTGGGCTCCGCAGTGGAGGCCCATTTTCGTACTCCCTCTGCTTCGCGAAAATAAAACTCCGGGTTGTCCAATTCACAGGGTTCTCGAAAATGACTTTGTCGTCGTTACAGGCACAGGCACGGCGCGTGATTTTATCCGGCTTCCTACTGTCGAACTGCATTGAAAAGACAAAGAGAAAACCGGTTTGCCAGGTTTGCCAATTAAGGGCCCCGTGAAAATAG
>QHYZ01000069.1 GCA_003225295.1 Acidobacteriota bacterium | reverse complement strand
AAAACTGACTGTTTCTTCGCTGCTCCATTGCCGCGAGATTTTTAACTGCGAGGCCGTGTCAGAGTCGATTGAGTAGCCGTCTGGCACAAACATTGCGAGGGCCGCCTTTTTGATCTTTTCCGGCGTCGCGTGAATCACGTCCTGAACGACAGGTGGCTTCTCGTTAGCTCCACCGATGACGCCAGGGTTCGGAGCGAGTGCGCCGATTCGCCCAGGACTCACAAACGGGGCCCCTTGAGGGATCGCCATTACTCTACGGAAATCTCTGCAACATGGCTCCAGTCCTTCGAACGTTGGCATGTTGCGAGCGAATGCTCTGGTAGACTCTTTAATCATCTCTGAATCCATAGTCGGGGCCTGATATATGACAATGTGAGCGCACCGGCCCGTCCCAAGCGGCGACTGGGGATTCTCGTTGCGCCTGGCCACTTGTGGATCATTGAAGAAGAACCTGTTTTGCAGTTTGTTCGTGGGATCGTTTCTGAGATAACGGAACTCGTCACCACTGGATTCAGCGGCCCTTGGTCGTTCCGAAAGTTTGGCGGCGAGTCCAGCTTCCGAAGGAACGCCTGGGGCAGCCTGTGGACTGGCGGGTTTAGATTGACCCGCCACGGGACGTGGAGAGTAAATCAACGATAGCAAGACGCAGAGAGCAGATACCATTCCAAGTCGCAGATTCTGCCTCCCGTTCGGAATTTAGCACAAATAAGGATTTGGATGCGCTAAATCTCCAAGAAAAATTCCGGTTCCAGGCAGCGAGAAAGGGCGCTCCTTCTTTATTCCTCTTCTTCGTCGTCCGGCTCTTGCTCCGGAGGCATTTCCTCAATGCCGCACGTCTCGCCTTTCTCCTTTTTCAGCCGCCATTTCATATCGCACCCCGAGCAACTCTCTATGTCCCACTCGTTGTACCACGACACCCATCCGCAGTTGCCACAACGAATGTGGAAAGAGCCGCAGTTGCCACATCGGCCAGCTTCGCTGTCACCATCTGAGGAGTGCCAGTTAATAGTGCCGAAGCACTCATTCGAAGCTTCACACGAGTCTCGAAGGAACTCATCCCAATCAAACTCTTCCGCTTGTTCGACCGTGAGCATACAAAGCTCGATACCCGCTCCTTCGGCCCGTTTTTTCGCACCATCTGTGTATCCCGAGTGGCTAATCATCACTCCTTTATTCGCGCCAACATCCTCAAGAAAACCTACAAATGCGTCGATGTCTTTTATCGATACTGGCCTGTCGCTGTAGCGACGGCACTCTATTGCTACCGTCACGACATGATTGTCACCGATCTCGGCGACGAGCCATACATCAACCTGACGCTCTACCCCGCTACGCCTGCCATTGACTTTGTTATTTCTAGTAACCTTGCAATTCTTGTGTGACTCCTCGATGCGTGCAATTGCTCCTTCGTAGATTTTCCAGTCAGGTTCCGGCTCAAAATCTGGCGGCAGCAGTTCATCTGGCGGGGGAGGAAGGTCGAAGAAGTCCATTAATTTACGCTCATGTTATGTTCCCTAACTTGATTTTATCATTTCCCTATGATCGAACCTGAAGAATGCTCAGGGCTACATTCGATGCGGGATGCCTCTTGCAAAGGAGATTCATGATAATCGTGAAAGGGTCAGTGGCATGGAGAAGCTGTGGGAATCCTGTGGACAGACCGTCTGCCTCCCCTAGACTGACTCCTCCGCTTCCGCAATGATGTCCGTTCTCTCATCCTCTCGTTTCGGGGAGCTGGTCGTGAGCAACTACGCAGACAGAGCAAACGATATTGTGAGGGCGGTCCACTTACTGCGGCAACATGGAATGGCCGTGGGTTTTCCGATGCAAACTGCCGATGGGGAAATAATCTTCCCAGTGGGCAAAGATTTTACGCTGACCGCAGACCAGCTAGTCGAACTTCTCGAACGCGGGGAACTGCACGCAGAGGGCGTGCGCAGGTCAGTCGAGGTACAGGCATCGGCTACGCGCAGGCGAGCTGCATCTTTCTAACGCGGCGGTACGGGTATGAAGAGGCAGAGCGTCAGGGATCGAAAGGAACGACTTTCGCGGGGATGCTGCCCAACGCACCGACTATTTATGCCGTAAATCGATGGGTGGTATAGGCCGAGGCTAGGACGAACTCGACACACGTGTTGAGGGGTAGCGTTGCTCCCAATCATCGATTCATTCCAATTGGGAGACTTGGTTCACTGAGAGCCGGACAAGTTGTAAGACCTCATAGCAATCAAACCCCACGCCTACACAAGTCGCACCCTGCGGAGAACCGTTCCGCTGGACATGGACTACATGACCCGTACAGCGCCATTCGGACGCGGGTTTGTGCGTGACTTCTTCTGGCATCTCGAAAGCGAGATGCACTGGCGTGCCCTTGCAAAGTGACAAATCCGTTGCAAAGGATATGCCTCGTGTAGAAACATTCAGCGACTCCACTGTGTGCTCTAGCGCGGCAGGCTTTGCGATGCGGACGCGAAGCGGAATTTTGAGGTCAAATCGTTCTGCAAGGCGTCGTTCGGTCCGAGTCATGGGAACGACATTCTCCCCTCTTCTAATAAGGGAGCCTTGGAACCAAATTGATATGCCGGGCCAGAGTCGGCATGAGGATGCCCTGTTCTTTATGCTATCCTGTCGCCGTGCCGGAATGGCGGAACTGACAGACGCGCCGAATAAACAGCCTGTTTTCATCAGTACATGTGTACTTCTAGACGAGGATTTGAGACGGAAAAAGCCCCGCATTCACAACACGGTGCGCCGAATCAAAAAACGGCGTCTGCAAGTTGTAGATTTCGCATCAGTTACAAACGCCCCTTTTCCATTCCTCACGGTTCCTCACTAGGGTTTAATCCCACCCTCTCCGCCATTTCTGCAAACTCCTTTGTTTACTTACTCTTATATTCTTGGTGGCTGTCCTCGTGGCTGCGATGCGAATCTTTCCACCACACGCCTCGGTTGAAGAAAGTCTCCTCAGTCACTAAGAGCCGCTGTTTATAAGGGATTTCGGAGTGGGTGTCCGGAAGTCTCCATCCTTGGCACCGGTATGGGTGAGAGTGTGGCCGCCCTTCTCACCTTCATCCGAGGGCTCGAACGGTGTAGTTTGGTATTGAGAAACCAGGGGCGGACACAGCAGATACAAGATGGCCTTTGCGCGATCTAGCGTTCAGACATCCCGGCCGGGACTAGACTCTCATTTGAGCGTACCCACGAATGCAAACAATCACGATCGCCGTCCATGAGACAGAGCAACCCTCCGTCGCTCAAAGCGAGGACGGGAAGTTGCTTCGGATTGCAGGAGTATTTGCGGGTTGTTTTGCGCAATACTCAAAAGTTTGAGAGCCGCGCTTGTCGGCCGCCGTGCGCCGTGTTCCCAACTCTGAACGACTTTGGGACTGACATTCAGAATATACGCAAACATGGATTGGCTGGCCCCTAGAGCCAGACGTATTCTCTTGATCTGTCGGGGGCGCATAGGCTTGACGCGGGGAATTTCAGTAACTCGGAGCGCCGCCTTGTGGCCCTTCTTCCGAGCAATGGCATCCTGGAAACCTTCCATCAACTCGCGCACCAATAAGTCTTCGCAGGATTCACCAGCAGCGCACTTCGAGAGGCACACGGCGCTGAGGTACCATTGCCCCATGACCCCGAGCCGGTTATCGCATCACATGACTTAGATTGATGCGAAACTCTCTGATTTGACATCAGAGGCTGGTCTGATTGTTCAAGCTTGCCACGACGGCCGGGAGGCCATCGCCAGCATAGGCTGGCACTCCGTTGCCAGCCACGGTGGTAATGATTTGAGTCGCGGCGTCCACACGCCGGATGCGATTGTTATTTGAATCAGCGATGAAGAGGTTACCTGCTGCGTCCATGGCCAGGCCGCGCGGATAAAACAAGCACGCATTGATGGCCGGGCCACCGTCACCGCAATACGGGGTAAAGCCGCCGCTGGCAGAGCCGCCGCCTGCGTAGGTGGTGATAAGCCCGCTGCGGGCATCTACGCGGCGAATAAGAGCGCCGGTGGAAATGAAAAGGTTGGCCGGACGATCGAGGACTACATCCTGGGGTTGCGCCAGGGTGGCCAGGGTAGCCGGACCACCATCGCCGGAATTTCCGCCCCGTCCGCCGCTGCCCGCCACAGTGGTGATGATTCCGGTAGCGGCGTCCACACGGCGGACCCGAAAGTTGCTCCAATCAGTGATGAACATGTTGCCGCGGGCATCCGCGGCCAATCCACTCCCACTGAAGGTAGCTTGCGTAGCGGGGGCATTGTCTCCCAACCCATCGGCAGGGTTGCCGCCTCCGGCCACCGTGGTGATCTGCCCCGTCTCGGCATTGATTCGGCGGATGCGGCCATTGTTGCTGTCATAAGCCAGTAGATTGCCAGACGGATCCGCGGTTAGCCCTTGCGGTGCGCACAGGGAGGCAGCTAAGGCCGGGCCTCCATCACCATAAAAACAGAATTCGCCGTTGCCCGCCACGGTAGCAACAATGTTCGTGGATAGATTGACGCGGCGGACGCGCTTGCTGTCTGCATCAGCAATGAGGAGATTGCCCGACGACTCAATGGCCACACCAACGGGCGATATGTCTACGCTGGTCGCCAGGCCGCCATCGCCGCTGACGCCGCTTTGGCCGCTACCCGCAAAGGTGGTAATGATTCCCGTGGAGGCATCCACACGACGGACGCGATGGTTATACAGGTCGGCGATGAAGAGGTTCCCATCGGTATCCACGCGAACTCCGATGGGAAGCCAGAGAGAAGCGGCGATTGCAGGACCACCATCGCCGCTAAAGGAAAACTCTCCGTTGCCGGCTACGGTGGTGATGATTCCGGAGGAGGCGTCCACGCGGCGGACCCGGCAGTTGTAGGCGTCGGCGATGAAGAGGTTGCCGTTGGTGTCCAGGGCCACGCCCGCGGGGTGGTTCAAAGAAGCAGCGGTGGCAAGGCCGCCATCCCCGCTGAAGGTAAATCCACCATTGCCGGCGACAGTGGTAATGATTCCAGTGGAAGCATCCACGCGGCGGACGCGGCCGTTCTGCGAGTCGGCGATGAAGAGATTGCCGTTGGTATCCAAGGCGATTTCGCCCGGGAGATTCAACCGGGCGCTGGTGGCCGGACCGCCGTCGCCGCTATAACCGCCGCTGTAATAACCCCCAGGCCCACTGCCGGCAAATGTGGCGATAATCCCTGTGGTAGTATCCACGCTGCGGATTTGATTATTGAACTTGTCGACAAAAAAGATGTTTCCTTTAGCGTCTACGGCGATCCCGTTGGGCAGATTGTTGACGCCTAAGTCCAGCGAGGCGTTTTTTGTCGGGCCATCATTGCCATTGAACGCCTCCACTCCGCTGCCGGCCACCACGCGTATCTTGCCGGACCCGTCCACCACAAATACTCGATTCCCTCCGGGAGCAGCGATGTAGATATTCCCGGCAGAGTCCGTCGCCACCGCGGTTGGCACTGGCAGGTTCGCCGAAAGCGCCGGAATCCCGTCGGGCCCGCCCCCGGCGTAGGTATGGATAATATCTTCGTAAACCCGGGCTGTTGCACGGGATTGTGCATGGACCTTCAAAGTAGAAAGCAACCCGAGGCACAGAAGCAGCAGAACATTTCGCTGGCGCATATTTCCTCCTTGGATCAAACGGCTGGGGTGGGATCTGCCGGCCTCCGTTGTGAATCGGCGGCCCATGTCTACGGCGCGCTGAAGGGACTTCTGAATCGGAAGTTATGCTTGTGCTAGGCACCAAGCACACACAAATTTGCTGGAGAAATGCGGTATTCCAAAATCGCAAACTCCAGCTTGTGATTTTTCAGTTCTTAAACACACCCTCCAGGTTAACCGGCTCAGCTAGACCTGCTCTCGGCTGCGACCGGGTTACCGGCTACTCAAGGTATGCCCCGGCAGGTGCAAAACGGCAATCCGGTACTGACCGCAAAATCTGCTTGGGGAATATCGCAACGGAGAGGGCTTTTCCCCCGACGGGGTTTCCTCCTACTTCCAGCTAAATGTCTCATCGCGCGCGAAGAGCCAAGGCGAGGTGCGCCAGCCGAAAGGCATTTCCAGCTCTTGATCTTGTGCGATTCCGAGACCTTTTTCGGATCGTTGGGTCCTTCATGGCTCGCTGCTTTCAGCCCGCCGATGAAAGCGTGGTAAATTATTCATTGAGGCACAGGGATCACCCTACACTCTCTGACAGAAAGCCGTTACTCTAAGGTTTGATGATCCTTCGCACGGTTGCGCAGGTCCGCCGAGTCTTCCTGGTCATTGCCGGTTTTACCTTGCTATTAGCAGGAGTCGTGATGCTGGTCACGCCGGGGCCGGGAATGTTTGCTATTTTTCTCGGGCTGGGCTTGCTGGCGGCGGAATTTGTATGGGCGCGCCGGCTGATGGACCGCATCAAGCGCGAAGGCGGCCGCGTTCGCGACGCGGTGTGGAAGGGAAAGAACTAAGGAATCGAAGCGAACGGATTGGTCAACGGCAAGTGCAGTCCAAATGCAGCCCGGAATGGTGAAAAAGATGGCGGCAGAGTGGCGCGGGACGTGGGCCCTGGTGACTGGTGCTAGCTCCGGAATCGGCGTGGCCCTAGCGCGCGAGCTGGCCGCCGGTGGCACGCATCTCGTACTCACCGCTCGCCGGAAAGACCGATTGGACGAACTGGCGAAGGAACTCACCACTAAGCATGGGGTGATGACCGACGCTTTCACAGCCGACCTGGCGGATTCGGACGCTCCCGAAAAGATCTTTGACTTCACGAAAGAAAAAGGACTCGAGATCAACCTGCTGATCAACAACGCCGGTTTCGGTCAATATGGCGAATTCCCCTCGATTCAGAAACAACGCTTGCTCGACATGGTGCAGGTGAATTGCGCTGCCGTAGTCCATCTCACCCGTTTGTATCTTCCGGAAATGGTCGCGCGCCGGCACGGCGACGTGCTTATTCTCGCTTCCACCGCATCTTTCCAAGCCGTTCCCTACATTTCAACCTACGCGGCGACCAAGGCCTTCGATCTCCTGTTCGCCGAAGGACTGGCCGAAGAAATGAAGTCTTTCGGAATCCGTGTTTGTGCCTTGTGTCCGGGCTCGACCGAATCGGAATTTCATGTTGTCTCCGGCCAGGAAAAATTTAAGCGCAGAGCCGAGGCTGCAGAAAAGGTCGCGCACCAGGGCTTGAAAGCCCTGGCCGCCGGCAAAAGTTATGTCATTTCCGGCCTCGGAAATTATCTCGGCGCTCACGGCCAACGCCTCGTCCCCCGCCGCCTGGTAACCAGGATTGCTGCCGGCATGTTTAAATTTGGCAAGAAATAAGAGTGCGATGTTCGCCTCAGGCAGAAACCGAGTCTCTAGCGGTCTAACTCTAGCTTGAAATCATGCTCCTCCTTTGACACGCCATAACCTTGCTCTGCGTCTAACCAAGTGTGAAAGCAACAACTTCCAAGCCTCCTTTCCGGCAACCGGCGCCACCTGGGAACCTTTTTGCCCGGCGCCGGGAATTGCCAAATGAAACCCGGCAGAACGTCTTGTCAGGAGAGATGAGTATCGCCGAGCAAGAGAGAGACGACGTTCTGTTGCGGCGGGCCGCCAAGGGCGATGAGGGGGCTTTCGTGCTCCTCTACCGGCGGTACCAGGCGGCCATGTACCGCTTTGCCCTGCGCATGACGGGAAACACCTGGGCCGCGGAAGAGATTGTGCAGGACGTGTTCATGACCCTGATGCGCGATCCGAAAAAGTATGACCCCACGCGCGGAGCGCTCGGAGCGTTCCTGTACGGAGTGGCACGCAACCGCGTGATGAAGCATCTGCAACGTTTGCCGCGGGAGATACCGCTCGAGGAGAAGAATGAAGACGGCACCGGCTCTGGAGTTGTTTTGCAGGACGCGTCCACGCCGTCGAGCTGGCTGGAAAAGCAAGAACGCATGCAGCACGTAAGGGCCGCCGTGCTGGAATTGCCTGCGGAGTTTCGCGAAGCAGTGATGTTGTGCGAACTGGAAGAAATGAGCTACGAGGAAGCGGCACAAATTGCCGGGTGTCCGATTGGCACGATTCGTTCGCGGCTACATCGCGGCCGGGCTTTGTTGATGGCCAAACTGGAAATGTTTCGCGATGTGCCGCGGCGTGCGAGTGTGGCGCGATGAAAAAAGCTTTGAGATTTGGCGGCCGTATTGCGGTCGCCAAAATGCCGGCTGTACGGCGGTCGCTATGAATACCGGATGCACGAGATGAACTGCGAAGAATTTGGAGCGATGGGATTGGACGCGGAGCGCGACGCCACGTTGAGCGAAGCGCAGCGTGCGGCCGCGCGGGAACACGCTTGCAGGTGTTCCCGATGTGCGGCGCTGCAGGACTCCTGGCAGGCGGCGCGGGTTGAACTCCGTGCGTTCGCGGAGGATACCGCCATGGCGCAGGCGCCCGCGCGCGTGGAAATGCGCTTGCGGCAGGAGTTCCGCACGCAGCGCGTGACATTGAAAGCGCGGCGCGTGGCCGTAGTTGCTGCGTGGGCGCTGGCCGCTGCCGCCACGCTGGTCGGCGCGGTAGGTTGGCGCAATTGGCGCCACGGTCAGCAGGAAGAGACTACCGGCCATCTGAATTCCTTGCCGGCCACCAGCAATTCCCCGAAGAATGGTTCCGTTGCCGGAGCGAATCATGAAACGTCTGCCGAGGTTCCCAACGGAATGCAGCAGCCGGGTTCGACCCAAACGGCCAGTTCCGAGACGCTGATAGCTGACAATGAATTCAGCGGATTTACGTTTCTGCCTGGAGTCTTTGCCTCAGATACCGATGACGCCGCGATTCTGCGCGTGCGCATGCAACGCGGCGCGCTGGGCGCGCTGGGCCTGCCAGTTAACGAAGAGCGAGCCAGCGAATGGATTCAAGTGGATTTGCTCATTGGCGATGACGGATTGCCGCAAGCCGTGCGGCTGCCGCAATAAACATTCATGGGGAGGGCGGCGATCTTGCTGCGCCCCGGGAAGGAACATACGGGTGGGAGCAGCGACCTTTTGGGAGAGGTTAAAACCGGCGAACCGAGCAGAGCAGAAGGGACAGACGGGGCCGGTCGGAGCATGGATCGAGCAGCTGAAGAAGGGGCTGGCGGCGATTGCAGCGGCAAAGAGTTCGCAACAGTTCGGGAGAGAAGAGGAGACGAAATAATGAATCGCAGAGTATGTAGGAACCTGCTCCTCGCTGGAATGCTGGCAGGAGCCGCTGGATCGTTGCGGGCTCAAGACGCATCACCTCCCGCACCTCCGCCGGAAGCAGGAATTCCCGGCGGGCCGGGCGAAGGGATGTTGGCTGGGCCAATCGGTGAGCGCATCGAGTTGCTGGGCTTCGAAGGAATGCACGGCGGAAAAGTGGTGACGGGCGCGCCGTTCAGCGCGATCGCCGTTTCCGAAGCAACGCAAACCCTTGGGGATGGAAACCGCATCTCGCGCAAAACCCAGACAAATCTTTTTCGCGACAGCCAGGGCCGCTTCCGCAAGGAAGTGACGCTCCCGGCGATTGGGCCTCTGGCTACATCGGGGCAGTCGAAGTCGTTTGTCATGATCAACGATCCGGTGGCGAATGCGAATTTCATCTTGCACGCCGACACAAAGACGGCCGAGCAAATGACGAAGCACTTTGGAGCGATGAAAGGCCCGGCGAACGGTGAGATGAGGGGTGTGCTTAGGGGCAAGATGGAATACCGGCAGCAACAGGCGATTGCCAACGGTAACTTGAAAAAAGAAGAGTTGGGAACGCAGACGATTGCTGGCGTGAGCGCGCAAGGAACGCGAATTACTCACACCATCCCCGCGGGACAAATCGGAAATGAAAAACCGATTACCATCGTGTCCGAGCATTGGTATTCCAATGATTTGCAACTGATGGTGATGAGCAAGCGGAGCGATCCGCGTTTTGGCGATAGCACCTACGCGCTGACGAATATTCAACGGTCGGAGCCGAATGCGTCGCTTTTCCAAGTGCCATCGGATTACCAGGTGACGCAAGGCGGACCCGGCAGGCACGGCACGAGGAAGTTCAAGCAGGGACCACTACCTCCATCGGACAATTGATTCACGGGATAACGATCTTCTCTCCTGAAGACGGCGCGCCCTTTTCGCAGCAGCCCCCATCGCTGCGGGAAGGGCGTCGTCGTTTCTTGAGCATCCTTATCGGATACGCGAAGGATGACAAGCTCACTTTTGATCTCGCGCTCCGGCGATGGCGCGGTCGAGGAGTTCGACGACATGGAGGACTTCCTGATGGGTATGGTGGATTTCGACGCCGACGCGGAGCTGCAACAGGCAGCCAGGGTTGGCGGTGACGATGGTTTGGGCACGAGTGGATTGGACGTGGCGCATTTTCTCGGCGAGCAATTCGAGGGATGTTTCTGTTTGTGTGACGTTGTAGACTCCGGCGGAGCCGCAGCAGATTTCCGAGAAGGGCAATTCCACAAACTCGAGATTGGGGATGGCGCGTAGGAGTGTGCGCGGTGCCTCGCGAATTTGTTGGCCGTGAAGAAGATGGCAGGAATCCTGGTAGGTGACGCGGATTGGAAGAGACTTCAATTTCGCGGTGAGACCAAGAGCGGCTAGAAATTCGGTGACATCGCGGGTCTTGGCGGCAAATTGGCGGGCCTGGGCGTGCTCAGCCTCGTCCGTCGAAAAGAGATGATCGTATTCCTTGAGCATGGAACCGCAGCCGGCGGCGTTGGTGATGATGGCGTCGACGTCTTTGCGAAGAAATGTGGAGAGATTCTTTCGAGCGAGATCGCGGGCGCCATCGCGAACGCCCGCATGCGCGGCCAGCGCGCCGCAGCAAAGCTGGTCCTTTGGGATGACCACTTCGCAGCCGTTAGCGGCGAGGACGCGGACGGTGGCTTCGTTGAGCTGAGAAAAAGTGACGTTGGCTACGCAGCCCGCGAAGAAGGCCACGCGGGCGCGGCGCGGACCGACGGCAGGAAACGTCCAGCCGAGGCAGCGAAAGAAAAAACAGTCGTCGATGCGCGGGAGGAGACCTTCGCGCTCGGCCACACCAAGAAGTTTCAAGACACCAATACTGCGCGCGATGCCCTGCAAACCGGAGCGTTGATAGAAACGCAAAACGCGTGCGACGTCGATGATGCGATGGGGATCGAGGAGCAGGTGCCGGAAAACAAAGTTGCGCGCGACGCTGGCAAGCCAGGAGCGGAGATAGTCGCGCTCGATGCGGGCGCGGGCGTGCTCGACCAGCTTTCCATATTCGACTCCGGAAGGGCAGGCGGTCTCGCAGGCGCGGCAGTCGAGACATTTGTCGATGTGATCGACGAAAGAATCGGTGATGGGTTGTTGGTTCAACTCGACATGAATCATTTGCTGGATGCGGCCGCGCGGCGAATCGGCTTCGAGATTCCAGAGGCGGTAGGTGGGGCAGGCGTTGAGGCAGAGACCGCAGTGTACGCAGCGCGCATAGTCTTCGTAGATGGGAATGAGGCCGGGTATGGGCGTGGGGGACATCGTTGGGTTCGGTGTGAAGGAACGATGATAAGGCCGCGGAGTCCGGATCGGAAGAACAGAAGGTCGGTGTGCGGCTGGCAAGGCCTACCGCCAAGAGTGGCTGTGCGAAGAGTGGACGCAACCTTATCCCAACCCTGTGTTGGTTACCGATGCGATTTGTGGGGCAACGTTGGCACCATCCCTCCGCTGCGCTCAAAAGGACTCCCGGTTATGAAAGTATCAGCGGAACTTCGGGGAGGGTATTGTCGAGGTCGTAGGAATGCCGGGGTGCCACGGGTCATGGTGTCCCCGTGCCGGGGTTTGAATCTGCTGCTGTGGCCCCGCAGCCTTCCGTTGATGCGCTCGATGGCTAAGTAGCGGGCTGAAGTGTTGACGCCCCTGACGGCAGTGAGCATCTGACCCTTACTAAATAGCTTCGAGATCGCCGTGGAATTGTTTGTCGATGGTCATCCTCCCGAGGGTGCCTGTGTATCCGCCGTAAGCCAAAGCCAAGGGATAGACAGATGGCCGTGATGACACCAACTCCGCAGTGAAATCGCGGGTTCATACCCTCTCCGTTATGCCCGCGGTGGCTTCTGTGACCGCCAGGGGAAGACGCACGACCACCAAATCGGAGCGAAGAGCGGGTCCGCTTGGATTGTCGTACGCCTGGCGGTGACACGTTAATTAGGGGCGTTTCCGCAGGGACTGTTTCTTCCAGGAGTTAAAGGCATTGCCTAAGAATTGGGACGTCCTCCGCCGAAGCTTTCTCCAAAAAGATCGAGGCCGGTACCTGATGGCGCCGCCGCACTCGTCACAGAGGACCTGTTTAATGCCCCAGCTTTCGGAAGAATTTTCCTTGTCTTCGATGCCGTCAACCCACTTGTCGCAACGATTGCAATAGAAGGACGCTTCTTTTTCCGAACTCAGTATTGCCATCCTGAAATTCAACCTCCGGATTGGGCTTACCGTACCTGCCGCCGAAGCGAAACAATTAAGTCTAGTTTAGCCGAAAATGGGGACCAGAGGCGCGGACTTGTTTGTGGATAACTGTGGCCGTTCGCGGAAACAGCAGATGACCGGGAAGTGGTTGCGAAACTACCTAACCAGACGGACGGTAGCGTGGGCTACGAGGGAGTCGGAGGCGAGATCGGGATTTGAGCGAAGCGGCCGGGGGCGAAAACGTTGGCGGGGTCGAAGGCAGACTTGAGGCGGCGCATGAGGGCGAGGTCTGAGCGCCAGGAGCCCCAAGTGTTGACGCGTGGTTTGAGGGATGTCGGGGCGAAAAGAAGAGCCGTATCGCCGCCGACGGCAGAGAGTGATTCGAAGATTTGCGTTGAGGCTTCGGCGAAGCGCCCGGCGGTCTCATCGTTTGCGGTGGGGGGTAGCAGGGCGAAATAGATGGTGCCGCCAGCGCGGGCTAGGAAAAGGTGGGCAAGGGACGCACGGTTGGCAATTTCCTCCAGATTTGAAAAAAGAGTGGCATGGTGCGACGGGAGAACGCTTAGTTTGAAGATGCTGATGATGGGCGAGGACTCGAGCAAGATGGAAAGAGTTTCGCGGAGGCGTCCCCACACGGCGGGGCGCGTCGTGTCGTCAAGGATGGCGGTGGAGATCGCACCGGATTCGCCGGCAAGACGGGAAAGGTCGCGCTTGTAACGATCGAGGACTTCGGGTATGCCGGCGAACGCGGCGCAGAGGTGCCATTCACCGGGATGAAACCAGTCGCCGATGGGAGGAAGTGAGCTTGAGCCCACATCGCGATTCTCGCCCGGGAACACGGCGATTTCCGGTGTAGCAGGAGTTTGCGTTGCAAAAATCTGGGCAAGGCCTGGGCTGACGATATCGAGAGTCAGCGGGGTGAGTGGCGACTGAGCGATGGCTCGGCGAAGAGCAATCGCGCCTTCAGCATTGGAGAAAGAGGCGACGAAGCCGCGGCTGCCTGCGAGCGGGGCCGGAAACGTGCGAAAGTTGAGGCAAGTGATGACCGCGAGCGTGCCGAGCGAGCCGATGAGGAGTTTGTGGAGGTCGTAGCCGGTGACGTTCTTGACGACGCGGCCGCCGCTCTTGGTGATGGCGCCGGAGCCGGTGACGAATTCGGCGCCGATCAGGAAATCGCGGGGAGTGCCGTAGAACTGGCAGAGCGGCGAGTCGATGCCGGAGGCGAGCGTGCCGCCGATCGTGCTGCGGGAATACCAGGGAACGAGGAGCGGAAGGAACTGATGGTGTTCGAACAGAGTGGCATTCAATTTTGCGATGGGCATGCCGGCGCCCGCGGCGAGGGTGAGATCGCCGGGATCGTAGTGGACGATTTGATTGAGAGCGGTCATATCGAGAGCGACATCGTAGCGGGAGGGAGGCATGCCGATGCGGAGTTTAGTGCGCGCGCCGCAGGGGATGAGGGAGAGTCTTTCGAGCGCGGCAAAGCGGACGATTTCGGCGACTTCTTCGGCAGTGGCGGGTTTTGCAACGATGGGAGGGGTGATCCCGTCGACGGTGTAGACGGCCCGGGCGGCCGGATCAGAGAAGATACGCGAAGCACCAAGGAGGGCTTCCAGTGCGGGGGCGAGATTGGTAGATGAGGTGGTCATGGGGCAAACAGTCGAGGAGAGGAGACTAGCACTGGAGAGATCATGCAGCCCCCGGACGGGAGGAGGATTGAGGACGGACGCGGATTTCGCCGCAGCCTTTGCTGAGGGGGAAGATTTTGCCGGGATTGAGGGAGGCATCGGGATTGAAGGCGTCGTGGACGCGGCGCATGAGATCGAAGTCGGCATCGGAGAAGAGGAGCGGCATGAGTTCCGATTTTTCCATGCCTACGCCGTGCTCGCCGGTGAGCGCGCCGCCGACTTCGACGCAATAGCGGATGATCTCTGCGGAGGCTTCGAGGGCGCGTTGGAATTGCGCGGCGTCGCGGGGATCGTAGAGAACGATGGGGTGCAGGTTGCCGTCGCCAGCGTGGAAGATGTTACCGATTTGAAAGCCGTATTGATCGCCGATTTGCCGGATGCGGCGCAGCGCTTGCGGAAGTTTCGAACGCGGGATGACGCCGTCGAGGACATAATTGCTGGGAGCCAGGCGGCCGAGTGCGCCGAAAGCGTTCTTGCGGCCTTTCCAGAGGAGGTCGCGTTCTGCGTTGTCGCGTGCGACGCGGACTTCGCGGGCATGATGCGCGGTACAAACGTCGCTGATCGCGGAGGCTTGAGCAGCGACGGTTTCAGCCAGGCCTTCCACCTCAATGAGCAGAACAGCGCCGCTGTCCATAGGAAAACCGGCGTGGATGTAGTCTTCGACGGCGCGAAGCGTCCAGCCATCGAGCATTTCACACGCGGCAGGAGTGATGGCGCGAGCGGTGATGTCCACGACGGTGTCGGCGGCATCATCCACGGAATCGAAAATGGCGAGAAGTGTCTTCACGGCTTCGGGCTTGCGCGAGAGTTTTACGGTGATTTCGGTGACGAGGGCAAGCGTGCCTTCCGAACCGACGAGCAGGCCGGTGAGATCATAACCGGGCGTGTCACCGTGCGGGCCGCCGAGGCGAACGATTTCTCCGTCGGGAAGGACGAGTTGGAGGGCGGTGACGTGATTGGTAGTAACTCCGTAGGCCAGAGTGTGCGGGCCGCCGGCATTCTCGGCGACATTGCCGCCGATGGTGCAGGATTTCCAACTGGAAGGGTCGGGGGCGAAGTAGAGACCATAAGGCTCGGCGGCGCGGGTAAGTTCGTAATTGACGACGCCGGGTTGCACAACGGCGCGCTGGTTTTCCATGTCGAGTGCCAGGATGCGATTCATGCGCGCGAAGACGAGCATCACCCCGCCGGTGCGGGCAAGCGCGCCGCCGGAAAGTCCCGTGCCAGCGCCGCGGCCTACGATGGGGATGTTGTAGCCTGCAGCGAGTCTGACGATGCGCGAGACCTCCTCGCTGGAATCGGGAAAAACGACGAGATCCGGACGCCCCTTCACGACGGAGCCGTCGTATTCATAAAGAAGAAGATCCTCAGGCCGGTAAAGGACGGAAGACGGGCCGAGGAGTTTTTCGAATTCGCGAACAAGGCCAGAGTTCATGGGGCGCAGGTTTAGTCGCACTTTGCACTATAGTGAGATTTCCAGGACGCGCGCAACGCCAAGTTATGGCGGGAGCGCGGGGGTGTGTTAGTGTAATTTCCTTAACGTTGCAAAGAGGATGTGATGCCAAAACCGAAAGTGTTTGCGACCCACGGCTTGTTCGACGTAGCCCGTCAGATTCTTCAAAAAAGCTGCGACGTGCAATACTGGACAAAACCGGGACGTCCGCCGCGGGAAGAAGTTTTGCAGCAGGTGAAGGAAAAGGAGGGGCTGATTTGCCTGCTGACCGAGAAAGTAAACGAGGACCTGCTGAGAGAGGCGCCGAACCTGCGCATAGCCGCAAATGTGGCGGTGGGATTTGACAATATCGACGTGGCGGCGTGCACGAAGCGCGGTGTGGCGGCGACGAACACGCCGGGCGTGCTGGATGAAACAACGGCTGATTTTGCATGGACCCTGCTAATGGCCGTGGCGCGGCGGCTGAGCGAAGGCGAAGCGTTGGCGCGTTCGGGAAACTGGAAAAACTGGGACCTGGATCAACTGGTGGGGACGGATGTGTGGGGGAAGACGCTGGGCATTGTGGGATTCGGGCGGATTGGACGAGCGGTCGCGCGGCGCGCAAGCGGTTTCCAGATGAAGGTGATTTACACGGATGCGGTGCGCCCGGCAGAAGAGGTGGAGAAAGAGTTGAAGGTGGAATTTCGGGAAATGAATGCGCTGCTAGCGGAGTCCGACTTTATCAGCGTGCACGTGCCGCTACTGCCCGAGACGCGGGGATTGTTCGACTCGCCGAAATTCTACCGGATGAAGCCAACGGCGTTCCTGATCAACACTTCGCGGGGGTCGGTCGTGGATGAGGCGGCGCTGGTGGCCGCGCTGGAGAGCGGGAAAATTGCTGGTGCGGGGCTGGATGTTTACGAGAACGAGCCGTTTATTCATCCCGGGCTGAAACGTGCCAATGTGGTGCTCGCGCCGCATATCGCTTCGGCGTCACTGGAGACGCGAACGAAAATGGCGTGCATCGCGGCGGAAAACGTCGTCGCGCTTTTCACGGGGAAACGGCCACCGAACGTTTTGAATCCAGAAGTTCTGAAAGTATCTTGACGAATTTCCAGACAGACCTCGCATGCCGCAACTGAAGCAGATCGCCCTGCAGATTTTCCACGAGACACTGGCCGCGATCGATATTCCTGCGACCATGCAGCGGAAGTTGCGGCGCAAGGGAGCCTTGCTGGTGTGCGGCGAAACGAGACTCGACCTGGGCGATTTCGAAAAACTGCGCGTGGTGGCGATCGGGAAAGCGGCGCATGCCATGGTGGATGGGCTGGCGCTGGTGCTGGCTCCTTTTGTGAGACTTAAGGGGGTGGTATCCGCGCCGACGGCGGCGCGAAGGCCATTGGTAGGAATGAAGTACTTCGTGGCTGGACATCCGGTGCCGAACGCCGAGAGCTGGAAGGCAGCGGAGGCGATTTTAGCGCTACTGGAAAGTTGCGATGAGAAGACCCTGGTTTTTTTTCTTCTATCGGGAGGCGGATCGGCTCTCGTGGAGTTGCCTCTGGACCCATCGCAGACGCTCGAAGACGTTCAGCAGATGCATCGGGCGCTGGTGACTTGCGGCGCCCCAATCGAAGCAATCAATTCGGTCCGGAAACACATCTCGGCGGTGAAAGGCGGCCGGCTCGCGGCGGCGGCGCATAACGCAACGAAAGTCACGCTGGCGGTAAGCGATGTTCCGGTGGGGAAGAGGTCGGCGCTGGCGTCCGGGCCGACGCTGCCTGACCCGACCACGGTTGCGGACGCCAAGCGCATCATCGCCGCGCATTCCCTGAATGGCAAATTTCCAGCCGCATTGCGACGCTGGCTCGACGAGGGGAAGATGCCGGAGACACCGAAAGCCGATGCCGCCGCATTTCGAAACTCACACTTTATGCTGCTGCTGGGGATGGATGACCTGTTTCATCCGGCGCATCACGCGGCCGAGGCGAAAGGGTTTATCGCCTGCTGCGACAATACAACCGATGACTGGCCGGTGGAGAAAGCGGCGGACCATCTGCTGCAACAGTTGGAGGAACTGCAGAAGGAGCACACGGGACAACGCGTGGCACTGATTGCGGATGGGGAGGTGAGTTCTCCGGTGACCGGAAAGGGGATCGGAGGCAGGAATTCAGCTTTCGTGCTGGCATGTGTGGAGAAAATCGCAGGGAAGAAAATTGCCGTGCTTAGTGCCGGAACCGATGGGATCGATGGCAATAGCCCCGCTGCTGGTGCAGTGGCGGACGGACAGACCTTGACTCGCGCGCGCTCGATGGGATTGGAGGCGACGGAGGCGTTCCGGCGGAGCGACGCGTTCACGTTTTTTTCCAAGCTGGAGGATGCGATTCTTACCGGGCCGACGGGGAACAATCTTCGTGATCTGCGGATATTGATTGCTGAGCCTTAGGAAGATAAATTTGAAAAAGATTTGACCTGGAGAGCCTGGCGGACACCGAGAAGAGAGGGCGGACTGACCTCCAGCCCTACACATAATCCCGACACGAAAACTTCGGCCCCTTATTGTTTCGGAGGAGGGAGGCGCTTCTCCATGGACTTGAGACGCTCGCTCATTTCCTGAAGCAGGTGCTCGAGTTTATCGAACCGTTGTTCTGTCGTGAGTTTTTCACTGCCGGCCTCGGCGGATTCTTCGTCCGCATCTCCTGAACCGACACTGGCGCCTTGCTTTCCATCTGCGGGTTTCTTTAGACGTGCGATCTGTCCTTTGATCATGGGTGCCATTTCGATGCTGAGGTCGTCGCTCTTTAACAGGGCTTCCAGGGCAGGAATGGCACTGGCATCGCCACGCCCGCCGAGCGCATAGATGGCGGCCATACGAACGCTGAAATGCGGTTCGGTGAGATAGGCCACAATTTGTTTGGTGATGTCCTGATTGTCCTTCTGCAGACGCGCGAGGCTGTTGATAGCGGCAGTGCGCGAATCGATAGGCTTACCGGCTGCAGACCACTGCAAAAGGAGCGGCACCGCCTTATCGTCTCCCAGCGAACCGAGCGAGCGAAGAGCGGCGTTACGGAGGAAGCCGTCCGGCGAATCGGAGGCGACGGCGGCGCCGAGCGTGGCGAACGCGTTGGGCCCCTTGAGTCGGCCAAGTGCCTGCAATGCAGCGGCGCGAGCACGATAGGAATCGTCCTGGTTGGCGACGGAATTGAGCTTCGCCGCCACGGTCGTGTCGTCTTTGAAATTGCCGAGGGCACTGACGACGCGATTGCGGACCCAAGGCCCATCATGCGAGTCTAGCGCAGCGAGGAGCAGCTTCGATGCGGAAGCGGCGCCCAACTGGCCGAGTGTGTCGGCGGCGGTGGCGCGAACCCCCCAGGCTTTGTCGTTGCGCAGGACATCTCCGAGGACAGCAACGACTTCGTCGTCGTTCTTCATCTTGCCAAGCGCAACGACCGCATCAGCACGATCGGCAAGATCGGTAGCGCTCTTCACTTGGTACAGCCACTCTTTCTTTTCTTTGTGGAATTCAGCGGACTTGAGGATGTGGCCGCCTTTATCGAAGAGAACCATCAGGGGAGCAGATTCTGCAGGCAAGGGAAAAGTCTGCTTGTCCTTCGAAACGGTGAAGTTGTAGAGCTTGGGCCCCGACCCTGTGGTGATTGCGACCTCCACAGGGACGCGAAAGAGGCCCACGCGGCCTTCGACCCTTTGGATCTGTTTGACGGTGAGCATCACTTGGTGCTTTTCCCCGTCGTAGGTGTAGCTCAAGTCGAATCTCGGCGCCCCTGCGCCGTAGAGCCACTGACTGAAGAATTGGTCAACGTTGACATGCGCAGATTCTTCTATGGCCTTGGCAAGATCGGCGGTCACCACGCTCTTGCCGCGATTTACCTCTAGATAGTACTTAAGGCCGCGGTAAAAAGCGTCTTCGCCCGTCTGCTCGCGAAGCATGTAGAGGACCCAGCCTGCCTTATTGTAGGCGTTGCCATCAAATTCGCTGGAATCGTCGAAGTCGTGCCGCACGATCGGCTTGTTCCACAGACTATTGCTTTCGAACCACTCGCGCGCGTTGTTCCAGCGCTCGTAGTCGGCCTGATCCTTGCCGTAGTGCGCTTCCGTCCAAACTGCTTCCAGGAACGTGGCGAAACCCTCGTTGAGCCAGATGTCACCCCAGTCCTTGCAGGTGACGAGATCGCCGAACCATTGGTGACCGAGTTCGTGAGAGATCAAGTCGTCTTCACCGGTGAAGTACTCGGGAGCGAGCTTGGGATGAACCAGGGAACTACTGTTGTTGGTGGTGGCACTCGAATTCTCCATGCCGCCGGCGACGAAATCATCCACCATGACTTGCGCGTATTTTTCCCAGGGATAGTCGACGCCGAATTTCTTGCTGAACAGCTCCATCATTGCAGGCGTGCGGCCATA
This sequence comes from Acidobacteriota bacterium, assembly GCA_003225295.1. Classification (GTDB taxonomy): domain Bacteria; phylum Acidobacteriota; class Terriglobia; order Acidiferrales; family UBA7541; genus Acidiferrum. Next base: position 46,327 of record QHYZ01000069.1, on the reverse strand, counting down.
GTTGAGGGGGAGGCGGTCGCCGCGCCCCTTTGGCGCGTAATAGGTGACAGGAATGCCGTGCCAGGTATCTGTTATTTCGTCGAATTCACCGGCCACAACGGTGATGAGGTAGGTGGAGCTGGGGACGGATTCTTTCCAATACCAGGTTTTCAGGCCTTTACCGGCTTCGCTCACGTTCATGAGTTTGCCGTTCGAAACGGTAATCCAGGAAGCGGGTACAGTGAGAATGGTTTCGGTCGTGAGGCGATCGTTGGGGTAGTCGTAGGTCGGGAGGTAGTAGCGGGTGTCTTCGGATTCTCCTTGAGTCCAAATCTGCCTCGGGCGCTCCGGGTAATCCTTGTCCGGCAGGATGAAGTACATGCCTTTGGCGGGTTTGCCTTCATATCGGATGACGATTTCGAATTTGTCTCCGGCTTTGGCGGCCGCCGGCAGGGGAACAATCAGCTTGTCGGCGGAGGTTTCGAATTTTATGGCCGCTCTGTTGAGCGTCACGCTTTGGATGGTCAGGCCGACAGAGTCGAAAAAGACTTTCGTGGAGCCGCCACGAAGAATAGAAAGCGAGTGCGTAACTTCACCGAGGACTCTCTTCTGGTCAAGGTCGAACCGCAGGGCGATCTTGGAATGCTGCAAATCATAGTCGCGGCTGCGCGCGTAAGGCTCATCGGCGCGGAGTTGCGCCGCGGGGATGAAAATCGCCAGCAACGCCGCGAGCGCAAGAAGCGCCGGGCGACTGCCATGGGGATTGGCGTTCGAAGGGGGTTCCTTGATCATTCAGCTTTGCTCCTGTAAACCGTGTGTCCTGCCCCCTCCAGCGCGGCGATCACGCCCGACAGAGTTTCGGAAGCGACGAGCAGGTAATCCGTGTCAAAAGTTGAAACGGCAAAGAAACTGATTTTTGCTTCGGCGAGAGGCGTGGCGAGCGAAGCAAGGACGCCGATTTCCGACAAGACGAAGGGCCCATGAACTTTCAAGACGCGCCAGCCGCGCTCGGACTGAACGCCGAGGGGGACGGTAGAGAGTTCGCTGACAACGGAAAGTTCATCTCCGGTGCGCGTAACGGAAAAGAATGGACCTTGGGTCGCCCAGGCAGGGATGGGCGAATCGGCGGTGAGCCGGGAAATGGCGAAGCTCCCGGGCAGCAAACTGAGTTCAAGGTGACGGGTGGCGGGGGCCATTGAGGGCTAGAGCAGGCTCCTGACAAGACCACCGTCAACGGCGATGGAGGCGCCGTTCATGTAGCTGGCGCGCTCCGAAGCGAGGAAGGCGACGACTGCGGCAAATTCCTGCGGTGTGCCAAGACGGCCAGCGGGGATTTCGCGTTCCCAACCGGCAAAAACTTCTTCGGCCTTGCAGCCCGTGCGCGCGGAGATCGAGGAGGCGAGGCCATCGAGGCGAGCGGTGCGCGTGTAGCCCGGGCAAACATTGTTCACGGTTATGCCGTCAGCGGCATATTCATTCGCCAGAGTGCGCGCCAAGCCGACGACGGCGGCGCGAATCGAATTCGAAAGCAATAGGCCGTCCACGGGCTGCTTGACCGCGGACGAGGTGATGGTAATCAGGCGTCCCCACTTGTTTCTCTGCATACGCGGCAGAGTCTCCCTGGCGAAAAAGATGGTGCTCATCAGAAGTTGGTCGAAGGCGGAGCGCCAGTCTTCCGGCTTTGTGCTCTTAAACGATTTAGACGGGGGGCCGCCGCAATTGGTAACGCAGATATCTATGCGACCGAAGCGGGCCTCGACGGCAGCGACAAAGGCAGCAACTGCTTCCGAATCAGTCACATCCAGCGCCTGATGGAGAACCTGGTGGCCCGTCGTTTTCTGAATGTGTGCAGCAGTCTCGGCCAGGGTGCTTGCAGTGCGTGCGCAGATGGCCAGGTGCGCTCCTTCGCGGGACAGTTCTTCCGCCGCCGCGCGGCCAAGTCCTTTGCTGGCCGCCGCGACGATGGCTACGCGGCCTGTGAGCCCTAGATCCATTCCGGCACCCTATTCAAAACTTCAATCGTCTCGCGAAACGCGGAATGCGTCAATCATGTGGTTCGCAGAATGCGTTCCGCCCCGGTTCAGTCGAGCGTAGCGCGTGGCCAAGGATTTTGTTTGCCTAGCGGCGAGCGCGGCACTAAGATGCAGACAATCGCCAGCGTGTGGAGGTGCTTATGCGACAAACCAAGTGGTTGAGTGGCGCTCTATTTCTACTGGGCTGCTCAGCAGGTCCCCTATTCGGGCAGCAGATCGGTAAGTTTGTTCCGATTCAGGCGGGTTCGGAGGTGGACCACGCGTTGACGGAGATTAACGCGGCGACGGATGCGGCCCAAAAGCTTGCCCTGATCGAAAAGTTCGCGGCCGGGCCAGGCAGCGAGGGCGACTATCCACTGGTAGCGGATGGTCTCTTTGTGGATTACTACATAGGGCAGAAAAATTACAATAAGGCATTTGAATACGGCGACAAACTTTTCGCGCTCGATCCTGATAGTTTTCAGAATGCCCTGAACATGATCCGCGCGGCTTCGGAAAAAGGCGACGTGGACCGGCTGATTTCCTATGGAGAGAAGACGCAAGGGATCTTGAAGCGATATAAGGATGCGCCTGCCCCGAATGGGACGGTCGCTGCCGATTCGGAACGGCAAAAGGCCCAGACACTAGAAAACAACAAGGATGGCATCGCGTACATTCAGCAAGCGGTTTTCAGCGGAGCCTATCAAGCCAAGGATCCGGCCAAGCGTGCGGGGCTCTTGACGCGGTTCGCGCAGATTTTCCCGGATTCGCCTTACGCGAATCAGGCGCTCGGCGTGGCAGCCACGGCCTACCAGCAGGCCCAGAACGCCCCAAAGATGCTGGAAGTGGCGAATGGACTTCTGGCAAAGGATCCGAACAATCTGGGGATGTTGCTGTTGTGTTCCGATTATTACAGCGAGAAAGGCGAGCAGCTCGATAAAGCCGAAGCGTATGCGAAGAAGGCGGTCGCGGTTCTGCAGACCGCGGTGAAACCGGAAGGCGTGACGGACGAACAGTGGGCCCAGCAGAAGGCTTTGCAAAAGGGCCTCGCGCTCAGTTCGCTGGGGCAAGTGAACATTCAGAAGAAAGACAACGCCCAGGCGGCGGAAAATCTGAAAGCGGCGGCGCCGCTGCTGAAGCCAGATGACGGGAGCTACGCGCGAAACCAATATCGTTTGGGGTTTGCGCTGCTGAATCTGAAGAGAAACGCCGAGGCCAAGGAGGCGTTCACGCAAGCGGCCTCGGTGAACAGTCCCTATAAAGCGTTGGCACAGGAGAAGTTAAGGGCTAGCGCGGGGGCGGCGCCGCGAAAAACGCCTTAGAGGCGTTCTGGAACCGCCGGTCGCGGCACCAGCATCTAATCGCTGAGGTTAGAATGGGCAAACAGTTAGATTCCAAGGAGTGACATCCATGGCAGAGATAGCGACGTTTGGCGCGGGGTGCTTTTGGGGTGTGGAGGCGACGTTTCAGCGCGTCCCCGGTGTGATTGACACGGCCGTAGGCTACAGTGGCGGGGACATGCCGAATCCGACCTACAAAGACGTTTGCACGGATGAAACGGGGCATGCGGAAGTGGTGCAGGTGACATTCGATCCGGCAAAAGTAAGTTATGAGCAGTTGCTCGACATTTTCTGGCAGGCTCACGACCCGACACAAGTGAACCGACAGGGTCCGGACTTCGGCACGCAGTATCGCACGGCGATCTTCTTTCATTCGCCGGAGCAGGAAGCGGCGGCAAAGAAATCACGCGCAGCACTCGACGCCAGCGGCAAATTCAAACGGCCAATCGCGACGGAGATCGCGCAGGCAAGCACGTTCTATCCTGCTGAAGAGTACCACCAGAAATATCTGCAGAAGCGCGGCGTGGCGTCCTGCCACTTTTGAAACCTGAGAGTGCTAGAACTACGGCGTTTTCTTTGTTTGCGTCTTGGATGATGCTTCGACTTCGTCCTTGAACTTCTTGAACAGCGGGAGACCGGGCGCATCCAGGCCATGATCGAGAGTGCGGTTCCAAAGAGGGCCGCCGAGCGAGCCATCCGGATTCTTGGCATACACAACGAGGAGATCGTGCGCAGGGCCGACTTCGGCGCTGGCTTCACCCGACGTCCCGCGTTGGGAAGGCCCGCCACGCGGGTTAGGTACGCCTGAAATCTTTATCCCGATGTTCGCGGCGAGGAGCTGCCCCTTGCGAACAACGAATACCAATTCAGCGTCGCCGCGGTTGAGGGTGAGTCGGTAGCGGCCCCAGGAACGGACAGCATCCTCTACATTGAAGACGGCTCTGCGGTCTTCGGGCGACACTCGGGAGTCCAGGGTGGTCGTCTCCAGTGGACCGTAGATGGTCTCAACGAAGACATATTGCGAGGCGGCAAAAATCTTGGCCATCTCCGGGTCTTTCTTTTGAGCGAAGCCGTAAGCGCACATCGAGAGAACGGTTAATCCGAGGCGCGTTCCGCAGTTCATGCCTCACCTCTTTCCAGTCTATTTCGTCGATTCCATGGTGCCACTTTCTTAAACCATTCTGAAGGGAATGAAGAGTTCTTTGTCGAGTTGTTGCTGGGAGAATGCAGCGGGTTCTCCTCGTCCATGCATAGCGGCCGAAGCTGCGCGGGACGTCGCCTCGAACACTAGCCAGTTTCGAAACAAGGCTTGCTGGAAACCGCGGAAGTGGCGGAGAGGCTGGGACACTCACCCAGCCGCTTTTCGTATCGTATCATCTTTTCAGCAACATGCATGAAACCCTCGCGGATATTGGCGGTTTCTATGATCTCGCATACTGCAACTCTTTAAACTGTTCCGCTTAAAATAGCACCAATTTCGGGCCTGAACAGACACTAAAGAACACCAAGCCTTCAGTTCATGTCAGCGATCATCTGAATCTGTATTTTTTTGAAGGCTCGCCGGAAAATATAAACATATCAGCATCTGCGCCGTAGGCGCACTGTCAATCCGATTTGCGGGCGAAATTGGGGCGAAACAAGCCATCTTTCCTCTGATCGCTTGTTTTGGTTGACTTGAGCCCCTCCCGTGCGTTAAGGTCGGGCACTTAGAGCATTCTTTGAAGTTGCCCCCAGCTTAATCTCCTAGCCTCCTTCGTCGGCCCACGAAGAAACGCAACCAACGATGTTCTGAAATGATGTCCGTGACAGAAGTAGGCACTCAATTCCGTGCGGTCACGAGACAGACTCGAGATTCAGCGAGCAACTGAATCTGAAATGACGAAAATGCTTAGCTGGAGGAGACAAATCCGTGACGCTGATGATGGTTCCCCCGCCTGAAACTCAAGTCGAACATCACCTCGGTGTGCTGGCGCGTACAGGCGTTGCACGCCCGGCACTTGAAGACGCACTGACTACCATTGTTGACGCGGCAATTGAGCTTACGCACGCGCAGCAAGGAGTGTTGCTACTCGCGATATCTTCCGGCAACCTCGAGGTCACGGTGGCGCGTGACGCACAGCGGGTCTCACTTCCGCTGCATCAGGTACAGATCTCCCAGGGCGTCCTGAGGCGCGTCATGGGTTCCCGTCGAGAACTCATCGTCACTGAAGACGAGAAAGACTCATCTACGGCTCGACAGGGGAGTATCGGGGCGCTCGGATTGCACTCCATACTGGTGATTCCGGTTGACAAGCTGCCTCTCGCTGAAGCACTCGATGCGACCGTCGCAGGACGCCAAAGCGAGTTGCTTGGTCTCCTCTATCTAGATAGCAGCTGGCCGTTCTTCCATCTCGACCGCGAGGCTCTGCGAATGCTTACTCGCAAGGTTGTCATGGTCGTCGAGAACGCAGCGCTCTTCGCAGCTTTGTGCGAAAAAGCTCGTTTGGATCACGAGGTGGAGATTACAGGCCAAATCCAACGACAGATGCAACCAGCCCAGTTTCCTCGGGTCCCGGAACTCGAAGTCACTGGCTTCACAGTCGAGTGCCACGCGGTCGGCGGCGATTGCCTCGATGTTGTTAAGCTCTCAGACAGATGCCATGGATTGCTTGTCGGCGACATTGCGGGCAAGGGAATTCCGGCGTCGTTACTTGCCAGCTTGCTGCAGGGTCTATTTGTGACCATCGGTGCTCTGGATTTTCCACCGGAGGAAGTCGTCTCGCGGGTGAACCGATATTTGTGCGAGCGCAGTCCCGAAGACTGGTACGCTACCCTCTTCTATGCCATCCTCGATTCGTCCGGGCGCTTGGATTACGTGAATGCAGGTCACGTACCGGCCCTGATTCGCCGCTGCTCGGGGAAGGTGGAAAGCCTCGAGTCATCGAATTTTCCGGTCGGCATGTTTTCCGATGCGCAGTATACTCGCGGGACGACTCAGATGGAGGTAGGCAACTTCCTACTGATATACACGGACGGTATCCCCGAGGCGAAAAACAGGAGCAGTGAGTTTTTCGGGGAGGCTGGGCTTCGCCGGCTCTTGCAGGAGTTCCCTGGCCAGACGGTGGATGACCTCGCCGAGGCCGTCCGTGCTGGGGTGCGGGCCTTTACGGAAGGCGCGCCGCAATCGGATGACATCGCCGTTCTCGCCGTGCACTATCGTGGGGCAAGCTTATCAACTACATCAGTGAGGCCCGCAACGGCGATGCGTGCCTCAAATGCTCTCGGCCGAAGTGCCCCCCTGGTGGGGCGATCCGCCCAACGAAGACAGAACTTCTCAAAAAGGACAGACCATTGGCACTCATAATGACGGAACAAGAATTGAACGGCATTACTGTTGTGGGCATGAAAGGCGAAATCGTGTTGGGGGAGGAAAGCAACGCGTTCCGCGAAAAGATCAAAGAGCTGCTCATGGCGGGGAAAAAGAAGATCGTCTTGAACGTTGCGAATGTTAACTACATTGATAGTACGGGTGTAGGTGTGCTGGTGGCTTGCTTCAACAGTGCGCGCTCGCACGACGCCGCGTTGAAGCTGGCGAACGTGTGGTCAAGATTTCGCGAGGTACTGCAGATGACGAGACTATTGACTGTCTTCGATACCTACGACAGCGAATCAGCTGCCATCCAGAGCTTCGCGAAGTCATTACGCGCCGCAGGATGAACCGGTGCGGCTAGTGATCGGTCGAACAGAGTGGTGCTGCCAGCCCTTCATTCTTGAAACCGCCCGGTCCTCGCTCTCACGCTTCTCTGGCTCGGCATGATCAAGCCTTTCCTTCCTGTTGCGCGATCTTCCGGCGGAAGCCTTCACCCTCGCTAAGACTCTTTTCTCTCGTGTAGTGAAGCATGGCGTGTCACAACAGCCAATTCGCTTTGGTCTGGTAACCGCGGCCATCGGCTTTGAGCCATGCGATGACGTCGGAATCTAGACGCATCGTAACAAGCTTCTTCGTTGGGCGATAGAACTTCCCGATTTCGGCCTCGCTCCAATTGACAACCGCGGGAGCGTCCGAGAAATCAATGTCTTCGTCTCTTTTTGCGGCTATAGCTCGGATGTCTCGCTTCTGCTCCTTTGACTTCCTCGTCGTGTTCCTCATAAAAAGTATGAACGACCAATAGAATCGAACCCGGCCCTATGGCTCCGACCGTTATCCAACGTTCCTCATCCTCAAAAATGATGTCACGCTGCGTAATCGCGTAGGGATCGTTGAAAACGAGAACGGCAATTTCAAAGCGAACATAGTGCTTGTGAAGATTTTGGCGGTTGTTGTTCTCATCCCAGATGAATCGCATAGCAAGTCGCGACAAGACAGCATATCTGTTGAAATGAAATGCGTCAGTACATTTGTGCGTACGTCATGGACCCCGGGTGGCACCCCAATACTCCATCATGGAACGTGGGTGAGAGTGCTGCCCTCTCCACCACGTCACTTCGGGTGACCACCGTTTCTCGATGTTTACTCCAAAGGCCGCGTAAACAAAGATTTCTGAGACAGCTTCACATGGCTATAAGTTCGGCGTTTACACTCGCAGCCCCGCACGTCAGCCACCAACACAGACACCATGAATTCAAGGGAAGGAAAATCAATGACTTTGCAGAAGTGGCGGAGAGGGTGGGATTCGAACCCACGGTACGGTTTCCCGTACGCTCGCTTTCGAGGCGAGTACTTTCAACCGCTCAGTCACCTCTCCGCGGCCATTGCAGGCTTTATCGTAGCAGAGCGCTGCGTTGTTCGGCAATCCGAGGGCGGACCGTTTGCAAGTGCTTGCGCAGAACAAACCTAAGTCTGCAAAATGACCATGGACGGCGGGGCATCGCGAAAATCCCGAAGAGCGCTTGCTAACCGCGGCGTTTAGCGAAGAAACACTGGATGATGGCGGCGCAGTCAGCGGCCAGAACGCCGGCGGTGACTTCTACCTGGTGGTTGAGCCGCGGGTGGGAGAGGATTTCGAAGCAGGAGCGGACGGCGCCGCCTTTGGGATCGTCGGCGCCGAAGACAAGGCGCGGGATGCGGGCTTGGACGAGGGCGCCCGCGCACATACTGCAGGGCTCAATGGTGACGTAGAGGGTGGTATCAGGAAGGCGGTAGTTGCCAAGCCGGCGGGCCGCTTCTCGCAGACTGACGATTTCAGCGTGGGCAGTGGGGTCGCAATCGCGCATGGTGCGGTTGCCAGAACGGGAAAGGATCTTGCCGTCGTGGACGAGTAGGGCGCCGACGGGGACTTCGCCGGCCTCGGCAGCGGAACGCGCTTCAGCGAGTGCTTCTTGCATGAACTGGATGTCAACATCCATCGTCGGCGAGAGAATAACATGCGGAAACGTGGGGAAACGAAATTAACAAACTGCTGGGTCGAGGGAGGCACCAGGCACGAAGAGAACAAAGAGGGCAGAGAACGGAGGCATTAACGCGGAGAAGTAGCGGATAGAGAAGAAAGAGATAAAAGCAGTTGCTTGACAATTACGGAGTGGGGAAACACACTAAGCGCATGCGGGAACTCCTGGAGCGGTTGTTTCAAGTGGATTTTTTGAAGGGCCTCGCGGTTACTTTCCGGGCGCAACATCCCAAGAATATTGTCACCGAGCAGTATCCGCTGGAACGGCCGATGATTGCGGAGCGCTTTCGTGGGGCGCCGCGGCTCAACAATAACCCCGAGACGGGCGAGACGTTGTGTATAGGCTGCAATTTGTGCGCCTTAGCCTGCCCGGAAAACCTAATCGTAGTGGGCTGGCAACGTGACGACGCGACGCGGAGGAAAGTGCTCACACACTTCACTTACGATACCTCGCGGTGCATGTTCTGCGGACTCTGCGAAGATGCTTGCCCCGTGGACGCGCTGGAACTGACGCAAGATTTCGAGATGGCCTACTTCACGCGGGAAGGCGCGATCTGGGACCGTCACCGCCTCGAACAGGGGCCCACGCCTGCCCGCTATACCCGCTGAAGATACCGAATGGAACTTCGCAGAGATCCCATCACACAAAGCTGGGTCATCCTGGGACAGGGAGAAGCACTTGCCGCTGCGCCGGAGGAATGCCCGCTGGAGCCGGCCAAGATCGAGAAGCTGCGGTCCATTCTGACGTGGCCGGCGGAAGGGGCATGGCAGGTGCGCGTGTTGCCCCATCCGCATCCGCTCTATCACGTTGAAGGGGATCCCGGACGCCTGGCCGAAGGGATGTACGACAAGATGGTGGCTCTTGGCGCCCACGAGGTCGTGGTGGAGACGCCGCTCCACGACAAGCGAATGTCGCAGTTCAGCGACGAAGAGATCGAGCGCGTCTTATGCGTGTGGGCGTCGCGTATCGCTGATTTGAAGAAGGACGCGCGGTTTAAGTATGTCAGTGTATTTAAGAATCAGGGTGCGCTGGCGGGAGAAGAATGGTCGCATGCACACTCGCAGGTGACGGCGACGATCTTCGTGCCGCGGCGAATCAAATACGAACTCAGCTCCGCGCACGAATGGTTCAAAGATAAAGAGCGCTGTATTTTCTGCGACACAGTGCGGCAGGAGGAGAAGCAGGGGAAGCGCATCGTGGACGTGCAGGGAGATTACTATGCGCTGTGCCCGTATGCGTCGCGCGTGCCATACGAGGTGTGGCTGATGCACCGGCCGCACAATCATTTGTTCGAGCAGCCGCGGCCAGGATCGAACCGCAGGCAGTTGGCGGCGCTACTGGGGCGGGTATTGCGCCGGCTGGAGAAAATGTCACTGGCATATCATCTCGTCGTGCACACATCGCCCAATACGAAGAACAAAAAGGGTGAACTGGCGGGCTACTGGAAGACGCTGGCGGATGATTACCACTGGCATATCGAAATACTTCCGATAGTCGAAAAGACCAGCAAGTCTTACAGCATCAAAGAGGTGTATTTCAACGCCGAACTGCCGGAGCAGGCGGCCGCGAACTTGCGAGCGTTGGACCCCAATTCATGAAGCATGGCCATGCGAATCCAGGTGAATTAGGCGGAATCTTCCTTAACTTGATCATTTTGTTGTTTTTTGTGATTTTTTGCGCGCTATTGTACCTGGTGAGGCGTCCGATTCTCCGCTATACGGCGGAATCGTGGATCATCGAGGATCCTCTCGACAGAGCAGACGCGGTCATGGTTTTAGGCGACGATAATTTCTACGCCGATCGGGCAACGCGAGGAGCAGAATTGTTCAGGGAGGGGAAGGCATCTGTGATGGTCGCGAGCGGAAGACGCCTGCGGCCGAATGCAGGGATCGCGGAGTTGATGGAACACGATTTGGTCGAGCGCGGAGTGCCCAGGGATAAGATCGTGCGGTTTGCCCACGACGCGGATAGCACGCTGGAAGAAGCGCAGGCACTTGCGCGACTCGCAAAAGAGAGAAAATGGCACAGCGCAATCGTGGTGACATCGAATTTTCACACGCGACGCACGCGCTATATATTCCGGCGAGTTTTTCCGCAGGGTTTGGAGGTGCGTATTGCCAGCGCGCGGGACGGAGACTTTGATCCCCAGCATTGGTGGGAAAAGCGTAAGTCTATCAAAGAGTTAACGCGGGAATTCACCGGCATGGTGGTGGCCTTGTGGGAGCTAAGCGGGAGAAAGGAGACAAGTGAGACACCGCAATCGGTAGTGGGTTTGGGGGGACTGATTCCGCCATTACTGGTATAGGCTTTCAGGAAACACCGCAGATTTGCTATCCCCCATTGTTGTTTACACCCACTAAGTCGTGTACTATGTTCAATCTTCCGAGTCGCAGTTCCAACCAGCCCTGCGATGAGCGGCTTCGAAAATCCAGTTTTCGATGTCGAGGTGTCTGATGTGGAAAAAAGAAGATTCGAAGCCCGCAGGAGTTTCCGGCGACCCCGTGAATTCTGCGACTCGGTCCAGCCTCGCTGCGAGCAGTTCACCTGCAACGGTGGGTGCGCTTCCAACTTCACCGCGAGCGGCGGCATGCATCAGCCAGGGTATCAGGATCAAAGGCGAAATAACGGGCAGTGAAGATCTTTTTGTCGATGGTATTATCGAGGGAAAACTGAATTTGGCGAACGGGAGTTTAACTATTGGCCCCAACGGACATGTGAAGGCAGATGTGCACGCCCGCGAAGTCATCGTGCGAGGAAAAATCGAAGGAAAAGTCACGGGGAGAGACAAGGTTCAACTCTGGAGCACCGGTCAAGTCACCGGGGAAGTGCAAACGGATCGCCTGGCCATAGAGGATGGCGCGCTGTTGCGCGGAAAGGTCGAAGCGGGACGGCAGACGAACAAGCCTGCAGAGATCAAGGCTTCAGTGGCAACGCCGATAGGCAAGACTGCCGACAGGGTCACTGTGAACTCCGGAACGGCGGCGGACTAATAATGAGCTTTCTGCACAAACTGGGTCTTGGAATGGGAAGCGGGACAAGCACAGGCTTTTCCCTGCCTCTACACTCGAACTCACGCTCGCGCACGCCCGGTACGCCGATCTCCGACGTAGGTGGTGCGCGCTCGTCGGACCTGCCTGGATCGACGCGAGTATCGAACGGGCTGAAAGAATTCTTGTGGAATCTTGACGGTCTTGGGCGGGGTGCGCTGCTTGATCTGGGGCCCGCCTGGCAGACCACTTTGAGTTTCTTCATCGACCGCGGCTTTCGCGTTTCGTCGGAAGACATCCTTCGGGGATGGAAAGCATTTCTCACCGCGGAAGAGACGCGCTTGCGCGATAACGCCGATGCATGCGAAACGCTGGACATGACGCCGAGTGGTCGGGCGGCGCGCTTCCTACTCGAGAACCTCCAGTACCAGCGCGCATCCTTTGATGCCGTGCTCTTGTGGGACTTGCTGGACTACCTGGAGCCGACGCTCGTGAAGCAGATGGTAGCGAACCTGACGGAGGTTCTGCGGCCCGGCGGCGTGATTCTGGCATTGTTTCACAGCAAAAAGCCGGAGGGTTTTCAGCGCTATCGCGTAGCGGATTCAAATACATTGCAAGTGATCTCGTCCGAGATCATCTGCCCGGCGCAAAAGGTCTATCAAAACCGCGAGATCCAGGACCTCTTTGCCCGCTGTCGAACAATGAAGTCGTTCGTCGGCCGCGACCAATTGCGCGAAACACTTTTCATCAAGTAACCGGCGGAACTTTCCATGGGAATTGCGTGTTCACCCTCTATTCGCTTGCTTTCAACGAACCAGAGGAGTACAAGCAAGGTGTGAGCTCAAGGAGCTCCGGAGGGACTATGACTCCACCGGGCTTAGAGCTGCACGACAACTGATCACACCGCTTTTGCGGTGCGCGTCGCTCGCGAAACATACGTGCTCTTAGCGCGCTTCCGAGTCGACACAGTAAAATAGCGAAAGGGGGGAGCCGCCAGGCTCCCCCCTTTCCTTGCGTTTGGCGCTGACTTTTCGAGCTATTGTTGCGTCGCAGCCTTGCGATGCTGGTGGTGACGCTTGCCACTGCTGTGCTTACGATGGTGGCGATCGTGCGAGGATGCTTGGTTGGCCGCCTGCGGCTGAGCGGAGTTCGCAGTATTGGGTGGAGCCGATTGCATGGCAGAAGCCTGTAGCGTGGGCAGAAAAAGCGCCGGCGTAGACGCCAGCAAGAGGAATTGAACCAATCGTTTCACGGCAATTCTCCCAAAAGAAATGTCTCCCGTATGAATATTGAATCACAGGTTGCAGAGAAAGTCTTGGGGAATTGCGTTCGAGAGGGTATCTAAATTTGACTGGTCGGTCTTCGCTGGATTCTCTCTTGTTGCGGGGGCTTCGGAAACGTTTAGTCGGTTTTTCTGACCGGCGCGATTAACCGCCGAACTTGAGTCGCTCGAGCCACTGGATGGCCTCACGCTGGCTGGCAATGATCTGCGCCTGCCAGACCAGAGCGACGGACATGAAGCTCAGGGAAATAACACAAAAGAGGAGAACGAGGCCGATGTTGGACTCGTGAGCGGGAAGACGCAAAACGCGCCGAAACCAAGCCATAGTAAGGGATCTCCTAGTACTCGTGTCGATCTGTTAGCCGCAGCTCGCGAATCCGAGCTGGCAGCGCTAGGGGGCGGGGCGTCTGCTGAGAATCTCAGCGCAATTGCGGGGCCAAGACTCTCAGGTTGTGCCCGACCTCTTATCCCGTGGAAAATAGATGGTTTGTGAAACCAGGCGGAGGCGATCCATGCGATGATTCGAGTTGTGGTGGGTAATTTTACACGCATTTGCGCAACATTTTTTCCAGACACATTTAGTTTCTAGTGGTGATCGCCGCCATCAGGCGCTCCCAAAGTTCTGGAACCTGGAGTGGCAGACGTCGCGTATGGAGAGCGTCAGGCCGGTCCTGTGAGGCTCCTTCGGACTTGTCGCCGGTAAGGAGGATGGTGCGGTCGCAAAAGGGGAAGAGACTAGCACCCAAATCGGACGTGGCGATGCCCACAGTGTGGGCATGATAGCGGAGTGCCCGGTCGTAGAGCTTCGTAAGGGCGCGAATACACCCCTGGACGCTCGAGCCGATAGCCGTGGACCAGAGAACGCCGTGTTGGCGGAATTGCAAGTTGCGGGTGCGTCCCTCAGTAAGAAATTTCCGGACTTGTTTATCAGAGGCGCCGGCGAAGAAAAATATTTCGTCAAAATCGCGTTGCCGGGCAAGTTCAGCCTCTCTTCGCGGCAGGCCAGTGTTTTCTACGAGCTCGCGGGGAGAGAGCGAGCGTAAGGTCACAACGGGCACGCCGGTATCCTGGGAGAGCGTTTGCAGGGCTTCAGCGGCCGCTGGAAGAGCTTGCGCGACGGGAATGCATCTAAAGCGGCCAAGGCGCAAGGTCGCCGCTCCCTTGGTTCGAGAAGCCTCGGATGCGGGCCGCAAGTGGAAATAGTCTTCCGGCAGGTAAACCGCGCAGCCGTCTTCTGCAATGAAGGGATGCATGTGGCCGTATTTGCGGCGAGGATCGTCGAACTGGAGACGCGATCGACTGGTTAGCCAGACGGCCGGAATGCCTTGGTGGTCGAGGGCCGCAGTGAATTCGTCGAGGCCATGAAAGCTGCTTCCCCGGACGGGAATCAGGACATCAACGGCGATGTAGAGGACGCTGGAGGTCTGGCGCAAAGCGAGGCTCCGGAGTTGGGAGGCCCATTCTAGCGGAGTTTTGAAAGGTGCTGTGTACTTGGAAAGAAAAAAGGCGGGCAGATTGCTCTGCCCGCCTCATGCTCTGCCCGGCATTCTCAGCCAGGATGCTGCTCTATGTGTTTAGTTTCCAGACTTTGAGGTGGCGTTGGAAGCCGTCTGCGAATTCGCCTTCGGAACGCTGACGTATCCGCTGATGGTATCCTTGCTTACCTTGTTGATGACGATCTCTTCGGGAATGTGCGTGCCAGAGACGTAGAAGAAAATCGGTTCGTTCATGGCGCGGTTCTTCTTTTCGAAACGTTTGTCTTCGACGGTCATGGCGACGCTAAACTGATTGCGCTTTTCGTTGACGCCCTTGAGCTCGACGGTAACGTTGCTCACCTTCTGCGGCTTGTTCTTACCAGTGATGGTGAACTCCACGTAGTCGCGCTCTCCGAGGCGTCGGAGTTGGTCGATTTCGTCATGGTTGCGTGCGATCAGCGTGCCCATTTCGCTACGAGCCATTTTCAAGTCTTCGCGAGTAGCGTCGAGATCGGTTTTGACGCCAACAACCTTGGTGTCCACAGTCTTGACGTCATCACTGGTGGCCTTTGTAGCGAGTTCCGAGTGTACCGAGGTGTCCAGCGCGGTCAGCTTCTCGGTGGTCGCATCGTTGAGCTTGGCCGCTTCCTCGCGGGCCTTCTTGAGCTGGCCCTGGGTAATCTTTAGCTTACCGGTGACAACCTTCAAGTCGCCCTGTAGGTCAGTGCTGGCCTTTTCGTCCTGAGCAAGACGGTCTTTCAAAGAGGACATGTCTTGCTGTGCAGCCTGTTGCGCCGTCTTCAACTGGGCGGTAACGGACTGCTGAGTGGCGTCGAGCTTTGAAGAGGCATTCCAGCCAAATGCCAGCCCGCCAATGGCGAGCAAGCCCAGAACGATAATCGCTGGCAACATCCAGGCCGGAGATTCCGTACGTGTTTCCAGAAGTCTTTCGTCCGACATAGTCTATCTTTCTCCTCACCCCGAGTAGGGCAGAAACCTTGAGCAGCAAACCTGTAACCAGGGGAATGCATGCGCCGCGCCAAAGCCGAGAGTCAGGGGACGCCCGTAAGTGGATGAAAATGGAGCTGGTTGGCAGAGCTGGGGGAAAGGACATGCGGTACTAGTCCTAGCAAAGTTTACGCGAACAGAGAGCGAATAGCGGATTTTTTGCTTGGCCTTAGGTCAGTCGATTTGAATTCCTAGCTTTCGGAGATCGGATTGGAGTTGTGCGGGCGATTGAAAGACGATTCCTGACATCCCGAGGCGTTGAGCTGCTTCCGCGTAGGCGGCAACATCATCAATATAAACGGCTTCCCCGGCCCGGACCTTGCAGGCTTGGAGAGCTTTACGGTAGATGACTGGGTTGGGCTTGCTCGCCCCCACCCGATAGGAATAGATACGCATGGGGAAGAAGCGAAAAAAAGGGAAGCGGGCCTCTTCATTGGACATGTGGATGGGATCGGTATTCGATAACAAGGCGAGGCGATAGTTCTTGGAGAGCTTTTCCAGGAACGCTTCGGAGTGGATCGGATTTGGGTCAAGGGCACGATTCCAGACTTCGGTGAACTGATCGAAAGTGAGCGAAGCGCCAAGACGTTTGGTTATATGAAGATGCCAGTCGCGGGGAGAAATGCGCCCCTCCTGCCAGTCGAGCCAGCGCGGATCCTTTTCGATTGCGGACCATACCTCCTTGGGAGTCAGAGACAGGCCGGAAGCCAGCCCGTCCATGGCTCTCGAGACGTCCACGCGGATCAGAACGCGGCCGATATCGAAAATGATGGCGCGAAACTTGGCTTGGGCCACGGCCTATCGGCCCCCTGTGCGGGGAGTGTTGGCGGAGCCACGGTCAACGGGAGCACTGACCTTACGCCTGGCACGAAGGATGCTGATGACCGCGGGCAGGACAGAGAGCACGACAATAACGGCAATGACGTAGTGGATGCGCTCGCCAATGTTCGGGACCGAACGGCCCAGAGAGTAGCCGCCCAGAATCATGGCGCCCACCCAAAAAACCCCTCCACAAATGTCGAAGGCCAGGTAGCTGGCGTAAGGCATCTTCGCGGCGCCGGCCACCGGCGGGCAGAACGTTCGAACGATGGGAACAAAGCGCGCGAGAATGACGGCCCGGCCGCCATATTTTTCATAGAAGTCATGGGCGCGCTGAAGGTGGCTGCGCCGGAAGAAGAAGGACTCTTCGCGGCGGTACAGCGCCGCACCCGCCGAGCGGCCAATCCAGTAGCCGATCTGATCGCCCACGATGGCGCAAAACATGACCGGCAAGAGAAGCCACTTCAGGGGGATGACCCTAGCAGCGGAAAAAATTCCGGCGGTCACCAACAGGGAATCACCGGGAAGAAAAAATCCTACAAAAAATCCGGTTTCGACGAAGACGATCGCACAGATGAGTGGCGCGCCGCCCGAGCGGATTAGTTCCTTGAGCCCTTCCGGGTTGTACAGCGAGTGGAAAAAGTGAAGGATGGCGTCGAGCACTCGATGTTGTTCCTCGCGGCCGATGCATGAAGTGAATTTGTTACGGGCACGGGAACAAGCGCACGTGAGCGCAAGCTTGTAAATGCACCCAGTCCTATACGGTAGCAGAAAACACCAACATCCTCTCCACATTCATGCCAGAGGAGGAGTGGGATGGTAAGAACTGCGAGCCAGATGCTGATGCGAATCATCGGAGCGCCTCCGCGAGCCATAGGTAACCTTGGTCTTCAGCTTCGAGCCGGGTCTGGAGATCCTGTTCGGCGTCTTGCTTCTGCTTCAGCAGTTTTTCAATACGCGGGAGCGCGCGGAGCGTGGCAGCGGCGCCGGCAGCGATGGCTTCATCGGCGCGGTCAAAGTCGTCCCAGGCCAAGGATTGAACGTCTGGCCGGAGGACGAGGTCGGCGTCACGTTCCCAGATTTCGAGCTGGTGCTTTTGCGCCGCGTTCACCGCCCGGCTCACGACTTGAAAAATGTTCGTGGGAGCGCCGCGGTGGCCGTCCTGCATGCCGACGGAGATACCGATTACCGCGACGGCACCAAGGTCGCGAGCGGCGCGAGTTGGAACAGGGGCGACCAGACAACCATCGGCAAGACACCGCGTGCCGATCTGAACCGGTTCGAACAAGCCCGGGAAAGCGCAACTCGCGCGGATGGCGTCCACGAGATTGCCCTGCGTGAACACCACAGGTTCGCCGGAAGTCAGGTCCGTGGCCACCACAGCAAGAGGAATGCGGAGATCTTCAAAGTGGCGCGACTCGAAAACACGTTCGATTAAGTTCTCAAGGCGGTGATTGCTTGCCAAGCCGAGCCGGGAGACGCGCCAACGCGCGATATCCCGAAAGCGGAGAGTACGACAGATCTCAATAATGCGCTCAAGAGGCGCGCCGCTGGCGTACGCAGCACCGAGGATGCTGCCCACGCTGGTTCCCGCGATGTGCGTGACGGGGATGCGGTTCTGCTCGAGGACTTGCAGAACGCCGAGATGCGCGAATCCGCGCGCGAAACCTCCGCCAAGGGCGAGGCCTAGGCCTGCCCGGGTGGCCATGACAACTGAACCTTCGTTCAGGACCTTGCGCGAAAGGTGTCCTTGCCTCGTCATACCAGCAGGATCGCAAGGAAAACATCCTGGTCCTATGGTCCGTGCGTCCCGAAAGAGCAGTACTTCTGTACTGCGATGGAAACTGAGTGTGAATTGATGTTCGAATTTTGAGCAGTACCTTCTTACTAGTCCGCTGCCCTCTCTGTACCATTGTGACCGGCGAGGCCGTGCGCGATTCTCTCTCCGTCAGGCTGAATCACTGAGGGGGCCACGAATGGATGACACGTTCAAAGCTTGGATCGGGCAGCCGGTACTCTTACAGGTGGCGCTGGGTGAGATCAAGGTGCCGCTGCGGGGCAAGCTGCTGAAGGATGGCGGCGAAACGGTGCGGATGCGGATCGGGGAAGGCTGGGACGTAGACATCTATAAGACCATGATCCTGGCTGTTGAAGAAGACTCCATGGTTCTTCTTCCTGCGTGAGGCACACGGCCATGAAAACGCAAGAACTCAAATACGTAACGCGACGCCGCGCGGCAGTACTGCTCGGCCTTTCGGAAATGGAATTGAGCCGCATCTCGAGCGAATCGGGATTCGGACACAAAGAGGTCGCAGGCGAACAGGAAGAGACGTATTTCACTTACGAAGAACTGCGACAGATCTGCATGCTGGCCGTTCACCAGGTGCACTAGACAAAACGAGTTTCCTCCGGCCCCCCTCAGCAACACCCCCCACCCGGGTCGCTCCCCCCAGCGATCCGGGTTTTTTTCCCCCGCTGAAGACACCAAGTGAACGATTCGAAGTCGTTGCATCGGTTTAGAAAACCTTTGACAGACGGAGTCCACACGAAGAGACTTAGCGCCACACGGGGGACACCGGCCAAATGTCAAGCTCTAGAGTTGGTGGATGGTGGAAGTGGACAGCGCCGGCGGTGTTACTTACCGCCACGGTCGTGATCACCGCCGGAAGCGGCGCAAGCAATGGAACAGAAACCTATGACCTGGTGATCGCCCATGGGCGAGTGATGGACCCGGAATCGGGGCTGGATGCGGTGCGAAACATGGGAATCCGCGGCGGGAAAATCGCGGTGATTTCGACCGGGCCGCTTGAGGGGAAGCAGACCATGGAAGCGCGCGGCCTAGTTGTTGCGCCAGGTTTCATCGACCTACACCAGCATGGGCAGGACGCCGAGAACTATGCCGTGAAAGCTGCGGACGGGGTGACGACGGCGCTGGAACTAGAAGTCGGGGTTGCCGATGTCGATCGATGGTACGAAGAGCGGGAAGGGAAGGCGCTCATCAACTACGGAGCCAGCGTGGGGCACATCGCCGTGCGAATGGCGGTGATGCACGACCCCGGTGGATTACTGCCGAGTGGAGACGCAGCTCACCGAGTGGCAACAACGGTCGAAAGGGAACAGATCAGCGGGCTGCTGGAGAAGGGATTGAAGCGCGGCGCGCTTTCCCTGGGACTTGGGCCCGCCTATACCGAGGCCGCGACAAACCAGGAGATCCTGGACGTGTTTCGCCTGGCTGCTAAGTATCACGCATCGTGCCACGTGCACATTCGCGCCTCAGGGCCTCCGATCGAAGGGAATTTCAGCGGGTTTGAGGAAGTGATAGCGGCTGCGGCGATCACCGGGGCTCCGCTTCATATCGTACACATACAAAGCACCGGGGGACCGAACGTGACGCAGGAGCTGCAGATGATCACGGACGCGCGCTCCCGTGGCATGGACGTAACAACAGAAAGCTATCCTTACACCATGGGTATGACCAGTATTCAAGCTGCCATGTTCGATCACAAGGAAGAAGAACCCGCCACGTATTACGCTTCGCTCTTGTGGCCGGCGACGGGGGAGCACCTGACGAAGGAGTCTTTCTTAGAGTACCGCAAACAAGGCGGAATGGTGATTGTTCCCGGGAATACGCCGGAGAATGTTCATGCCGCGGTGGTGAGTCCGCTGACGATGATCGCGAGCGATGGATTTCTTTCGACAGGGCAGGGACATCCGCGAACCGCGGGCACTTACGCGCTGGTTCTGGGACGCTACGTGCGGGAAGAAAAGGCCCTGGATTTGATGACCGCTCTGAAGAAAATGACGCTGATGCCCGCGCAGCGGCTGGAAAAGCGAGCGCCGATGTTCAAGGTGAAAGGGCGGATTCGCGTGGGGGCGGATGCCGACATTACGGTGTTCGACGCGAATCGCGTCATTGACAAAGCGACCTATGAAAAGCCGGCGCGATACTCAGAGGGGATTCAGTTTGTGCTGGTCAACGGAGTTCCCGTCGTCAAAGACGGACAACTCGTTGGTGGTGTTGTTCCGGGCCGGGCGGCTCGCGCGCCCATTTTGCAATGAACGAGAAATCGAGGCCCTAAGGATTTCCATCAGGAGGGGGAAGGCACCTTGCACCTAACATTCGCCGATTGGACCGCCATCGTTGGCTATCTATTGATTACTCTGGTCCTGGGGTTGTATTTCCGGCGGCGGTCGGGACAGAGCACGGAGGACTACTTCGTTTCCGGCAGAAACGTGTCGTGGTGGCTGGCCGGAACGTCCATGGTGGCCACCACGTTTGCGGCCGATACGCCGCTGGTGGTGACGGGACTGGTCTATATCAACGGCGTCGCCGGGAACTGGCTGTGGTGGAGTTTCTTGCCGTCGGGAATGATGACGGTGTTCCTGTTCGCGCGCCTGTGGCGGCGCTCCGGGCTAATCACCGATGTTCAATTCGCTGAAATGCGCTATAGCGGGAAACCCGCGGCGTTCCTGCGTGGATTTCGCGCTGTTTATCTTGGCCTGCTGATGAACTGCCTGATCCTCGGGTGGGTGACCAAGGCGATGGTGAATATCATCAGCACGGCGATGGGTGTGAGCGATGCGAAAGCGCTGGCCATCTGCGTGTTCTTCCTGATGCCTTTTACGGGGATTTATGTTTCGCTCGGCGGTTTGTGGGGCGTGTTGTGGACTGATTTGTTCCAGTTCGTTCTGAAAATGGCGATTGTGATCTCGGTTGCTTGGTACGGAGTTCAAGCCGTTGGCGGGATGCCGCAACTCCTTGCCGCGCTTGCCGCGCGGCGTGCTGCCGCCGGGACGGGGGCCAGCGACATCACCGCTCTCCTACCTGATTTTTCCCGGGGGTTCAGCAGCGAAGCTCTGTGGACGCTGCCGGTGATTACATTCGTGGTGCATCTGGCGGTGCAGTGGTGGGCTTTCTGGTATCCCGGAGCAGAACCAGGCGGCGGTGGATATATCGCGCAGCGGATTTTCAGCGCCAAGGACGAAAGAAACGGATTGTTGTCGGTGCTTTGGTTCAACCTGGCGCACTACGCACTGCGACCCTGGCCTTGGATTCTGACCGCGCTGGTGGCAGTCGTTCTTTATCCGGGCTTGGCGCAGCCGGAGCGTGGCTTCATGCTTGTGGCGACCCGGCAGACACCGCATGCGCTACTCGGAATCTTGCTCGCGGGATTCATGGCGGCGTTCATGTCTACGGTGGCGACACAGTTGAATTGGGGTAGTTCCTACCTTGTCGAAGACTTTTACCGGCGCTTCCTGAAGAAAAACGGAAGTGAGGCGCATTACGTGAACGTGTCGCGTTTGGCGACGGTCTTCCTGGTGATTGCCGCTGCGCTTGTGGCGTTGCAGCTTGGCTCGGTTGGCGCAGGATGGAAGATTGTGCTCGAGTTAGGGGCCGGGACGGGCGGCGTGTATTTGCTTCGCTGGTACTGGTGGCGCGTGAATGCCTGGAGCGAAATCTCCGCGATGACGGCGGCCCTGGCGACGACACTGGCGCTGCATTCCAGCTGGTTGTGGACCGCATTAGCGGGCCGAGCGCAGCCCTTCAGCGGTTCCGACCCGGTCATTTTCGCGAAGACAACATTGTGCACAACCGGGGTAACCACGCTGGTTTGGATCGGTGTCACGCTCCTGACGCCAGCGGAGCCTGGCGACACACTCGTCAAGTTCTACCGGAAAGTGCGCCCGCAAATCACCGGATGGCAACCCGTAGCGAAACTCGCCGGGGATGAGCCGGTCACGCGCGACCTGGGCCGGAACCTTCTGAGCTGGCTGCTGGGCTGTATCCTCATCTACTCTGCGCTTTTCTGTATCGGAGAGTTCTGTTTTGGGCGGTATCGGAACGGATTTGTTCTGGCGATTGTCACCGCAATCTGCGCGTTTGCGATCTCTCGGTTGATGCCTAGGCCGGTGGAGTGGCAATCGCACTGACATGGATGGTGAGAAGCAATCCTCTCCGTCCGGTGCGCGCAACGCTATCCTCGCAGGATTTCTTGGCTGGACGCTCGACGCATTCGACTTCTTCATACTTACGTTCGTGCTGGCTCCCGTTGCCAAAGAGTTCGGACAAACCATCCCAGCGATTGCGCTGACGATTACCGCGAGCCTGGCTACTCGCTGGATCGGCGCCATTTTGTTTGGCTTGTTTGCAGACCGCTACGGCCGCCGAATTCCACTCATCGTCAATATTTTGTACTTCTCCTTGATTGAAGTCTTGTCCGGGCTTGCTCCGAATTACAGGGTTTTCTTTTTCCTGCGCCTGCTCTACGGCGTCGGAATGGGGGGTGAGTGGGGAGTGGGAGCGTCGCTGACAATGGAATCCGTTCCCACAAAATGGCGCGGACTTATCTCCGGGCTGTTACAGGAGGGTTACGCACTGGGATTTCTGCTGGCAGCTGCGGTTTATCGCCTTGTCTACCCGCATTGGGGCTGGCGGCCGTTGTTCTTCATCGGAGGATTGCCGGCGCTGCTTACCTTGTTCGTGCGCGCAAAAGTAAAAGAACCCGAAGCCTGGCACCGCTCGCGCACCGATTGGACGACCTACCGACGCGCCATATTCCGCAACTGGAGGCGCTTCGCCTATCTCGTTCTGTTACTGGCTATGATGAATTTCATTTCTCACGGCACTCAGGATATGTACCCGACTCTCTTACAGCAACAACATGGCTTCAGTCCGCAGCGCACGTCGGACTTCACGGCGATTTCGATGATCGGGGCGCTTTGCGGCGGGTTGGTGTTCGGGTTTATATCTGACGCTCGCGGACGGCGGCGCACCATGGTGACGGCGGTGCTGCTAGGAATTGCAGTTATTCCACTGTGGGTGTTTGCGCCAAATCTCCCGTTGATTCTGTTGGGCGGATTCCTGATGCAATTCATGGTGCAGGGAGCGTGGGGGGTGATCCCCGCTCACCTCAACGAGCTCTCTCCCGATCAGTTGCGGGGATTCTTTCCTGGATTGGCGTATCAGTTTGGTGTGTTGATGGCCTCCGGGAGCGCGTATTTCGAAGCGCGAATGGCACATGCCATGAGCTATAGCCGGGCCATGGGGCTCTTCGCGGCCGTGGTGCTCTTCACCGGAGCAGTGGTAATCTCCTTCGGCCCGGAAGAGCACCGCGCGGAATTCGGCCGGCAAGATTCAGCGCAGGCCTAACGGATCCTAACGAGAGCACCTGTCGGATGTCAGTGGTCGATGAGCGCGTTTAATCAAGTGGATTATTCCCGAGTTCGGCGATCCGCGTACCAGGCACCGTCAGTCAGGATTTGATGGAGGTCGGAACTCATAACCGGCCGCTCGACGACCCGCGGGTCGAATGAGTCGGAGCACCAGCGATTTTAACGCGCCTGCACTTCGACGGGGTCCGGCAGGTATACGGAACCCTTCATTAGCTCTCCGATCGTGAGATTCTGCCCATGCTGGACGTACCGCCCGAGCACACCGGGTTGCATCCATTGAAAGCCCCAGGCATCTTCCACCGCGACGATGGTGTACCATCCGGGGATTACGCCGCGAAGGACGAAGCTGCCATCGAAGTCGCTCTGGTCCCTGCGGAACATTTCCAGATGCGATTCGGGATCTTTCGGCACTAGGGCAACCATCACGCCAGCAACGGGTTTGTCTCCTCGCTTTGCGAATCCCTCCACGGTCACGACGCCATCAACCAAGAACACCGCTAAGTTGAGAGACGCGCCCGGCGTTACGTTGAGGTCGTGTCCGGAGATTTCGACTGCCGCAGACGAAGCTCGGACCACGGAATATCGCTTGGTCGGAGAAAAAACGAGGATGGCGTATTTGCCCGCCGGAAGGTCCTCGAAGGTCGCTTCACCTGCCACGTCGACGGGCTTGAAGGCCACCGTTTGCCGCCGCGAATTCTGCAGTGCCAGGTAGAACTGCTTCGGGAAGGGCTCCTGCCGCGGCATCTTCACCGACAATTTGACCCTGGCGGCCGGTTCGCTGGGGGAAGTATCCAATTCCTGGACATCCTGGACCAGATTCATCTCACTGGATTGCTGGAGTTGGCCAGACTTCGGTTCCTGCAACCGGACGGAGTATCTTCCCGCGGGCACTCCAGTCACTTCGTAAACACCGGGAGCCACCGATTGCGCACCTTCGCTCTGAACATATTCCAAGGAGTCAAAAACACGTTTCTGAAACACGGGCATGCGGAAGCCTTGCTGCCCGTCAGTGGGAACATGCAGCACTAAATGAAGGGCAGGGACTGGATTGAGGTGGATATCGGCCTGCAAGTGGTCGCCACCCTGAATGGGGATAGGCGTGGCACCGTCGGCATCGGTTGCGCCGTTGTAGTACGTGGTCGGATAGGCAACGTCCAGAGATCGGGCCACGGCGGGGGGAGCATGGCCCGCGCCTTCGCCGAGAGAAGAAACAGGATGCACGGCATACCAGGGTCTTGCTGCCACCGACAGGTAGTAATTCCCGGGAGCCAGGGCTGCAAACTCGTAGGAACCCTGATCGTCACTCAAACCGTTGCCGGCTCGCGTAATCCGGTTCATGCCGGCCTGGTGGTCCTCTACGTAGAGCATGACACGTGCATTGCGGACAGGGTCGCCCGATTCATCGATCACTTTGCCGCCAAGGAGGGCCAGCGGCGTGAGACGCAACACCAGGTTTCCGGTATCGAAGCCGGCACCGGTCACAATTGCCGTTGAGAACTGTTCATGCTGCTCGTAGGCGGCGGGGATAAATCCACGCTTCGCTCCTTGCAACGAGAACTTGCCCGGCTTAAGCGAACCAAACTCAAAGTGCCCATTCTCGGAGGTGATCATCCACACAACGTCGGCAGGATTTCTAGTATCGAAGAGGGAAACGCGAGCTTTCCCGAGTGGCGTGCCGGCGAGTGAGTTCACGATCGTCCCGGCGATCTTGAATTTCGCCTCCGGAGTTGCGCTGCGATCGGGGAGCGGGCTCTGTCTGCCAAGTAGCGCACACCAGTGCAGCACCGCCAGCCCAAGCACCGGCACCACGAATCGCATCGCACTTGCCAACCTCAGCATAGCTACTCGCTCGCCGTAATCAGCGGCAATCGCAAATGCTCTTTCTGACCTGCGACTACGCGGATGACCTGCGCCTTCGAATCGTATTGACTCATGACTTCGTCGCTCGCGTACTCCAGGTCCGGCTGTTGGCGATCGAAGGCCAGTACGCGGTAGGCGCCTGGGGGGAGCTGCTGAAGCTGGAACTTCCCATCCGGTGAAACCCAAGCCATGCTGAACTGGCCACCGCTATCGGCCATCGGCACGAAATAAACATTGCCCGGGGATTGGCCCGGTGAGTCGAATCCCGCTCTACGAACGTCCGTGGTAGTTGTACCCTCGATCGTGCCTTCGATCTGAGCGCCGTCGTCGCGCACGGTAATTTCAATCGGCGGGGTCGAACCTCCCAGGCCAACCACGAGCGGCTGGCGCTGCAAATCCGTACCTCCGGAGGCAATCGATGAAACGAATCCGATTGATGTGTTTACGCGCACCCGGTAGTGGCCTGGCTTCACATTCTCAATGACCAGCGAATCATCTTCTGGACCGCTAGGCGGACGCAGCGAAGCGGCTGGCGCAGGGCCGAACTCCTCGGCTGAAACCAACGTCACTTGCAGATAATTGGGGCGCCGTCCGTTTTCAGGAGACGGACGAAGACCGCCAAATGTCATCGTCCCCGGAGTGACGGTTTCTGTGCGCTGAAATTCTTCCTTCACGCTCACGGTAATTGAACTGTTCGCTAGCAACGTAATGCCCGGCCCGGAAAGGGCGGCGCCGCTCACGGTGAAGTTCAGCATTCCTGTCATCGCATTGGGCCCGTAAGTCGCCACCTGGACGGTGTAGGCGCCATCCGGCAGCAAACCTTCGATCAGCTCATCTCCGACATTGTATCCGAGAGAGTACCCGGGGCCGGCGTGTCCTTGTGGCCATACCTGAATTTCGGCCTGGAGGCTGGGTGGGGCGTTCTTAACTCCCAGCTTTACTGGATAATATTTTCGCTTTGCAGGCGAAACTCTTGCCTGGAAGGTTTCGCCCGGCGATAACCGAATAACGGCGCCCGTCGCAAAGTCTGGCGCCGCAGGATAGTAGACCGGGGGGTAGCCAAATAACTGTCCGCGAGCGTTAAAGGTTAGGGGATCACGATCGAGTAGTTCGTGAGTGAGCAGTTTGTAAGAACCTGCGGAAAGCTCGGCAAAGCGGAACTCCCCGTTTGATCTAGACATCGCCATTCCTGCCGGATCCCAATGCTCGCGGCCCTCCCGCACCTGACGTCGATAAAGCTCGACCTGGATTTTGTCGGAACCATCGGACTCAGGCAGAATAACTTGGCCAACGATGCGAGCTTCCGGCGCGAGAGAGATTGTGAGCTCCTGCTGCACTGGGCCTATCTGGAAGCCCTCCTGCCCGTTATGGCGGGAAAGAAATCCCGTTTTGCGGGCCATCAGCATGGTGGGACGATTGGTTCTGGCATGTTGGCGCTGCGATGTTTCCAGAGAGTGTATATCTGAGTTATCCGCGAGCCCGGCAGTCTTTTCGCTTTCCCCCTGTGGAAATGTGAATTCAAAATGGCCTCGATCGTCGGTCATGGTGGCATAGCGGTTGTCTGGTGAGAATACCAGCGCACGGGCAATTGGTTCATGCGTCGCGCTGTTCACAACCGTGCCACGGAGGCTGTCTGGGTGTTCGATGCCAGTGGTGCTGCTCTGCGCGGACAATCGCGCCGTACTACCGCAACAGGAAAGAGCAATGCCAAAGGAAAGCGCCTTGAGAGAGCGTGGCGAATGCATATACTTCTCTGTCCACCAGAATTTTCCGGGGTAGACGGCCGTGAGCCCCCATTATGGCATGTGTCGAACGTCACTGGTCTAGAAAGGGGCCTTGGCAACGAGCTTTTCGCCGCCCGTACAAGTGCCAGTACTCAGCATGTCGATTCGAGCCACCACGGATAAGCAAAAGTATCTTGCTAGCGAACCAGTATTCGTAGTGCCAACGATTGAGCAATAAGGACAGCGATCCGCTCTGGGTCGATTTCAAATCACCTACTGTGCCTTGCTTTGTCGCGACTTTGCCGTCAAAGTGACTGGGCAGAGCTAGCGCTGGAGCCAAGGGGCTGTGGATCTGCTGGAGGTGCCGGACGCCGTTTTAGGGAGATCCCGTCCGGCATGACTATCGGGCGAGCTCGCCATTCGGATACCGTCCCCGCGGAATCGAAACAATTACGTCTACAATCACGTAGGCTTGTTTGACTAGGCCTTTCCTCAAAGGAGCCAACTCCGTGCTATCCATTCGCAATCTGGCCAAGACATATCCTGGTGGCGTTCGCGCCTTGCGCGACGTTTCGCTGGAGATACCGCCTGGGATGTTTGGGCTGATCGGCCCGAACGGCGCCGGCAAGTCCACATTGATGAAGATACTCGCAACGCTGTTGGAACCGGATACGGGCTCGGCAACCCTCGACGGGCTGGACTTAGTGGCAAACAAGGATGAGACGCGCCGGTTGCTGGGGTACTTACCGCAGGAGTTCGGGGTCTATCCGAAGATGTCTGCGGTGGATATGTTGCGCCACTTGGCGGTAATGAAGGGAATCACGAAGAGTGGAGAACGAAAGGAGATTGTCGAAGGGCTGCTCCAGCAGACGAACTTGTGGGATGTACGGAAAAAGGCGCTGGGAGGCTATTCGGGGGGGATGAAGCAGCGATTTGGAATTGCCCAGGCGCTGCTGGCCAATCCGAGATTAATCATCGTGGATGAGCCGACGGCGGGGCTTGACCCAGCGGAGCGAAACCGCTTTCTTAATTTGCTGAGTTCGATCGGACGGAATGTGGTAGTGATTTTGTCAACACACATTGTTGAGGACGTGCGGGAGCTTTGTTCCCGGATGGCGATCATCAGCAGCGGTGAATTGCTCCTCGAAGGAGTGCCGGTCGAAACCATTGATGCGTTGAAGGGCAGAGTCTGGCGGAAGGTGGTAGGGACCGAAGCGGAGCGAGAAGCGATCGAGAAAGCATTTCCGGTCATCTCCATGCATTTGGTGGGCGGACTGCAAGAGCTGCGGATTTACTCCGAGCAATCTCCAGGCCAGGGATTTGCCGGCGCCGAGGCAGACCTCGAAGATGTGTATTTTCATCACCTGACGCGGCATCGGCCGAACTGAACGGGAGCGCGCGCCATGTTCAAAGATTTCTTCCTTTTCGAGCTCAAGCTGAGATTCCGCAGTATCTCCACTTATGTCTTCTTTCTCATGCCCTTTTTAATCGCTTTTTTTGCCGTCTCCACGAGCGACTTCGGTCCGATCGGCGCCGGCAAGGTTTTCAAGAATGGCCCGTTCGCGCTGACAACCATCTTCCTTCAACTGACGGCGTTTGGATCGATCCTGATTGCGGCGATTTTCGGGCCATCCATTTTGCGCGATTTTCAAGAAGACACTTATCAGCTGTTGTTCACTAAACCAATCTCGAAGTTGGCGTATCTCGGGGGGCACTGGGCGGCATCCTTGGTGACCACGGTGGGGGTGTTCTCTGGGCTCGTTTGGGGCGCGATGGCGGGAGCCTTCATGCCCTGGGCGGACAGGACGCGTCTGGCGCCCATTCATTTTTGGTGGTACTTGCAGCCATTCTTGTCAGTGACGGTCATACAGATTTTTTTTCTGGGAAGTCTGTTTTTCTGCGTGGCGGCACTTACGCGACGAATCGTGGTGGTTTATCTGCAAGGGGTGGCGCTGTTCGCACTGTATTTGATCGGGCTCGTGAGCGTGATAGCAACAAACAAGCTGGAACGATTCTGGCCTTCGGTGTTCGATTCGTTAGGCCTCATCATGTTTCAGAACGTGACCCGATATTGGACGGTGGTGGAACGAAACACGCAACTGGTGAAGTGGTCGGGAGAATTTCTGTACAACCGGCTGGTGTGGACCGGCGTCGGGTTTCTGGCGCTCCTGGCTGCATTCGTACTATTTCCGATGTCAGCGGAAGTGCTGGGATCAAGACGCTCGAGCAAACACGCTAAGGAGGCGCGCGAAGAGGAAGCGGCGGAATCTGGGAGGCCGCCGCGAAGGTTTGGTGTGGAATTGCCGCGCGTGACGCAGGTGTTTGGCAGCGCGACGACTTGGAAGCAGTTGCTATCCATGACGCGATTGCGCTTTTTCAACATCGTGCACGAGGTCCCGTTCTGGGCCATCGCGCTGATCATGATCGTGTTTGTCCTTATCAGCGGGCATTTTGCGGGACGCAGCAATGGCGTGGAGGTCTGGCCGGTCACGTATTTAATGGTAGCGGTGGTCTCCGGGCAGTCGGGGCTTTTCCTGGTCATCATCGGGGCCCTATACGCAGGCGAACTGATGTGGCGGGAACGGGACGTACGCTTCGAGCAGATTCACGACTCATTGCCTTTGCGCGATTGGGCCGATTTCGTGAGCAAGTTCCTTGCGCTGACCCTGGTGGAGACGGTGCTGGCATCAGTGGTTCTGGTTTGCGGGTTGCTCTCCCAGGCCATGGAGGGTTACTTCCGGTTTGAGCTTGGGCAGTATGCGAAAGAGATCTACTTGATCTACTTGCCTCAGATGCTGATGGTGATTCTGCTTGCGCTGTTTCTGCAGACGGTTTTGGGAAATAAATTTGTGGCTCATGCCATCGTGGTTGGATTCTTTGTCTTGATTCCGGTTTTGTATCAGTACGGAATCGAAAATCGGCTGTATTTGTATGGCGAGATTACGCCGTACACATACTCGGACATGAATGGGTATGGACATTTTGTCAGGGGCTTGTTCTGGTCGATCTCGTACTGGATTTCGGTGGGAGGGCTGCTCGGAGTCTTTGCAGTGTCGTTCGCGAGACGAGGAACTGAGCAATCCTTTGCATCCCGGCTGAAGGCCGCCTGGCCGCGGATGGCGAGACTGACCCCTACGGCGACAGTGTTTTTGCTGCTCGGGGGAACGAGCGGCGGGGTGTTCTACTACAACACCCATGTGGTGAATAAATTTCGGACGGCGGAACAGAACCGGCATCGCTCCGCGGAGTACGAGCGGCGCTACAAGAAATATCAACGGCTGGCCCAGCCAAAGGTCACGGCAGTGGACGCGGAGGTGGATATCTATCCGGAGCGCCGCTCCTTTTCCGGTAGGGGATACTACACCCTGGTAAATCACACGGATAAGCCAATTGACGAAGTTCATGTGACCGATAGCAGGGAATCGGTAGAGGACGTCAACTTCGACCGTCCGTTCCGGCAGACCTTGGGCGACAAGGAGTACTTCTACGCGACCTATCAGTTGGACAAGCCTCTTGAGCCCAATGAGTCTATGAGGATGAATTTTCGCGTGGCCTATACATCGCGGGGGTTCAAGGACGGAAACGAGCGGCCCGAGTTTGCATATAACGGAACGTTTTTCGACCGGGATTATTTTCCTTTCGTGGGCTACAACCAGAGTGACGAAATCGATGATCCCGTGCGGCGGCGCGAGGAGAAGCTCGCACCGCTCGAGGAAATGGCGGCGCCCGGCGATCCTTACTACTCGAACATCAATCTTTTCACCTCGGATTCAGAATGGGTCACGTTTCACTCGATTGTGAGCACATCGGCGGACCAGATCGCCATGGCACCAGGTTATTTGAAGCGGGACTGGACAGTGAACGGCCGAAGGTACTTCGAATACGACATGGGAAGCACGCGAATCAATAACTTTTTTTCCTTTCTTTCGGGACGCTTCAGCGTGAAACGCGACCAATGGAGAGACGTGAAGCTAGAAATCTACTATCAACCGGGGCACGAGTACAACCTCGACAAAATGATGGATGCCTCGAAGACCGGGCTGGACTACTACGAAAAGAATTTCAGTCCATTTCAATTTCAGCAATTTCGGGTGCTGGAATACCCGAGATACCGTCAATTTGCGCAGTCGTTCCCGAATACGGTTCCGTTTGCGGAAGGCATCGGGTTCATCGAACGGCTGAAGAAACCGGATGACATCGACTTGCTCTACTTCGTGACGGCACATGAACTGGCGCACCAGTGGTGGGGACACCAATTGATTGGAAGCCAGACGCAGGGCTCGAACATGATGAGCGAGTCGCTCGCGGAATATTCGGCGTTGAAGGTGATGGAAAAAAAGTACGGCGAGGACATGCTGCGCAAAGATTTGCGATATGAGCTTGACCGATACTTGCGGGGTCGAGGCGGTGAGACTCGGCACGAGCCTCCGCTGGTGCTGGTGCAGCGCGAGCCTTACGTTTGGTACCAGAAAGGGGCACTGGTGATGTACGCGCTAGCGGACTACATCGGGGAGGATAGAGTAAACCTGGCATTGCGGAATTTTCTGGAGAAGAACCGCTATGCCAAAGGGCCGTATCCGGATACACGCGGTTTCGTAGCTGCGCTGCGGGAGCAGACACCTCTGGATTTGCAGTATGTGATAACGGACATGTTTGAGTCCATCGTGCTGTACGACAACCGGGCGGTAACGGGGTCCTATGTCGAGACGCCTGAGAAAAAGTTCAAGGTCACGCTGAAGGTCAGCGCCCAGAAGAAGAAAGCAGACGGTTCGGGCAACGAGACTCCGATGACCATTCATGACTTGATTGATGTTGGCGTGTTCAGCGGGACGAAGGAGCATTTGAAGCGGCTGAATTTGCACAAAGAGTGGATCACGCAGGAAACCGGGACCTTCGAGATGGTCGTGGATGAGAAACCGACCTTTGCCGGGATCGATCCGTATAACAAGCTGATTGACCGAAATCCGGCCGACAATTTGATCGAGGTCGAGAAGAAGTAAGAAAGAGCTAAAAGGGAAAGTCAAAAGAAAAGGCCAACTGGCTGAGCTTCGATTCCCAAGAGGAAGAGCCGCGCAACGACTTTGCTTGCCAAGCAGACGCAAGACCAGGAAATTTGGGAAGACTTTGCCAGGCAGGATTGGACAATGAAGGAGTTGTGGCCACGAAGGGACTGAGGATAACCAGGTAACGAGTCAGAGGCATGATTTCACTGTCCTCATCCAGAGCCTAAGCTGTAAGGCATTTCTTTGCACTTACGGATACCACAAGAGGAAACGGCGGCGGCCAGACCAAGGACCAGGACTGCTGGGAACACCATCTTTCACCAGCCTGGTAAACGCAGAGAAATGGATTCCCCCTGGCCGATAGCATAAACGGATGCCCATCGAACAGGTGCTTTTCACCTGCCGAGTCGGCCACCAACTGCTTCAGCTTTGCGCCGCATACCCCATGCCGGCCAGCACGCCTCGCATATAAGCAAAGCTGCCGATAACACCCGGCATCGGATCGTCGGGATGAACTTCATACTCCAGGTCGACGAAGCCCTTGTACTTTATGACGCTAAGAGCTTCAAAAATCCTCTTCACCGGCATGATGCCTTCTCCCACCGCCACCTGGCTCTCCTTGCTCTGGAAGTTCGTGAGGTCCTTCATATGTAGGTTAAACACCCGCGCGCCCACCTCGTGGATCGCCTGAACCACGTCCGTGCCGGCACGAGCGGTATGTCCGACATCAATGCAGCACCCGATGCGCGGATCCATGCTCTTCACCGCCTTCAATACATCCAGCGGCGAATGCCACAATTTATCTTCCGGCCCGTGATTGTGGATCGCCATACGGATGTCGTACTCCTTTACGAACTTCTCAATCCGCGGCAGAGTCTCCGGCGCCGGGTCGCCCGCGACAATCACGCCAATCCCCGCCCGCTTGCAGTATTCGAGTTTGCTCCGGATGTCCGCATCTTCATCTTTCGCGAAATAAATGGTTCCGGCAGCGTGAAGCTTGATGCCCGCCGCGGCATAATCTGCCAGCGCGGCCTGCTCCTCCTGGGTATCTATGGGGAGATGATCTTTGACGTCCTTGGCATTCAACGCCAACACGTTGAGTTGCTTCAGGAAGCCGATCATCTGCGGCCGGCTAAAATTACGGAACGTGTAGCTGGCCACCCCCAGACGAATCGCCGTTCCTTCGTCAACCAGTGCTCGTTCCGCGGCCACTGCGAAAACTTCCTTCGAAGCAACGCACCCCGCCGCAACCAGTGCACCGGAGCAGACGAAATTGCGGCGCGAAAAGATGTTTTTCATCTGCATCTCATCGCCTGGCGGGCACTGCCGCATCTTAGACATGCGGTGCCCACTCCTTCTCATATTCCCGCCCCCACATCCTCATTGCTTCAGGGTCGTCCTGAATCCGTCCGTCTTTGGTGTCCAGATGCAACTCCCGGTTGACTTCCCACGCGATGTTGGAAAGTTGTAGCATCGTCACCGCGATGTTGCCCACAGAGATCGGAGCGTTAAGTTTCTCGCCTTTCCGGATTCCCGCGATGAAGTTCGCGAAGTGAGCATCGGTCATGGAATCGGCGCCGAGGAGGTCCGAAGACGACGTTGTGCTGCCGGCCTTGAACTCGCTTGCCTTATTCCCTTGGAGACCGTAGATCTCGTAGCCATCGCGATCCACAACCACGGTGCCAGTCGTTCCCATGATTGCCGAGCCACGGTCACGGTCGTAAAACTTCATTCCCTGGCAGCTCTTGCCCTCCCAAGTGAGCATCTTGTCTTCGTATTCGAAGCTGGTCACCAGCGTGTCGTAAAACTGCCAATCGTCTTTGTATTGGTATCTGCCGCCTGACGAAGTGACCCGTTTCGGATAGTCGACGCCTAGCGCCCAGCGGCACACATCCACCTCGTGCGTTCCATTATTGAGCGTTTCGCCAGTGCCGTAGTTTCTAAACCAGTGCCAGTTGTACGGATGCACGTTGTCCCTATAGGGACGGCGTGGCGCCGGGCCCTGCCATAAGTCCCAATCCAGTTGCGTCGGCAC
The DNA here is from genome assembly GCA_003225295.1 of Acidobacteriota bacterium. GTDB lineage: Bacteria > Acidobacteriota > Terriglobia > Acidiferrales > UBA7541 > Acidiferrum. The sequence goes on along the minus strand of QHYZ01000069.1, from coordinate 12,263 downwards.
GGGCGTTTCTTTGCCTGTGCCGATAGACTTCCTCACATTGCTGTACCAGGCTTTCGCGAGGTAGGGCCTACCTATAATGCCCCCTTGAATCTTTTCGACGATCTCTATGCTGTGTGGCGAAGAGCGCTGCTGCGTGCCCATCTGCACAAGCTTTCCGTATTTCCGCTGCGCCTGCACCAGCATCTGTCCCTCAGCAGGATTGTGGCTGCATGGCTTTTCCACGTAGACGTGCTTGCCCGCCTGCAACCCAGCGATGGCCATCGGCGCATGCCAATGGTCGGGAGTGGCAATCGTGATGGCGTCCACATCCTTCTGCTCGAGAATTGCGCGAAAGTCTTTGTCCATCGCAGGGGACTCGCCCGTCTCGCGCTGCACGGCGTCAGCGAACTTTCTTAGAATGTTGTTGTCCACATCGCACACATGCGAGATGCGAGCAGCGCTCCGGTTCGCCTTGAGCGCCGAGAGATGAGCGTACCCGCGCCCATTCAGCCCGATCACAGCAAAGTTGAGGCGATCGTTGGAACCAAGGATCTGGCCATAACTCTTTGCCGTCGTTCCCACGGCCAGCCCTGCCGCACCCCCCGCAAGTCCATCGAGAAACGCACGTCGTGTAATCATCGTTACTCCTCATAGCGGCGGCCATTGCCGCTCTGCGGCCACCGATCAGCATAACTCGCAAACACCAGGAAACTCCAGCCGTCGTCAACGTCTGCCATTTTAAATTAGCTTTCGAGCGACAATCCGTCCGCTAACGGAGCGCTATCAGGTGATTCAGCATCCCGGAGCACAGATGCCTCGTGCCCATCGCCGGACGAAGCTGTACTGGCGGCAAGCGATGGTGTCAAAATCTCAGTCGTGGAGATCTTGAGGGATGTTTCCGATGATACCGGTGGACGCAAAATTCAATTGCACCCTTCATTCAACCTGAACCATCTCTTCACATTCCATTTTTGTGATCAGCTCACGTCGCCCGAAATGTACGGTCCGCCGCTTTGCCGGAGTTTTAAGAAATCGCCCTTCGCATCAAAATGGGATTTCCGGTTGACAGAGGGCTCTGAGACAGATATATGTCCAGTCGTCCATACAACTGTACGGGAGGCACAGGTGGCCGCAGTGGTCCTCGACCGGCAAAGCGTGGTGCCCCTCTACTTCCAGATCCAGCAGCGACTGAGCGAACAGATCCGCTCGGGCGAACTGAAACCGGGCGAGCTGGTCCCCTCGGAGCAGGAAATTTCCGCACGGCTGCGCGTAAGCAGGATGACCGCGCGGCAAGCTCTCAAGTCTTTGTGTAGCCGGGGGCTGGCGTACAGCCAGCGCGGGAAGGGCACCTTCGTTTCAAGGATGAAGCTGGAGAAGAATTTCCGGCAGCTGCTTTCCTTCAGCGAAGAGATGAAGGATCGAGGGTCGCGGCCGCGATCTAAGGTTTTGGCCTTCAAGCGCATTCATCCTGATGAAGAGGTGGCGGAAGCGCTGCACCTGGGTCCCGCCGAAGAAGTGATTTTTTTGCGGCGCGTGCGGATCGCGGATTCCGCTCCGTTGTGTATCGAGGCTGCAAACTTACCGGCGAGGCTCTGCCCGGAATTGCTGGAAAGATTCGAGCCCAGCGGCTCGTTGTACCGGGAGCTGGCGGAGCACTATGGATTGCAGGTCCACATGGCCGACGAAGTGGCCGAGGCATCGGTCGCTACGGGGGCGGAAGCCAAGCTACTGCGCGTTCGCCGGAGGTCGCCCGTATTTCGGTTCACGCGCACGGCCTATTTGCACACCGGGCAGCCTATCGAGTTTGTGGAGTCGACGTATCGGGGGGACCGCTGCAAGGTCGTGAATCGTCTGACCAGGCATCTTGAAATCGTCAGTTAAGTTTAGGGGGGTGGGTGATGCAGCGAATATTTGGTTGGTGGTTGATCGCGGGGCTGAGCGCCGGGCTGTGTGGAGCCGTAGGGGCGCAGGAAATCACCGGATCGGTATTTGGAAGCGTGGTGGATATGTCCGGGGCGATTGTTTCAGGAGCAACGGTGACGGTAGAGAATGCAGACAAGAATGATGCCGTGATTCGAGTGGTGATGACGAATGAGAACGGTGATTTCGTGGTGCAGTTTCTGCCGATCGGACACTATACATTTGTTGCAGAAACCAAGGGATTCAAAAAAGCCGAACGCCGCGGAGTAACTCTTAACGTCAACGACAAATTGACGCTGAACTTCACGCTCGAGCCGGGTGCGCTGACGGAGACCGCCACGGTTTTAGCAGATGCATCACCGGTCGAGCTGCAAACGGCAACTGCTTCCGGCCTGATTACGGGCACCGAAATTCGTGAATTGGCGATCAACACCAGGAACTACGAACAGCTTGTGGCATTGACACCAGGTGTTTCTACGGGTCTAGCATCCGATCAATTGTACGTAGGCGTTTCGAGCCCGACAGGTTTGTCAAACCAGATCAATTTCTCGGTGAACGGCGGGCGGCCAACGCAGAACAACTGGTCGGTGGATGGCGCGGATAACGTTGATCGCGGCGCGAACCTGACGCTGCTGAGTTATCCAAGCGTTGACTCGATCGAAGAGTTCCGCGTGGTTCGCGGACAGTATGACGCGGAGTACGGCCGCAGCTCGAGCGGACAAATCAATGTCATCACTCGTTCCGGCACGGGTGCTTTTCACGGCGGCGTTTACGAGTTTTTCCGCAATGACGTCCTGAATGCGAACTCGTTTTTCAATAACCAGAACCGCATCACGCGGCCCCCGCTCCGATACAACGATTTTGGTGGCACGTTTGGTGGTCCGATTTTTATTCCCAATGTGTACAACTCCGACAAGAAAAAAACATTCTTCTTTTTCTCGGAAGAAGTGCGGCGGGTTCTTACCTACTCCACGTTTGATCCGACTCTGCCTTCCCAGGCTAATCTAAACGGAACCTTTCGGCAGCCCGTTTGTTTGAACACATCCTGTTCGCAGACAGGAACCCAGATTTTGCCCGGGCAATTCAATCCGGGGGCCGCAGCCTATATCAAAGACATCTACTCCAAACTGAAGCTCCCAGCCGTAGAAAATGCTGATGGAACCGGAGTTGATTCGCCCTTCGTGGCGCGCAATACCTTCAACCTCCACCAGGAAATCCTGAAGATTGACCACATCTTCAGCGCGAAATTCGCACTGATGGGGCGCTTTGAAAACGACACCATTCCCACAATTGAGCCCGGCGGTCTCTTTACCGGTTCAGCCCTTCCGGGGGTCGCCACCACCAGCACGAATTCGCCCGGACGGCAATTCACGATTCGGGCGACGTCAACGTTTACTCCTTCTCTGGTCAACGAGGCCGGATACAACTATTCCTACGGCGGGGTGACCAGCGATCCCTCTGGGCTCGGCGCATCGAAGAACTCGCCCGACGTTATCACTGCGATCAAGCTGCCTTTCGCAGCGCAGGTGCCGCGCGTTCCTAATCTGTCATTCAACGATTCTGAAGGTCTATTCGGCTTCGGCTCCTACCGCGACTTCAATCGCAATCACAACATGTTTGACAATATCTCTTACAGTCATGGGAAACACACCTTCCGAATGGGGTTTCAATTCAACGCCTATCAAAAGTCGGAAAATGCCGGTGGAGGAAACGAGGGAACATTTAGTTTTGACGATACGGATCCCTCTGGAAACGCAACGCTCGATCAAGAATGGGCCAATTTCCTACTTGGAACGGCGACTTCGTTCGCCCAGACCAATGTTGATTTCCGCGCCGAGATTCGTCAAAAGCAATGGGAGATTTTTGGCCAAGACACCTACCGCGTTAAGCCGAACTTAACGATGACATTGGGTGTTCGTTATTCGCGGTTCAATCAGCCAACTGACGAAAACGGCCACGCCACAGGTTTCGATTCGTCTCTCTATGACATGGTGAAGGCGCCTCAGATTGATTCTGCTGGCCTTCTGGTTCCCAACACCGGCACGGCGCTCAACGGGGTTATTATCGGCGGCGTCAATTCGCCATTCGGAAGCGCGGCTGCCCGGCACGATACCAAAGATTTTGCCCCTCGAATTGGCCTTGCCTGGGATCCTTTCAAAACCGGCAAGACCTCCATAAGAGCCGGTTTTGGAATCTTCTATGATTCACCAAGCGTTGGGACGCAGGAAAACGGGGAGTTCAGCAATCCGCCGTTCGCGCAGAACATTACGATCAGCAACACCGTGCTAAACAATCCGGGCAGCGTGGTTGTGGACGTGAATCTCTCTCCGCCTGCGCTCACCGTACAACAGTCCGATTGGAGGCAACCCTACGTCCAGGAATGGAGCTTGGACGTACAACGTGAAGTCTGGCACAAATGGTTTGTGGACGCCGGCTACTTCGGAAACGAAGGCACCCACCTGGTTGGTGTTATTGATATAAATGAACCGAAGCCCCTGGCCTACGTGGCGGCTGGCATCTCGGCACCAATCACTGGCGGAACCACGCAATTGCTGAACAGAGTCCGACCGTTCCTCGGCTACGACGCCATCAACGTCTTTTCCTCGAGGTTTGACTCCAATTACCACGCTCTGCAGGTCACCATGCAGAAGCACTTCACCGGAAGCTCGCTGATTTCCATGAACTACACCTACTCTCATGGAATTACGAATGCCCAGAGTGATTTTCGCACGCCGCAAAACACATACGACCTCGCTGCCGAGCGGGGAGAGAGTCAGTTCGACCGCCGGCAAGTGTTCAACCTGAGTTACATCTACGAATTTCCTTTCTATAGGAGCCAGTCTGGTTTCACCGGGCACGCTTTCGGCGGTTGGGAAGTATCGGGCATCGTTTATGCTTACACCGGCCTGCCCCTGACGGTGACGGGCGGGCGCGCGATTGATCCTGCGGGACTGGGCGTCCTGGATGCCAACAGCTTCGCAGGCAGACGGCCCAATGAAATTAGCAATCCCAACGTCGGCGCCCTACACTCTTTTGCGCAGTGGTTCAATACCGCGGCGTTTGTCAATCCGCCGAATGCCGCGGGACCTCCTGGGAATGCGAGGCGTGGCGCGATTCGCGGTCCGGGACTTCAACGCTGGGATATTTCGCTTTTCAAGAACACAAAGATTCGTGAGCACACGAGCCTGCAATTCCGCGCGGAAGCATTTAACATCTTCAACCACACCAACTTCGACGGGATACGACTGACCAGGCAGTCGGGCAGCTTCGGACGCGTCATCAGCACCCGCGATCCTCGGATAATGCAACTGGCGCTGAAGCTCTACTTCTAGAACAAAATCGAGGTCACTAGTGGCTGCCCGACGGAATCACCACGAATCGGGGAAAGCACTCGGCTCCGGTTGTGGGAAATCACTGGCCCTAGACATACAAGGAGTTATCGTGATAAAAATGGTTTTGTATCGGATCGACGCACTTGTCGAGAAGGAGGTGATCCCTGAGGTACTCAACGAATTGATTTGCATTGAGGGGCGCTTGTGATTCGTTCTAAGCGCCTCTCTATCCCTGCCTCCCAAGTTTCCACGCATCCCCGCACTGAAATTAATTCGAATGGTTTGTTTCATGCCCACGATGATCGTGAATTAGGAATGAAGACCGGCGAGCGACGCGCTGTTAAACTCTTGTAGCCTCGATCGTGGTTTTGTGCTCTGCGGCGGTTTGGCTGATGATCATCGCCATGTAGCGCCATATGAGGCGCTTGAATACTGCTTATTTAATTTTGGCCACGCGTCCTTGGGCGGGAAACTTCTGGAATTGAAGAGCATCGTGGCCGGGCACCACGCGATCCGGCGACCCGGCAAGATCAATCATGCGGGACTGTGCGGCGATGTTGGCCGCATGATCGGCTTCACTGAACGTAGCGCTGGCCAAGTGAGACGACAGGTTGAGATAGAGATAACAATTGTCCGAGGCCAGCACGAAGGGCGGATTGCCATCCACTTGGAGATATTGCGAAGCATAGGTGTGCCGTGAGCCGGTGTGAGAGCGAATACCAGGAAAGATTTCGACATTATCGCCATCGACCAGATGTATGCGTCCCTCAGTATTCAATTGCAATAGTTGCTTGACGTCCTCCGGATCGATACCGCCGTGTTGCCCGCCGGGCTGCCATGCCTCCATCGTGTAGTAGCGATATTCCTCCTTCTGAATCCACACGTCTGCTTTCGGGAAAAGATCAATCCCGCCCATGTGATCCCAATGCGCATGGCTGATGACGATGTCCGTGATTGCCTCAGGCTGCACTCCGGCGGTTTTCACGGCCTCGTCGGGCCGCAGATAGTTCACCATTGGAAAATACTTGAGAAAAGTGTCGCGATGAAAACCGCTGTCGAAAAGAATCGCGTGGCCCCCGCCCCGGATTAGCCAAACCACCATGGCGATGTCGACTTTCTCATCCTTGGGGCCGCCCACGACAAGCTCAGACACGGGTACGCCCGGAGAGCTGGCGTAGCGTATCGCTTGGATCGCATACTCGGGCGTTGACGACCTCCCAAGTAGCGCTGCAAAAATAGCCGCAAGCAGGAATCGTTTCACAATGGTTTCTCCATGCTATTCGGGCGAATCCAGCGCCATGAACAGCGTTCCGGGCAGTTCCGAAACCATCCATGAGGTTTTGGCGGTTTCCACACGTCTACGAGTCTACCAGGTAGCAGCACCTACTGAATTGGGAACGCCCACCATGCACCGAGCAAAAATCGCTCAACTAAGAGTGCGGATGGAAGGATGGCGACAGACGCGGCCCGGCTCGAACGGAAGGAATCCGCAGGAAGAAAAAGAGAAAAAAGACGAAAGCACACTTGACTCATACCGGTCAACTCATAGAAGGCACGTGAATTACTCTGGCTTGCCCGTTATCCGACCGGAACAATCAATACTCACGCGGTATCATCGGTAAGTGCCTAGCGACAAGGCAGGATCTGTTCCTCACAACGCTTTGTCGAGCAAATTCAACGCTCGGCATTGCGGTCGGCGAAGAGCCGAAAGAAGTTGCAAGTCACTCGTGTCGTAGCGCGGCCATGGGATCGATTCGAGACGCCTTCCGCGCGGGAGCGTAACCCCCCAGGATAATGGCGCCGAGCAGAATTGCCACTGCTCCCAGGAGTGCAAGTGGATCGTTGGATTTCATTCCATACAGAAAAGATTCGACGAATTTCGATGTACCCAGAGCCGCAGCCATGCCAATCGTAAGCCCCACTGCCGCCAGCCCCAAGACTTCACGCAAAACCATCTGAACGATGCGGCCTCGTTGTGCCCCCAGAGCCATCCGGATGCCGATCTCTCCCGTGCGGCGTGCGACGTTATAAGAAACGGTGCCGTAGAGACCGACGCAAGCGATCACCAGAGTCAGAATTGCAAAACCACTGCACAATTCGGCAAACGTGATCTCCTGGTTGATCGTGTGGTCGATCTCCGCGGCCTGGGTTCTCACCTCGGACACTGGCACGCGCGCGTCCGCCTGGTGAATGATTTCGCGTACGGAGTTTATATAAAGAAGCGGGTCACCCGATGTGCGTAGCGCGTACACCATCTGATCCGGCCGCGGGTAGCCTTGGCTATACGCGAGATATGCCACGGGCGGTATGTCCCTCGTCAGGCCCCCGTAGCGGGCGTTCCGGCAGACCCCGACAATCTCCATGTCGCGCGCGAGACGGTCTCCTTCTCCAGGTTCGCGCAGAATCAGGTGCTGCCCGAGCGGATTTCGATTGCCGAAATTGGCTTTGGCAAATGCCTCATTGATCACCGCAACGGCTGGCGAGCCTGGCCCGTCGCGTTCTTCGATATCACGGCCGGCCAGAATCGGAATCTGCATGGTTCTGAAGAAGGCCGGCCCGATGTTCAAAATACGGTTGGCAGGATTGGGTGGAGCACCTGCCAGGCCGAGGGGCAGTCCCGTTCCGGCTTCGATGAGGGAATCCTCCGAAAGGCTCGCGTCGCGCACGCCCGGGATCGCGCTGAGACGTTTGCGTAGATCGGCGTAAAAGGCGGCAATCTCCGGATCTTTGTGTCCGGCTTTGCGCGCGTCCACCTGGAATAAGAGCACGTTCTCGCGATTGAAGCCCAGTTCAACCGACTCTAGATTTGCTAATGTACGCACAAAGAGACCGGCCGCAACCAGCAGCAGCAGCGAGATAGCGATCTGACTCATTACCAGTATCTGGCTCAGGCTGATGCGCCAAACAGTATGCCGTGCGGCCGGCTGGCCCGCTCGTGATTCCTTTAGGGCCGGCATGACGTCCACGCGTGTGGACTCCAGCGCCGGAGCCAGGCCGAATAGAACGCCTGTCAGAAGCGAAAGTGCGGCCGCCGCACCCAGCACGTCCCAGTTCAACTCCGCGTGCAGCGTGAAATTCGCGCGGCCATTTGCCAGCAGTAAGGTGAGGAAGCGAATCCCCCAGATCGCGAACAGTACTCCCAGAGCCCCACTCAGCAACGCCAGCAGAACGCTTTCGGTCAGCAGTTGCCGCACGATGCGAAGCCGGCCCGCTCCCAAGCTGAGCCGTAGCGCCATTTCTCGCCTTCTTGCCGCGGCCCGCACCAGGAGCAGATTGGCGACATTGGCGCACGCCAGAGCCAGAATCAATCCAACCAAAGTTAGCAGCACATAGAGTGGCTTCGAATATCGGCGGCGTAGACTATCCAGCCCACCCGCGCCTTTTTTGACGACGAGCTGGGGAAGATTGGCCCTCTCCTGATCATTCGTGGCTGTGCCCGCCACCCATTGCTGAAACGCAGGAGCGAGCGCGGCCTGCGCTTGAGCGAGAGTCACTCCCGGACGCAATCGGCCCATGACATGAACCCAATAATAGTTTCGAGCCAGGTAATTCTCAGCTCGAAAGCCAAACTGATTGCTGGCTCCCAGCAACTCATTGGTGTGCATCGGAAGATAGACGTCTGGCGGCGACGCGGGATCGACGCCAAAGAATTCCGGGGGAGTAACCCCAATCAGGGTGAAGGACAGGTTGTCGATTAGAATCGATTGGCCCACGGCGTTGGCCGCTCCCCCAAAGCGCTTTTGACTGAACCCGTAGCTGACGACGGCCACTGCCGAAGCTCCCGCCCGGTCGTCGTCAGAAATGATCAGCCGTCCGGCAACTGGGGCCACGCCGAGTCCACGAAAATAATCGCCCGAGACGGTCCAGCCAGCTGCAACGTCAACTTGTCCTTTGATACTTACGTTCAACCTCCTCATTTGCCAGGATGGGTAATGCGCGAACACGATAGAAAAGACGGAGTCGTTCTTCTGGAAAAGTTCGAACGCCGGGAAGGGAAAGATACCCGCCGTGACTCCCGAGTTGGGTTCGTCATAGGTGGTTCCGCTCATGGCCTTCATGACGGAGTCGCCTTCCCTGGTTTTGGCATACCAGTTCAGGACGACCAGCGACTCGGGATCGGACACCGGCAGCGAGCGCAGCAGGATCGAATCCATGAAGCTGTAGATCGCCGTGTTGGCTCCAATTCCCAGCGCCAGCGAAGTGATCGCCAGCGAAGTAAACAATCGGTTAGCGGCCATGGTCCGGAAGGCGTAGCGCAGGTCTTGGCGGAGTTGCTCCAGGATCGTCCATCCCCACGTCGCGCGAGTGTCCTCTTGCAACAGCGTAAGGTTGCCCAACTCGCGGCGCGCCGCCCATCGGGCCTGTTCTTCCGCTAAGCCTTCTGCTTGATGCAGTTCCGCTTCTTCATCCAGGTGGAACTGGAGTTCCTCGCGGAGTTCCGCTTCCTTGCGGCTGCGCTGTGCCAGCCAACGCAACCTGCGAAAAAAAGCATTCATGGTCCCTCCTGATCAACCGGGTTCAGGATCAATCCAACAGCGCGCGAGAACGCCCGCCATTTCGATTGTTCGCTGGCGAGCTGTTTCCGCCCGAGAGGTGTGAGGTGATAATACCGGGCGCGCTTGCCCCTGTCGGATAGCTTCCAAGAAGCTGCGATCCAGCCTTTCGCCTCCAGCCGATGGAGGGCGGGGTACAGGGAACCGGTCTCGACTTGGAGCAGGTCTTCCGAGGTCCGCCGAATATGTTTGGCGATGGCGTGGCCATGGCTGGGTCCTGCAAGCAACGTGCGCAGAATGAGGAGGTCGAGCGTGCCTTGCAGCAGCTCTACACGGGACGGCAGCTCTCGATCCATTGTGTAGGTATTCTACTAAAGATTGTGTAGAGCGTCTACCGACGACGGCATGCAGAAGTTGAACCGGATCTACCCGTCAACAACGTCGGCCGAAAGTCCTGCTTCGTCGAATCAGAAATTGAGGGTGCAGCGTAAGCAGGTGCTAAACTCATTTGGATAGAGCGTCTGGCTACGAACCAACTAACGTGCCGATTTTTGCTGATTCGGAGCTGATGGTTTTTCCAAAAGTTGTCGACACAGAAATTGAGTTCTTCAAGAACGAGAAGGGCCAAGTCACGTACTTGGTGCTGCACCAGGGTGGCCGCGACACCAAAGCACTCAGGAAATAGAGCGCCGGACAGCACGCAACGCGTGGACTTGCCATTCGCGTCCCTCACGTTCGGGGCGAATGGCGATCCCCAAGCGATCCACTTTGATGTCGTGGAAGTGGCTCGGTCTCGTTTTGTTCGGCATCCCAGCTGCTATGGGCGTTCTCCGGTACTGATCCCATCGGGCCGGTGAGCGGGTTGAGGTTCGATCAAACTACATTCTTCGGCGATGCCTACTTCTTCCTCAAAACGCGTCCTTCGCAAACGAAGTACTTGCAGTGTGACACTCGGGTCAGGACAGAATGCTCTTTTCGCGTGAGGCTGGATCATTGAAGATCGCCACGTTCAACATCAACAACATCAACAAGCGTCTGCATAATCTCACAGCGTGGCTCGCAAGGGCGCAGCCCGACGTCGTTTGCCTCCAGGAGCTCAAGGTAGAGCAGCGAGCATTTCCGGCAAGTGCCCTTCGTGACCTCGGCTATCGGGGAGTCTGGCTAGGCGAACGTTCCTGGAACGGCGTAGCAATCCTGGCGCGGGAGTGCGATCCGGTGCTAACGCGATCCAGCTTGCCTGGGAATCCTCAGGATCGCCAGGCACGCTATATAGAGGCGGCGGTAAATGGTGTGCTGATCACTTCCATCTACCTGCCGAACGGGAATCCTCAACCCGGTCCGAAGTTCGATTACAAATTGGCCTGGTTCGAACGTTTAATCGAGCACGGCGCGGAACTCATGAAGGCCGGGGTGCCTGTCGTCTTTGCCGGCGATTACAACGTCGTACCGACTGTGCAGGACATCTATCCAACGCGATCCCTCGATGACAACGCATTGATTCAACCTCAGAGTCGCCAGGCGTATGCTCGGCTGCTAGCCCAGGGCTGGACGGACGCTCTGCGCAAACTGCAACCCGAGGGGCCGCTCTGGACGTTCTGGGACTACGAGCGTAATCGTTGGCCTTTAGACAAGGGGATGCGGCTGGATCATTTCCTTCTCTCTCCAACAGTGTGCGATCGACTCGTGCACGGGGCGGTAGACCGATGGGTTCGCGGTGAGGAGAACGCGAGCGACCACGCTCCCGCTTGGATAGTGCTCGATGGTTGACTTGTAGTGCGATGTGGCCACGACTCCGTGAGAAAATCGGCGCTTCCTCAATAGGTGTTCTTCACACGAGGGAAGATACTCGCTGCGGACGATGAATTCGGACGCTGCTCGAGGAGTTGAGCTGGGGCTGTACCAGGGACTCCAATCGTGGGCTCGGGCCGGTTATCGAAGCCATGCAAGCAACAATCTCAAGACCGATTAGGAGACCGGAGCCGGTGCGATCAATAGAATTCAGGTCCAACATCACTAGTGTCCGGGGAAAAGTTGGGTCCCCACCGGCAATCTATTGTCCATGAAGAGCTTACAGCAATTGGATTCGGGAACGATTTGAATTTGATTGGATGGAAAATGACCATTTTTGAGGCATTTCGTCGCGGAGCGACAATGGGCCATGAACCTTGGCCAAACTGTCTTTTCTCAATTGATCGAGCATCTGCCTCACAAAGAGTTTCAAAAGTGCGTAGCTCGTTATCGTGGCGATCATTACTTGAAAAGCTTTTCCTGTTGGGATCAGTTTCTCGCCATGGGTTTCGCACAATTGACTTACAGGGAGAGTCTCCGCGATATCGAAGCTTGCCTACGCTCCATGCAGAGCAAGCTGTATCACATGGGTTTCCGCGGTAAGGTGTCCCGGTAGACTCTCGCCGATGCCAACGAGTTGCGCGACTGGCGAATCTATGCCGACTTCGCTCAGGTTCTTATCGGTATCGCGCGCCCCTTGTATGCCGACGATCCCCTGGGCGTGGAGTTGGATCAAAACCTGTATGCCTTG
>QHYZ01000379.1 GCA_003225295.1 Acidobacteriota bacterium | reverse complement strand
TTACAGTATCGCCTGCGCAAAACCGATTTCACTGCGGAGAGCGCCTTGCGAGAACTGAGCACCATGTATAAGGTCTACCTTCGGGACGCCAAGAACCGTTTCCATCTCTCTCGCGTAGTCACGCTAACCAAGAAACAAGAACTCATCCTCAAGGCAATCGACAAGGCCCTGCTCAAAACCTAGTGTACATTCTTGAGCTGGAAGTCAGATAATTAGTCCTCTAATAAAACTTCGAATAGGGGCGCGGAAAGCCGTACCCCGCGGCTCGCGAGGTGGCGTCTTCAATCGGTGCAACCTTAATCTCCGTTAGCGTCATCTTTACTTGAAGTTGAGGGGCGCGTCCGCAGTTCCTTGACCACGGCTCGTTCGGCGCTCCGCACAGGCCATGACCCGCCTATTGATTTCACGGGCAAGGGAGCCGGACACGGTCGTGACGCCGGGTAACAGCGGCTTCTGCATCATCAAGACAACCTTCCGCGTCAAAGGGAACCAGGCTCCGGCGTTCGGAACGTTCACCCCCGAGCGAAAGTGAATTGCCCTGGAACCAGGCTCACTAACTTCGGTTACCAGCGGATTGTCGGATGTAATGAACGGTGCCCATCAGGGGCGTAAATGAAGCGCCAGCCCATCTCGCAAAGGACTTCACCGACTGTGATCCCAACTTCAATGATCGAAGCGAGGCGAAAATGGTCACCCGCTTCTAGCGCGTCGGTCTTCCCGGAGAGAATGCCTTGCCACACTTGGTCGATCGTCCTCTCATGTTCCCAATCGAAATCTTGGGTCCATGGAGAAATAGAGCTCGCGAAATTCAATGGCGTCGGCAGCAACTCTCTTGAGCCTCTGCGAAGTGGCTGGTCTGAAAACGCTCGTCGCCGAGTTGTCTCCCCAAGGGAGTCCGCGTGTACATGGTGCCCATGAATACCGCGAGGCATGTTTTTTCGGCTCCTGCGGGTTCCCGTTTTGAGCTGACCAGCTCAGTTATAAGCTGCGCGATTCGCTTTTCCAGCTGGGCAGACCAGCGCTCGGTGTCAACGTTCCTCGTGCCATTCTTGTCAAAGCTGTAGAAGTCCTTTTGATACGCTTCCGCTTCCGGTACGGAACAGCGAGGTTCGTGTCCCTTCTCGTAAACCCAAAGAAGACGCTTGCCATTCGATTTCATCGAAGCAGGCGCACAAAAACCATCGAGATAGAATCGAGGAACATAGTGGTGCTTCCGTGGCGGTTTCGCAGAATTGCTCAGACAAAAGACTCGGCCGAACCTCCCGACTAGCTTACCGCTTCTACTTTCGCTGCGCCCCGCCCTCGCGCGCCACTCATCACTTCTTGTATCACTATCTTTCTTGAAAGTATACCACCAGAGGTGGTATATTTATTATCGGAGAACAGTATGTCAGAACTCTTTACGCTCGACGAGGCGGCGGCAATTGCCGAGATTGAGCCCGACACGGTTCGAACGGCACTCGAAAAAAGAGCGGTGACCCCTTCGCGCAAGGTCAAAACTGGCAAAGTGGTGCGCTACCGGTTCTCCGAGGGAGACGTTCTCTATCTTCTCGTTGTGACGGAATTCCCCTTCCCTCTCTCGAAGGACGACAAAGACTCTCTCTCCAAGGTCCTGGCGCACGGAAGCAAGACCGCGAAACATTGGACGTCCGATGGACCGGACCTCGTCTTTCGCTCGGGAGACATGAAGATATGGATTGAATGCAAGCGTTTCCGCGAAACCGTGGAAAAGAACGTGTCCGCCTATCGTTGGGGCAAAGAACGAATCACCTCGTCTCCGGACGTCCTCAGCGGGGAGCCCGTCTTCCGCGGCACGCGCATCCCGTTGGAGCATGTCGCCGCCTTGTTTCGCAAGAACGTTCCGGAGGAAGAGATCGCGGAGGACTTTCCCGCCCTCGACGCGAAGGACCTACAATACGCCCGGCTGGCCTCTCGATTCGGTGCAGCACCAGGGCGACCGAAAAGGCGATTGCGAATCGAAAGAGCGCACGGTAGCCGCCGTTGACTCGTTTATTGCTGGACGAACACATTTCGCCGGCATTGGTGCGCAAACTGGGTGAGAAGGGCTTGTACGCGGAGGCCGTGGCCCATGTTGGTTTGTCCGAGGAACCGGACGAGCACATCTGGAACTACGCCTTAGAACACGACTTTACGGTCGTCACAACCGACGCGCGCGACTTCATCCGTCTTCTGAACGTGGAAAAGTACACCCGGGCCTCATCGTCCTCCGCGAGAGCGGCCTGACCCGCGACGAACAATGGGATCGCATTCAACCCATAATCGACCACATTTTGGAATCGAGTGATGACGACTTCTTGCTGAACAAGCTAGTGGAGATCTCGGCTGCAGGCGAGTGGGAAATTCGCGAGACTCCTAAACCCTGATCAACCTGCACAAAAGGCGAACAGCAACCTTTAACCTGCCTCAACGAGGGAAGGGGATGGGCCTTTCTCGCCGCAGTCTGGGCACCGAGGCAACCGCTGCTCTCACCCCAATGAAGAACGCGCGAGTGTGATTACCGAAAATCCCGTGCGTGTCTCAATCAGGATCTTTGTGGCACGCTGATCGCAGGTCTCTTCGATGCAGCACCTCGGAGTCGAAGGACTTGGAGTCTCTGCCTTGCCCAGTCGACGAGTGCATCCTAGCGCAGGGAGTTCGTGTCGCGAAACAATTCGGCTTTGGATCAGCATAAGGCAGAGCATTTTTAGATCGGCGGCGCGGCGACGGAAAGCGTGTGCGGA
>QHYZ01000378.1 GCA_003225295.1 Acidobacteriota bacterium | reverse complement strand
TGAACGAGCTATCCGAGTTGGCTCGTCAAGGGAAGCTGACGAGTCAAGAACAAGCTGAACTCGACAGCTATCTCCATGTCGGTAACCTCCTCGCCGTCATCCAGTCTAAAGGACGCCGTGCTTTGCAGCGCTCCAGTCAATAATCAGGCACATTGGACGCTGATTTCATCCGCCGGGTTTGGCATCGAGCCGCCGCTCGCTGTGAATACTGTCGGTTGCCTTCGGCATTTCACCCAGCACCCTTCCAAATAGATCACATTGTTGCGCGGCAACACGGGGGCAAAGCAGAGCTTGAGAATCTCGCCCTCGCTTGTATCCATTGCAATCGCTTCAAGGGACCGAACGTCGCTGGGATCGATCCGGACAGCGGAGAAATTGTTCGCCTCTTCCATCCTCGACGCGACCAATGGACAGAACATTTCGTTTGGAACGGACCCGTGTTGAAACCGCTGACACGGATCGGTCAAGCGACGATCCGCGTGTTGCTGATAAATGACCCAGAGGTGGTTGCCGTGCGGAAAGCGCTTCAGGACGAGGGTGTGTTTTGGGCGTAACGCAGATGTCGAGCTGCACTTAAAGGCCGGACGAGTTCCGTTCCATGGAAAATTCCGTGTACTTAAAGACCGGAGAACCGTTTCGAGTTGCATTGAACACCGGACGGATTGTACTTAATAAGGTTCCGTGACTACTTACAACAACGCTGGGCCCCCGGTTGCCGGCATGGGCGCACGCTTCTGGCCGAGATCCGAGAACGCTCCCCGCCAAGATCGTGAAGAATCAAGGAGCCAATCACTCTCGCCCTCACGGCTGAACTGACAGCGGTGTTGAAGAAGCCGTTCCGGCAGACTGGTCAGCCTGTGTTCGACGCGACGAATCTCCGGCGCGAATGGGCCTTAGCGACCGTAGCCGCGAAGTGCCCCGACTTGCTCATTCACGATCTGCGTCGTTCTGGTGCCCGTAATTTGGTTAACGCCGGAGTGCCGGAGCGGTCGCTATGAAGACATCCAGAACGCCATGAATGCCCTCGAAAAGAACGATGGAACTTTGGTGGAACCTGACGCCAGGTTAGCTCAACGGCAGGTCACTGGCTTCATGAACTCGTTTTTTTTCTTAGAGTTGGAGCCGAGGGCGAGAGTTGAACTCGCGGCCTGCCGATTACGAATCGGCGTCCTGCCTCTCTAAACAAACTACTTAGCAATCTTTTCAACGACTTAACTGCCCGTCGTTGCCAGTCGTTGCCCGTCATTTCCCATCGTTTAGCGCAAGTTTAGCGCAAGTTTAGCGCAAAGGTTTTCTTGCGGTTTTCCTTGCGCTAATGTGCTTCGCAACCCCGATCACCGAGCAACAAGCTCCAGTGTCAGCTGCCTGGCGAGCACCGCCAAGAAACTTGCCGGTCCAGTCGCGATATCCCGGAAGGCGTTTCATCAACCGCTGAAATAAACCGCGCTCCGCATATTGGTCGCTATAGCTGATTCCTACCAGCCCGGAATGCTTCCAGATCTTGGCGACTACAAACAGAAAACGCAAATGCTCCGTAGCCAACGTCGTATGCTGAAGTTCCTCCGCCGGCACTCTCTCTTCCCTCTTTCCTCTTTTGTTCGGGCACTTCGTCGGTACTGCACGACCGTCCGACTTCCCGTCAACGCGCATGTTGGACTTCTGGATCACGCCCTTCTCCAACCGGCTCGCGCACTTCTACCTGTCGGGAGTTGACGGAATCCCGGTTCTCGCGCGGTCGAGCACTCGAGGACCTTCTACAATTGGGAGCAGCTGCGCGATCGCTGAGGAGCGTTCCATATCATCCGGGTAGTTGCGGATATTGCACTCCTCGTGGCCGGAGCAATCTTCTAACTGCACCAGGCACGAACCGGTTCCTGAGGTTATAGCGGCTTTTTATTTATTGCCGAATTTCAGCAACATTTCAATTGCCCATCGTGAATGATAACGTCCTTTATCATTCACTTCTTGGGTTGGCAAGCCCGCAACAGGTTTTGGGGTTACTTGTCCCAAAATGGCGGCTTTCGCTGAAGTGCAGCGCCGTCGCGAAATGCGCTAAATGGGATTCCTAGACCCTGGCGCGTTTTTGTCGTTACTGGATGGCGACCAGCTCGGCGAGCTTGGCCGCGACGTCTGCCATCGGCGCTTCTGCTGTGCTCAGGCCGCTTCGCGAGCCGAGCAGGGGGCTAACCTCGCGGAGAGCTTCATACGTAGTGTCGTGCACGATGGGAACGAGCAGGTCACGCGCTAGGAGTGCCGATAGCTCTTTGTCGGCGATACCCTCTCCTTGGAGGCGGCGCAGCAGCGCAGGGGTCACCAGCACGATCCCGACTCGCGACTTCGCCAGTCCCTTGTCGATTTCGCGGAGCAACGACGTGCCGAGGGCGACGTCCTTCTCGCTGAACCAGACCGAAACACCGCGTGACTGGAGCAGATCGTGCAGCTCCTTGGCGGCCCCTCCCCGGTCGTCCCACGCATGGCAGAGAAAGACGTCCCGAAAGTCAGGCAGGGGCGCTCGCCTTTCGACGCTGTCGCGGACCGGCGTGAGTGCCCGCACCTCGGCAGGCGTGTACGCCACGGACGAACTGGCTGGCGACCAGCGCGGCCTTGCGCTGCTGCCAAACGCGCCGCCGCTGCTCCGGCCGCCCCCGCTGTTCCCCAATGAGGAGTAGGACGGGGACGAGTACGACCCGTAGCCGCTATAGCCGCTGTAACGGCCATACCGGCTACCGCATGCAGGGCAGTCCACTGCGGCGCTCGCTGAGCGATGTCCTCTTACTGGTGCTGTGCATCTAGCCACGTGGAAGATGATACCGTTACCATCGCCGCTCTCAATCGCTGGCGCAAAAATTGTGCAGGCCGACAGCAGCCTCAGTGTACGGCCCCTTAGTTCAAGTCGGCTAGTGCTTACCAATGCGATTGCGGGGCGGGATTTCGACTGTCGCCCACGTGCTCACCCATCCGCTACGGTCTCGGCTTCCCGAGGGGTTGCCTCTTCATCGGGATTGTGCATGATAAAGGACGTTATCGTTCAGGAAGAGCTAGTCGATGGATTTATTTGAGAACCTCTCATTTTCTGTGGCTTGATTTCCCAGAACGCCGTGTGGAAAGTGATGTCAGGTTTTCCGACTAACTATCCAAGCGAAGCGTGCAGGGTTTCGAGGGCAGCGCGGCTACTGGTGAAATCTCGCAATCGGACCTTCTTGTGCAAACACACAGCAAACCGAACGGCGGAGCGATTATTCGTAACGCAGGGCGACGAGGGGGTCGACTTGTGCGGCGCGACGTGCGGGAAGCAAACAGGCAGCAAGGCCAACAATTAGCACGAGCGTCACCACTGCGGCGAAGGTCCATGGGTCTCTGACAGACACGCCGGAAATTTGGCTGG
>QHYZ01000128.1 GCA_003225295.1 Acidobacteriota bacterium | reverse complement strand
TGCGGGTGAGTGCGGCATTGGCCTCGGCCGTGACCACAAACAAGGGATCCCCACGCTGATCATTTACCCAATAATCGGTGGTCGCCGGGGCAGCCAGTCGCGCTCGAGTGATATAGGCTTTGGGAATCGTGTGTTTGCCATGATAGGCGCGCACATGACCATCGACGTAAAGGAAGCCGAACACGTGGCCATGTTCTCGGATGCGCCGCTGCGCGATCTCCTGACCGAGTGCCTGGCTGCCTTGGCGTGCCGCCAGCTGGGACAGCTTGCGGCGCAAGGTCTTGACTTCCGGCATGCGGTCCAGCCCCACAATGCGGCCCAGTTCCCCGGGGGAATATTCCTTCAGCGCCTCCGGGCGTGGGATGCGGAGAAGAGCTAACAGAACATAGGCGACCAACGTTGTGCGCAGGCCATAGAAGGAGGGGCGGAGGCTTCCGTAAATCTTCTCCGCCGCCGACAGCAGTCCACTGGCGAGCAGTGCCGGGATGGCCAACAAAACTCCAGCACGAGGCAGATTCTGTGCCGTTGCAAACAGGGGCAGCGCATCGTCGAGCAGCCCCAGGGCGGCCCAGAGACGATCCATGGAGCGGTCCAAGGGATTCTGATCGAAGCTCTGAGCCGCCGGTTTGACCCCTGGTTCTTGCCTCTGGGGAGGTGGCGGTGGTGGCGCGGGGAGTGAAATCTGGTCCGCTGTGCTATCGGAAATCGTGACCGGCTTAGCTGGCGCATCGGCCTGGGGCAAGAGAGGAAGAGTGGCTTCCGGAGCCGGTTGCCATCCCAGTCGACGGAGAATTTTCCGAATCATCATCTCGCTGAGTCCCAGCCGTCCAGCGATTCCGCGATTGCTGATGTCCTGGGCCTTGAGGCGCAGAATGGTGCGGTCGCGTGAGGTGGGCTTGGGTATCGAACCGTCTGCGGGTCGTCCCTCAGGGCGGACGAGGGCGTTCAGTCCTCCGGACTGCAGGCGCTGCTCGAAGCGGCGCAGGGTTCGCGTGGAGTAACCGAACGAGCGCGCCAGATCGTTCTGATCGACGTATCCGGATTCGTACAACGAAACCAGGGCATAGGCTTCGGCGGTGCGATCCTCCCGGGAGTAGTGGGAATAGACGACGCCATGGACGAGAATGACGCGCTGATTCCCTTCGGTCTGGAAAGAAACGCGGTCATTGACGAACACCATCTGCGGAACCGGGGAGAAGTCGGGGAAGAGATCGCTGGGATCGGCATCCGGGTTCATGGCCGGACAGGATGTCCCAGCTTTCCGGAGAAAAAAAGCGGACAGGTTTTGGTCCGCACCCTGGTAGACGAAAACCCAAGCCGAATGCGGGTGGGATGCAAGTCGTGCACGATGATTTCTCACTGGCAGTCGCGGGGGATGCGAGCGGTATTCGGGCGGGCAATTAAAAAGCGGACAGGTTTTGGTCCGCACCCTGGTAGGCAAAAACCCAAGCCCAATGCGGGTGGGATGCAAGCTCAGTAAGTACCTTCCGCCGTGACGTACAGCTTAAGCCTGAGGATACAGCTACAATGCAAAAGGAGACGGCATTGTCTGCTTCACCATTCATCTGATTTTGGGCGGTTTCCCAAGGGGGGCGTGTCAGGAGCTCTGAACTTAACGAACAAATTGCGCTCGCTAAGATAACCAAACGCAAATTCGGTCAGGGTTATTTTGAGAGAACATTTGTGCGAGTCACAGTGTTCGTCAAATTCGCGATTTGGGCCCCAGCGCTGGAACTGAGTCTGTGCATCCTGCCAAGAAGTCTTGCGTAGTTCGAGCGATTGAAGCTGGGACAAGAGCAATTCAGCACGACGACGAAAAAGGCGCTGCTCGACTTGGCTGGCTAACAGCGTTAGGAACAGCAGTGAACAAAGGCTCAGGGAAAGAGCGACGAGAAATTTGCGCAGAGAACGAAGTGGTCCCACAGAACATTAGACACCACGACGAGTGCTCGCGTGTCGATAATTTTGCTTGATAGTGCCTTCCATGGAAAATCGGACATCAAGTGCCCAGTCAGGTTTTGCGTCGAAAGATGAAGCAGCGTCCAATTGATGGCGCCGGCGTCTAGCTGGCGTCCAAAACCGACCATTTCTAGGGGTATTTTCAGCGACTCAGCCGCATAAGGCAATTGAATCATCGAGACTTATGGAGCGGGCGATGGGAATCGAACCCAAGTCCGAAGTTTGGGTTGTATTCGATGAGGCCGTGGGCCGAGTGTCTGTTGCTGCCCGAGGCACGGCGCGGCGAGAACACGGACAAAACACGGACAATTGGTTTTATCACCTGAAGTTCGCGGGAAGTAAGTTGTTGAAAAATCTGGTGGGCACTGTCCGATTTGAACGGACGACCTTTCGGGTGTAAACCGAACGCTCTAACCGCTGAGCTAAGCGCCCTTAGCCAATTTATCGTACAGGAAGCCGCAGGAGGCGTCAACGCACCGGCGAATACCGGGTGTGCGACATAGAAGTGGGAGTCAAGCCGCCCGTCGCCCCTCCCAATAATCCTCAAAGCGACCGTTGAAATGAGAACAGCGGAGTGCCAGGATGGCGTTGGCTCCCCGGACGGTCCAAAACATTCCCGATTGTTTGAGACGAGAGCCGATTACCGTCTTGCATCCAGCTTCGATCACACCCGAGCCAACAAACAAGTGCTGGCGGCGAAACTTGGGATAGCGCATGCGCTCTGCATTTCTCTCGAAGTAATCTGCCTCGGTGCAAATCTTCTCGGCCATTTGGGGATTGGCGGTGTGGATGGACCGCAGCACGCCCACGAGTTTTTCGATTTTCCCCTTGTCCAGCAGGCGCTTCTGGTGGACCTTCATCCAAGTTTTCTGTTTGACTTCCTCGTGGGGATACCGCTGGCGTGCCACCTCCCACAGATGCTGGCGAGCATGGTATAGATCGACAATCTGGATGGCGTCCGGAAAGTGTTCGGCGACAAGATTCCAGATCCATTCGGCGCCATCGCCAATAACCACCTTCTTCTTCGCACGGCTCCAACCGCGTTTCCACGCTTCTCGATAGATGCGCTTGCCAAACTCTACCGCGGTTTCGATGGCGCCGGTGTAGGTGGTGGAATCTGAGTCGCGGATCGCGTAGCCTTCCTGGTCCCAGGTAGTCTGGGTGAACACACATCCCAACTTGGCCTCCCGCGTATGAGCAGGTAGGCCCTCGGTCTTGCCTTGCCGACCCGCCGTCTCTTTCTTCACCACGGGGACTCCGGTCCCATCCATTTGCACATACAGGATAGGAATGGGTTCGCCCATGACGACCGGCAGATCCAACTGCAGGGCTTTCTGGACCTCTTTCTTCTCACGCTGGACGATATCGTCTCCGATCGCTTCTGCCGTGCGCTCCACCGATTTGGTGGTCACCTCCAAGCCGGCCAGAATTTGCATTTGCGCCCGGCCGTGATCGAACGGGACCTGCTGACCCACCAAGGCCTGCATGCGGCGCACTCCGGGAGAAAACTCCGTATTCTCGATGTCCAATTCGACATCCACCGGAAACTGGCCGACATGGCAGCGCTCGCACAGGAAATAAGGGCGCACGCATTGGACTTCCCCTACGGCGGATAGCACAAGTTTGGAGCGCAACTCCAAATACTTAGCTGTATGGCCGCAGCAACACGGTACTTGCCGCTGTTCGGAGCGAGGAGGATCGAACTTCAGCAGTTGCTGCAGCACCGCCGCTCCGGCCTGGTGCATGCTGGAACGAACCGCCGCCTCCACCGCTTCCAAATCCAGACGACCAGCCGTATCCCCGGCACGGAAAACAAGCCGTAACAGATGCTCTACTTCGCGAGCAACTTCCTGCTGGATGATTTCCGCCGTTTTTTTTTCGCCCCGGCCAACTGTTCCACGGGGCGAGCAAGGCAGATTTTCTCGTTGATCTCTAGCAACTCTTGCGCAAGTTGACGAAAGCGGTGATAGGCCTGCACCTCACGTTGTGCCTTTTGCAGTTCGGCCGAGTTGGCAAAGGTTTCGGTGACGGTCTTTCCTTTCACCTTGCGGGTCAAGCGATAGTTGGGGCCGTGCCCGGGCTGGTTCGGCTGATGGCAGTGGCAGGTTGGCTTACCGCAGGTGCCGCGGGTAGCCGTGATCGATCCACTGCGAAAATCAGGCAATCGCAGTATCTGCTGCAAGATCGCGCTGCGCTCTTGTTCGAGATCGCCGAGGGGTTCGTTCATGGGGCTTTCTCCTCATAGGATATTCCGAGTATGTCCTTGCGTACTACTACGCTAGGATATTAGCCCCAAAAAAAGAAACGGCACAAGTCTCCACTTTTATGTCGCGCACCCGCGAATACCGGCGAATGCAGGAATGCTTGGTTCTGGTTTGCGCTACCATTCTCTATCCGGTGAGCGGCAGGATTTTCCTCGTAATTTCGTGATTGGTGCCCTTCCTTGCACTTTATTGACGCAGCCAGTAAACTCAACCTTTTGTATTCCAGTAAAGGAAACACTCTCCAGATGCTTCTCGTACGGGACTTTGTAGCGCATATGGCCAATGAGGTTGTGAAACGTCTGGTCGAGGGCGGGCAGATCGAAACCAAAGCTACTGCCGCCGTAGTCAACCGCGTGCGCCAGCGCATGATGGAAGAGCTCACCGTCGAGGATCGGCTCAATGAGGAAGTGCGCCAGATTCTGATCGACCACCAGGACGAGATGCGACGGACCAGCGTCTCTTATCAGGAGATGTACAAAAAGGTGAAGCAGCAGCTGGCCAGGGACCGCAAGCTGATCCTTCGCTAACCGTAACGCCGGCTTCAGCTTGTGCCGTACTTGCATCATCCGCTTCACGCAGTCAATGTCAAGCTCATAAGAGGGTTTCCAGAAACGATGCGCCTCACCCGCGAAAAAATCATCCGCCTCTCACACCAGATTACCGACGTGCTTGTCGAAAGCGAAGAAGTGGAATTCGTTGACGACCGCGACACCATTCGCCAGCAAGTAGTGCAGATTCTAACCGCCACGCTGAAGGAGGAAGAGAAGATCGAGCTGGAAGTGCGCAAACGGATCACCTCACAAAAAAAAGAAATCCTCGAAGGCAGCGAGGAATGGGATGTGCTCCACAGGAGATATTATCTGGATGAGCTTCGCCGCATGGGCATCGCAGCCGCTCCCGACGACCGGCGCTCATAAGCTCTCGGTCTGACAATTTCCCCTCCAACACCAAAAAAGGCGGCCAAGCGGCCGCCTTTTTGCTTTCTGCATGTCTTTAGCTTACGGCTGGGAGTCGGGGCGGCGCTTAAGCGTTGGCCGGTCGTCGTCGGTGCTGTTGGGATCGTTACCCGTGGGTTGTTTTTTGGATTGCTCAGTCTTGGTGCGCAGGGTTGGCTTGCCGGGAGCATTGTCCGTCACCTTGCGCGAGAACATGATGTTGCGCAGACGTGACTTCACGGAATCGAATTCAGAGGTGGTGACGATGTATTCCTGTCTTGCTGGCAGAATGCGCGCAATCTCTTTTTGCGTATTTTCAATGCGCTCGGGCGTCGGCGGATGTGTTGAGAAGACCTTGGGAATGGTGCCCGGGCGGCGCTTTTCATCGGCCTGGATGCGCTCGAAGAAGGTCACATAAGAGTTCGGGTCGTACCCGGTTTTGTACATGTACTGGATCCCGAGGTAATCGGCTTCGCGTTCGGCGTCGCGGCTGAACTTCAGGTAGGTCACGGGAATGGCGAGGTTCAGGCCCTGATAAATGCCGTAACCCGCCCAGCCACCCGGTCCCAATAGAATCAGCGGGATGGTAGCCAACTGCATCAATTCGCCCTTGGTGGCGTTTTTCGTGCCGTGCCTCGCGCAAACATGGGAAATCTCGTGGGCCATCACGCCCGCAAGCTCGGACTCTTCCTGGGCCCGCAGAATCAAGCCGCTGTTCACATAGAAGAAGCCCCCCGGCAGCGCGAACGCGTTGACCTCGTCCGAATCGATTACCTTGATGGTGAAGGGAACTCGCGCATCGGAATTCCGAACAAGATTCTGCCCAACGCGGTTGACGTATTCAGTAACGATCGGGTCGTCGATCAGCTTCGAAGAACGCTCCACTTCCTGGGCCAATTGCTTGCCAAGGGAGATTTCTCGTTCCAGCGAGTAGAGGTTCACGCCTTTACCCACGCTGCGGTTGCCGATGGCCTCGACGTCTTCCTTGGAATTCTTAGGGGTCACCGTGTCTTTCTGCTGGACTGGCTGGGAGCCGGTTTGCTGCTGGGTTTGCTGTTGCGCGGGCGGCGGCGTCTTTGCGGGATCCTGGCTCGGGGGATCCTGACTTTGGGGGGCCGCGAGGGCCGAACCCGCTACCAGGGCGCTAACTAGCGCCACTTTCAGGGTCAGCCGCAGAATCTCTTGCATATCGTGTGCCTCCGCCTGCCTTAGATTATACACCTCGAATCGCCCGGCAGGCTCCTACGGTGCTCAATGACTGACTACTGTGATGTTAGACGGTCTAGGAAGGTTTCCTATTCCCAGGTGGTTCCGGGTTGGAGCCACTGCTAGTGGTGCTGGACCCGCGGGGAATCGAAGCTCTTTCCTTGGCTTACTACGTGCATACCTCCCGCCCCGGGAGGCAGTTGACACACCTCGCCTCCCAATTTACAGTCAGAGTCGGTCTACCATGAGCGTCTCCAAAATCCAGATTGGCCAGCTTTGGAAAAAAGAAAGCACCGGCGATATCTACCTGGTCACCAGGCTGTACTCCGA
Source organism: Acidobacteriota bacterium (assembly GCA_003225295.1). Classification (GTDB taxonomy): domain Bacteria; phylum Acidobacteriota; class Terriglobia; order Acidiferrales; family UBA7541; genus Acidiferrum. Next base: position 31,426 of record QHYZ01000128.1, on the reverse strand, counting down.
GGCGCTGAATACCATGGTCATCTTGCGCAAGTCTGGCGCCGAGGACGAGGCGCAGATCCGTGTGCGGGTGGAGCGCGCCGCCGGAGGTCAGAACATTCCCGGGTTTTCTCCCGCCCAGGAGGACGAGAAGTTCTAGCTCTAGATCGAGCGAACCTCCATCTTTACAATATCCGCAACCTTCATCAACTCCTTTTGCAGAAACGGCTCGCCGTAGTCCACCCCGATCATCTGGCCATAATGCCGCGCCAACTGATTCATCTCGCCCTCCAGCCGATCGATGGCCAAGTGCACGCTGCTTTTCGTTCGGTCCTTTCTGGGCCGGAACTGCGATCCGAAGGCGAGGATCGCCTTGCGCCGCCGTTCGTATTGCGCAGTGATGTCCACGACGAACGTCGGTCGCACGTCGGCGTAGGAAATCGAATAAAGAATCTTGAAGGGGCGGTGGGCTTCTCCTTCGATGGGCAATTGCTTCAAGCCAGCAAGGAAGCAGCCTTCGTAGCCCAGGGCTGAAGCGTGGTAGTGGTCGGGATGACGCGCTTCCCAGTAGGGAAGGATTACCGTCTTCGGCCGGAGTTGCCGGATCACAGCCGCGAGCCGCAATGTGTGCTGGCGGCTCGGCTGAACGTCAGAATCAGGGACGCCGAGAGTGCCGCGCCAAGCAACGGCGAGCAGTCTTGCCGCGTGCGCCGCCTCTTTTGCCCGGATTTCCGGGGTACCGCGCGTTCCCATCTCTCCCGCGGTCAAATCGAGGATGCCAGTTTTGTATCCGCGCTGCGCCATCTTTAGGAGTGTCCCGCCGCAGGTCAGCTCAACGTCGTCAGGGTGCGCGGCAATCGCCAGCAGATCGAGATTCATTCTGCCTCCATCCCCCGCCGATTCTATCAGTTTGATCTTCGGGGAAGTGAGTCACCTGTCGGGCCACCTGGAGCGGCGAAGCCTCCCCGGCGTGGGTATGTTATCGTTCTCGGCCATGATGCCGGCGTCCCAACATAATAGAGAGTCGCTCAACAGCAAGGTGGCTCTGGTCACCGGGTCCGCGAAGCGCCTGGGGCGGGCAGTAGCGCTTCGTCTAGCGCAAGAAGGTGTGGACATCATCATTCACTATCGGAAGTCGCGAGCGGAAGCGGCGGAGGCGGTCGCTGAGGTTGAGAAACTCGGGCGTCGGGCTATTGCTATCACTGCCGACCTCGGCAACGTGTCCGAAATCAAATGGCTTTTCGATGAGACTTCCAAGCAATTCGGGCGTCTCGATATCCTGGTCAACAGCGCTGCCAACTTTCTCTCCGCGAGCATGGATTCCACCACCGAAGAGATCTGGGACGCCTCGGTTGACACCAATCTGAAAGCGCCGTTCTTCTGCGCACAGGCGGCCGCACCGCTTCTCCGGCGAACCAACGGCACGATTATCAATTTCGCGGACACCGGCGGACTGTTGGGTTGGCCAGGGTATATTGCGCATTCGGTTTCGAAAGCGGGCGTCGTGATGCTGACGAAGGTGCTCGCAAAGGCGCTGGCGCCGGAAGTGCGCGTGAATGCTATCGCGCCGGGCACCATCACCATGACGGGGGACCCGCCGGAGTGGGAGGCCGGCTTTCGAAAGCTCGCACCGCTCGGCCGCTCCGGCACACCGAGCGACATCACCGACGCCGTAGTGTTTCTCGCGCTTTCCAAATTCATCACCGGACAGACCCTGGTCGTTGACGGCGGCAGCACGCTCTAGAATCGCTCCCGGCGCTCCATTCGCATAGCGCGGCAATAAAATTCGACAGCCGGGCAGTGCAGAGAATCTCCGCACGGTGTATTCTATTCTCCTTATCAGACGCATAAATGCGCTCACGCGCTGCGAGACATGGTGCGTAACGAAAGAAAAGGAACCGATCGAAGTCATGGACAACGAATTATCCACCCAGCCGCATGGCATGGAAGACGTTGAGATTCAGGAATGGCTTGAGTCGTTGGACTCCGTTCTCGAATCCAGCGGTCCCGAGGTCGCTGCGGAAATTCTTGAGCGCCTCCGCGCGCACGCCACGGTCAACGGCATCGATCTGCCGTTCACGGCAAACACTCCGTATGCCAACACCATTCCTCCGCGCCTCGAACCGCTTTTCCCCGGTGACCAGCAATTGGAGCGGCGCATCAAGAGCCTCATCCGCTGGAACGCGCTGGCCATGGTTGTGCGCGCTAACCGCGTCGAGCACAACATCGGCGGTCACATTTCCACTTATGCTTCAGCGGCCACACTCTACGAAGTGGGTTTCAACCATTTCTTCCGCGCGCGCACCGAAGAATTTGAAGGCGACACGGTTTATTTTCAAGGGCACGCCTCGCCAGGAATGTACGCGCGCGCTTTCCTGGAAGGCCGCATCAGCGCGCAACAACTGGAAAACTTTCGTCGTGAGTTGAAGCCTGGCGGCGGACTTTCTTCCTACCCGCATCCGTGGTTGATGCCAGATTTCTGGGAGTTTCCGACGGTTTCCATGGGTCTTAGCCCGCTGATGGCCATTTATCAGGCGCGCTTTAACCGTTATCTCGAGGATCGCGGCATGAAGCCAGCCACGGACGCGAAGGTCTGGGCATTTCTGGGTGACGGCGAGACCGACGAACCGGAATCGCTCGGCGCGATCACTCTTGCTTCTCGGGAGAAGCTCGACAACTTGATTTTTGTCATCAACTGCAATTTGCAGCGCCTCGACGGCCCCGTGCGCGGCAATGGACAGATCATCCAGGAGCTCGAATCCGCGTTCCGCGGCGCCGGATGGAACGTGATCAAAGTTCTTTGGGGAAGTGAGTGGGATCCGATTTTCGAACGCGATACCGAAGGGTTGTTGATCAAGCGCATGGGTCAGACCGTGGACGGAGATTACCAGAAGCTGGTGGTGTCCTCCGGCGCGTATGTTCGCGAGCATTTCTTTGGCAGTGATCCTCGTTTGCTCCAGCTCGTCGAGCCGCTTCCGGACGAGGCCTTGCGCCGCCTGCGTCTTGGCGGGCACGATCCGCGCAAGGTTTACGCAGCGTACAAGGCGGCCGTGGACCACCGAGGCTGTCCGACCGTGATTCTCGCGCGCACCATCAAGGGCTATGGGCTCGGCGAAGCCGGGGAAGGCAAGAACGTCACGCACCAGCAGAAGAAACTCAACGAAGATGAGCTGCGCGAGTTCCGCTCGCGCTTCGGCATTCCTCTGAACGACGTGGATTGCATCGAGGTTCCGTTCTACCGGCCGGCCGAGGACAGTGTCGAAATTCAGTATCTTCGCGCGCGGCGCGAAGCGCTCGGCGGCTACGTTCCCAAGCGTAGCATTCGTTCGAAACCTCTCGTCGCAGACCACGACGATCTCTTCAAGGAATTCCATGAAGGTAGCGATGGCCGGGAAGTCTCAACAACCATGGCGTTCGTGGGCATGCTTCGGAAGATGCTGAAGGACCCTGAGATCGGCAAGCTCATTGTGCCGATCGTGCCGGACGAGGCTCGCACTTTTGGCATGGAATCGCTCTTCCGGACCGTGGGTATCTACTCGAGCGTCGGGCAGCGGTACGAGCCGGTCGACGTGAACACGCTGCTCTATTACAAGGAAGCAAAGGACGGACAGATCCTCGAAGAGGGCATTACGGAGGCGGGTTCAATGGCCTCCTTCATCGCCGCCGGCTCCGCATTTGCCACGCACGGTATCAACACGATTCCATTCTTCATCTATTACTCGATGTTCGGTTTTCAGCGCATCGCGGATTTCATCTGGGCCGCAGCGGATATGCGCACACGTGGCTTCATGCTCGGAGGCACGGCGGGACGCACGACACTTTCCGGCGAAGGTCTGCAGCACCAGGACGGCAACAGCCATATTTTGGCGTTGCCGGTTCCGAACAACAAAGCCTATGACCCGGCGTTCGCGTTTGAAATCGCGGTGATCATCCAGGACGGAATTCGGCGCATGTATAAAGACGGCGAAAACGTCTTCTACTACATCACCGTCATGAACGAGCCGTACGCCATGCCCCCGATGCCGGGCAACGTGAAGGACGGCATTCTGCAGGGGATGTACCGCTTCCGGCCCGCTGCAAATACAAAAGCGAAGCTGTGCGCCCAGTTGTTCGGGAGTGGCGCAATTCTCAACGAAGCTTTGCGCGCGCAGGAGATTCTTGAAACCAAGTACGGCGTTGCGGCCGACGTGTGGAGCGTGACCAGTTACAAGGAGCTTTATAAGAACGGCATTGAGTGCGAGCGCTGGAACCGTTTGCACCCGAGCGAAAAGGCCCGCGTCCCGTACGTTACTAAATGCCTCGCCGACGCGCCGGGAGTGCTGGTCGCCGCTTCCGATTACCTGAAGACCTTACCGAATATGATTAGCAAATGGATGCCGCGGCGCCTAGCGGCACTCGGCACCGATGGCTTCGGGCGCAGCGAAGGCCGCGCCGCCTTGCGTGACTTCTTCGAGGTCGACTCCCGTTTCATCACTTTGGCCACACTGCATGAGCTTTTCGTGGACGGCAAGATCGAGCGTTCCGTCCTCGACAAGGCCATCAAAGACCTGGGCATTAATGCCGACAAGCCAAACCCAGCGATCTCATGACGCCGGTCGTTTAAGAAATAGTCCTCAGTCTGCGGCCGGGCCATGGCTCGCATCGGTTTCTTCTGCACTGTCGAGGATGTCTGCAGGCTTGATCCGTCCGGTAGCCAATTGCGCGATGAGTCCGCCATTGGCTGCCAGAAAGTCATACTCTCCAAGTTCTCTTGGCAAGGCCCAGGCGATCTTTTCAAAAGTGCGCGGCAATAATTCCGATTCCGCGATGGCTGCGGCGAAGAACCGGATTTCAAGCTCATCGGACGTTCCAGCATAGTGATAACGTACGCGGCCAAGCTCAACGCTTTTCACCAGCGTCACTCCGAGTTCTTCCTGCAATTCCCTTGCAAGTGCCGCCTCCGGCGTTTCGCCCTCTCTGACTTTGCCACCCGGAAATTCCCACTTGAGCGGAGAGGTGTCGTTTTGGCGCCGCTGCCCGATCAGCAATCGCCGGTCGCTGCGCTCAATCACCGCCGCCACCACGATGATCATCTTTCCGGGTTCCTCTGCGTTTCCGCTTTATTTGTTCTTCGTACTTTGTGGTCGCTCTGGTTTCGTGAGTGCAGCACATTCCATAATTCTCTCGCGCCCTGGACCAGCGGAAGCCCCGGCGTGTTCAGCAGTTCATCGCGGACTACGTGTACCTGTCGGTTTCGAATTGCCGGCATATCTCTCCACGACCTTACTTCGTACGCCTGCCTGGGGTCGGATTTCGTGCCTGTCGCCGCCCAGGCGAGAACGATCACCTCGGGCCGTGCCGCCGCTACCTGCGCCTCGGTGATCTTCTCGCCGGCGGGAACCACCATCTCACCGCCGCAGATGTTCACCAGTTCCGCCACCCAGGGAGGAGAACTGATCCGCGGATTCGGCCACGCCTCGCAATAGACGCGCACCCGCTGCTTCGATCGCCGCGCCTTCTTCTCGATTTCCGACAACGCATGGCGCATCTTCTGTAGCACTCGCTCGGCAGCGGCTGCCTTTTGCATAATCGCACCTAACAAGCGAATGTCCGCGGCGATATCAGCGAGCGTCCGCGGGTTCATGGCCAGAAAAGGGAACGGCTGCTCTAGGAGACTAGCGACCGTCTCCCGCTTATACGGCACGGAACCGATCACCAACGTAGGGTTCAGCCGCAGAATTTCACCTACAGAACCGACGTGCCAGCAATCGCCAAGCTTCGGCAGTTTGCCGACCGGTGCCACAGCAGCGCACCACCTGGTAACGCCGACCAGAGCGCGCCTCGCCCCGATGGCACACAGAATCGAGGTAGCGCTGGGGGCCAGCGAAACAATGCGCAATGGTATTCGTCGAGTGGTTTTCATGCTTACCGCGAGAGAATAGCAGACACCTGGGACGTTGAGTCGCGCGACTGTGGATTGACTCCACTCCAGGAGTGTGTTCGACTGCCTCTCTAAATTGTCGGAGGCCATTCGTGCGCGTCCATTTCTTTGCTCTCAGTTTGATTCTGCCGATCTCTACTTTGGCTCAGACTCCATCTGTGCCGTCCAAATCAGAAGTCGTCCAATATCACGCCACCCTTGACACCGTGAAATACGTCTTCGGTGTCGCTTCCCCCGTGGCCCGGCTGAAACCCGGCAACATTCTCGACGCGAACTCCCTGGATTGCTTCGGTAACGCGCTCCAAAAGCCTGGCGACACGTTTGCGCTCGTTAAAGGAGATAACCCGCTCACCGGTCCCTTCTATATTGAAGATGCGGAACCCGGCGACACGCTGATCGTTCATATCCTCGATCTGCAGGTCGATGGTCAACAGGGTGTAGGCACGTTTTCACCAGGCTTCGGAGCGATAAACGCCACGCATTATACGCCGATGCTCGAAAAAGAAGCGCTGCCGGAGAAAATCTGGTTTTACCCGATCGACCACGCGGGCCGCACCGCTACGTTTCAGGCCCTCGATTCCAACTACCAGGTGAAAATTCCGCTCCATCCATTTCTTGGCTGTATCGGTGTCGCTCCCGCCAACGGAGAAGCGCGTAGCTCCATCGTGCCCGCGGAATTCGGCGGCAACATGGACGCGCCGGAGGTCTCCGCTGGAAACACACTCTATCTGCCCGTGAACGTGTCCGGAGCGCTCTTTTACTTTGGTGATGGCCACGCCGCCATGGGGGACGGCGAAATTGCGGGCAGCGCCATCGAAGTTCCCATGAAGGCCCGGCTGCAATTCGATCTCCTGAAGGGGAAACACACTGGCTGGCCACGACTCGAAAACGAAAAAGAAATCATGGCCGCGGGCATCTATCGTCCCGTCGATGACGCGGTGCGCATCGCCTTCACCGAACTGGTAGCCTGGATTCACGCCGGCTATGGCCTCTCCGAACTCGATGCCTATGAGCTGCTCTCGAAAGTTGGCAAAATCCATCTCACCGAGATGGTTGATCCGAACTACGTGGTGATTGCCTCCATCGAAAAAAAGTATTTGCCCCCCAAGAAATAAATCCTTTTGTGGCAGAATATTCTTGCGAGTTTTTGTAGCTCTCTGATGCGAGCGCTGTGTCGCGCGTTGAGGTCTATTGACTCATGCTGGGTTGCAGTCCTAGCACTGTCTTTGGGATACTTTCGTAAGTGTTCAGCGACGCCGTTCTAGATCACTTCCGCAACCCTCGAAACGCCGGCGAACTTCCCGGCGCCACTGCCACCGTCGAAGTGAGCAATCCTGTCTGCGGCGACATCCTCAAGCTCTCCGCGCGGATCGTGGACCGACATATCGCTGAGGCGCGCTTCCTCTGCCGCGGTTGCACTACCTCGATAGCCTGCGCGTCGCTGCTCACCGTGCAAATCTGTGGGCGGTCTGTCGCCCAAGCCCGCACCCTGACGCCTGAAAGTCTCTCGATATCTCTCGGCGGCTTGCCGCCGGTAACATTTCACGGGGCGCAGCTCGCCATCGACGCGTTGAAAGCCCTGGTCGAGAAATCAACTTAGCGGTTTTCTCCGGTCAGTCGGTCAGTCCGCACGTAGTCGTTTTTTGGCGGCCTGCCGACGGTCACCGCGTGCAATACACCAGCGAGAAAGCTGCGCGCTCCAGAGCCCGAAACGAAGCGGCCGGGAAGCTCCCGGGACCATGTAGGAAGTCGCGGAAAAACGGAGCTTGGCGGACCTCCATAGGTGCGCGTACCGCATAGGACGACAATCGGTCTGCTTACCATGATCCCGAATACGAAATAGACAATGGCACAATAGATCGCCGCCGAAAGAAGGTCGGAAGTAGACAGCCCTGTCTGCCCTATGCCACAGACAAAGAACCAAACGCAAAGTCGCGAGGACATGGGCCAGAATCTTTTTGCCAGTATCTCTCTTTGACGACCAAGTCGCGCGAGAGGGAAGAAGCCGTCGAGCCTGTTTACGCGCCACCCAGCTCTTTATGGAGGGTTTCCGGATCGTTCAGATTCAGCACGCAGCCTTCTTCGTTTGTCCGTACTTCCTCAACGGCGCTCGGATGTGCCCACACCACCGCTCGCGCTCCGGTCTCCAGCGGGGCGTGAAGTAATTCGTCGTACAAGGATGAGGAAAATATCACCGGATGGCCGCGACGGCCCTCATACACCGGCAGGACGATGGGCTTCTTTGACGTATAAAACAGCTCGATCAATTCTTGAACGAGCGCCGTGCTGATCAACGGATGATCGATCAAACACAGCAGGATTCCGTCAGTCCTCGGCGGCAGGCTTCGCAGCGCCGCCTGGATCGAACTGAGTTGCCCTTTTTCCCAATCTTCATTGATGACAATTTCATCGGCCTTGAGTTCTACGGATTTTGCGATGGGTTCGGCGTGGGCGCCGAGCACTACTCTGCGGACGCCAACGTTTCGGTGAGAAGTCACTTCCAGCAGATGTTCGAGGAACGGCCTTCCTTGGTAGGAAAGCAGCGCCTTCGGCGAGCCCATTCGGCTCGAAGCCCCGCCGGAGAGAATGACGGCGGCCAGCATGTGCTCCCTTTCAGCGCTCGCCCATGGAGTCTATCGGCGCGGGGCGCCCTTCGTATTTCAGTTTTTTGTGCGCTGCGGTAGCCACATTTCGCCGCACCGCAACCAGTTCCGCCACGATGCTAATGGCAATCTCTTCCGGTGAAAGCGCGCCAACCTCCAATCCCATGGGCGCGTAAACGCGGTCGAATTCTTCTGCCCTATAGCCCTCGATTTCCAGTGCCTGGTATACCGACAAAACCTTGCGCTTGCTGCCGATCATGCCCACGTACCGCGCCTCGGTGCGCACCGCCCATGCCAATACGCGCATGTCTTCCTTGTGTCCGCGCGTCACGATCACCACATAGCTCGACGCGTTCGGATGAATTCTCTGAAACGCATCCTCGTAACTCGTGTGAATCTCCTGGGCCATTGGAAATCGCTCGGCATTCGCAAACGCTTCGCGGTCATCCACCACTCCAATGCCGAAGCCGGCCACACTGGCCGCCTTCGCCACGGCCGTCGAAACATGCCCTCCGCCGAATAAATACACCGTGGGCTGCGGCAAAATCGGCTCGACAAAAACTTCCAGCGTTCCCCCGCAAATCAGCCCATTGTCGTAGCTCGCTTCATGGTTGAGGTTGAAAACCATTTTGCGCGGCGATTCCTTCTGCATCACCTCGCGCGCCGCTGCCCATACTTCCGCCTCCACGCACCCGCCACCAATAGTCCCCGCAATCGAGCCATCCTCGCGCACCAGCATCCGCGAACTCTCATAGCTGGGGATCGATCCGTTGGTGTGAACGATCGTAGCCAGCGCTGCCCGCCGCCCGGCCCGTCTCATCTTCACAATCTCTTCAAACAAGTCCACGTTTTTCCTCTGCCCACAGCCTACGGCGCGTGCACGCCGCTGTCAACGCTGGGTGTCGATCGGACTTGTGTCCCTCGCTATGTTACGATCGGTCGGTCAGAGAGCGTGAGTTCGCTGCTTAGGGTTGATTCGGCCTCCGGGGGGCCCTCATGAAAGCCATTGTTTTCCATCAGCACGGCGGACCTGAGGTCCTGAAATACACGGACGCTCCCGACCCGGCGATCCGCCCGAACGAGGTCCTCGTTCGCGTGAGAGCTTGCGCGCTGAACCACCTTGACCTGTGGGTCCGCATCGGCAATCCCAATGTGCCGATCCCTCTACCACACATTCCCGGCAGTGACGTTGCCGGTGAAATCGCCCAGATCGGAGCGGATGTCACTACCGTGCGCGTTGGCCAGAAAGTGGTCCTCGCCCCAGGCGTGACCTGCGGCAAATGCGCGGCCTGCGTCTCCGGCCAGGATAACCGCTGCCGCCACTTCACCAATCTTGGTTACCTCATCGACGGCGGCTGCGCCGAGCTTCTGCGCGCTCCCGAAGTAAATTGCATGCCGTATCCGGAAAAGCTGACCTTTGAAGAAGCCGCCTCGATTCCGCTTGTCTTCCAAACCGCCTGGCATATGCTTCTTGTCCGAGCCGAGTTGCAGCCCGGCGAGGATGTTCTCATCCTTGGGGCAGGAAGCGGCGTCGGGAGCGCCGCCATTCAGATTGCCAGGTTTTTTGACGCCCGCGTGATAGCCACTGCCGGCACCGATGAAAAACTGCGAAAGGCAAAACAACTCGGCGCCGACCATCTCATCAATCACAAGAACCAGAAAATCCGCGATGAAGTCCGCCGCATCACGGGTAAGCGCGGCGTGGATGTCGTATTCGAACACGTCGGGACGGCCACCTGGGACGACAGCTTCGCAAGTCTCGCCCCCGGCGGTCGCCTGGTAACCTGCGGCGCCACCACAGGCTACGATGCCAAGGTCGATCTGAGATTCCTCTTCAGTCGACAGCTTTCGCTACTCGGGTCCTACATGGGCACCAAATCAGAGCTCCACAGGGTCATGCGCCTGGTGGCCTCCGGACGCTTCAAGCCCGTTGTCGACCGCATCTTCCCCCTGGCCGCTTGCGCCCAAGCCCATGCCTATCTCGAATCCAGCTCGCAGTTCGGCAAAGTCGTCCTGGCGGTCTGATGTGAGCTAGGTCCCGAATTGCACACACTCTTTTTGACCGTTTAGGCTCGCTTACTCCGCCCTGAGGTGCTGGGCTGGCATTCGCCACTGATGTCACACTGAAGATGCTTCGAATGCACCAGGCCTGGTCTTCCCTGTACCGATGGCCAATAATCGGGTAGTTAACAGAAGTACCATTGACATGGTTTGCTGAGTCGAATAATTTCCTCGCGATTTTCCCCGGGTCCAATTTCACCCAACCCTGGTTTCTCCCGGCGCTCAGAATCGCGTCCGATAAGTTGTGAAAAGGGAAGGCCTTCGATACGTGACCAAGGGACCTGTCGTTAACTTGCGGTTCCCTCAGACGCGTTCAAGCCAATAATGATCCCTACAGGAGGTATCTGTGCGCTCTTTGGATTCTCGTGACAGCTTTGTAGGAACAAATGGCACAAACGCCACAATTCCCGACGGAGGCATGCCGCCTGCCGCGGTCGCCCTATCTCGTCCATCGACGCCCACGGTACTCGAACGGCGCGTGCAGAAGATTCTTCGGATGGCTGATTCCGGGACGTTCACCATACGTGATCTGGCCCTCGAATTCCACCTGAGCCCTTCGTATCTCCAACGATTGTTCAAGCACCAGACCGGCGTTTGCATGGGCGAGTGGTTAAACGAACAAAGACTTCGGAGAGCAGCGCATCTTCTCGAGAACAGCTACCTGAGCGTGAAAGAAATTGCCCACAACGTGGGATATGGGCATGCTTCCAGCTTCATCCGAGCATTTGAACGACGCTTTACACAGGCTCCGGCCCGCTACCGGAAACAAGGCAACTACACAAAATGCTAACGAAAGACGGGTCATGCTAATCACTTCTTCTTGTGGTCGCCAAGCGGCGAGTAGTAAAAGAAACTCACACAGCTAGGTTCTAACGAATGATGACTCGCGTGGGGGGCGAGATTGCCCAATAGTCAGAACAGCTGTTTGGAAGTGTTCCAAACGGGAGGGCACGGTGGGCTTCCCAATCGAAGGAGACCAGGAATGAAAACAATGAAGTTCGCTTCGGTTTACGCATTGTTGGTGGCGTTGTTCTTTCCGGCAATGGCGTTTGCTCAAACCGATCCAGGAGTACGCAGCAACACGGGAGTGAACGCGGGCCAGCCGTTTGCTTCCGTCAGCGCCAATGCAAACGACTTGGCCTTCTTCCAAACCGGACTCGGGCAGTTCAACGAGCACCAGACGGTTACCGGAGACAACCCCGGTCTGGGACCACGGTTCAACCTGGACTCGTGCGGGGCGTGTCATTCGCAACCGGCAGCGGGCGGAACCAGCCCGGCCTCCGGTGTCTTCCCGAATGTCGGGCCCAACCCCCAAAGCCAGGTGATCGCCAACGGGGTCGTGAATGGCAGCACCAACACCATCCCATTTTTCGTCGTGGCCAACGGTCCGGTGCGCGAAGCCCGGTTCCCATTCTTTTTTAACGCCAACGGCACGGCCAATACCAACGCGCCCAACGGCGGAGTGGAAGACCTGTTCACCGTTACCGGCCGCGCTGATGCGGGGGCCTGCAACCTGCCACAGCCCAGCTTTAATGCTGCGAGGGCGGTAAACAACATCATCTTCCGCATTCCCACACCGACGTTTGGCACGGGACTAATGGCAAACATTGACGACTCAACTCTGCTGGCCAATCACGCGGCCCAGGCAAACAATGGTCTCGGCATCGGCGGCACCTTCAATCACAACGGTAGCGATGGCACCATTAGCCGTTTTGGCTGGAAGGCGCAGAACAAGTCGCTGATGATCTTCGCCGGTGAGGCCTACAACGTGGAAATGGGCATCTCCAACGAACTGTTTACGCAAGATCGGCCGCTGCCGGGTGAGGACCAATTGGGAAGCGGACTTCCGGCCAACTGCCTGAACCTCGCAGGGATCGGCTACCCTGAGGACACTACCCACTCCGATGGCACCAGCGCCTCCACTGTCACCAGTGACACGGCGCTGTTCAATGTCTTCATGCAGTTCCTGGATCAACCCACACCCTCTACTACCTCGCCAGGTGGAGCAACCTCGATCGCTAATGGTCGCAGGCTTTTTAGCGCCGTGGGCTGCGCGGTCTGCCATACGCCGTCGCTCACCACCCAGCCGTCCAAGTTGACGGCTGGTTTGGGCAACGCTACTGCCAACTTGTTCTCCGATATCGAGATCCACCACATGGGGGCAACGTTGGTGGACAACGTCTCCCAAGGCGGCGCCGGTGGAGATCAATTTCGTACGGCTCCTCTGTGGGGGCTGGGACAGCGCATCTTCTTCCTGCACGACGGCCGTTGCAGCAACCTGCTCTGCGCTATCGAGGCACACGATAGCAACGGCGGCGAAGCCAGCACTGTGGAGGCGATCTTCGACCAAAACCTGACACCCAGCCAGCAACAGGACATCCTGAACTTCCTGCGCTCGCTGTAATCCTTTGTCACGGTTTCTCCCGGGCGAGTCACGAGAGTGCCTCGCCCGATTTTTTCTATTTTTGAAACAACGGGGCTCTGAATATGCAGACAACATTATCGCGTTGCTTTGTGCTTCTTGGTTTATCGGTATCGCTGCTTGCCCGCGCGCAGGGCACTCCTCAGAGTGGGGGAGACTTTGCCAACAATCCGGAGGCCCATAAGCTGCCGTCAGAGACCATCCTGGTTAAGGGCGCTTGGTCGAGTGCCAGCGATTCGGAGACTCCTGTCCCCGAAGGCGGGAGAGTGGCCAACAAAGTCTTTCTCAACCAGTATTTTGGTCTCACCTACACTCTCTCGCCAGATTGGACCGAGAGGTACACCGGTCCGCCTCCTTCGGACAACGGTTACTACGTACTCGCACAGATCCGGCCCGCAGACACATTCAAGGGGACGAGCCGAGGCATTATTTTGATCACCGCCCAGGATCTTTTTTTCACACCGGCGGGGAACGCGCTGGAGCTGATGAATTTCACCAAGGACAAGTTGAACGCGGACTACAAAGTGGAACAGCCGCCGGCGCTTGTCAGGATTGGGAACCATTCCTTCGTCCGCTTGGACTATGTTTCGCCAGTCGCCGAATTGCATTGGCACGCCCTGGCGACTCAGATCCGCTGCCATATGGTCCAATTCGTCTTCACCAGTCGCGATACCAAGTTGATGGAGAGTCTCATCCAGGAAATGGGCAGAATGACCTTGCCGGTTGAGGCCGGTCCCATTTCGGGACGAGGCGGCGGTGAAGTCCCGGTGTGTATCAAGGACTACGCCCAGGGCGAAAACGTGCTGGAGAGAATTGATCCGCTCACTGCCGAACGCCGATTCAATCCGGTTCCCGTGCGGATTATCATCGATAAAGAAGGCAAGGTAAAGCACGTTCATTTTCTCAGCGCCTTTCCTGATCAAGCAAAGGCCATTACGGATTCCTTATTTCAGTGGCGGTTCCGACCCTACCTGCGCGATGGAAAGCGCGTCGAGGTCGAAACGGGCATCATGTTCGGACGTGCGCCACGCCAGCCGACATCTTCCTCCGCCGAGGCAGTAAACGAATGATCAACTCTCGTCTGCCTGGCAAGCGATCCTGTGTACGGAAGATGCTCCCGGTCGTGGCGCTGCTTGTCTTATTTTCAACCGGGGCAACGGGAGCGAACCACGTCACTGGCTCGGTCCGCAATCAGAGCCGGGGCGAACCTGCTGCCGGCGATGAGGTGATCCTGATTCGGCTGGGCGACGGAATGTCGGAGGAGGCGCGTGCCAGGACGGATGCACAGGGGGCGTTTACCCTCAATGTGCAACGTCCTGACAAACCACACCTGGTGCGCGTGTTTCACCAGGGTGTCAGCTACGATCAGCAGGTTTCCGCAGGTCAGGCTCGTTCCATCGAAGTGTTCGACACGGCCACACAGGTGCAGGGCATAACCGGCGGCATCGAAATCCTTCGCACGGGAACCAATGGAGACCTGCTTCACGTTTCTGACCTTGTGGAGATCACGAACGTTTCCAGCCCGCCTCTGACGCAAGTGGGTGAGCACACATTTGAAGTGTATCTGCCGGCGAGTGCCAAGATTGATTCTGTCATGGCCGCAGGTCCGGAAGACATGGGCATGATGATTTCCGTGACGCCCGTGCCCGGCCAGCCCGGACACTGCGCGGTGAATTTCCCCTTGCGTCCTGGAGCAACCAAGTTCGCGTTCAACTACGACCTGCCCTACCACGGTCACGTCGCTTTCCAAACAAAGCATGCGTATCCGTTCGAGCAGTTGGCGGTTATGATTCCGCTGGCCATGAAATTCTCCTCGCCGTCACCAGCCTTCCAGATCCTGGCAACTGGCAACAGCCGCTATCAGGTCCACGTAGTGAACCAAGTAAAGGCCGGGGAAGGCCCGGAGTTTGAAGTCTCCGGAAGCGGAGCACTTCCGCCTCCCGGACATCAAGCCAAAACCCAGTCACCTTCTCTACTTCCGCTTCATCCAGCGCAACCCGCGCTCGCTCGCACCGCTCTGCCTGCTTTGGCCAGGATCGATTCGCCCTTGAAGCAGCCGGCACGGCCAACCTCACAATCGCTGGTCTTGGTAGGAGTGACTTCCGTCCTCCTTGCCGCCTGCACGCTGCTGATTTGGCGTGGACGCAAAGCACGAAGCCTCTCAGCGGAACCAACGGTTGCACCGCGGGCCCGTCAAAGGCAACGCTCTGCAGCTTGACCCGAAGCGCCTCGTCTTTCATCCCTCCCGCGAATCGGATATCCTCTGTTCGTCCCAAAACTCCAAATGTGGCGGCAGGGAATGGCGGCTAGCTTCCAAGCCCGGCTTTCGGTGTGGATCATTAAGTGGCGCATAAAACGCCGCTTGAAAGGTGTGCGGGATTATCGCGTTGCGAGGCGAATCCTTCATCCCGACCCGTACAAAGTTCCGTCCGCCGTCCATATTTCTCCCATACAACTCGGCGGCGTCCCGGGCGAGCGCCTCGAAGGCCCGTCGCCTGACAATACTGTGCTCCTCTATCTTCACGGGGGAGGATACTTCGCCTGCTCGGCGGAGACGCATCGTTCCATCACTGTTTTCTTTGCGCTCCAAGGGTTTCGCGTGTTTGCTCCGGACTATCGGCTCGCACCCGAAAATCAATTTCCAGCCGCTGTGGATGACGCCGTAGCGGTCTATCGTTCGCTTCTCGGCGCGGGCCACACTTCGGAGCGCATCGTCGTTGCGGGGGAGTCCGCCGGCGGTGGTCTTACACTCGCGCTCCTGCTCGCTCTGCGGACCGCAGGCCTTCCGCTTCCGGCAGCCGCAGCCGTCTTTTCTCCCTGGACCGATCTTGCCGCGACCGGTGACTCTATTCGAACCAACACCGATCGCTGCGCCATGTTCAGCGGCTCCGACATCGCGGCATCCGCAAGCTACTATCTTGGCGACACCGATCCCCGCAATCCCCTCGCGTCTCCTCTCTACGCCGATTTCGCCGGCTTTCCACCTCTTCTCATCCATGTCGGCGACGACGAAGTTTTGCGCGATGACTCCACCCGCCTCGCTGATCGTGCCCGAGCCGCTGGCGTTTCCGTCCAACTGAAAATCTGGCCGGTCGTACCGCATGCCTGGCAGCTCGCCCCGCACTTGATTCCCGAAGCACGCCAATCACTCCGAGAGAGTGCAGCGTTTCTCCGCGGTTGCGTTGGGCCCAGGGAATCGAGCAAGGAAGTGATGACACGCGCATGACCGAAGCCGCCGCTAGTTTCCCAGAATCTGCCCTGACGAAAGTTCAGGTGCTCATCGTGGGCGCCGGGTTTTCCGGGCTCTGCATGGGCATCAAGCTACTCGAAGCCGGCATGAAATCGTTTCTCATTGTCGAAAAGAGCGAGGACATCGGCGGGACTTGGTGGGACAATCGTTACCCCGGATGCGCCTGCGATATCCCTTCTCATCTCTATTCGTTTTCCTTCGCTCCATCAGCGGATTGGACCCGCATGTATCCGGGTCAGCGGGAAATCCACGACTACCTGCAAGGCTGCGTCGGGCGTTACGGGCTTGCGCCATATCTACGCCTTAACACTCGGTTTCGCGAAGCCATCTGGGATGAATCCCAAGGAATCTGGAATGCAACGGTAGGCGACGGAATGCGTGTTTGCGCCCGCGTGCTTGTGTCCGGCATGGGCGCTCTGCACGTCCCGCGCTATCCGGAGCTGCACGGCGCCGAACGCTTTTCCGGCCCGGCGTTTCATTCCTCGACCTGGGATTACAGCGTCGACCTGGATGGCAAGAACGTTGCCGTTGTCGGCACCGGTGCCAGCGCCATCCAGTTCGTTCCGCAGATCGCGCCGCGTGTTGGAAGACTCTATCTGTTCCAGCGCACGCCACCGTGGATCGTCCCGCGCCTCGATTTTGCCATCACCGACAAATGGAAGCGCCGCTTCCGCGCGATCCCACTCACGCGCTGGGCCTTCCGGCAATATATCTTCTGGCGCCAGGAAGTTCGCGTCCTCGGCTTTCTCGGCAATCAGACCTTCCGCAAGAAGGTCGAGGACATTGCCCGCCGCCATCTCGCGCGCAAGATCAAAGACCCCAAACTGCGCGCCACGCTGACGCCCAACTATCAACTGGGCTGCAAGCGCATTCTCGTTTCGGATGATTTCTATCCGACGCTCAACCGCACCAATGTCGAACTTGTCCCCGAGGCTATCGCCGAGGTCCGCGAACGCGGCGTCGTCACCGACGATGGAGTGGAGCGCCCGGTCGACGTTCTGATTTATGGCACGGGCTTCCGTGCCACCGAACCGTTCATCGGCGTTCGCGTGGTGGGCAAGGGCGGGGTGGAAATTCACGACGCCTGGCGGAAGCGCATGACCGCCTATCTTGGCGTTACCGTCAGCGGCTTCCCCAATTTCTTCATACTCCTCGGTCCCAACACCGGGCTGGGCCACAATTCCGTCGTCCTCATGATCGAAGCCCAGGTCCGCTACACGATCAAGTGTTTGAAGCTTATGCATCGCCGCAGGCGGCGGATCATGGAGGTTCGTCCTGAGACACAACAAAGTTTTGTCGACGTTCCCAGTAACCGCCAGGTGAATTTTGCGCTATCTCTCCGGAAATCAGCAGAATAGTCTCTCAAACCTCGTGGAACTTCGGTTTAGTGCATCCCATTTGTCTCCCACTGCTCCCTGTGCGAAAATACCTAGGGCGGAACACTATGAGCACCTCACTCGGCAAACACGTCACGCTCACCAAGCCCGACGATTTCGGAAATCTGCTGGAAGATGAAGGCCTCATCTTTACGACTCTCGACAAGGCGGTGAACTGGGCGCGCAAGAGTTCCATTTGGCCGCTTGGTTTTGGCTTGGCCTGCTGCGCCATCGAGATGATGTCCATGGCCGCCGCGCGTTTTGACCTCGCGCGTTTCGGCGCCGAAGTCTTCCGCCCATCCCCCCGCCAAGCCGATCTCATGATCGTCGCCGGCCGTCTCTCGCAAAAGATGGCTCCCGTCATCCGCCAGCTCTATGACCAAATGCCTGAGCCCAAGTGGGTCATCTCTATGGGCGCCTGTGCCACTTCCGGCGGCGTTTTCAACAATTACGCCATTGTGCAGGGCTGCAATCAGGTCATTCCTGTCGATGTGTACGTCCCCGGTTGCCCTCCGCGCCCCGAGGCCGTTCTCTACGCCATCCTTCAACTTCAGAAGAAGATCGACAATGAGAAGGGTTCCTTCCGGCGCGCCATGAATCTTTCCTGATCGCTGCCCGGAACCTCTGGCTGACTCTGGCATGCAAGCAAGATCACTCTCTGTGAGAACGTCAGTCCTTGTGCGGTCTGCCCGGGTCGTTCCCATTCTTCTTGCCGCGGGGCTCCTCTCGCTCGGTTGTGGCGGAGGAGCAACACTTCGGCCGCCTCCCCTGGCGAGCTACAAACTTGTATGGAGCGATGAATTCAGCGGCGCCGACGGCGCCTCGCCCGATTCATCGGAATGGACGTACGACATCGGCGGCAACGGCTGGGGCAACAAGGAACTCGAGTACTACACCAATCGAACGCAGAACGCTCAAATCATGGGCGGCCATCTGGTCATCATCGCCCAAAAAGAAAGCTACACCGGCTCCGATGGCGTTACGCGGAATTACACCTCCGCTCGCATGAAAACCCAGGGCCTGTTCAGCCAAGCCTATGGCCGCTTCGAGGCGCGCATCAAGATTCCCGCGGGGCAGGGAATGTGGCCCGCTTTCTGGATGCTCGGCAACGACATCACTTCCAATGGCTGGCCGAAATGCGGCGAGGTCGACATCATGGAAAACATCGGCAAGGAGCCGGGCACCGTTCACGGCTCGCTCCACGGCCCTAGCACCACCGGCCCAACGAGCGACGCCACCGCTCCCTTCGTTCTGCCCGCTGGCCAGAATTTCGCCGATGACTTTCACCTCTACGCCGCCGAATGGGAACCCGGCACAATCCGCTTCTACGTCGACTCAAGTCTATACTCCACGTTCAACTCGTCGCAGTGGCCCGCCGGCGGCACCTGGGTTTTCGATCATCCCTTCTTCATCATTCTCAACGTCGCCGTTGGGGGTGATTGGCCCGGCTCGCCCGACAACACCACCGCTTTTCCCCAGCATATGCTCGTCGACTACGTCCGCGTCTACGCCAAGCCATAACTCCTAGCTCGCCCCAGAATTTATTCTGACTCGGTCGGAGGGTGAGCACTGTCCCTTCCTATTTTTTCTCTGCGCAGTCTGTGTCTCTGCGTTTAAACTCTTTATCTCGACCCTTGCTCGAGAAGGGAAGTACCGCATGTCCATGTCAACTGATCCCGCCCGGCAACTGCTTCGCCACACCGTCGCCACCGTTGCGTACCGCGCTGGCAAAGCCCTACGCGGCGCCCCGGATCACTTTGCCAGCTTCCACATCGGAGATAAGACGCGTACGCCTGCGCAAATCCTCGCGCACATGGGCGACCTCTTCGACTGGGCCCTTTCGATCGCGCAGGGCAAACAGACCTGGCACGACTCCACGCCGCTGGCATGGAACGCCGAAATCGAACGATTTTTTGCGACCGTGAAAAAGTTTGACGACCATCTGGCCGGAGCCGCACTGCTTCACGGATCGGCAGAAGGACTCTTCCAGGGTCCTGTCGCCGACGCCCTCAATCATATCGGCCAAGTCGCCATGCTCCGCCGTCTCGCCGGGTCCCCGATCATGGGTGAGAGCTATTTCAGAGCCGACATCGCCGCAGGACGGGTCGGTCTCGAACAATCGGCTCCCCGCCGCGAATTTGAGTGAATCTGGCACCGCCTCCTACTGCGACTTCTCCGGCGCTGCCCTTCCATTGTGGACGGCAACAAAGGCATCCGACATGCGCAACCCCTATGCTCGCATGCACTTTAGAGCCTAAGTGTTCAGGACTGTCGCAGTGCCGCCAGCCCAGTGCAGTACGCTCCCCGAAGCGTTGGCTTCTTTGCGGACGTAGCCCATGCCGAGGATGCGCGGAGGATCCCAAGTCTTCGCCGCCCGCGTGACGTATCCGACTTCTGTGCCGTCCAGAGTCAGCGCCGCGCCTGTTTCAGGAACAGCCGCGCCAGAAAAAGTCAGCCGCACGCGCTGACGGTTTACCTGGCCGCGCGAGCGCACGCGCTCCACGATCTCCTGTCCGGTATAGCAGCCTTTGGTGTAGCTGATGTGGCTGTCCTGCAATCCCGCTTCGTGGGGGAGCTGTTTTTCTCCGAAGTCATAGCCAAACCACGGCACGCCTTGAGTGAGCCGGATTGCGCTCAGCGCCGAGTATCCCGTCGGCCCGCCGCCGTGCGTGCGCGCCTCATTTGAGAGAATCTGCCAAAGCCCTGGCAATTTTCCGGCTTCGGTGACGAACTCCGCGCCGGGCACTCCCCCCAAAGAGCGTCTTACGATTCTGCAGGGAATTGCATCCCGCGCCGGCGCCGTTCGAACGGTGTCATCCAGATCATTCGGAGCAGGGACACCGGCTTGGCTGAAGTGGACTTCGCTCAGGACGACACCGGTGGGATGAGGAATGACACTTGAAAAAAAACGACGAGGTAGTGCAGCGTCCACACTGGCGAGCTCGCTCAATTGTGCAAGATCAACACCCGCGAGATCCTTCACCATCGCGGCAGCCTGTGGCCCCTCCAGCGCCAGCGTGCCGTAGCGTGCCGTCTCATCGGTCAGCGTCACGTCGTCCATGATAATGTATTTGTCGAGCCACTCGACCAGCCGCTCGCGAATCATCGCGTACGAAACGCAGAAGAGCCGGTCCACGAAAGAATACGTCTCGATCTCCGCGAGAATGTGGCCCTGCGGATTCAGCAGCAGAGAAACGGTGCCGCAGCCTGTGGGCAGGTCCTTGATGTTGTTCGTCAGAACCGCGTTCAGGTAGCGCACCCGGTCGGGCCCAGTGAAGGAGAGATGCGCGCGGTAGTTCTTGTCGATCAGCGCCACCGTCTCCCGCGCATAGTGAAACTCGGCGGCCGCGTCGCCAAAGTCATCCGGCAGGGCGCAGCCGAACCAAACGCCCATCTTCGCGCCCGCGGCAAGGTGCACCGCCGCAAGCGGAGTGTTCAGAGCTGTAGTTGCAGTAGCCATTTCAAGGCCCTCGCGCATCCTCCTGGATGTTGAAGCCATCTCATAGATGCGCTTGCGGAGGTGAAGGATTGTCCTCCGGAACTGATGCGCCGACCCCCGATGAGCACCTATGCGCCAGTCTTAGTCTAGCAAAGGGCATTGTATCAACGAGCGAGAAGTCCATGCGGCGTCTGTCGCATGGGCCATCATCGCAGATGATATAATCCCCGTTATGAGCGAGGGCCGATTTGTACTGAATGCCGCCACCGACGGATTGATCCACATCACTATCCCGGTAGGGATATTGCAGTGCAATTGCTCGATTATCGGTGACCCGGTGACTCGCGAAGCGCTGGTAGTGGACCCCGGCGATGAAGTAAATCGCATCCTGGACCTTCTCGGGCGTCATAAGCTCACGGTAAAGGCCATCGTCAGCACTCATGCGCACATCGATCACGTCGGCGGCCTGAGCAAACTTCATCTATACACGGGCGCTCCCGTGCTCATGCACCGCGACGACTTGCCGCTCTATCAAGCCATGGAGATGCAGGCGTCGTTCCTCGGCGTCCACCCGCCGGAGCTCACCGAGGTGGATCAATTGCTGAAGGAAGGAGACATTCTTCGCTGGGGATCGTTTGAAGCACAGGTCATTCACACACCGGGCCACACGCCCGGAAGCGTCTCGCTGTATCTCCCGCACGATGCCGGCAAGGTTACCGCCGTTCCGACAATCCGTACCGTTCTAGGCGAGGATGGCCAGAAAATTGCCCTCGCTGATTTGTTGAAGAAACCGGCTGCTGCTGAGGATGCCGGGCAAAGCGGGGCTCAGGATGAACCGGAGAAAATCACGCCTCGCGCGCCTCAGCTTTTTTCGGGAGACACGCTTTTTGCCGGCAGCATCGGCCGCACGGATCTATGGGGCGGCTCCATGGACCAAATCATGGATTCCCTGCGATCAAAATTGATGCACCTGCCGGACGAGACCAGCGTGCATCCAGGCCACGGCCCGGTCACCACCATTGGGAACGAGCGCCACTTGAATCCCTTCTTACGGCCGGAATAGATATCCTGCGTACCGGCTAGCTCAAGTTCACTGTTGTGGTTTGTAGTTTCTAATGTCACTTTTCAAATGGTTGATCTTCCTTCTTTTCTTTTGCACGTCGCAGTTCTTCCATCACCGATTGCACCAATTCCTTCGCGTGCACCAGCTCTTGATTGATGATGCGCAGGTCCATCGCCGGAACTGTCGGATTGCGCTGGCTAGTACAGTACACTCCGTGCTGGCCCACCAGAACCAGGGCATTCGTAAGACGGTCGAGTGACACCGCCAGCCGGCCCCGCTCGCGGCCAAACATCTGCTCGAATTTGTCCAGTTCTTCTTTGTGCTTTTCGAATGCCGACATCATCTCGCTCCCTGTTTGTACTCTCCTCAAGACTGCCATAGCAGGCGGTTGCACTTCGGGCACACGCGGCGCGCACCAAACTTTACCCCATCGCGCACGCGTAACATAATTCGCTAAAGCCACCATGGAGTGATTTATGCCCTTCATGGCATGTGATGCGAAGGCTTAGTAAACGCCCGGTCCTTCAAAGAGCTTGGGAAGGGATTGGGCTGGAGCGACCAAACAATGCGACGTTCCGACCTGGTTCAGCACAAGGAAAGGGAAAAAGGTGCGTCCACGCGCACCTCGCAAATCGTTTTTGGCGAGAGGCAGCACCTTCTCCGCGTTCTCGATTCCCTGGAGGGCACGGAGCTGCCGATCGCCCGCATGCAACAGGAGCGGCGCATTCTCGAAGAATTGATTCATGCGCGCACCCGCGATTTGAATCAAATCAATACGGCGTGGGATGAAAAAATCGGGTTAGTCCTAAGCTCCGATGCCAAGCCGGAAATGCTGGAGAAACTTGTCAAGCAAGCGCCGGAAGAGGATTTTTATCTGCTGCGCCTGATCAGCGAGCATCCGCGAGCCAATGCCAAGACGCTCAATAAGCTGGCGAAGCATCCCTATGGCGCGATTCGCGAAAATGTGGCGCGGCACCCCAACGCGGATGCTTCGACGTTGACCTGGCTAAGCCGGGATCGCAGCCAGCCGCTCTGGTATCTCGTGGCTTTCAATCCCAACACCCCCACGCCGTTGCAGCGGCGCTTGCGTGATCGCCTGAAGCGTCTCGGGGAGAACCAACCCTCCAAATAGGTTTCGAAGCGCATCGTTCGATGCGGATTCTGCCTCGCGGGCCGTTGGCGTGACGCCAACGTTTTTGGCGCCTGCCCGTACTCCGGAAAAGGCCTGCTGCGTTTGCGGTGTTTAGTGGACGGTGATGGAGACGGTTGCGCTGGTACGGCCGTAGGCGTTGGTGGCGTAAAGCGTGTAGATGGTGGACTGCGCGGGCGCGACGGTGATGCTGGTGCTTCGGACGGCACCGGCATCTGGGGAAACAATCACATAAGAAGCGCCGCTTACCAGCCAGGACAAAGTGACCGGCGTGCCGGCGGAAATGGAATTCGCGCTCGCCGTGAAGGAAGTGATTTGCGGCACCGCTCCGCTGGGAACATTGTTTTGAGTGTACAGCGGCGTCATCTGAATGACTTCGAAGTCGGAAGCGTTCACCTGCCCAAGAGCGTGGAGGTCATTGTTATCCCAGCGGTCATCGGGCGCGCCGCTGAGATACAGACTCGAACCGTTGTCGGCCATGATCATGCCGTAATTTTTTAGCGCGTTCAGGATCACCTGGTTCATTGCCGAATACGCGGAGACGTCAAAGTTGGACTTCAGACGCATGCGCATTCCCATGGGCGCAGCGTTTGCATTGCTGGAGTTCGCGGCCCAGTGCGAAGCGGGAGGAATGAATGCCGCGCGGCTTTGTTGCAGCGTGAAACGCAGGGCGTGGGAAATCTTTCCCGCAATGACTTCGTCGTATCGCGCGAGTCCGGGAAAGATCGGAAGTCCGGCGGCATCGGCGCTAGTCCAAGTGTAGGGACGCTGTTCGTTCGAAACAAGATCCCAAACTGCTGCCGAGCCAACGTTCCAGGAATTTCCGGAGATATAAGAACTGTAGAGCTCGTAGAGGAAGCAATTCGAATTGTCGAGAACCAGGACATGACGGTCGCCCGTGCCAGGATTGGGGTAGCCTTCGATCGGCGCCGTGACTGGAACAGGCATGGGCCCGGGATCGCTGTCACTGCCGTAGGCGGTGACATTGACCGTGACCGGCGGTTGCTGCGCGCCAACGATCAGGTAGGGAATACCGATCGTCGAGCCCTGATACTGGCCCGCCCCGAAGTCCGCATGGATGCCAATGCCGCTGCCGATGAAATTGATCACTGCCGTGGAATTGGGATCCACGGGCGCGGAAGAAATATCGGTGTTCCAGAGACTGTCGGCGGCAAAAGGCACGAAGCCTCCGAGACTCGCGCCTTGGCCGATCGACATGCTGCCACAGTTGGGAGGTTGCGATGAGCCGGTGACGTGAAGATCGATACTGGAAGAGGAACTGCTTCCGGGAGAAGGGTTGGTCACACGGATGGCGTAGGATCCCGCGGAGGAAGCCGCGCCTACGGCCGTAAGCTGGGTGGTAGAAACAAAAATCGTTTGGAGTGGGGTCGCGCCAAAGAGCACCTGAGCGCCACTTACAAATTTGCTGCCGGTGACCATGAGAGAGAAATTTCCCGTGCCTACGCTTGCGGGATTGATGCCGGTAAGACCCGGTGTCGGATTCAGAAGGGTGACGCTACTCGATCCGCTAGCCGAAGCGTCCGCGGCGCTGGTGGCTCGGATGGTGATGGTATTGGGGTTTGGAAGGGCAGCTGGCGCCGCGTAGTTTCCGCTGGTGTCAATTGTTCCGCTTGTGGTGGTGCCGCCAGTAGTGCCGTTGACGGACCAGCTCACCGCAGTGTTGGTCGTACCGGACACAGCAACAGAGAATGGAAAGGTGATACTGAGATGGAGTAATTTGCGCATCCCGAGGACATGCACTGAGCGCCACTCAATGCTGTTTCTAGCTTGAGGGATTGTGATGTCCCGGGGTACTGGACGAAAGGGCAGAAGTGGGCCGATGTCCCCCCCTAGCCGATGTCACCGTTCAAGTCTCCGAGCACGGTCCCGCTGCGGCGGACAATGTCAGGTTGGCAGTATGCCGCAGGTCGACTTTCTTGGGCACTTCAGTTCGTGGGGACACCGAGCTGCCAGAACAGGAAGCTGAGAATGTCAGTATTTTCCTCGATCTGCTTGTTGATGGGTCTTCCGCCGGAGTGGCCGGACTTCGTGTCGTAGAGCAGCAGAATCGGGCGACTTGAAGCAGTGGCGGATTGCAGCTGCGCGGTCATTTTTCGCGCGTGTAAGGGCGCCACGCGGGTGTCGCCATCTCCGGTAACGAACAGCGCCGACGGGTACTTCCGGCCGCCCACGACGCGATGGTAAGGAGAATATTCGTACAGATATCCGAATTGATCGAGATTTTCAGCGGTGCCATACTCAGGAACCCAGTACGGTCCCTCGAAGAATTTTTGATAGCGCAGCATATCCAGGAGAGGATACCGGCAGACGACAGCCTGGAATAAGTCAGGGCGTTGCGTCATCGCCGCTCCGACCAGCAATCCGCCATTGCTGGTGCCATCTATCGCCAAGTTAGAGGAAGTTGTGTATTTGTTGGCAATCAGGTATTCGGCCGCGGCGATAAAATCATCAAAAACAGTCTGCTTTTTCCCGAGCATCCCCGCGCGATGCCAATCCTCGCCGAATTCTCCACCGCCGCGAAGATTCGCGTCGGCAAGAATTCCACCGTGCTCGGCCCAAACAAGCGCGAGCGGCCAGTAGTTTGGCGTTTCACTGACGTCGAACCCGCCGTAGCCGGTCAACAAAACGGGATTCGAACCTTCCATCTTCAAACCCTTGTTGTGGAACAAAAACATGGGCACGAGCGTTTTGTCCTTGGATTGGTACCAAACCTGTTGAATCTCGAAGGCGGCGGGATCAAATGGCACCTTGCTTTTGGCCCACACTTCGGATTTCGCTCGCTTCACGTCGTACCGGAATATGGATGGTGCGTAGTCATAGGATTCGAAGGAAATAAAGAGCTCCGGGCTTTCCCAACGCCCCGTGAAGGCACCGACCGAGCCGAGCGCCGGCAGAGCGATAGAACTTTCCGGTTTGCCATTGCCATCGAAAACCTTCAGCTCGGAGGTGGCATTACGCGTGTATTGTCCAATCAGCTTTCCGCCGGCAGCGGCGATGGATTCCAAGTGCACGTCGCTGGCGGGAACAACTTCACGCCAGTGTTCGCGCTGGGGGGTCGCGAAGGTTGTCGAAAAGACGTGCCACTGGGGAGCTTTCCAATTCGTCAGGATGAAAAAACCATCCCCCGCAAAGGTCGGGTAAAAGACAGCCTTCTGGTCATTGACCGCGGCCACCACCGGGCCGTTTTCTTTCACGTTCTGAACATAGATCTCCGTTTTTTCCGATCCGGAACCGTAGATGACCAGATAGACTAGATAGGTGCCGTCCTCCGACAATTGCAACGTAAGAATCTTCTCTCTCCCTAGAGTGTTTCCGTAAATGAGTTTGTCGTTTGTGCCGTCGCTGCCCATCGGGTGGTAGAAGGCGCGCGGCCCATCAGGAGTCACCCGCGAATAGTAAACGCCCTTGTTGTCGGGTGTGGGCTCCAGGCCGAAATACCGTGCCTTGGGAAAGGCATCGGGGAGAGTTATTTTTGCTTCCACGTCTAGTACCCTGGGTGTGATTTCGTCCTGCCCGCCGTCTCGCCGACCGTAGAAAATGAATCTGCCGTCGCGGCTCACATTTTCAAAGGTGACACTGGCGGAGTGATCGGAGCTCCAGGGCAGGGGATCGATCAAAATCTCATCGGCGGCGTTCAAGCCGCGGCGAACACAAAGAAGAGAGAGGTCCTGGCCTGCCAGGCGCTCGCGGAAGAAATAGCGCCCGCCTCGTTCCACTGGCGCTTCGAAGGAATCGTTATGAAGGAGATCCGTGATCCGTTTAGTTAGTTCCGCGCGGCCCGGGAGCTTGGAAAGCGCACTTTCCGTGCACTTTTGCTCGGCATCAATCCATGCCCGGGTCTCGGGGTTGTTTTGATCTTCCAGCCAGCGGTAGGGGTCAGTCACAATGGTGGTGCCATAGGTGTCCTTTGCCGAATCGATTCGCGCCGCGGGCGGGCACTTTGCGGCTGGCGCAGGTTCCTGCGCGCGGGCGAGATCCGCAGTCTGCAGACTCATAAGGAGAAGCAGCACTCCTTGGAGCATCCATCGAAGTGCTCCGATAAGACTCCACCGACCGCGAAAAACATGGGTCGACCGCGTCTTCACGATTCCTCCTTTGTTTCCGGAAGGGAGGATAATATCACCGAATCTCAGGGAGAACTGCGGATCTTCAATAGTAGAATCGGCCGCAGCGATCTTGAGTGGGACAATTTTGGTGATCTCCAGGTAAGAATGGCGGCCACTGGCATTCAACCCGCAGGTGTGTTTGCGTTTCTGCGCGAATCCAAGCTGCGTGTCCTGTTGCTATCCCTTGCACTCCTTATCCCGTGCGTGTGGCACAGGCGCATCGAAGCCGGTGATCTGCCGAGCCATGTCTATAACGCGTGGCTTGCGCAATTGATTGAAAAGGGCCAAGCGTCGGGGCTCTACATTGCCAAGCGGTGGAACAATGTTTTGTTCGATGTGGCGTTGCTGCGAGTGGCGAATCTTGTGGGCATTGCGGCAGCGCAGACAATTGTTGTTTCTGTTTGTGTGTTGATTTTCTTTTGGGGGGTCTTCGCTTTTGTCGCCGTGGTAACGGAGCGCCCGCCGTGGTTTCTCGCGCCCTGCATCGCCACGCTGGCTTATGGCTATTCCTTCAACATGGGTTTCATGAACTATTATTTGTCGGTCGGGCTGGCTTGCTTCGGGTTGGCGATCCTCCGGCGCGCGCAACGAATCGATTGGATCGCCGCCGCGGCGTTCGCGCTGCTGGCGATGCTTGCTCACCCGATCGGTTTTCTGTGGCTAGTTGGCACGTTGGCCTACATCAACATCAGAGCGAAATTGTCGGGGTGGTGGAAATTGACACTGCCGCTGGCAGTGGCTGGCGGATTCGTTGCCGTGCGCTGGTATGTTGCGCGCCGGGCGTCGCTGCTCGGAGATTGGGATCGCGGACCGTTCTATCTGTATAACGGCGCAGATCAACTGGGGCTCTTCGGAACGCGGTACTTTTGGCTGGCGGCAGCGGCGTTTTTCTTCGGGATTGCTTGCGCAGCGAACGAACTGTATTCGCGGAGGAAGGAAATCGATTGGTGGCGACAATTTGAATTGCCGCTCGAATTGTACACGGTGACGTTTTGCGCTACGGCGCTTCTGCCTGAGAACTTGCGCCCGTCTCCCGAGGGAGGATGGATCGGGTTGCTGGCATCCCGGCTGACGACGATTTCGGCCATTTTCGTTCTTTGCCTACTGGGAGGCATCAAGCCGCGAAAATGGCACTTGGCAGGGTTCGGAATTTGTGCGGGTGTTTTCTTCGTGTTTCTGTACCAGGACACAGGATGGCTGAACCGGCTGGAAGAGCACTCCGAGGAGTTGGTGAGCAAGCTGGCGCCGGGGACGCGGGTCATTGTGACGATTGAAGCCCCGGAGGGTTCACGGATGGAATTTGCGGGGCATGCCGCCGAGCGCGCTTGCATTGAACACTGCTTCAGTTACGCGAATTACGAACCGTCGTCGCGGCAGTTTCGAGTGCGCGTGCGGGAGGGCAGCCCGCTAGTGACTTCATCAGCCGATGATGCGCAGGACATGGCGTCGGGGCAGTACCAGGTGCAGGACGAAGACTTGCCGATCAAGCAGATTTATCAATGCGATGCTAACGACCTGACGAAGCTGTGCATCCGGGACCTGGAAGGCGGGGAGATCAATGGGCGGATTGGATACAAACCGCCGGTCCGGTGAATCCCATGGGGGCAGGAGCGTTGGACAACAGCCCAGCCAGGGAACTAGCACGGACCACTTGGTCGAGCCGCCGGTCCAGTTTCCTGCGTCGGGGAGCTCTGCGGGTTCGGTACTTGATATGGCGTTGTGCCGGCTAGGCTGGCTGCACACTCCACGAGTATCTGCGGAATTGCTGGAAGCGTGGGCGGCAGGGTGGGAATCGACTGCTCAGGCCTTGTGAAGTTAAAGGCGCTCGTGAGATCGCCAACGGTGACCCGCCGCCATGCGCTCAGGTTGGGCACTTCCGCACCAAAACGTTTCTCGAGGAATCGCAGTACTGAGGTGTGATCGAACAGAGCCGACGATACAAATCCACCCCGGCTGAACGGAGAAATCACCAACATGGGCACACGAAAACCCAACCCGATGGGGCCGAGAATGGGAGGAGTGCCGACCACCGTGGGGTCCGGGACTGCGGGGGCAGTAATGTATTCGTCGGGTGTGCCCGGAGGCGCCGTGACCGGCGCGAGGTGGTCAAAGAAGCCGCCATTCTCGTCGTAAGTGGCGAATAGCACCGTCTTTGCCCACACCGTTGGATTCCCAGTCAAAGCGCTGATAATCGCGGACAGCGTGTTCTCTCCAAAGAGTGAGGGCGCAGGCGGGTGATCGGAGTCAACGATGGAGGCCAGCACCCAGGAGACTTGTGGCAGGTTTCCCGACAGCGCGTCGGTCAGAAAATCAACTGGAAACTGGGGCCCGAACGCGTTCTGGTAGAGCGGCGATGCGGGGTCCTGGAAATTCTTGAAGTACGACAGAACATTGTTCGAGAAAATGTTCAAGATATTCTGGTCAGGCGACGAGTAAACCTTCCACGAAATTCCGCGAGCCTGAAGCTGTTCGGGCATGGTCGTATAGGTGAGTTTGCCGAAGAACGACGAGCGATTTGCGATCAGCGTTTGAAGTAAGGGTCCGCCATGCTGTCCAGCCGGGTCAATGGAAGCCGCCATGGTGTAGAGACGGTTCGGATCCGTGGGGCCGATCACCGAGCAGAAATAGTTATCGCATATCGTGAAGGCGTCAGCCACGGCGTAGTAAAAAGGAAGGTCGGCGCGAGTGTAATAACCCATGGTGAGGACGGCATCATCGGTATTGATCGGGAGGCGGGAGGTCACAAAGCCATCCATTGCGCCGTTGTCCCAGCTCTGGTGCTGTGGCACCCAGTCGTGCGTGATGTCGTGGGTGCATGCGGCGTTCGTCTTGGAAGTGTCGAGATGGAATGGCAGCAATGCGCCGGCCGGCGGGTTGGTGGAATTTGCCGGGTCAGGTTGCTGGAATGCCGGACTTTGGTCGGAGAATCCACGCACGCCGCGGTAGCTTCCGAAATAATGGTCGAAGGAACGATTTTCCTCGATGAAGATCACCACGTGCTCAATGTCAGTCAATTTGGAGCAAACGGATGGAGCGGGAACGGGGGAAGTATCGCCACCGCCGCATCCAGGCAGGAGCGCGGCAGCGATCTCTGTTGCAGCCGTAGCGGCGCCAATCCTGAGTAATTCTCGACGGGTAACATTCCTGGACAGCATGGGGAGCTTCTTACCCCTCCTTTCACTGCGTTGCACCGGCGAAGCTGACCGGCCCGAGCAGCTTCCCATGTCAGGGTTAGATGTTCGGCCGACCGGCGGCACTTGCCCGCCTCGCTTCATGAGCGGACGGGCGCGACTCACGAGGACCCTGGGAAGGCGAGACGATCATCGTCGAGAGGACCAACTTCCGCCATACGATTGGCACGGTCGTGATCGGCGGTAGGACGGGTCCGACCAGATCGAACGGTGCAACCAACCGAGCTCCACCTAGCGAATCTTCATAAGCCCTGGAGCGAATTGCAGAATAAAGCGCAGGGCAAAACGACGACGGTGCGTGTTTTCGGCGATGGATCATTTAGGCCAGCGTCGTCGGTCACCGTGAGAGTCGCAACGAATATGCCGGGCGTCGAGTATGTCACATTGCCGGGCGTAGCCACATTACTAGACCCGGGGTTGCCGCCAGGGAATGACCAGGAATATGCAGTGACTGTTCCATCTGGGTCCGTACCCGATCCAGAGAAAAACACGGACTGTCCGGCGAAGATGATCACATAGCCCGAGGGACTGTCAATCGACCCCGTGGGCGGTACATCTGCGGGACCAAGTGACCCGAGCGCCTGAACTAAATCCAACCTGCCGTTGCCCATATCGGGGCCTACGGGCATGGCATGAGCCACAGCGGCGGCCGCCTGAGACTCATTGGTATTCGCCTGCTTGTTTAGCAGCAGCGCGGCTGCGCCGGAAACAAACGGCGCACTGAACGAAGTTCCCCATCCCGCGGCGTAGGTGCCAAAGGGATAGGTTGTGACAATGGCCTCGCCCGGAGCGGCAACCCACACGATGGCATTGCCATAATTGGAAAACGAAGACCGCGTATCTTGGTC
>QHYZ01000255.1 GCA_003225295.1 Acidobacteriota bacterium | reverse complement strand
GGCCATTGTCACAACCTATCCCTTTGGCACCTACGCCGCGGGATGGGGAACTTCGTTCAGTGCGCCGTTTGTTTCCGGCGCAGCCGCGCTGCTGCTAAACAAGCAGGCGAATACCAATGAGTCTCACGCGGCCGCCGCTGTGGCTCATGCCATGCCCGTAGGCCCCGATATGGGCAACGGCAGGTTGGATTTAGTCCAGACATTGGCCGCAGTAGATGTACCGCCCACGGGGTCGATTGACAGTCCCTCGGGCTATGTGTTTGTCGAAGCTGGGCAGTCCGTGTTTTTCTCTGGATCGGGTACGGACCCAGATGGAACAGTCACTGCATATTCCTGGTCATTCCCTGGCGGCAGCCCCGGGTCTAGTAATGTGGCTACGCCCGGCAATGTGACGTACTCGACGCCCGGCATATTCGTTGCGACTCTCACGGTGACCGACAACGCTGGCCTAAATGATCCATCGCCGAAAACACGCACCATCATCGTCTTGCCCGCGTTCTCGCTCTTATCGACACCATCCGCGGCGACTGTGCCGCCGGGAGCCAGTGCAAATCACACCGTGACCGTGGTGCCAGGAAACACCTTCACGGGAACAGTGAGCTTCAGTGTTGAGGGTCTGCCTTCCGGCGCCACCGCTTCGTTCTATCCCGCATCGTTGACTGGATCGGGCTCGACGACACTAGCGGTGACGACGGGCACGACGACGCCACCAGGCACGTATAGCCTGACCATCAGGGGGACAAGCGGCAGATTCTCACACACCACGCCGGTGACCCTGGTCGTCAACGCCAGCGACTTTTTTGTTTCCGCGTCTCCTGCAAGTGCCAAGATCCGCCGGCTTGACGGCGGGAGCTATTCTCTTTCGGTGGCCGCGGTACAGGGCTTCACGGGAACTGTAAATCTTGGTGTGACCGGCCTGCCCCCGTTCGTGACAGCGGTATTTAGTCCGCCGTCGATCGCCGGTTCCGGCACATCTGTGCTCACACTGCAGGTGGACGAGCGGACGCCAACTGGAAACTACAATCTCACGCTTAGCGCGACGAGTGGCAGTCTGATACGTTCCGCTAGCGCTATTTTGAAGGTGCGATAAGATGCTCCGGCCGTGGATTCCGAGGCGGCCGGACCGCCAAACTGCTGTAGCCGGAACACACTATTAGCAGGTGGACCTGTCCGCAAGGAGCTAACCGGGCTGCTGTTCTTGCTACTGCTGCGGGTCGATTTGAGGTCTCTGGACCCGCCGAAACACGGGCAATTCTTTCAAATTGAACCGCGTTTGATGACCGACCTGGGCTCACCATCCTTTCACCGCCCAGCCCGCAATCGGTGGTACAATCCGTCCATCGCCACAATTTGAGGTTACCGGTCGTGCCGTCGTGTGGTTGGGGCGCGGCATTCGTTTATCTTTTAGACCAAGACAGAGTGATTGTCCGCACGCATCCCTGCCATGCGCGCCTACACTGGGAATAACTGGGAATACTTACAGTATGTCTTCTTCCCGCAGAATCGCCTGGATGATTGGGAGTTGGCTCTTCTTCCTGCTCATCTACTCGGCCGTGTCACTGTCGCTAAAGCGCGGCTCGGAGCCGCTTAATACCTTCGGCAATCTCGTGCAGTGCGTCCTGCCACTCCTGGCCAATGCCGGCCTGCTGCTGAATGCCGGCACGCCCAAATGGCGCCAGAACCTCTTCTGGATGCTGCTGGCCGTCAGCTGCACGCTTTGGATGATCGGGCAGTTTCAGTGGACCTATTATGAGATCTATCTTCACAAACCCGTCCCCGATCTAAACGGGGGAGATATCCTTTTTTTTCTGCGCGGAATTCCGATGCTGGCGGCGCTGGCGTTGCGTCCGCATCTGCGGCGCGGAGAGATCCAGCTGCGCTTCGGATATCTGGATTTTGTGCTCCTGTTCGTCTGGTGGACCTATCTTTACGCCTTTGTGGTTCTGCCATGGTTGTATGCTTCGCCGGCCGTCGAACAATACAATTACAACTACAACCTGCTTGCCAACCTTCAGAACATGATCATCCTTGCGGCTTGGGGCGCGCTTTGGCTGGGATCGCGAGGAGCCTGGCGGGTGGTGTATGCCAACCTCTTCGGCGCCTCTGCCGCCTATTTGCTCTCCTCGCTGACCATCAATGTGGCCATCGCCAGCCGGCGGTACTACACCGGAAGCTTGTACGATATTCCCCTGGTCTCCAGTTTCCTGTGGTTCGCCTTCGCCGGTGCGATCGCCTATCAATATCGGGACAGGTTGGATGCTCCTAGCGAGTCGAATTCGGACTCCACCGTCGATGAGCGTGTCTGGCCCGCAGGCTTTGCCATGGCCGCGGTGATTTCCCTTCCCATCTTCGCGATCTATACGATCCGGTTTGGTCATGAGACTCCGGAAGTCCGCGATTTCCGCCTCATGGCAACTTTGATCGCTTCGGTTCCGCTGGCGCTGCTGATTTTTCTTCGTACCCACCTGGCCGATAAGGACCGCACCTGGCTTCTGGCACGCTCCGAACAATCGGTTGAAAATCTGAAGCGTTTGCAGGCGCAGATCGTGCAATCTGAAAAACTTGTTTCTCTGGGCCAGCTGGCCGCCGGCGCGGCTCATGAAATCAACAACCCGCTCGCGGCCATCCTCGGTTTTTCTGACTTGCTTGCCGAGGATCCAACCGTTCCGGAAAAAGCGCGCGCCATGGCCGCAAAAATCCGTGACCAGGCGCGCCGCACAAACACTTTGGTTGGCAATCTCTTGAGCTTCGCGCGCCAGGTTCCTCCCGAGCGGACCCTCCTGGATATCAACACGGTGGTGAACAACGCGGTGCAGCTTCGCGCGCTCGACCTGCGTACCGGCACGTCACGCGTGGAACTGCAGCTGGAGTCCGTTCTCCCCGGCGTGCGCGGAGACGGAAATCAGTTGATGCAGGTTTTCTTCAACATTGTTAGCAACGCGCTGGAGGCCATGGAAGCAGCCACGGGCGGTGTTCTGACCATCAAAACGATCCGCGACCGCGGCAACGTGGTCATCCTATTTTCTGACACAGGTCCCGGTCTCACGGACCCCTATCGCGTTTTCGATCCTTTCTATACCACCAAGCCGGTAGGCAAAGGTACCGGCCTGGGCCTCAGCATCTGCTTCGGCATCGTTCAAGAGCACGGCGGAAGAATTCTCTGCTACAACCGGCAGGAAGGCGGCGCCGTTTTCCGCGTGGAATTGCCTGCCGTTTTAGCGGCCTTCCCGGCCAAGGAATTGCATCTGGCGCGCGCTTCAACAGCCCCGCAAAAGACTTCCTGACGGGTTTTACTCTCCTGGCCTTATCCAAAGATCACGACGACTCGTGCTAGAGTTTTGCTTCTCATGCTTGCGGCCGGAAAGGGAGTCCCGATGCCGGAAATGGCCATTCAGACGCAAAAACTGACCAGGACATTCGGCGCCCTCACGGCGGTCGACAGCGTCGATCTGCAGGTGACCGCCGGCCAATTCTTCGGATTTCTGGGACCGAACGGCGCGGGAAAATCGACGACCATCAAGATTCTGACCGGCTTGCTGGCGCCGACTTCCGGCAGCATGCAGCTGCTGGGCGTGGACTTTGCCGCCAAACCCGTGGAAGTAAAACGCCAGATCGGCGTTGTGCCGGAAGGCATGGGACTTTTCGAGCGCTTGACGGGTTCCGAGTATCTGAAGTTTGTCGGCCGGATGTACGGACTGGACCGCGCCACAACCCAGCGCCGCTCCGAGGAATTGCTTGATTTCATGCAACTCGCCGATCGGCCCAAGACCATGATTGCCGACTACTCGCATGGAATGCAAAAGAAACTTGCTCTCGCTGCCGCGGTGATTCACGGACCACGGATTCTGTTTCTCGACGAACCGTTCGAAGGGGTGGATGCGCTCGCAGCCGGCGCGCTGAAAGCGCTCCTGGCGCGTATGACGGAACGCGGCACAACCATTTTCCTGACCTCCCATGTGCTCGAAATTGTCGAGCGGCTCTGCAGTCACGTGGGCATCATTCATAAGGGGCGGCTCGTCGCGCAGGGTTCCATCGAAGAATTGCGCGCGGGGATTTCCGGTGAGGCTGGAACGAAAACCACCCTCGAGCAGATTTTCCTTTCGATCGTTGGCCAGGACGGCACCGAACGCCCGCAGCTCGAGGAGCTGTCATGGCTGATGTGATGCCCTCCGTCAGTATCTCCGAGCAGATCCGCCTGGTTGCCGCACTTCGCTGGCGAATACTAAGGAACAGCCTGCGCAAGAAAAATAATCGTCTGGACCTGATCGGCCTGATCTTTACGGGCGTCTTCGCGAGCGTCCTGGTCGTCGGACTGAGTTTTGCCTTTTATGCCGGCGCCTACGCCTTTATCTCCCAAGGCCGCCTCGAGTGGATGTCCTTGCTTTTCTGGGGAATCTTTCTTTTCTGGCAGCTTTTCCCTGTCTTTGTGGCGGGCTTTGGGGCAAATTTCGAGTTCCGCACGCTGCTGCGGTTTCCGCTCAGCCTCCGCGCGTTCTATGTCATTGGCTTGGCGTATGGGCTGGCGGATTTCTCGTCGCTCGCATCGGTCTCCTGGCTCCTGGCGATGACCGCCGGAGCCACGGTTGCCAAACCAGGCGTATTGCCAGCCATGCTGCTTATCGTTGCCATCTTCTTGCTGCTCAATGTGACGATTGAACGCCTCGTTGGTTCCTGGCTGGAGCGCCTGCTCGCCCGCCGCCGGACCCGGGAACTATTCCTCGGCCTCTTCGTTCTCTCCATGATTTCGTTGAATTTTCTTTCGCCCCTGATGCAGCGCTACGGCGCCTCGCTCCGGTCGGCATTCCTCGGTCTATTACCGTATCTTGCGTGGTTGCCGCCTTCGCTTGCGGGCCGCGCCCTGGCCGCCGTCATCCGCCTCGAACCCGCTGGGTTTCTGCTAAGTGCCGCTCTCCTCCTCGTCTACCTGGTTTTGTTTACCGCTCTCCTGTGGCGACGCTTTGCTGCACAATATCGCGGCGAAGAGCTCAGTGAAACCGCGGCACCGGCCCGCGCCGCGGCACGCCCGGCCACAGCAAAAGACGATGGCCCCGATCGCTTGAGTCTGCTTTCTCCCCAAGTGGCGGCCATCGTTCGCAAAGAGTTCCACTACCTGACTCGCAACGGTTTTGCGTATCTCACGCTGCTGATGCCTCCCTTGCTGATCCTGATCTTCAGCATGAATTTTGCCGGAAGGCATCCGACCGTAGGCGGCAAGGGGGTCTCGGCAGAGATGTTCTTCCCGGGCATGATGGCCTACCTCATCCTGATTCTGATGGCGCCGGCCTACAACAGCTTTGCTTATGAAGGCCGCGGCATTCAGACCTACTTCACCGCGCCCGTGCGCTTCCGCGATGTCTTTCTCGGAAAGAATTTGATGCTCATCTCCATACTCTGGCTCGAAATCACTCTTTCGCTCGGCATGCTCACCTGGCGCGTCGGCTTGCCCTCGGCACACATGCTGGTGGCTACCTGCGCGGCCATCATTTTCACCGTCGTGGGCCAGCTGACCATCGCCAACTGGTCCTCGATCACCTTTCCACGCAGGATGGAATTCGGCCAGATGCGTGGCCAGCGCCAATCGGGGATGGCGGTGCTGGTTGCGTTTGGCTCGCAGATTTTGATGGGCGGCATATCTGCCGTGATTCTTTTCACTGGAAACTGGACCGGCAATCCTTGGCTGCCCGCCGAAGCCTTCGTCTTTCTAGCCGCGGTTGCTGTCGGAGGTTACTTCGCTTCACTCGATGCTCTCAGTCAGCTCGCGGAAACAAGGAAGGAAGTCTTGATCGAAGCGCTGTGCCGTTAGTTAAAAACAGATTCCCGCGTTTTCATGGGGGAGTGAGGAATGAAAAAGGCGTTGGTCGTGAGGGCTATGATTTGCTTTGTTTCGGCGACAATTTTGCCCGGCCGAATGATCTCCGCACAAGCATTCGGGGCCGGGCAGGATTGGGAACAGTTGGTAAGAACGCCTGCCGTAAGCGGCTACGAGCAGAAGCTCGCCGAGCAGATTCGCGCGAAGCTTAAGGGTCTTTCTCCACACACCGACAACCTGGGAAACGTCTATGTCACCCTAGGAAGTGGATCACCCCTCCGCCTGATCGCGACACCCATGGACGAGCCGGGCTACGTTGTCAGCGAGATTACCGCCGACGGCTATCTGCGCGTCCAGCGCCTGCCACAGGCTCCGCCAAACCTAGCGTTTGACTTGCTACACGCTGCCCAGCCGGCGTGGGTAGTAACGCGCAGCGGCAATCAGGTAAATGGCGTCTTTGCGGGATTGTCGGTGCATCTTCAACCACAGCGGTTGAATGCACCGAAAATGACACACCCCGACGAGCTGTATGTCGACCTTGGCGCAACGAGCAGAGAGGAGGTCCGGAGCGCCGGAGTTGACCTGCTTGATCCGGTCACGCTGACTCACCATGACTACCAGCTTGGCTCGTTCGAATACACGGCACCCGGAATCGGCGATCACTTCGGCTGCGTTGCGCTGATGAACCTGTTAACCGTGCTCCGCCTTGGCGAAGCCAAGCTCAGTGGCACCGTAACGGTCGCTTTCGTCACTCAACAATGGGCGGGTGGCCGCGGACTCGACCGGCTTCTCAACGAGATTCATCCGGACGAGCTGATCTTTGTGGGTCGCTTGCTTTCCCCAAAGAGTTCTCCCTCGGCTTCTCCTA
>QHYZ01000254.1 GCA_003225295.1 Acidobacteriota bacterium | reverse complement strand
ATGCCTTCTGGGGCTTTCGAAGGTGTGCTCTTTAAGGCGAACGCAGAGCGAGGAGCATTGGTCACAGACGTGCCTGGATTATCTGGCAACTCCGTAGCGACGAAGATTAACTTCCCATCGCTTCGACGGTGCGCCTCAATGTCGCAGTATGAATCGCTCCAGAATCCTTTGTAGTTGTATCGCATTCTAGGCGGCCTCCCCCTTTCGTGCGACCACGTCTGCTGAATCGCGTTTGAGCTCGCCGCGGACCAAGGCCACGGGAAATCGATCCCCTGAGGGGGTAACCTCCACAGTTCCTTTTAGGTCGGGGTCGTACTCATAGTGCGTGCCGTCCGGAAACGTGCCTTTCGGGCCTTCCCGCAAGCCGCTGAGACTGCGAAGATCCTGCATGAGTTGCTGCCTCGCCGCAGGACTCATTTCGTCGTAGGTCGCCAT
The DNA here is from genome assembly GCA_003225295.1 of Acidobacteriota bacterium. Taxonomy (GTDB): domain Bacteria; phylum Acidobacteriota; class Terriglobia; order Acidiferrales; family UBA7541; genus Acidiferrum. The sequence goes on along the minus strand of QHYZ01000254.1, from coordinate 5,430 downwards.
AGATGCCCCCGTGATGCTCGACTGCGCCTCACAGTTTCGTCGAACAGCCACACCCATCCCCGAAAGCGGTGCGCCTCGCGCGTGAAGGAGGGGGAAAAATTCAGTGAGAACTGCCCTCACTATACTCAGAGGCCCTGAAAAAGAAAAACGTAAGCAAGAAAATTGCAGTGATCAGAGGGACTTGACAACCTCCAGTGCTCTGTCCAACTGCGTGTCAACCCCAGCCCCAAGCGAATCTGGAGAGTTTTCGACAACGAAATCCGGCTCGACGCCCTTGCCTTCGATACAGTCTCCCTGCCAGGTATACCAGCCGGCGACCGGCATTCGGAGGATGTATCCTCCGTGCAATTTGAAATTGGCCCCTCCGAGAACCTCGCCGGCCGTTCTCGTGCCAACGATTGTGGCGTGGTGGTTCTGCTTCGCAAAGCTGGCCACCATTTCCGCTGCGCTATGTGTATGTTCGTTGACTAGAACGACGATTCGACCATGAAATGGCTGTGGGCCAAGCCCTTCGGTGACAAGAACCATTGAGCGGTCTCTCTGGAAGACTTTGAAGCGCACGGCCATCATGAGCAGCTCTGCTCTGGTCGCGGGAATCTTGCCGATGCGAGTGAGACTTTCTTTGCGATAGCCTTTTCGAAGCCGCCTGCGCGTGAGACTGTAGCCTATCTCCGATTTGCCCGAACATAGATAACTTATGAGCCGAAGAGAGCCTAATCCGCCCCCGATATTTCCTCGAATGTCCGCAATTAGTCTTTGAACCCCGCCTTCCTTCAGATCACGTATGGCATCGTCCAAGCCTTTCGCGAAACTTTGACCGACGGCTCCGGGAAATGTTGCCACTCTTACGTAACCAACACCGGGGGCCAGTGTTCGATGCGACAAACTGCGCGGCTCGATCATTGGGGGCCGGTCCTTTGCTGCTCGGTTTGGTACGCCGATGGCGATTTTCCGCTTGCTGCCGTTATATGCTGCGATCTCGACCTGATGATTGCCGCCAATGCGGAAATTCGCAGGCTTTGGTGGCACGACGGGTTCTGAATCTATAGAAAGCAGAAATTCGCCAGGGCGGATTCCCGCGTGAAACGCAACGCCGTCGTCTATCACGTCCACGAACATCCAACGCTTGCCACTAAGAGTTTCGACCGGGCGCAGTGTGGCATTGATGGAATAAGGCGCTGGAATACTGTCACGTCGCTGATGAAGAAAAGCCGTATGGCTGCTTCCTAACACCCTAAGGAGTTCGGCCATCCCGGCCTCGAAAGCTTCTCTTTCCAGTTCCATGAGGCACGGCGTTTTCTCGTCGACCAAGGCCAGCCATGGTCGGTAGTCTTGATTTGGATTGCTGACGTTGATGTGCCGTTCGGAAACGAGCTTTTTGATCGTGCTAATGATTTTGGCGCGGTCCTTGGGCGAGGGGAGTTGGGTTGATGAGCTTTGTGTGGCGGACATAGGTCTTCTTTCCGTCAATTCATCGAACCAAGTTTGGAGTCAGGCTAATGGCATGATCGCCTGGACCTTCCAGTCTGAAGCTGGCCCAGTAGTATGGAACGGCTTGCGTACCGTAAGTCCTAAGCATGTCCTTCTTAGCTGAGGTCAACGCATGAGCAACCGTATCCTTCTCTGCCAAGTGAGCGTAGAAACGCTGCATTAGATAAAGCACCGTCGTGTCGTCGATACTCCAGAGCGTGGAAACAACGGTTTTCGCGCCGGCGAGTTGAAACGCTAGAGAGAGATTTGCAATGCCTTCTTCACCTTGCAGGCGACCAACCGCCGTGTCGCAAGCCGACAAGACAACGAGGTCGGCATTCGTATGCAAATGTACGATTTCGCTTGCCTCCAGAATCCCATCATCACCCGATGATGAATCGCTTAGAAATATAAGCGCAGCGCGTTCAGGATGTTTTTCGTTGGCTACGCCGTGCACAGCCAAATGAATGATTGAGTGTTGGTCTAGGCCCGAGCGTTTAAACGCAGATTTCGTGGCATTCGAACCAAGGAGGACGGTGTCGCTGTCGCTACGGATCGCAGCTTGGGCCGCAAGAACCTCTTCTTTGGACGCTGTCAAATCGACCAAAGGGCTGCTCATGTATCCTCGCAGCGTCGCCACTTTGGCGAGGTCCGGATTCTTCTCGTAGGGAATTCCGCCGATGCCGAGAAGAACATGCTGCGACGCTGGCTCTGGCTGGGTTTTAGCCAAATATAGGAAGGTCGCGGAAGGGGCATAGGTTATGGTGTGAGAAGAAACCAAGTAGTGCCCGGTGCCATCAACGAGCGCATCGAACGGCAAGAGATGCAAGCGACCGTCAGGCACGATTATGATGCGTTCTTTCTTCGAGACCTCTGGGATGCCTCTGAGCAGCGCGTCGTAGAGACCCGCCGCTTGGGCCTTCGATGTCCCTTTTGTCTTCAATGTTTTTAGGTAGGCGAGAACTAAGCTTTCGATGGTTGCCCGATCAGCAAGTGGCACGATGCGGACCGAATCTGGGCCGACCACTAAACAATAGGAATGCGGCTGCGCCATAACGTACTCAAGCACAAGTTCGTCTGCGTTGAGACCCGCCCGTATGCGTTCCAACGGAGCGGTTTGCCATGGGCGGGATTTCCAGGTACTCGATGCGGGAGTAACCCATCGCGCTTCTTCCGCCAGAAAAATCTTGTCTCGAATTTGGTGAATCTGCTCAGCCGACTTTGCTTTCGCTAGTTCGAGATTTAGGCGGCTAATCTGCTTCTCGATTTCCAACTCCTCTGGGGATTCGGGTGGTTTTCCGCTCATCAAGAGTTCGGTCGTCACTCGACCGCGGGCGTGTTCGAGAACGGAGAAGGCTTTAGCAGTGTCGCTCAAGTGGTCTGCAACCAAAGCAAAGTGCTCTGCATAAACAGAGCTCATGGCACTGATCAGGCCGATTTTTCCAGCTGCAGATCTGACGTTGCCAATCATCGCGTCTAAGACGTCGGAGGCTCGGTCGTATGTCTGGCTGGCATCGCGATATTTTCCTTGGCTCGTTTGCAACTGGGCGAGGGCTTGCAGACGCAGAGGAAGCAAATAAAGGTCGCCGCTATTCTGCGTGGATTCGGCCGCGGCCGCAGCCAAAGATTCGGCTTTGGATAGATCACCCCTCTTGCGATAGATATCTTCCAAGTAGAATTGAGCATCTGCGAGCAAGCGGGTGAAATGGCCCTTTTGTGCTAGGTCAATTGCTGTATTGAACTCCTCAATTGCCTTCGCTTCATTGCCCTTTGCATTTTCTACGGTGCCGCCTGTGATGAGGGCCTGCGTTTCCTTCACGTGTTTCTGCCTTGACCTTGCTTGAGCGATGATCTCGTTGGCGAGCTGCTCGGCGTCGTCGAGTTTCCCCATTCCCCGGAATGCCTGGAGCCTGCCCTCGTTGACAACGAATTGATATCCTGCGTCAGGATTGTTGGCTGCGATCTTGAGTGCCTTGTCGAAATATCCAAGGGCGTCATCGTAGGAACCCAACTGGACGTAAGCATGTCCAACTGCGGCTAAGTAACGGATCTGAGCGCCGATATCACCCAGCATCATTGCGCCCATAAGCGCGCTGGCGACTTTCTGGCGGGCAGACGCCATGTCTCCTTCGAGGAACAAGGCAAATCCGAGCTCCCCGGAGGCTCGATTTTCCAGCTTTTTGTCGCCAAGACCCTGAGCGAGCTTAAGTGCTGCTTCCCAATCGCGGCGCATCGGCGCGGCGTCTATCTCTCCGTCGATATCCCCGAGAACCATGAGACAAAAGAGCCTGAGTTCCTTGTCAGACTGAAGGAGCGGATTGTTGTCTAGCTCAGCTTCTAATTCCTCTGATACCTCTGGAAGCGAACGTTGCTCCATAGTTGAGCGTAATTGCCCGAAATGAGCGTAAAGCGCATTGCGGCTGTCGCTGCGCGCAGCGTACAGTTGCTCGGCTTGAGTAAATAATGGGGCAGCATCGGCCCAATTGTACAAATCCCCCAGATGAAGGGCCTGTTTCAACAAAACATCAGGATCGTCGGTTGTGGTCTGTGCTTGCGAAGAGGTGGAAGCGAACGCGCACAAAAACATGCAGATTGCCGCTCGTCCGCTCCTCATGGCTTTTGCTCCGCGCTCGGGGGCGATGCATTCTGGACTGAAACCATCTGGACAAAACGAATGCCTCTTGAAGATCGAACTTCCAGGCTGTAGTTGCCGGCACGGATTTGCGCGAAATCCGCGTCAACCTCAATTAGGGTTTTGCCTTTTTGCAGGTGCGCTCGCGCAGGCTTCGACCAGAATGTCTGGTCTTGCGCTGTGAGCTTCAACTCGTAACGGCCCTCGGGGCTTGCCAAAGGCAAGGTCAGGGTCAGATGCAAAGGAGAACTCGGAACGAGAACGCGCCGTCTTGTTCCAGTTGCTGGTGATTCCGAGCCGCGTATTGGAGAAAGAGTCCTCAGGTCCAATCCAAACGGCAAATAGGCCACAGCGGGATTACGCGGCTCCGTTGGATTTGGCTTTCGATGTGCATCAATTGGAGCCGTATTTGGTTGTCTGATGCCGCGGAGCAAGAAACCAACGCCGATTGCGATGAGCAGCAAGCAAAGAGCTGCTGCCCCGGCCAAAACTGGATGAGCCTTAGTCCAGACAGGTATCCTGTCCAAACTGAATCGCTTCTCCTGCTCCCTTTGGGCCTTCAACTCGGTTAGCAATTCGCCGTAGCGCCTGAAACATGGAGAGCAGGCGGCCAGATGTTCTGTCACTGCCGGTTCGCCTTCTGTCGGGTTGAACGCAAGAGACCGGAGGGCGGCGTCAGGGGGGCATCCTTGCCGGTCCGGGTTAGGAAAAGCCTCCGAGAGATAAGAGCGCGCAAAGTCGAGGAAGTCGTTGCCTCGTCTCTCAAAGGCCCTCCGGTCTTTGAATTTCAGTCTCATCGCTCACAACCGCTCATGGCGCTCTCTCGATTCATAAATCACTCTTCAGGCCAAGCTTCTCGCCGATCCTGCGGAGCGCTTCGCTGAAGCGGACCTTCGCCGCGTCGTTCGATATTCCGTAGGACCGACCAATTTCTTTCCAGGAAAAGCCTTCAATACGCCGGTAGAACATCTCTCGCGTCTTAGCATCGCACCTTGCCAGAAGCTCATCGACGAGAATCTTCATCTCAACGGATGCCTGTGGGTCAGTTGAATTGCCCGAACCAAATGTGGGAACGGCCAGGTCGCCCACTAGAGCCAGCTGTCGTTTCTTAATTTTGTCTACGCGTCGGATGAAAGCACGGAAGAGATATGAAGGGAGGTCCCGAATGTTGGCTTGCGTGCAATTTTTCTTCGGGGCTAGTGCGCGCGAAACTGTAGCCGCGGCTTCCTCCAACAGGCCCGCCGCGACCGCTGGATCAATCAGCAATCTTTCAGCATGCTCTATCGCACGGCGCCCGATTCCCTCGGCGGCATCGAGAACGACAGGAC
>QHYZ01000253.1 GCA_003225295.1 Acidobacteriota bacterium | reverse complement strand
GGGTTCACCCAAAACGGAGTCGCGGTTGTCCGTGCCATCCAGTTGAAATGCAATGCCGCCCCAGTACTGGCCGCCAATTTTGGGGCGATAAACGTCATGGGGCTGCTCGCTAGCGGCCGTGGTGCCGCTGGCCTGAACGCCGGGTATAAGAAAATAAAGCCGGCTCATATCGCGCTGCAGCACCGGCAATTCCTGCACGGATTTCTGAGTGATGGTATCGGAAACGTCGGACCGCTCAGTCTTAAGCAACGGCACCTCACCCGAGACGTCTACCACCTGACCTAATTGGCCTATCGTAAGCCGAGCATTTACTTGTGTAACCGCGTCGACCTCGACGCTCACGTTTCGCTGAACATATGCGCCGAATCCGGTTGCTTCAATGCGAATTTCATAGAGGCCCACGATTAGGTGGGATTGAGTGTAGAAACCGGACTCATTGGTCGAGGTATTGTAGGAGACGCCCTTTCCTGCATCGATGATGATGACCTTGGCGCCCGGAATTCCCGCTCCCGAGGGATCGGACACGCTCCCGGAAATACTTCCGAAAACAGCCTGTCCAAAAAGCGTTGGAGGGAAAGCTGCTAAAACTACAAACAAGAAAACCACAGACAAAGAGAGTGGAAGAGCACGAAAGGCGCTGTTCATGGCACACTCCAATGGCTTCACACCCCATGCCGATGCGGCCATCCTTAACCCAATCCTCCGCGGCTGTCAATAGGGTGAAATTGGTGAAATCCATTGACAGATGGTTTCGAAATGGCTCAACAGTTGCACATCTCGTCGGCACAGAATGGTTTCCTGGGAGGATGCTCTGTGCTTTTTAAAGCCCGTCGTAAGGCTGCTTTGCTCATCGGCTGTTTTACAACCGTCCTAGCCTTCACTTGGTGCGGTTCCGCAAATGGTCAAATAAAGCCGGTCGTTTCCAGCGATCTGAGAGTTGCAGGGCTTCCCGCGGACGCCTTCACACGGAACAGCTATAAGGAGTGTCCCTATCAATACTTTGGCTACTGGTCGGTCGAATGGCTCGACGCACAGCGTTTGCTAGTCGCCTTCAACACTAGTTCAGACTGCGCAGTCAAGGATGGACTCCTGGCTGGTTCGCTGCGGCTTGCAACATTCGACGTGCAAGGTAACATGCTGCACTCGGCGGACACCGCGTATGATGCCGGAAATGGCATCGGTGTCAGAATAATCCGGCACGGTGGGATTTGGATTGGGCCTAGGCAGACGGTCATCGTTGAGGTTCCCAGTCCTCATCTAAAGACGCTACCCCACTCGCACGACAGAGTCTTGGCGTTTTCCGATGAACTCATTCAGATCCAGGAAATCGACAGCGATGATCACGTCCGCATCGGCGATGGTATTCACTTGGCGCACTTGGCGGGAGTCAGCCCTGATCGCCAGCGTGTACTTTTCTGGACGGCAAGCCACGAGAAGACAAGAGAGCGGACGTGCCTTTCGTACGCAAATGTTCCAATGACAAATGCCGAAGCGTGTTCCCCTCAGGACTTAGATTCGATCGACCCAAAGCCGGACATGGATGTCGTGCCGAAAGGCTACGAATTCGGAGCCTTCCCCGGCGCTTCCACAGACGGTCTCCGCTCAAGTGTTTTTGCTGTGAAAAATGAAAGCGCATTTTGTGAATTGTTCGGCAAGTTCTGTCCATCGAAAGGAAGATTAGTTGTATTTGAAACTAACACAAAGCGCGCTCTGATCAAGAAGGGCCTTCCTCTCGATGGGCGAGCTGCACTCTCGCTTGATGGCGGGCGGCTTGCTGTGCTGGAGCAAAACAGGCTGAAGATTTTTGTGGTCCCTTGAGCCGCTAGAAACTCTAACGATCCTACTTGCCCGATAAGTCGTGCGGAGAAGTTCCTCACAAAGTCAGGTGCTCGTCGGCTCCAGGCACGTACACACCTTATAGCTTATTTTCTGACGTAGCTTCTCCCATTCGTCAGGGTCTTTGGCGCGAGTTTTCCTCATGGCAGATTCTTCTAATTTGGACGGAAACCGCTGGCCACATTGGGGGCAGTTTTGTGGATTAAGCACACCAGCCAGAGTCGATTTGCGGGGTGGACCGCACGAGCGACTCGAACCGGCTTGCGGTTGTAACTCGTCAGCCCGTTCTAGAAATTCGTATGACATCGCTGGTTTGATTTTACCCTGGTTTTATCTTGCATCGCACTTCCGCATATTTCGACACAGACACACACAAAAGTGCGACTCCAACTATCTTCGTTCGCGATGATGGCATAGTGGAAGTAACTGAGAGTCTCCGGGCACGGTCAACTCCCGGTTATGTCGGGAAACCGGACAAGTCAAGTTCTAGAACTTCAAAATGGACGATTTCGCTGTTTACCAGGACTTAGAAGCGGTTACTTCCTAAGATCGACGCGACCCTTGCTTGGCTCAAGCTGGCCGCGCCGCAAAAATGCCCGAAAAATTCTGCTTGTACCGGAAAAACACAATGAACCAAAGCACCGTCACTATAATCGCCAGCGGCAGCCCTTTCGGGTCCATCAGCAAGTGATAGGCAAGGATGCTCACGATCACAGGCCCGAGAATCGTCAGAGCCAGTGGCACATAACGGTTGACGAGGAGCAGCACTCCACCAATGACCTGCGCCGCGCCGACCACGTACACGAAGTGCGATACGAAGAGGACAGTTAGAAACTGGCCGGCAGTTCCCGGCGGCATTTGCATCGGAATGTATTTCAGAAACGGGTTCAGGCCAAACACCACGAAAATCAAGCCCAGTAAAATCCGTGCAATCAGCACTACAATTTTCATCTTCGGTTCTTCTCCCAACAAATCGATGCACGAAGGGGCGGGAACGCTACACGCTCCCGCGCCGCATTCTACTGTATTCTTGGTCGGGTATCTAGACGGGGCGGGCTTTGATGAGCGGGTTTGGTCCTCGGATCAACAAGCTTGTCCACATAGATCCCGCAAAACCCGGTTGTTTTTGCCGATTCGCTTCCACTTGCCCGATTAGTGCGGTTCTCGTCCATTTGACGAGCTCCCTTTCGCGGCGGATTCCATGTGGGCGGATTCCATGTGGACGCGAACGCTGTTTACCAGGCCTTGACTTGGCCGCTTCCCTGAGGAACCACCTATAATTCTGTGGTGTCCAAATGTTGATGATAAGTCGTGCAATCACCTGCGGCTTTCTTCTCTTCTCACCCTGCGTCTACGGGCAGAGCGGCCCTCTTGAAAGACGCGCTTCCAGCTTCAACTCGAAAGGCGTTGGCCTGACTGAAACGCTCCTCAAGTTCTCATACGAGGAACATCTCCCTATCGCCATCGAATACGTTGACCGAGCATCGATGGACCGGCCCATGAATGTTAGTCTGCGAAACAAAACGATTCGGCAGGCACTTGATTCCATCTTGCTCAACGGCAACGGCTATCGGTGGAAGCTACGAAATGGAATTATAGAAATCACGAATAAGCATGGTTCCAAACATGCCGAAGGTTTGTTGAACAAAGTCATCCCGGTCTTCAAGATTCCAGAGGGGGAGACTGCTCAAAAGATGTCCACGATGCTGTGGTGGCAAGTGCAAATTGCGCTTGACCCGAGCATAAAAGGATTCTTCGGCGACATCATGGGCAGGTCGTCAACCGTAAAGGCTGGGACATTGCACAATCGAGAGGTTAGAGAGATTCTCTCCTACATTGTTGTGAATAGCAGAGCGGAAGCCTGGGTCGTGGCAGGTCCTCCGGAATGCCTTGGTCATACTCCCTATTGCGGGCTTTGGTACATCGTGGAGCAGGAATCCTCTGACAATTCAAACCAATCCGTCTTGAGGAAAGTCCGTGAGAATCTCTAGGTTCATCGGCAGATAGTAGCTGCCATCATCCGTCTGAGGGATTTTACTTTTGCTAGATTGAGCCGGTAACTCCTGTATAGCCAAACCGGTCCGCTCTCGCGGATTCCACTTCGACGATTACGCTGTTATACGTCAAGTGGCCCGTGATCCAGGAGCAATCCGGAAAGCACGTTCCACAAGCCGACTACTGTCACCGGGATGCGCTGGCGATGGTCAGGTTGATCGAGAATTTGGAAGGCCTGGCCCGAGTCGCTCCATGATGCGGCCGACTGGGGCTTAACAAGCCCAATGGCTACCTTCTCGGCTCATACCGCATCGCCACCGCCCCCGAGCCGAACTCCAGCCGGCTCACGAGCCTCAAGTCGACACGCTTCGATAGTCCCGCGAACAACGTCGGCCCGTGGCCCGCTAGCCTGGGCTGCACCACGAACTCGTACTCATCGATCAATCCCAGCTCCGCCAACGCCAGCGGGAGCTTCACGCCTCCCACGAACAGTCCCTTACCCGACTCCCGCTTGAGCTGCTGAACGGCCTTCCCTAGATCCCCGCGCACGAGCTCCGCGTTCCAATCGACCCGGTCCAGGGTGCTCGACACGACGTACTTCTTTGCCGCGTCGATCGTCCGGGCGAAGGGTTCCATCCAATCAGGCCTCGCTCCCGTCCGCGCCGGCGGCCGAAACGCTGCCTCCATCATTTCGTAAGTCACCCGGCCAAAGAGGAGGGCATCGGCCTGGTCGAGGTTCTCGACCGCGTGACGATGCAAGTCTTCGTCCGCGGAAATTTCACGATGATCGCAGCACCCGTCCAATGTGACGTTGATGGAATACCGAAGGGGTTGCATTCCGCAAGAGTACCGCCGACGGGGTAGACCAGCAAGGTTAGCCCGCTTCAGGCGCTTCAGGTCAGGGCTAGGAGCGACTCACGTAACGCATGACGATGACAATTTGAGAGCTGCTAGTACTTCCACAAGCGCGGCATTCGCATCGTCCGAGCGGTCAATGCGATGGACAAACTCCTGGGGACGAGGGCTCAACCGGAGCGCTGGTCGCGCTCCGGGTCACTGTGTGCTGAGGTGGGGACAGGACGTGCCGTCCTTTCCCCACGCCCCTTTCCTCGCTCCGGCTCTCTTCCTCCGCTGCGCTTCGGACAGTTTTTCCTTGACGAAGCCGAACACTTCTTGCATCGAATGGCCAGCGTCGCTACGCTCCGAGGGTGTTCGGGTTCATCCCGGAATGCCGGTCGGCTTCCCTTCGGAAACAGCGTTCGGCTTCGCCGGAATCCTCATTTTCAACTCAACTGCCTTAACAAAGCATTCGATCTCATTGAGGTGGCACATTTTGCCATAGGCCCGCTCGGTAAGGTGACTCCGGCTGAAGTCATCGTTCGACATGTAGTCCTGGAATTCCGGCCCTTGACAAATCTACAGTCGAATGTCTACCATCACCGCCTATTGGAGGTCGGATATCTACCATGGCCAAGCATACGCGGCAACGCGCGAATGTACTCCAGGGAACCCTGGACATGCTCATCCTGCGAACACTTCTTTATGGTCCAGCGCATGGTCATGAGATTGGCAAGCATATTCAGCGGACCACCAATGACTTCCTTCAAATGCAGCACGGCTCTCTCTACCCTGCGCTGCACAGACTGGAGCGAAGGGGATGGGTCACCTCCAAGTGGGAAATGGCTCCGGATCGCAATCGGGAATTCAAGTATTACCGACTTACGGAAAAGGGCAGAAAACAACTTGTGGTCGAAGAATCGCAATGGAAGCAGATGGCGGAGGCTGTCGGACGCATAATGTGGCCCGCGGGTGAGGAGAGCTGAGATGAGATGGTGGCAGATCAGGAAACGGGATGCCGACGTGGAGCGGGAACTACAATCGGACCTTGAACTGGAAGAAGAAGAGCAGCGGGAACACGGCGTGCCACCAGAAGAGGCCCGCCATGCCGCCCTGCGTTCTTTCGGCAATCCCACTCTTATTAGCGAGCAAACTCGCGCTGTCTGGAGTTGGAACGGGCTGGAGAGCCTTCTTCGCGATCTAAGGATCAGCGTTCGCACTCTCTTCCGGTCGCCTGGGTTTTCAATCATTGCTGTTCTCGTAATGGCGTTGTGCATCGGCGCTACGACATCGCTATTCACCGTGGTGCGTGCGGTCCTGCTTAGCCCGCTTCCTTTCCGTGATCCGGATCGCCTGGTGATGATCTATGAGCATTTCCGCGACCCCAGCATGAATGCGCAGCAGTTCAACTACAACCCAGTTGCTCCGGCAGACTACTACGATTGGCGCACGCAGACGCACGGCTTTGAAGACGTAGCCGCTTGGCGCTTTTGGCAATTCGCCCTGACGGGGGAACGTGGAGATTTGCCGGAACTGGTGAGCGCTCGGGGCGGGACCTGGAACCTGTTTCCGCTCCTGGGGGTGAATGCGGTCATCGGACGCACGTTTACCGAAAGCGAAGATCGTCCAGATGGAAGCGCCGTCATGCTTACGTGGAATCTCTTCGCGCGGCGGTTCGGCGGCAATCCATCGATTGTCGGCAGTCAAATCCATCTGGACGGGAAGCCATACACAGTGGTCGGCGTGCTTCCGAAATGGTTCACCTATCCCGATGCGAAGGTACAAGTGTGGGTTCCATACGCGTCTGGATTGCCACCGGAGATTCTGCGCCATCATGATTATCACTTCAGCCGTGTGGTCGCCCGCTTGAGGCCTGATGTTAGCCTTGCAAACGCCCTGAGCAAGGTGGAGGCAGTGCAATATGGGTTGCATTTGCAGAACCGGAATGCGCCGGTGGCCGAGGATGTCGCGCCGAGGACGCTTTCGGACGATCTCGCACAGAATGTAAAGAAGCCGTTAACCGTCCTGCTGTGCGCCGTTGGCTGCATGCTTCTAATCGGTTGCCTGAACGTGGCTAACCTGTTGGTGGCACGGTCCGCGGCACGGCAGAGGGAGATCGCCATCCGGAGCGCACTGGGGGCACGGAAGATGACTCTGATCCGGGAACAGCTGGTAGAGAGCCTGCTGGTCTCGCTTGCGGGCGGCATCACCGGAGCGCTGTTATCGCTCGCGGCAACGGAGTGGCTGGTCAGCACGTGGACTAATCTTCCCACCGCCCGGAGTATTCGCGCGGACGGCACTGTGTTGGCGTTCGCCTGCGTGCTTGTCTTCGCAACGGCCTTGCTGGCAGGTCTGCTGCCGGCGATCTCGTCCACAGGACGGGGGACGATCGCGGCGCTCCAGGCTTCATCGCGGAGCGCGGCGGGCAGCCAATCGCGAACGGCGTTGCGCAAGGCGCTGCTTACGGTAGAGATTGCGACGACTGTGGTCCTGTTAATCGCTGCCGGCCTTCTGCTCAAGAGCTTCTGGCGGCTCCGGACAACAGATGTGGGTTGCGCGACCGACAATGTGCTCACGATGGACTACAGCCTGCCCGCCAAGAAATACGACAGTCCCGAGAAGATGAACGCATTCAATGAAATGCTGTTGGAGCACGTGCGTGTCATGCTGGGTGTACGCGCCGCGGCGCTTGGGTCGATGGTGCCTGGAGCGGGAGCCGGAGAGGATGATATCTTCACGATTCCCGAACATCCACCGATTGCGCCCGGCACGGCGCTACCCGACGCGCTCTACCGGACGGCCGATCCCGGATATTTCAGTGCATTGCAAATACCGCTGCTGAAAGGGCGGTTTTTTACCAGCGCGGATCGCGCCGGCAGCCCAAAGACGGTCATCATCAACCGCCTTCTGGCGCAGCAGTATTTCCCGGGGGAAAATCCGGTGGGCAAGCATCTCCACGTCGTTCCGTACGGAAACGCCGATTACGAAATCGTCGGAGTTGTTGCCGACACGCTATATCAGGTGGGTCAGCCGGCCAAGGCGACCATGTATTTCCCTGTTCTTAACGGGGACAACGGTATGGGTTTGACTCTGGCAGTGCGCGGGGCCACCGATCCCCTCTCATTTTCCATTCCGATCCAGAAAAAGATTGCGGAACTCGATCCGGAGTTGCCGGTCTCCGATGTACTCACCATACAGCAAATCGTTGAACGGTCATTGGGTAACGCCAGCCTGAGTGCCAGCCTCGTGCTCGGCTTCGCAGTGCTGTCCTTGTTATTGGCGTCAGTAGGGTTGTACGGAGTCCTTTCTTACCTCACGGCGCAGCGCACTGGAGAGATCGGCGTTCGCATGGCGCTCGGTGCACAACGCGAGGATGTTCTGCGCCTGATGCTGAGCGACGGCCTGCGTCCAGCGCTCTATGGACTGACGATTGGCCTGGTCGCCAGCATCTGGGCGGTACGCGTAATCCAGTCGATGCTCTATGGAACCCGGCCGCTCGATCCGGCGATCTTCGCGTCTGTGGCTGCGTCCATGTTAGTTGTGGCAGCCCTGGCCTGCCTCGTTCCGGCATGGAGGGCGTCGCGGATCGATCCGATGCAGGCATTGCGAACGGAATAAGCTAATACGAGGGCGATCTGCCAGAAACCATCCTCTGAAGCGCGTTGTTCCACGTTTTACAGGTTGTGGGCGAGTCACGGGCCACTCGGAGGTCATCCTTGGACCGAATTTTCCAGTGGTCACCTGGACGTATAGTGGGGTACTCGTAGAACTGGCCGGCCCGATTCCGCAACGGATTTCACCTGTCCGCAATCGGCATGTGGATTAGCTTTGATTTCGCTGTCATCCAGGGACAATCCCGAGAGGCGCTGCTTATCGGTCGCTACGGAGATCCCTTTTTGGGGGATGCCGCTCGCTGGTGGCCTTGTTATGGAATTAATGAGGAAAGAAAACGCCGTTGCGCTCGTGCCCGATTTGGGCGGAAAGGCTCGAAGAACTCTCCTCAGGTCCCGAGACATAGGTTTGTCCCGCACTCTCCACCGACCAAGCCATAGTCGCGGTATTCCTGATGAACTCTCCCGCCATCCCGGTAGCTTCATCGCGAACTTTGAAATGCTTCATTCCAGACGCCCAATGGACTGCGAATGATGCCGTCGCTACGTTGGACGTTCCGTCTTGCAGCGCGTTGATCACGTTGAAGTA
>QHYZ01000252.1 GCA_003225295.1 Acidobacteriota bacterium | reverse complement strand
TGCGCGGCGGCAACGACGAGATGATTTCAGCCGGACTTGAAGCGTTGGATTGGCTGGGTACGATTCAGCGCTGCGAAATAAAAGGTCATTTTGTGCCTATCGGATCACATGGCTTCTATTCGAGGAAAACGGAAAAGGCGCGCTTCGATCAACAACCGGTCGAAGCTTGTGCCGTCGTATCGGCTTGCTTGCAGGCTTATCGCGCTACGGGAAGAAGCCGCTGGAGGAAAGAGGCGTGGTCCGCCTTCAATTGGTTCCTGGGAGATAACGACTTGCAGATCGCGCTCTACGATCACACGACCGGCGGATGTCGAGACGGCTTGCATCCGGATCGCGCCAATGAAAACCAGGGTGCGGAATCGACGCTATCTTTTTTGATGGCACTACTGGAAATGCGTAAGCTGGAAGCAGCGGACGTTACGGAGAGCAACTCGCGATGAGCATTCTTGCTGACAAAAGTTTCGACAGACCGGTCATGAATGGATACGAGACGCTATTTCACCGGCATCCAGGCAATCCGATCCTTACCGGAAAAGATTGGCCGTATTCCATGAACAGCGTTTTTAATGCGGGCGCTACGTTGCTCCCCGACGGCTCCACTCTTCTCCTTTGTCGCGTGGAAGATCGCCGCGGGCTCTCTCATTTGTGTGTGGCGCGTTCGGCAAACGGCGTGGATGGGTGGCAGATCGATCGCGAACCGACATTCCTCCCGGACGTCGAGCGGTTCCCCGAGGAGTTATGGGGCGTCGAAGATCCGCGCATCACGTATATGCCGGAACTCCAGCAGTATGCCGTGGCTTACACTTCGTATTCGCGTGGCGGTCCTGGCGTATCTCTGGCACTGACGAAAGATTTTCGCGCATTCGAGAGACTCGGTGTCGTTATGTCGCCGGACGACAAAGACGCGGCCCTTTTGCCGAGAAGAATTAACGGCTTTTGGGCTTTGATCCATCGGCCCATGACGCCGCTTGGAGCTCACATCTGGATTTCGTACTCGCCCGATCTGCGGCATTGGGGCAATCACAAGCTCATGCTGGAAGCCCGCCGGGGGGCTTGGTGGGATGCCAACAAAATTGGAATGTCACCGCCGCCGATTGAAACGTCGCGCGGCTGGTTGATGATTTACCACGGTGTTCGACGAACGCCGTCGAGTTCCATCTACCGGCTGGGGCTGGCTCTCTTCGACCTTGAGCAACCAGAAAAATGTCTGATTCGCGGGGATTCTTGGATGTTTGCGCCTGAAGCGGAATATGAACGTCATGGCGACGTGCAAGACGTGGTGTTTCCTTGCGGCTATACGGTGGCATCGGATGGGGACACCATCAACCTCTACTATGGTGCCGCCGATTCGAGCATTGCGTTGGCGCACGGCAGCATTCGCAATCTCTTGACCTGGCTGGACGTCAACGGCCATTCCGAACATTCTCACGACCGCCGGCTACGCAAGTAATCGTTTGGCTCTGCTTCCGGCACATCCCTCGCGATGAACTCGCGAATTGACGCTATAGAGAGAATCATGAGGTCGATTAATTGCCCGTACTGTCAGACCGGCAAGGCCGCAAGTGACGAGTTAGGTTTTAGGTAGAGTCCACGGGCCAGTGGCCAGTCGTGCGCCGGGCATATTCCGGGCGTATCGTCGGCAACCCTTACCTAATGGCATTACGTCAGAGTTGTCCGTCAGGAGTAGCAAACTGTCAGCGCGAGTTGCGCTTTCTTCGCTCTGCTGGCCGTCGATCGGCCCACTTCAGTATGGCGTCAAGCGTGGGACAAAGGGATTGGCCCCATGATGTCAGACGGTACTCAACCTTCGGCGGCACCTGGGGATAGGCCGTCCGCACAACGATTCCGTCCGCTGCCAAGCTGCGAAGTTGCTGCCCCAGCATTTTCTGAGTGATGTTGGGTATCGCCCGTTCCAGATCGGAAAAGCGCATCACCTTGCCTCCGAATAGATGGAACAGAATCACGAGTTTCCATCTTCCTTCCAAGAGACGGAGCGCTGCTTCTACGTCTGCGGCGGCGGATGTGGGCGTGTAGCGTTTCGGCATGCATATTTCTCCTAACGCACTTTTTCGTGCGTACTTCCTCTTTCGCCAGTATGCTGCGAAACTTCTGGCCGTGCAATTGCACGGAGGAGAACAACATGGCTCTTGATGTGCCCGAACCCGTCGCTGAATACTTGGCCGCCGAAGAGGTGAAGGACGCTGATGCGCTTTCCCGTTGCTTCACCGAAGACGGCACTGTCCACGACGAGGGACAAGATTATTACGGTCGTGACTCGATCCGCCAATGGAAGCAAGCGGCGGACGCGAAATACCAATACGTCCTGCGGACGGTTAACGTTCAAACGCTCGGAGACTTGGTGACCGTGCGTGCCCGACTCACCGGTAAGTTTCCTGGGAGCCCTGTTGAACTAGACCACATCTTCAAACTTTCCAACGACAAGATTGTTTCACTGGAGATTCGATCATGACGATGACATACCCTTTCCCAGTTTCAGGAGATGAATTTAAGGGCAAGCGGGTTCTGGTAACCGGGGGCACAAAGGGCTTGGGACAAGCGATGGTGCGCCGTTTTACTCTGAGCGGCGCTTCTGTAGCAACGACTGCGCGCTCACCGCTGCCGGATGGGCAGGCGGTTGCTGTCTTCGTACAGACGGATATCGGTACGGCCGCAGGTGTGCAAGCTGTAATCAGTCGCATTCAGCAGGAATGGACTGGACTCGACATACTAGTGAACAATGTTGGGGGATCCGATGCTCCGAACGGCGGATATAGAGCCCTCTCTGACGACGACTGGCAGAAGGCGCTCAACATCAACTTGCTGGCACCCGTTCGTCTTGACCGAGCATTCCTGCCTGGCATGATCGAACGCAAGTCGGGCGTCATTCTTCACATCTCGTCCATTCAGCACCGCCTGCCGCTCTATGACGCGACACTTGCTTATGCGGCGGCGAAAGGTGCGCTCAATACCTACAATAAGGGCCTGGCAAACGAAGTTGGCCCGAAGGGAGTCCGCGTCAACATGATCTCGCCTGGATTCATCGAGACTTCGGGCGCACACGGCATGATTGTGCAACTCAGCCAGAGCAGCGGTATCAGCGAGGACGCTGCGCGACAGCAAATCATGAATATGATCGGAGGGATTCCCATTGGCCGACCCGGCCAGCCGGAGGAAGTCGCCGAACTGGTGGCATTCCTAGCATCCGATCGTGCAGCTTCAATTCACGGCGCGGACTACATCATTGATGGCGGTACGATGCCTACCGTTTGATCGAGAATAGTGGGCGGATCGGCAAACCGGAAGGTATCCGGTTCCACCTCGGGACTAGTCCTATGAAGTTCGGCCAGTGTAGACCTATCCAAGTTGTAGGGTTCCGTTCTGGATATTACGGCCTGTTCAGACAACTGCCGTCTCCCTCCGCTGGCCAGTTTGAGGAAGTGTGAAGCTGCTGAACGGTGCTCGTGCTCCCAGCGTTTCTGGGCCGTGAGGTCTGTTAGCTATTTGTCCGAGATTCCGACTACTACGGTATCGCGTCATCTGTCTGAGCTGCAGTTAGTCGGCAGTTCCACATTTTCATAGAAAGAGAGTATTCGGTGCGGCGCCGAATGCTCATGAATTTTCCAGGGAGCTTTAAGTCTAAGTCGTTGAGAATCAGTCAGCCGATTTTTGATTTCACCAAAAAAGAGTTCGAAAAATCACGATGTTGGACCCAAGGTGGACCCAACCGGTTCAGTAGCTTGATTCCGATGTCTGTATTAGAATGAAAACAAATGTGTTGCTCAGTTCCCCGGTAGCTCAACGGTAGAGCATTCGGCTGTTAACAAACTTTAAAACCGTTCAATCGGCACTGCTTATACCGAAAAAACGCCGGTTTAGCGGCCCTTCGTTGGAACCAAGTTGGAACCAGATTACAGCCAACGAGCTTCCTGCATTGCAGCGGTGTGTCAACCTCTGGCGGTGCATTGTTAATGTACCGGAGCGCCCGATCCGCTGCTGACTTTGCAAGCCCTAGGAGAAAGTCTCTGGCTCGTTCCATCGTAAATGGGTTTCCTGTTTCATCCTCGAAATTTGAACGCAAGTCAGTCCAAATGACACCATCAACTCTGTGTTTCGAGCCCCATTGTTGAATCACCGGCACGAGTGGCGGGTGAAGTAACCGGGATTACTGTAGGTAAGAGTAGCCGATTATTACCGGGACTGAAGCCAGGTTTTGCCAACGATTGCGATCTGGATGCCAGCCGATTCCTGCTACCTGCCGTTGTAGTCCAATGCCAGCCGCACCCAATAGTCGAGCCGGCGTTTCCCTCTGACGACTTCCGCGTCGATGTACACATAGCCGCAATACGAACGTCCTCCCATGATCACAGTGCGGCAGCCTTTGCATTCGAGGGCAGCGTCGTGAATCGCGGGATCAATTCGGCACATGATTCGCTCCTTGCCAACACTGACGCACATCTTTCCCCGGACCATGAAGACAAGACCGCCGAACATCCGTTTTTCTTGCACGGGACGTGTGTCTCCTAGCGCCGCTCGAACTCGGTTCGCCAAGGCTTCATCGTATGCCACGGGATGCTCGCTACTTCGGGAAGGGCGCGCTATCGAAGTAGATGTCGAACGAGACGATCTTGCCATCCCGTACTCGAAATACCTCGGCTACATGGCTCTCGAACGCAGGCAACTGGGGCCGTTGAAGTTGGTATCGAGTCAGGGCGCACACTCTGTCCCCGTCAATAAGCAAATCTCTTACTTCGAACGTGACAATCCCACCGTAGAAGCGTTTCGTGGATTCGAGATATGCCCCTTTCCCGGTTACCTGCTTCACGGGGCTGGTGAAGCTGGTGAAGACCACATCGTCGGCTAAGAATGAACTCCAGTCCTTCTTTTGTTTGAGGCTACTGAAGTAGCCTTCGATTGTCGCTTTAGTTGTCATTGAGTTTCCCTTTGAGGTTCCAGGCCTCTCTGTGTTTTGGGTTTCGATTTGCCCGGAATCTTGGTGTGCAGAACACCTTGGTGCGTCGTCGAGTTGAGTCGTCGGTTGCGCCGTCGGAGCTCCATCATCCTCTTCCTATCTTGCGCCCCGTCAACAACGAACGGTGGGAATCGCTTCTCCGGACGCCAACTGCGGCTTTCCAAAACTGCCCTTCCTGGCCAAACCCTGCGCGTGATCCGTCCGCTTCTTCTGTCAAGGGTTTCCGCTTCAGTCTACGCCGCGGGCCCGAAGGGCCGTTCTGCCGACTAATAATAAGCTGTTGTCGCCACAATCGGAGGTGTCTCTGGCGAATTGATACAGGTGGCAGTGAAACGATCGGATCCGCGAAACGCGCAAGGATTCAGTGAGATACCCTATGCTGAGCTTGTAGCACAAGGTTACGGGCAGTGGAGCGCGCATCGTGAAGGAGGCGCTTCAGATCGAGCAATGCTGCGCAGTTAACCGCGGGCTTCTCCGCACTGCACAGGCACCTGATTCGAACATCCATTGCGGTACCTCGAAGAGTCGAGCTTCGTGGTTCTGTTCCAGACTGCACCGGTATACGCCGCGTCCACCCTTTACAACTTTTCCGTGAATCCAGACCGAACGCCCACACCACGGATGCCGCAGATAATGGATCTCTCGTGACTCTGTATTATGGGTATTAGATTGTCCGCTTGTACGAGCGGACGCGCACTCACTTGTCTCTCGACAAGGATGCTCCGATCCCTCGGAAGGTACAGCCTCCGGAACTCGGAAAGCTGGTGGAGCTTCCGCAGGTCGGCGGACTCCATCACCGATATGAACGCCGGGCAGCCTAGCCTTCCCGGATCTGCTCTCTCCTACGCTTAAACTTGTAAACTCGGCGGAGAACTCCGCTTTGTGCTGCCGTGACCAAGGTCCTGGCGCCTGTATCAAACAACATCACCACATACAGGTCGATTTGAATTCTACGCTTCCCCTCTCGCAGCAGCTTTTGACGACTCAGACGG
The DNA here is from genome assembly GCA_003225295.1 of Acidobacteriota bacterium. Taxonomy (GTDB): domain Bacteria; phylum Acidobacteriota; class Terriglobia; order Acidiferrales; family UBA7541; genus Acidiferrum. The sequence continues at coordinate 946 of QHYZ01000252.1, read as the reverse complement.
GATTATTGGTATGGACAGGACAAAAGATGACACCCGACGAAGACTGCAATCGCGAACTGGGCGCGCAGTCCTCCTTGGAGATTTACCGCCTGTGCTTCGGATGCCCGCACCCGCACCAACTTCAGTTGTCCTTCAGGAACGTGCCAGTTTTACCCATCAAATCATTATAGAGAGTTTCGATAAAGGCGTCCGAAGAGATGGCGCCGGACCATTCCTTCCACGGCTCCAGCACTTTTGGCCAAGCTGGAGGGATCAAAGTATTTGCACTTCAGGAAGCGCGAAAGCCACTTATAACTGCTTTTGAAGTTCAGCCCTTGGGGTAAGGCACGAGCCACGGAGGTGAGATGGAGACCTCCATAGCCAAAGCGGACACTCAGCGCGAGCCGCAGGAGGGCGCAGGTCAGGCGGGTGAGGTTCTTTCTGACGGTACGGCGAAGTTGCGGGAAATGTGTCTCGATCAATCGGCCGACGGTGGTGGACAGTTCCTGATTCATCTATATAAATGAAACATGGTCAGGTCAAAAAAAATCGCTACCGCTTGGCCCGCAGCAATTCGTGATTCAGCTCGCAAATGGCCTCCAGCTTGGCGCGCAGCTCCTGGTAGTTCTCCAGCCACTTCTCTCGGCGGGGATGCTGAACTGCCGGGTGCGTCCTCCGGGATAGCTAACTGTCAGCACCCAGACGCGGTGGCCTTCACCTCGCCGACACTTCGGACAACCTTGGCGATGAAAGATCTTCCGGTGCAGCAGCGAACCCCGCAAGATCTAGGAGGCTTCCGGGAGCCGCCGGACGAGCTGATCGCGCGCTTTAATAGTTTCTTCGCGTTTCATCTAGACACATGAAACAACAACAGATAGCCTGTTATCAAGATCTCGCACAGAAAAAACAGACCTAAAACTGGGGAGGGCAAGACGCTCACCTCCTATTGACATTCTATAGCAAAGCG
>QHYZ01000127.1 GCA_003225295.1 Acidobacteriota bacterium | reverse complement strand
GAGTGCTCGTCGCCCGGCAGGAGATTACCGGCGCGGACCGCCAATGGGCCGAGCAATACGAACCAGGCAACATCGTGCGCTATACGAAGGGCAGCAAGACGCATGGTATCGACGCTGGAGAATACGCACGAGTCGAACGTGTCGAAGCAAGGGAAAACCTGCTCACGGTCAGACGCGAGAGTGGTGAGAAGATCAGCTACGATCCGCGCCGACTGCAAGGCGTGACGCTCTACCGAGAAACAGAACGTGCATTCGCGCAAGGCGACCGCGTGCAATTTACAGCTCCGAATCGGGAGCGACAGATCGCCAACCGAGAGCTAGGCACCATCGAAAAGATTGACGATCGTCGAGCTTGGGAAAGAGCGCTATCCCGTTCGCATGACTCCCAAGCGCGGATTGCGGCAGGTCGACTACGTATTCGACGGGAACGAGATTCGGGGGTTGGAACAGAATTCGGAAACGAAATCCCGGTGGGCACAAATGGCACGATCTGGCAAGAAGGTCATGCAGTTCCTCAGCGAGGGCCGCTACGTAGCGAACGTGGTTGACGGCAAAGTGACTCCGTATGGCAGGCGAGCTGGGACGGATCGATGACTGGACCAGCCTTTGCACGGAGCGGCTTTCGGGGAAGAGTAGGAACTTCGCGGCGCTCTACAGCGCCGGAGATTTTGTAAGTCGCTGATTTTTTAGTGGTTCCTATTCAGCAACCAAGGTTGCTGTGCAGCACCCTTTTAGGGGTGACGTGTCTACCCCCCTCCCCATGCCGAAGGCATGGCTCTTCCGGCGCTCTACTGCGCTGCAGGGTAACCGGCCCCGGCAGAACTGACTAGCCAAGACGACTAATAGTCTATCGGCTCATGCCTGTAGCGACCACCAGACCAGAAGTACACCTCAACGCCATACTCGTTTTCGCCTGAATCTGTAAGCAAGATGCCGTCCATGGTATGGGCCTGGAACTTCTTCCGAGACGCCTCATCGAAGAACTTGCTGATCGGCGTACTTTGAATGTAGTAGTTGGCCGCTCCCTTTTCGTCCAACTTGTCTAGAACCCGAACCTCGTAACCCGGCTGGCCTAGTTTCTGGCTAAAAACCAAAAACCTGTAACCCTCTTCTGGGTGACCCGTCGGGACAAGCAAAACGGCATATGAAAGACTCTTCGCGCTCTCGAAGTGCCCAACTGCGATTCCCGGGCACGTCAGCGGCTTCTCAGGTTCCCACGCTTCCCGGGCACGCTGACTTAGGTCCGTGGGTTCCTGGATCTTCCAGGAGCCGTACTCTTCCTTGAGGCGATTCTGGATTTCCGAAGGAAGAGATTCCGGTTTGCACAGCTCCGGTTTTTCGTTGGCACGAGCTGCGCCGTGCCCGAAAAACAGTACGGACAGGAGCAAGAGCATCGCCGAAAAAACTATTCTTAACGCACTCATCGGATTCGCCTTGATGTGGATCATTTGCACCCGCCGCTGCAGCCATTCTGCGGAATGTCGCCATGTCCGCCGCCCATCTTCGGCGGACCAAGTGGAATCTGTAAGTGAATGTGGTTGCCCTGGGACTTTGGCGATGGATGCTTTGCCTCATCCAACCCAAAACCAGCGCCACAACCTGCAGCCGTGCACAAGATTTTATCGGCATTGCCCGGATCATACTTCAGATCAACGGCGACGCCCCTTCTGTGCGGCTTACCAGGGGGATGGACAGGAGTGTTTTCGGAAGTTGAAGTCACTACGAGATTCAGGCCCGTCTTCGACTCTATGCATTTCAGCAGTTTGTCGATCTCCGGCGAGGGCGGAAGCGGCGGTATCTTTTGATGTGGATCCAATGTGTACAGCCCCAGAGGGTCAATCCAGTTTGCCGGGTTGTTTTCGACGTACTCATAAAGATTGGGGTTGTCATACAGCGATCCCTGATCGTTCGGGTCTTCACTGATGAACCTGCCCGCGGTTGGATCGTAGTATCTGGCGCGATAGTAATACAGACCGCTTTCGGTGTCGGATTCGCGGGCGGTGTACTGGAATGGGTTCACGAGCGACCCTGTCGAGGCCGTCAGTTTACCGAAGGAGTCGTAAGTGTAGGTGTTCGCTATCGACCCAGCCGAACTGCTCAGCGAAGTGACGGAGCCCAGACCGTCGGCGTGGAAGTAGCTCGTTGCGCCGCTGCGCAGCATGGCCAGCGGCTCGTCGATGTTTTGCGTGTCCTCGTAGCGAGCCACGACGGCACCCGACGAATTCGTCTCCTCAACGAGGTTGTCGCCGTCATAGGCATACACCGATGTTCCGCTCGACGACGACTTGTAGATTCTTCTTCCGAACGGATCGTATTTGAAGGTCACCGTTCCGCCGGAACCGGGCAGAGTGACGCTGGTCAGCCGGTTCTCGAAGTCCCACGCATACGTTGTGGTGTTCGAGCCGGTGACGCTGGTGAGGGTGTTGCCGTTGGAGTCTAATGCTGACCCTGCCGCCGTTTTTCCACTAGATTTCTCGCACCCCCTACGTGAGTTTCCACTTAGCGGCATGGTTGCACTAAAACAGTGCAACATTTTTTCGCTCGAACCCCAGACGCGAGTTTTTGGGTACACCCCCGAGGCAGCTAAAGGAAAAAACACACACGGATCGCGCGACGCGGAGAACGTTCCTTCTTTAGCTGCTGTCAGCATTACCCTGATTTTACGTGAGCCGCCGTGAACCAGCCAGCTTCCATCGCGCTCCGTTGTCTTCGGCGTAAGGGTAGAGATGGCTGAAAAGCCACGACCCGAACTATGGGGAACCTCGGAAAAATGCAACCACGGCTTTCTAAACACGAAATTTTTCGAGCTTGCAGGAGAAAATGCGTTTGCACCTCGGAATCTCCAGGATTTTGCAGGAGCGGTGTGCTTCGTGGGGCGCGAAGGACGCTGCGCACGGCGCATCCGATAACGAGCTCGTTATCCGACGCGGCCTCGAACCCCGCGAGCCTTCCCGCGCTCCACTCGACAGAAGCTGCCTTCTGTCGCCTTCTTGCCTCACGTTCGATCCTTCGGATTTCTTTCCAGTCAGAACTGCACGACCGAAAGACCAGGGATACGACGAAAGTCGCGGAGATTGACGGTCAACACCGAGTAGCCAAGCGACAGAGCTGTGGCACCGATGAGCAAGTCTCCGAACGGAATAACCACACCCTTGCTCTGCTGCTCTCCGTCGAGTTTCCCGGCCAGCATCGCCGTCTCTTTCGTGTACGGGTACACGGTCAAGTCCGCCAACAGTTCAGTCAGGAACGATTCACGGCGCAGACGAATGGCTGGAGTTTTTGCACGATAGAGGCCGTGGATGAGTTCCGTCAGACCGATCGCGGAGAGCGCTGCATCCTGGTCGCCAGTCACGTTTACCACTCGCTCGATGAAGTGCTCGATCGTATCTCCACGCCGCTCGGCAGCGATGACCACGCTGGAGTCGAGGATCAGTCCCATGCAGGCGGATTCAGGGGTTCACGGTGGCTGTTGATGACTTCTTCGAGATCACGGGCGAAGTCTCCGTCAAGTGTGGCTGTCGAGCCGTGCTCTCTTGCGAGACGGAGAGAGTCCGATAATAGCCGGACATGAGGTTCGGCAGGACGCACCACGGCCACGGGCCGCGCGTCTTTTTCGATGACGACTTCCGCCCCTTCACGCACCCGGGCCATCAGCGATGCGAAGTCGCTTGTGGCTTCTGCTTCCGAGATGTGGATCACATTCTTAACCATCTCGTGATTATACACCGCACCTCTTCTATTTGGACGGGCCGTTCACCATACAATTTTGAGTTGATCGAGGAGGTGGAATACGAACGAGTGCTACCCCACAGTGCACATCACGGTCTGGGGTGACGTGTCTACCCCCACACCCGGCGCAGCAGCGCCGCTCTTCCCGGTGCTCCCCGGCGCAAGGTTAGCCGCTCGCCGACAACCCTCTGACGGCCTCAGCTCACGCCAGGAACGAGCTGGCTATGGTAATTCGCCCAGGTAGGGAAAAGCGTACCAAGCGAGCCATGCGAACAAAAGCCAGTGTAGGGCGAGGTTGAGCTTGAATGACGTCTCGCCCTTCCTGTACCGGGCGAACACACCACCCAGGAAAGCGACCCACGCGACATTGGCAACGCAGACTTTGTACACATATCCTGCGCCCTGATACTGCAACCCGTACTTCCAGCCCATAACGAACCAGATGACACTCAGGATCGTCGCAACAGCCAACAGCCAGTGTGACCTCTTTGGGATCTTACTCTCGCCCCGGAACAGTCCAGGATTCCATATGAAAAAGAGTACCGATGGCACCGCGACTCCGACTACCCGAGAGGAGAGAAAAAGAGCAGGTATCACCGTCATTCCTGGAAAGGGACCAAGCGTCGTTGGAGCCCCGGTAATGAGAAGCCCGATACAAGCCGGAATTAGCAGACTCAATCCAACAATGACAGTCGCGAGGCCGCTCTTCATAGCGGAGACTTCGATGGAACCTTCGCTATTCATCTCAACTTTCAGATCGTCACTCATATTTTTGCTCTCGACAGAACTGGAAATATCCCTTTCGATAATATTACTCATCAAGTACTAGATGACTCGCAGGCCCTAAATATATGGATAAAAGTTAAACGGATTACTAAGAACCGGCCCGTAGTATCCCGGCGAGCGCGCCGCACCCCCAAAGCTGGGCGCCGTCATATCAAACTGATCCAGTAGCCATGGCACAAAGGCATTGCTGTTGTTGGAATACCAGCGATAGTTTTTTCCGCAAGACGGGCAGTTGGGGTTTCCGTACCCATTATCCAACGCCTTCTCTTTGCACGGAGTCGCGTCGCCTACATCACTACACGTACCGCCAGTATCTGTCTTGTCATCCTTCACCGGCCTCGCTCCGTCGGGAAAGAGCACCCCGTTCGAGTCCTCTCTGTGGAGTCCATACGTATGCGGCGGTTGACCGTCTTGTGTGATCTTGACATAGCAATGATTCAGACCGAGGTAGCCGAAGACATAATGGAGCTGCCGACAGCAGACGCTTGTCTTCAGACCATCTGGGTCCGTGTAGTTGGTCGGACTATTTCGCACATATGCGTAGAAGTCGGAGCCTCCCCGGAATCGGATCGGGTCTTCCGAGACGAACCTTCCCGCCTTCGGATCGTAGTACCGCGCTCTCGAAAATTGCAGGTTGGTTTCCGTGTCGAAATCTCGTCCTGTGTAGCGGAACGGATTGGTGAGCGAGCCAGTCGTAGCGGTCACATTTCCGAACGAGTCGTACGTGTAGCTTTGCGCCAGTGCTCCGGCCGCGTTGCTCAATGACGAAATTGAGCCGAGGCCATCGGCGTGGTAATAGCTGGTCGCGCCCGAGCGCAACATTGCAAGAGGCTCATCGATGTTGTCCGTTTGTGAGTAGCGGGCAACTGCTGTGCCGCTCGAATTCGTCTCCTCGATGAGGTTGTTGCCGTCGTAAGCGAACACAGATGTTCCGCTGGAAGAGGATTTGTAAATGCGGCGTCCGAAGGGATCGTATTTGAAGCTGACGGTGCCGCCTGTTCCAGGCAGAGTCACGCTCGTCAGCCTGTTTTCGAAGTCCCAGGCATAGGTGGTGGTGTTGGAGCCGACCACCTTGGTCAGGGTGTTGCCGTTGGAGTCAACTGGGGAACAATCTTCCGCCGTGTCGTAGGCATGGATCGTTGTGTCGTACATGTTTTTCTTTTAGGGGTACGATTGACGATCCAGCTTGCTGCTGACGGGTGATGTTAACAGCCAGACTCCAGGCAGGATTTCCTCAGCGCTCTTGCATCCTCCAAGCTTCACAAAACAATTCGTGTTCAATGAGAATGCCTTCCCTCTCTGGGCGGCAGACGCGGCGGATGAAAACTCGACCGTTGCCTTCCAGGGCTTACGATTGTCGTTCACGTGAAAGGCGCTTACGGAATCCGAACCGAACCACTCCTGGACCCAGACACCTGAAGTGGTACTCGGCTTTCTTCCCGCAAACATTGTAACTATGATATATCGCAGGTTTCCGTCGTGAATTGCTATCGTCATACCAAGCATTGTAGGTGGCACGACGCGAAGGCGGTGCAGGAGGCCATTTTCTATACGAACCTCGTAGGTCTGGTCTCCATTCTGCGCGGAGCTGTCTTGCCAAAAGTCCAAGCCTCGCCTATTTCGCAAAATTGCAATTTGGCGTTCGACATCAGCTGTTGAGTGAATTTCGCTTGCCGAGTTAATCAGTTTTTGGCTTAGCGAACGTAAACGCATAGCGTAAATCGTCAGCCCTCCTGCAAAAAGAAGAATACCCGCAGTCAACCAAAACAAAGCCCTGAGCAACGGCGTTCTCACAATCCCCTCCCTGGTTCGTCATACTCCTTCTTGCAGGGGACCCAGCCAGTCGAGTTACCGTTGATAAAGGTGAAGTCTTTGGTTCCGCCATGGGATACTCCAAGCGTTCCGTAATCTTGCGGCTTTCCGTTTGGGCCTGAGGGGAGTTGGACGTTTACGGGACACGAAGGAGTGTTGGGTTTTTTCCTTGGATCCTCCGGTGAAACAGTGAAATTCTGTAAGCTATTGCCTCTGCCCCAACCGAAGATTGTGTCGTCAAACATTCCCTGGTCTCCCGTGCTCTGCCCCTCAGGTGAACCCGGAGTTGCAGGTGCCCATCCGGTTGGGTTCTGATGCTCAGTCACCCACCATTTTTTCGCGTCCGGCCCTTGCAATTCATAGACGATGCGACGGTAACCCTTGTAACTACAGTCGGAAATAGGAACCAGACGGAATTGCGGTACCTTGGCGCAAGCACAATCCGGGCTCAGCCCACGCGAATCGATTAGGTTTATAGCGTTGTTTAACACGTAGCTGTAGAAATTGACGCCCCAACTGATTGCCCTGAGGGGATCTTCCCGGAGGAACCTTCCTGTTTGTGGGTCGTAGTATCTGGCGCGATAGTAATACAGGCCAGTTTCGGTGTCCGATTCACGGGCGGTGTACCGGAACGGATTCACGAGGGAGCCAGTCGAGGCGGTCAGTTTGCCGAAGGAGTCGTAAGTATAAGTATTGGCAATCGAGCCGGCAGCGTTGCTGAGTGAAGTGACGGAGCCAAGTCCGTCAGCGTGGAAATAGCTGGTTGCACCGCTTCGGAGCATTGCCAAAGGTTCATCAATGTTTTGCGTCGGCTCGTAGCGGGCAACGGCTGCGCCGGAGGAGTTTGTCTCTTCAACTAGGTTGTCGCCGTCGTAGGCATAGACGCTGGTGGCTGTAGACGAAGATTTGTAGATGCGTCTGCCGAAGGGATCGTACTTGAAGCTTACAGTGCCGCCGGTTCCCGGCAGCGTGACGCTGCTCATGCGGTTTTCGAAGTCCCACGCGTAGCTCGTGGTATTCGATCCAACCACCTTCGTGAGGGTGTTGCCGTTGGAGTCGTACGTGTAGGTCGTGCTCGGCGTCGAGGTCAGCTCGTTCGAGGTGTTCACGCTGTACGGTGAAACGCCTAGCGAACTCAGCCGGTTGCCGACCGGGTCATATGTGTAGCTTTCCGTCGTGGTCGCAGCTTGTGTCACCTGCGTCAGCTCGTAGATCGGATCATAGGTGTAGTTCGACGTCACGCCCGCCAACTGATCTGTCTTTGACGTGCGGTTCCCCGCGTTGTCCACCGTATAGCTGGCGCCGTCCAGCGTGGTCGAGCCACTCTGGTGCAAAACACTTTGCAGCCGCGAAAGATTGTCATACGCATAGACCGACTTCAGGCCGTTCGGGCGCGTCATCTGCGTGCGGCGGCTGAGGGTGTCATAAGTGAAGCCAAAGTTACCGGTCCCGCTGAACGCCGTTGGCGGCGTCAGCGTTTGCAGGCGATTCAGTGTGTCATAGACGTAGCTCGTCGCTCCATTTTCGGGATCGGTGAACCCTGTGCGGTTTGATGCCGCGTCGTAGCCGTAGCTGGTGGCGAAATTCCTCCCCGTGAGAAAAGCGTAGCTGGTGGTTGTGTTTGTCAGCCGCCCCATGTTGTCAAACGTGAACTGGTAGGTGCCCGTGGGATCGGTCACCTGGGTCAAACGGCTGTCGTTATCATACGTGTAATTCACGGCCGTGGTATCAGGATAGGCCTTTTGGGTCAGCCGGTTCAACTGGTCGTAAGTGTAGGTTATGAGCTGGTTCTTCCGGTCAGTCTTGTTGAGCAAATTGCCAACCGCGTCGTAACCGTAGGTCTCAATATAGCCCGATGGGAACGTCGTCCTCGTGACTCGGCCAAAAGCATCGTAGCTGAACGACGTGGTGTGACTATTGGCGTCCTGAATACTCGTCAAGTTGTTTTCCGTGTCGTAGCCGTAGTTGGTCACGTTGGCGGGGCTCGCCGCGTCGGTGACGCTGGTCAGCCGATCGGCATCGTCGTACGCGTACGTGGTAGTCTTGCTGTTCTGATTGGTTACAGACGTCCGGCGCCCGCGATAATCGTAGACGAACGTAGTAGTACCTGTGCTCCCCGGATAAGTGATGGTCTTCAGCCGGTCTCCGGTGTCATAGGCGAACGTGGTCTGATTATTCATCGCGTCGGTGACGGAAGTACGATTGCCATGGGCGTCGTACACGTAGGTCGTCACGTTGTTCTGCGCATCCTTGATTGTGTTGATCAGACCGGATGGCCAATACGTGAGCTGGGTGACGTTGTTCAGCGGATCGGTGATTTGGGTCAGCTCACCCAGCGAATTGTAAACAAACTGCGTGACGCTCGCCGCCGTGTTGCCATTCGGCGCCGGCGTGGTAACCGTAAGCAGGTTTCCGTGCGTGTCGTATGTGTTCGTCGTCACGTTCCCGAGCGGATCGGTGGCGATGAGAACTTCGCCGAAGCTGTTGTACGTATACGTCGTTGTGGCATAGGTGCCTGCGGAGATAGGCGCGGTGACCGAAGCCACATTCCCGTTGGAGTCGTAGGTATAGCTGGTGGTGCGGCCGAGTTCGTCCGTTCTCGCTAAGACGTTTCCACGAGTGTCATACGTGTAGCTGATTGCTCCACGCAGCGTGCAACTGGAACAACCGGACCCCTCCGAATTGACCGGTACCCAAGTTCCGCCGATCAACTCTGAAGTGTAAGCGGAGAAATTGCCAAGGGAGTCCGTTGTTTGTACTGTCGTGTTGAGAGTGAACCAAGGTCCATAGGCGGTAATGCTGGCCACCTGCACATTAACTGCTCCGGTCGCCGCACCCGCTGGTACGAGGGCCACAATCTGTGTATCGCTCCAACTGACGATGCTTGTTGCAGTTGCGCCGTAGAAGTTCGCAGTGCTGTTGCTTTGCGTCGAGCCGAAGCCTGCACCGGTAATCGTAATGGTCGAACCGATCGGCCCGACGTTGGGCGAAACGCTGGTGACGGAGACTTGCTCCAAAACGGTGAATTGTACGCCGTTGCTGGTGATGCCGTCTTCGGTAACCGTCACGGGACCGTTTGTCGCGTTCGCTGGTACGGCGACAGTGATGCTGGCGTTACTCCATGAGTTAACACTCGCCACAACGCTGTTGAATTGCACCGTGCTGTTGCCCTGACTTCCGCCAAAACCGGAGCCATTGAGTGTTACGGAACCTCCCCGCTCAGCAGCCGGAGGCGTCAGGCTGGTGATGACGGGCTTGATCACGGTGAAGACGATGTTAGAGAGGCTGGGGATGGAATTCACGGTGACGACAACGGGACTCGTTCCCGATGCGGCCGTGGTGGGCACAAGAGCAATGATCTGCGTATCGCTCCAGCTAGTGATGGACGTTGCCAACGCACCGTTGAAGCTAACTGTGCTAGTCCCTTGTGTCGCGCCAAAGCTTGAACCCGTGATCATTACTGACGTGCCGACTGTTCCAAGAGTCGGCGACAGACCTGTTACGAAGGGAGTCGTTCCCAGGGTGATCAACACATTGTCAAGGGTTCCCGTGGCGAGCGCCGCAGGCAGTCCGCCAGCAGTGTTGCTACTTACAGCCAATCCCACGTAGACCGTTTGCGCCATGCTGATTGTTTGCGCGCTTCCCACCTGCGTCCAGGTGTTGCCATCCGGTGACGCGTAACCCGAAAATGAGCTTCCGCCGCGGACTAATTTCAGCCAGTAAGGAAGTCCTGCATTGTGGCAGCCCGGTATGGAAGTGCTTCCTCCCGTGGTTGCGCGGTCCCAGAGGCATTCGAGGTCCGACGCCTGATAACCCACGAATGCGCTCGTTGCGCTCGGATCGAGCGTCTCGCGGATCATGACACCGGCTTGCGTATACGTGCTGCCGGAAGCCGAAACCACTCTGGCGACAATCGTGCCATTCCCCTGCAAAGACTGATACACGAAGTGCATTTGGTCGCTGGTGCCATAGATCTGAAGGCCCGAACCGTTCACGGTGAACGTTCCGTTCGTATAGGTTGCGCTGCCACCGTATTGAACTGGCCCCACGTCCTGGTCCAACCACGGTGTTGGCAGTGGATTCGCCGTGACGGTGAACAGGACAGCGTTGCTGTCGTTCATCATGGGAGCTACCGCAACTGCCAGGTAGCCTGAAGTCGCCCCGGTGGGAATCGTTATGGAGATTGAGGTGTTGCTCCAAGTGTTGATCGTCACTGGAGCATCGTTCAGCAAAACCAGACTTCCATTCTGCGAGGCTCCAAAGCCACTCCCATTGATTGCGACCGTACCTCCGATCGATCCGGTCGTCGCAGACACACTCGTCATAACTGGTGCTGGAAGCGCAGTCGAATTGATCGACACATTGTCAAAGGTTGCGGTGGCGAGCGCCGCAGGCAGTCCGCCAGCAGTATTACTGCTTACAGCCAATCCCACGTATACCGTTTGCGCCATGCTGATTGTTTGCGCGCTTCCCAGCTGCGTCCAGGTGTTGCCATCCGGTGACGCGTAGCCGGAAAATGTGCTACCGCTCCGGACTAATTTCAGCCAGTAGGGAAGTCCCGCATTATTGCAGCCGGGCACGGAAGTGCTTCCTCCCGTGGTTGTGCGGTCCCAGAGGCATTCGAGTTGCGACTGCTGATAACCCACGAATGCATATGTTGCGCTCGGATCGAGAGTCTCGCGGATCATGGCACCGGCTTGCGTATACGTGCTGCCGGAGGTCGACACCACTCGGGCGACAATCGTGCCATCTCCCTGCAAGGACTGAAACACGAAATGCATTTGGTCGCTGGTGCCACCGATCTGAAGGCCCGAACCGTTCACGGTGAACGCGCCGTTCGTATAGGTTGCGCTGCCACCGTATTGAACTTGTCCCACGTCCTGATCCAACCACGAAGACGGCAGCGGCTGCGAGGTCACCGTGAAATACACAGGGTTGCTGTCGTTCATACTCGGAGCGACTGAAACTACCAAGTAGCCCGAAACCGCTCCAGTGGGAATCGTGATCACGATCGTGGTGCTGGTCCAAGCGTTGATCGTGACTGGAACGTTGTTCAGTGTCACCAAACCCCCGTTTTGGGAGTTTCCAAAGCCGGACCCGCTGATTTCCACTTGACTCCCAATTGATCCGGTTGTGGCGGAGACATTCGTAATGACAGGAGCCAGGGAAGTGCTCGAAGAGACGGAAACGTTGTCAAACGTAGCTGTGGCCAGGGTGGTGTTGTCCTGACTGCACACCGCCAAACCGATGTACACGGCTTGTGCCATGGTTATCGTCTGGCTCGTCCCCGTCTGAGCCCAAGTCGTTCCGTTGTAGGAAGAGTAGGCAATGAAAGAGCTCCCGCTCCGCACCAGCTTTACCCAGTAAGGCAATCCAATGTTCACACCGCTCCGGAGAGTAGTGCTTCCACCTGTGCTTCCACGGTAGGAGAAAAAGACGACAGACGATTGGTAATTCGCGTACCCGTTTGTGGACGCCGCGTCCAGCGTCTCTCGAATCATCACTCCGGCTTCGGGATAATTGCTTCCTTGAGCCGAAACAACTCGCGCGACGATGGTCCCGTCGCCCGACAACGGCTGATATACAAAATGCATCTGGTCGGAAGTGCCAGAGATCTGGGCACCCGACGCCTGCACCGTAAACGTCCCGTTCGCGTAACTCGCACTTCCAGCAATGCCGACTGAACCCACGTCTCCATCCAACCAACCCGCAGGAAGAGTTGTGACCGTGAAGGCTAGACTGTTCACGTTTTGACCGTTCACCGTCACTGAGAATGGCCCTGACGATGCGCCGGATGGCACGTTCGCAATAATGTTCGTATCAGTCCAGCTTGCGACTGGGACAGTCGTTCCGTTGAGCGTGATCGTGCTACTGCCTTGTGTTGCTCCGAACCCTGTGCCAGCAATTGCGACTTCGGATCCCACGACTCCCGAAATCGGCGACAAACTGGTGATACTCAGAGTCTCTATGACCGTGAAGTTGATGCCGTTGCTCGAAACTCCGCTCGCGTTTACAACCACGTTTCCCGTCGTCGCTCCACTGGGAACGTGCACCACGATGCTCGTAGCGCTCCAACTCGTCGGTGGTGCCTCCGTATCGTTGAACGTTACGGTGCTGGTACCCTGCGCCGCACCGAAGTTCGTCCCCGTGATCGTGACCGAGGTTCCAACGAGTCCGGAAGTCACTGACAGATTTGTGATACTGGGCGCGGGAACAACTGTGAAATTGACTCCGCTGCTCGCCGCTCCTGCGACCGTCACAACCACATTTCCCGTTGTTGCGCCTGACGGAACAGGGGCTCCAATGGCGAACGAACTCCAACTCGTTGGTGTCCTCGGCGTTCCGTTAAACGTCACCGTGCTCGAACCTTGGCTCGACCCGAAATTCGTCCCCGTTATCGTTACCGCCGTGCCCACGGCGCCCGTGGCCGGAGATAGCCCACTTATACCCGGGAGAACGGTAAAGGAGATGCCATTGCTTGAGACGCCGCTCACACTTACAACCACGTTCCCTGTCGTCGCGCCGGCCGGAACTGGAACCGCAATGCTAGTGGCGCTCCAACTCGTCGGCGTCCCCGCAGCACCGTTGAACGTCACAGTGCTCGAGCCTTGCGTCGATCCAAAGTTCGTGCCTGTGATCGTCACCGGTGTTCCAACGGCTCCAGAGGTTACAGACAAGCTCGTGATACTCGGCGTCAGAAGAACTGTGAAATTCACTCCATTGCTTGCCACGCCGCTGGCGTTGACAATCACATTCCCCGTCGTCGCGCCGCTCGGTACCGTCACCCCGATACTCGACGCGCCCCATGATGTTACGCTCGCCGTCGCCCCGTTGAACGTCACCGTGCCCGTTCCCTGCGAGCTCCCGAAATTCGAGCCCGTTACAGTCACTGTTGCCCCCACGGCCCCAGATGTGACCGACAAGCTTGTGATGCTCGGCGCTGGAACTACCGTGAAGTTCACGCCGTTGGTCGCTTGGCTGGACACCGTGACCACAACGTTTCCAGTCGTAGCTCCGCTAGGTACCGTGACGGCAATACTTGATGAACCCCACGTAGTAACCGACGCAGTTGTTCCGTTAAATGTGACCGTGCTGGTTCCCTGCGAGGAACCAAACGATGTCCCCGTTATTGTGACTGCCGCCCCTACCGCACCGGTAGTGATCGACAAGCTGGTGATCGCTGGAACCACCGTGAAGTTCACACCGTTACTCGGTTGGCTGGACACCGTGACCACAACATTTCCTGTGGTGGCGCCGCTCGGCACCGTTACCGCGATACTTGACGCGCCCCATGACGTCACGTTCGCTGTTGTTCCGCTGAACTTAACGGTGCTGCTTCCTTGCGTGGAGCCAAACGTTGTCCCTGTGATTGTGACTGCCGCCCCTACTACACCAGTGGTGATTGACAAGCTGGTGATGGCTGGAACCACGGTGAAGTTCACACCGTTACTCACTACCCCGCTCGCGTTGACAACCACATTTCCCGTCGTCGCGCCGCCTGGCACCGTCACCCCGATGCTCGACGCGCCCCATGACGTCACGTTCGCTGTTGTCCCGTTGAACGTCACCGTCCCGGTTCCCTGTGAGCTCCCAAAATTCGACCCCGTTACCGTAACCGCTGCCCCCACGGCTCCCGTCGTTACAGACAAACTTGCGATACTCGGCGCTGGAACTACTGTGAAGTTCACGCCGTTGCTCGGTTGGCTGGATACCGTGACTACGACATTTCCTGTGGTGGCACCGCTCGGCACAGTCACGGCGATACTCGATGCACCCCATGACGTAACTGTGGCGGTCGTTCCATTGAATTTGGCTGTGCTAGTCCCCTGCGTGGAACCAAACGTCGTTCCCGTGATTGTGACTGCGGCTCCTACTGCACCAGTGGTGATCGACAAGCTGGTGATAGCCGGCGTCACTGTGAAACTCTTCCCATTGCTGGCCACGCCGCTTGTGTTCACGACTACGTTCCCTGTCGTCGCGCCGTTCGGCACCGTCACCGCGATACTAGAAGCACCCCAGGTTGTCACGCCTGCGGTTGTCCCGTTGAACGTCGCCGTGCCAGTTCCTTGTGAGCTGCCAAAATTCGATCCCGTTACCGTAACCGCTGTCCCGACAGCTCCCGTGATCACAGACAAGCTTGTGATATTCGGTGCCGGAACTACCGTGAAATTCACGCCGTTGCTGTCCACCCCACTGGCATGCACTACGACAGTGCCAGTTGTCGCACCGGACGGTACCGAAACCGCAATGCTCGTCGCGCTCCAACTTGTTGGTGAAGCCGTAGTCCCATGGAACTTCACAGTGCTCGTGCCCTGTGTCGATCCGAAATTCGACCCGGTGATCGTCACCGCTGCCCCGACAGCTCCCGTAGTGATCGACACGCTCGTAATGCTTGGTGCTGGAACTACCGTGAAGTTCACGCCGTTGCTCGGTTGGCTGGATACCGTGACCACGACGTTTCCTGTGGTGGCACCGCTCGGCACGGTCACGGCGATACTCGATGCACCCCATGACGTCACTGTGGCGGTCGTTCCATTGAATTTGGCTGTGCTAGTCCCCTGCGTGGAACCAAACGTCGTCCCCGTGATTGTGACTGCGGCTCCTACTGCACCAGTGGTGATCGACAAGCTGGTGATGGCTGGGGTTACGGTGAAACTTTTCCCATTGCTGGCCACGTTCGAAACTGTGACCACAACGTTGCCTGTGGTGGCAGCGCTAGGTACCGTGACTCCGATGCTCGTTGCGCTCCAGGATGTGACGGATGCAGTTGTTCCGTTGAACTTGACTGTGCTGGTTCCCTGCGTCGAGCCAAAATTCGTCCCTGTGATCGTGACCGCAGTCCCGACGGGTCCAGAACTCACAGACAAACTTGTGATTGTTGGTGCGGCGTGAGCGCCGGGCGCAACGAAAAACAGCAACAAAATCGTTAGGATCGGGATCAGCTTCCAGTTGTGCGCACGCATAAGTACTTGTCTCCAAAAGTCCGAATCGAAGCCAATCCATCGCTTTCAATACACAGCGGTGCACAGCAGTAAACAACAATCATGGATTGGGGTATGAAAGTGTGACCGACTCAACGCCCGCAGCTCGCGACGAAGTCAATCCGCGGCCATTGCTGTCGTAAGTGTGCGACTCGAGGATTTTCCCGTTCATGTCTGTTACTGAAATAATTCGGGACTGCGAGTCGTAGCCAAACGATATTGTCGTTGAATCAGGATTCGTAATCTGGCTTAGTCTGTTTTGCCCGTCATAGGCATAAGTCAGGCTGATCCCGACATCCGACGAAACACCGGTGACCAAGTGGCTGGAGGGACTCCCATAAGTAAAGTTGAGGTGGCGTGATACTGGGTCGACAATTGTCGCCAGTCGATTCGCGCCATCGTAGGTCAGCGCTGTGGTATTTCCGTTGCGGTCGATAATGGCCGTCAGCATCCCGCTCGTGCCGTCAAAGCGTCTCTGCTCTCCATTTTGAAAGGTGATCGTCCAGTACGGAGTGGCCGTGCTGGGCGTTGTTAGCAAGGCGGAAACATTCTGAGGCGCTGCGGGAGCCCATGATCCAGGTGTGTTGCTGGCGGTCCCAAAAGACCAAAAACTACCGTCACCGCGCAAGTACTTTATGTAATTGTCGCTCCCAACGAACACTTGTTCCTCATATGTTGAGCGCCAATTAGGACCAAACAGACCAATTTGAAGAGCGCTTTGACTGGCCGGCCAAATACTGTTCCATCTTCTAACCAAGTTTAATCCCCCGGTCAGTCCAGGGATTCGAACGTCTTTTTGCTCGATATAGGTGTTGCCTGTAGCTAAAGAGATTGGGGATCCGGCGGTATAAGCGGGTGGGCCTCCGGGGGAAAAAGAGCAAGGGCACGGAGGGGGCGGTGGACACGTAGCATTCCATGCCCAGATTAGATACGTATAAGTCCCAGGATACTCTCCGTAGTAAGACCACCCCGTTGGAATGGAAAGGGGAAACCACCACGTGGTAATGGCCAAACAACTGTTATTTGATTGAGCCGCGGCACCCGGACTAAAAACACAGAGCGTACCAACAAAAGCGAACACCAAGAGACAGCGCTTCAAGAACACAAACACCTCCATACGTTGAGCGCAGCCGATTCGAAGTGAAAGTCGACACACGGCCACGATCAACAATCCGTGTCCACACTCACACAGCAAATATCACCGGCAACCCAGAAGGAACGGCTAGCACGGCGGGACACGCTAGCTTACGGGAAGAAAGCAGCCCAAAAAGCCAGCGCAGGGTGCTCAGCGGGTTCAACGAGGAGGTGATTGTGCGCAGAGATATCAACTCAGTCAACAGAATTCAGAAGGAAATATTGCTGGCTTTGTGTATGCTTTAGGCACAGACACGATAAGTTGGTACCTTTTGTTTGACTTATCCTGTGGGAATCATCATCCGGCGACGCTTGGAAGAGAACTTGCGACATCCACGAGGCTGAATTATGGCGGTGTTGACGCCGATGCCGAGCGCAAGGTCAACACCGACACCTGCAAGGCCGGGATTGCTGCGCAGCACACGCATGCCAGAACGGCGGTCTTTACGGTTCGACGGACGGGTCTGCCTCTCTCAACCGCCCCGCGCTAGCCTCAGGAATTTTCGGGGGCATTAAGGGGGCACTAAGAATTCCCTCCCTTTCCTTTCAATACCCTAGAAGGCCAGGCTGCACCGCAAAACTCCTTTGTTTCCATATAGCTGGTAGATTCGAATCCCATCGGCTCCACCAACTTTGAATTAACCAAAATTTCAGGCACCCTCGCGGCTAGATTGAAGCGAATTCAGGTTACATTTAGCGTCAACAGGTAAGATGTCTGCGCGCCGCCCGCTACTGCTGAAACCGTTAAGTAATACGCTCCTGAGGGAGTGGGCGGCGGTGGTGGTGGTGGCGGCGGTGCGGAGCCGGAAGCTCCGCCTCCGCAGCCGAAAATGGATAAACTCAGCAAGCCTAAGCAAACGAGCACGCGCAAGCTCAGGAGCTTCTTTCTGGGCACAATTGTGAGGCCGAAGAGCAGGAGCCCGGTTGCCCAGACTGGACTTTTTAGCCCAATCCTCAGCAAGGCCGAGGATTTCCCGGTTGTAGTGACCGTAACAGTTAAAGGCGCTCCATTCAGCCCAATACTGACCGTCGTCGGAGTTACCACGCACGTGCTTCCCTGCGGTGCACCCGAACAAGAAAGTGACGCCGTACCGGTGTAGCCGTTTCCTCCATCCCAAGCGACCAACTGGTACGTTGCCGTTTGGCCAGCACTGATCGTTGCAATGTTTGAAGCCCCTGAAGCAAGCGTCAAATTCACCTCGGGCCAAGCGGCCATGGTTGCAAAGATCTGGATATTGGATTTTCCAATTCCTCCCGAAGTCTGCACGGCGAGGCGAGCAGCATATCTGGTTGCGGGAGAAAGGCCGGTTACAGACCCGGACAACGAAGGAGCGTCACCCGTAAAGGACCACTGCGAGGATTTGGAAAACGTAGCTAACAACGGGTCAGTCCCATATTCAATCCATGCGACAGCCGGAATATTGGGTCCGCCCACCGTCGCCATTCCATTCAAAGTCGCCGACACCGTCTGGCCAAGGGAATCTATAGAGAAGAGAGTCACGGTGGGGGCGAGAGTCTGGGTCGCAATTCCCGTGACCGGGATAGCATGGGGGCTACCGACCGTGTTATCTGTGACTGTTAATGTTGTATTGCTTGTACCTGCCGCCGTCGGCGAAAAGCTCATCTGAATCATGCAGCACCGACGAGCCTATCGCCAGGGAGCTTAGCGTATAGTTCGCGGACCCGATATTCTCGAGCTGAACCGTTAGCGTGGCCGGAGGAGTACCGAGCAAGATAGTTCCAAAGTCAATTTTGGCTGGATAGGACACCTGAGGATGAGCAGGAGATACATCCATACTGGAGGCGCTGGAAGCTCCCCCTCCGGGCAGGGGATTGAACACCGTGATCGCTGCAACGCCTGAGTTTGTAAGCAAACCTCGGGTACCAATGCGAGAAGCAGAGAATCTCCACTATTTGTTGTGCCGCCATTCACATACGTAGGCAGGTTCTGCCCATTCCACTGCACAACAGACCCTGCGGCGAAGTTCTTACCATATACATTGAATTGCCCAGATGAACTGCCCGTGACTAGGGTCGTGGGAGAAAGGAAGTCAATTGCGGGAACAGGATTAATCAGCGGAATGCTGAGGGTATTCGAGGACCCTGTATAAGGGGAAACCACTGTGAACGGTACGGATCCCGTCTTTCCAGTCAGCCAGTAGGGGATCGTCGCCTGAATGCTAGTCGAGTTGACAAAGGCGCTCTCGACCGGCTCCCCGTTGATCTCGACCGCGTCGTAGTCGGCAAATCCGGAGCCAAGAATCGTGATTTCTATGGGATTTTCGCTAATACCCACAGTTCCGGAAGCCGGAGAGAAGCCCGTAATCGCTGGTGTAGGCTGTCCTCCCAAGACCTGAAAAAAGCTTCGAGCCGTATATGAGTCTCCATTTGAGTTTGAAACCGTCGCATCTTGCCAACCCAGGGGAAGCGCCGGGAGCACTGCCGTCAGGGCATTCTCATCTACGAATGTCGTGGCCGCCTGCAGGCCGCCGAAGCTGGCTACCGCGCCGGACGTAAAGCCGCTTCCCCTCACAGTAACCGTCAGGCCTCCAGACGATTGAACGAATGGCGGTTGAACATTTCCGATCGAAAGAGGAAGGGTGTCCAACACCATCATCGTAATTCCGGAATTGGTGACGCCGAATAGATAGCGGCCGGTGTCGTCGGTGGTTAGCATATGGTCGGTGAATGGCGAATAGGAGGTAACAAAGGGCTCGGGGAAAGTAATATTTGCCGTAGATTGTGCCAGATTGACATCATCAATCTCGACAGAACCACCAACGGCACTCGACCCCGCCTTGTACAACAGGGCCCCGCTGGGATGCAGAAAAAAGCTTGGCGTGCCGGTTGGCATCGTCGCATCAAAATGCTGCATAATGAAACCGACGGAATTCAGGTCGAAATCGGCGACTTCCGCAGTCGAGTCGCTGATCCCTGGAGTGGACCCTCCCGCTACAATCACGGTGCCATCTTCATCGGCACTTGCCTCGACTATCCATTGAGTTTCATTTGTGGAGAGTAAGAGATCAGATGTACTGGCATTCCACAGAGCAATGTTGCTTGAAATCAAGCCGTTCCCGGCACGCGCAACAAAAATGTACTTTCCTTTGTTCGTGGAGTTCCAAGGATTTCCATTTACTCTGCGTCCAAATTGATCGGTCAGCCAGCTGCCGCTACCCGTCACACCATTCAACGTGAACAAGTTTCCACCGACGTCCGAACCAACAAGCGTGCCGGTGGAAGTCTCGAAGACGCGGCCTGGAGTAACGCTGACCGTGGATCCAACAGCGGTAGTTGGATTTACGCTCGCTCCTGTTCCCGGATGAGTCAGGTCGAGTTCATGTATGAGATTTGCCCCGGCATCCGCGATATATAGACGGTTTCCATCCGGAGACAAGGACAGTCCGGCAAACTGCGAATTCGCCAGCTTTCCAGATGCGGGGACAATCGGAGTCAGGACTTGCTGGGTAATCGGATCAATAACCTCGACTTGGTCCTTGTGAGCCGCATATAACTTCTGACGACCCGAGTCGAAGAGAAGGAAGTTGGGGCTGGAAGAAAACGGAAATCGCTTGACGGTACGAGCATACTGGAAAACTTTGCTTAACGTGTCAGACTTTCCGCTCACGGTCAGGGTCACATCCGCTCGACCTGACGTGCCTGGCGGCGTTTTGACCGTGACCATCGCAGATTTGGAAGAGTCGGGAACGCACCTACTTGGCTTACGGTAACGCCAGTGGCAGCGGTTCCACCAATTGTGACGGAAACGGAGCTTTGGCTAACCGTGTCAGCGCCGGTGCACAAGATTCGGATCATGTCCCCTCCCTGCGGAGATCCGATATTGTCGATTACGCGGAGAATGCGTACAGGGTCAGTTAGAGAAGGGATGGGGGGAGTCGATGCAGCGGTGGTATCAACAGCCACAAATATCGCGGCGTTCGGAATATTCGGATTAAGTCCATAAACCATGCCGGTGCCGTCGGCGACCTGCCATTGCGTGGAGTATCCACTGGATTGTTGGCTGAAGTAATTCGTCGTGTTTTTTATGGAAAAGGTGGTCATGTCCATCGCTTGCGTGTTCCCACCAACATCGCGATAGAGCGTGTTTCCGTCCGTGCTGAAGGCGATCCCAATGCAGCCGGATTGATCTTGGTAAATCTCGTTGAAAGACGAATCTAAAATGATTAAAAAGCCTCCGAATCCTGCGGGTTCAACGCAGATCGCATATCTGCTGGCATCTTTGTTGGCAGCGAGACCGAAAATGTAGCCCCCAAAGCCCAATTGCTGAAGAACCTGGCCTGTATTTCCGTCAACGATTTGACGCCACCGCCGCTGCTGGCATCCCCGAGCACGATCCTGGAATAGTCCCAGCTTCGAGCAAGGGGTCCGGTGGTTCGGTAGGCCCCTATTGCACCTTCCGCGTTCGATTGGTTGCTGAAGGAATTTGTGACATGGTCCCAATAGGCGGTTATTCCCCCTCCCGTCGAAAGACCTTCTGCTGCAGGGACAAAAGCATTGCCGCTGCCTGCATAGACGAAGGCTGTAATCCCAAGCGCCGAATCAGGGAAAACAACGTCATTGGTTTTGACGAACGTACCGGTATCAAAGAATAGGATGTGCGCGGACGAAGTGCCAACCGCCAAGGTCGTACCGTCAGGGGAAATATCCAAACTAGAAGGTGACGGCACCGCAATGGACTGAATTGTGTGATAGTCCAGTGTTGAGAGGACGTCGATGCGATCCAGTGCCCTCCAGGCAAGGAAAATCTGTTGATGGATCTGGTCAAGGGCTACGTATTTGAAGTCTGGCGCCGCATACCAGGAATAGTCATACGGTATATATGCAGAACGATTGGTAGGCCCTCGGACATTGAAAACCGAAATAAAAAAAACAACGATTAAAGAAATACCAAAAGAGAATCGAACAGAACGGCGTTTTCGAACAGCTGGGTTGTGCAAGGGAAACTCCCCGACGAGGCACAAGGCGCATTCCCGAGTAATCACGGATGGCCCTATCGTAGGTTTCGTTTTTCGACGGGCGATAGTCTAGCAGCATGTGAAAACTTCGTCATCATCTTTCGGCAACACATCTTTCGGCAAAACCCCAGGAGGGTTATCCAAGTGTCTTGGGAGGCTTACAAGATTTCCGCACTAAGAAAGAGAAACATCACCGCAAGCGCCCAGCTGCACGTGGGATTGCGGCTCGGGCATCGATTCGTTCCACTCCCCCAGTTTGAAAGGCTGACATTCAAGGCGAGAATGAATTGCTGCGGACGTTGTAGACGCAGGGAGTCGAGCTGGGCTGAAGAGCCGAAATCCCGATAAGGTCGGGATAAAATCAGCCTCGATGGCGTTTCAGTTGGTGCAGCAGGACTAACTAACGCCGTGTGCCGAAACTACATGCTTTCCGTGCTGCCGCGGCCCACAGAGCCATTGGTTGCACTGGCGACTCAAGCAACCACACCCGGCAGGGACTTGTTCTTAAGTCACTTACGGCTTTCTGTCCGGTATATTCGTATCTGAATCTGACTTCACAGATACTGCGCTAGGAGTTTCTGTCAATGAGTTGACTCCTTGGCGGGTGAGATAGAGGAAGAACGGAGTGACCTCGAACGGCATCTTCTCGTCTTCGGCCACCGCACCCACTGCCTTGGACTTGAGCATCCGCAGCTGATTGTTCCATGGTTCGACCTTGATGCGACCGCCGAGCGGCAGCGCAGCAATGACGTTGCCCGCCGGTTTTGCTGCGATCGGCTCCGCGGAGGAATCCGCAGAGGCGATCGTCCAGGTCGTCGCGACGCTGTTGCCCAGGTGCGGACTGACCAGGTTGGGGATTTCCTTCGCACGGTCCTGCAGTGCTTGGAGGAAGAATTGTGAGTTACCGGGCTGATCCTTGTACGGCGACTTCCTCAGTAATTCTATCCCCTCCTGGGTTGCTGCCTGTTCCTCGTCCGGTGTGAAAGTAAACCCAAAGTGGCGCAACGTCTCTTTCTCGTCGAACCGCAGGCGATTGAAGAACGCAAATTGCGCGCCCATACGATGTCCGAGCACGACGTGACCGAGTTCGTGCGCGAGGATGGCCGCAAGGCTGGCCTCGTCAGGAAGCACATCCACCAACCCGCGACTTAGGACAATGGTGTGGCCCATGGTGAAGGACTCAAGCGTTGCGGCGCCATCAAGCCCAGCTGCTCCATCTTGGCCGCGATGTTGTCTTCTGCTTGGCGGGCCCAGGCACGCTTCGCCTGAAGTGGCGAGTAGTCGTTGGCTATTTCAGTCTGATCATTAACTGGCCTCGGCGTCTCCACCAGAACTTTGCTCAGCTCTTGCTCTTCCCTAGAGCGGCCAGGGGCGTACCCCCAAAGGCGCGTTTGCGCCTTGAATGTATTTACTGCCACGTTGTCGCCTTCTTCGCTGTATATGTAAGCCGGTAGCCATTCGTTGTTTCCATCATTCGTGCGCCAGCTGTCGAAACTGAAGTAGTAGCTGGTCTTGGACCGGCTGCTGTAGCCACCGTTGAACCGCACAATGTGATACTCCTGATCCTCCACCCAGATGCGGCCGACGAAGCGCCCTTTGTCGCCCTTTGATGATGGATCGACGTCGAAAACCAGACAACGAACTTCACCTAAGAACTCGCGCCCGACGTATTCAAACTTGTAATGCTGGCGGTCGAAGCCGTTCGTGTCCACATAGATCATTTGAAGGAAGCCGCGTGGGAGAAATTCAACCGAGAAAAAGCTCCCCAGGCCGCCGAACATGTTGTGTTTGGTGCGAGTGCCAGTGACCAGCGGTACGAGCTCCACACCGTTTGCGAGGTCGGCGCGGCCGAGAAAATACTTGTCGCCGTTCGGCACTGTGCCGAGATCCTTGCTCGGGCGGAGCATCTGGATGTACGTTTCTACGATTGGTGAATATTGGCGGAGCGCCTGCACTTCCGCCTGCTCTTGCGCAATAATCTTGTCCACCACTTCAGTCAAGGGCGTCTGCTGCTGGGCGGCTGCGGCCAGTGGCATCGCACCTAGCGCCAGAACCAAGATCTTTAAGCTACGCATAGTGCCTCCGAAATTTGCACGTGAGAGATACAGGCCTTCCTTGCAGGTTACGCTCCAAAAGGTAGACTGCCATCTGTACGTAGGGTCAGTTTAAGGACAGCAGTACCTACCGGTGGCGTGCAATGTGAACTTCCCAGAACGTCGTCTAAATCCAGTGTGCGGTTGTCAGAGGCGAGGAGAAGGACTTAACGGTCTTCGCGCCGGGCCATCGTCGGGTCGAGATTCGCCGCAAGCGATTGGAACCTACGCGCGTTCCAAATTCGTTGGGCTTCAGACGACCCGCGACCAGGTAGTCAGCGGTACGCGGCGGCCTGAATACTGTACAGCTCCGAGTACTGGCCGCCCTTGGCCATCAGCTCATCATGCGTGCCGACCTCCGCGAGCCGGGCTCCATCGAGCACCACGATGAGATCGGCCATGCGGACCGTTGAGAAACGGTGGGAGACGATGATCGTGATGCGGCCACTGTCGCTCTCGCCGGTGTCGCGCGCCGCCGCGGCATAGCGCTCGAACAAGGCGTGTTCAGTCTCCGCATCCAGCGCAGCGGTTGGTTCGTCGAGGACCAGCAGCAGCGGCTGATCGCGCATGAAGCCGCGCGCCAGCGCAAGCTTCTGCCACTGGCCGAACGATAGCTCGACTCCGCATGGCCACGTCGGACCAAGTTGCGTGTCGAGGCCTGACGCCAGACGGGCGACGACATCGCCGGCGCCGGCACGGTCGACAGCTGTCATCACGGCGGGTTCGTCGTCTAGTCGGGGGACGTCGCCCAAACCGATCGTGTGCCCCGCGCGGAATTCGAAGCGGAAAAAATCCTGGAACGCGCCCGCGAGACACTCCCGCCACTCGCTGGCCGGCAAGCGTGCCAGCGGCGTGTCGTCCGCGAGGATCGAACCAGATGATGGTTCGTACATCTTCGCCAGGAGCTTGACCAGCGTCGTCTTGCCAGCACCGTTCTCGCCGACGATCGCGACGACAGCACCGGCGGGCAGTGTCACCGACACGTCGTCCAGCACGACGCGTGACGTGCCGGGGTAGGCGAACGACACGTGTTCGAGTCGGACGCCGCGGTGCAACACGGTGGGAACCGGCAGATCGCCCGCCGCGGCGACGGACGCGGCGTAGTCCTCGAGCCACGCGAGCCGCCGCGAGCCGTCCATCCAAAATCCACGCAGGAAGCCAATCTCGCCCACGGTGGCCCCGATATACGCCGACAGCCGTGCACCTGCGGCCAGGACCAGCAGCACCTGGCTGGCCGGCGCACCGAGCCCGGATGACACGAACACGACCGCGCCGACATAGGCAAAGCCGAAAATCGCCCATGCCAGCGCGTGCCACAACGCCGAACCCCAGCGAGAGGTAGCCACCGGTCCGTACCAGTGCTCCCACGCCGCGCGGCGCTCCGTCACGAGGCGCTCTCCGATGCCGGTGACCCGCACTTCCTTTCCGGGCGGCGCGGTCGTGGCGATGGTGAACAGGTGACGCGCCAGCCGACTACTTTGTGCCCCGCGCTCCTGAGCTGATCTCTCGACCTCAGGCCGCCACGTCGATGTCAACACGGTCGGGACGGCGAACACCGCGAGCAGCATGAGCGCCGGGTGAATCGACGCCAGCAGCGTCATCGTCACGCCTAGCCGCAGGATCCACCCGAGCGTAGAAAACAGCGACATGTACATGTGGTCGAGCACGAACACCTGATTGCGGAGCATGGACAGCCGATCGAGATACTCCGGGCGTTCCTGATGCGCGATGGTCGCGACCGATGCTTGCAGTTGCGCGACGTGCGACTCGAGCGCGATCGTCACTTTGTCGCGGAAGCGCCGTTGCATGCGCGTGCTCACCGTGCGGAGAAACCAGGTCGCGGCGGCTGACGCGCCGAGGCCAATCGCCGCGCCTTGCACCATGCCAGGTCTGTGCTCGAGGAGGCCTTTGCCGAGCAGCATCAGCCACAATGCCAGGAGAGCATCTGGCAGCGCTGCGAGCTGCGACAGCACGAATGCCACGACCATCAAGCGCGGCTCGTGGCGATACCCGAGCTTACATAACCGCCACATCGAAGACAGTGCGGGAGGCAGCGGCGCGATCGCGCGATCAGGAAAGGACGTCATAGGTGGTGTCCTCCCCGTCTTCCGGGACGTTAAAGCGCTGCGCCTGCAGATCGAACATCTTCCGATAGCGCCCGGCTAGGCTCATCAGCTCGTCGTGCGTGCCGAGCTCAATGACCCGGCCACGCTCGAGCACGCAGATACGATCGGCATGGCGGACGGTCGAGAAGCGATGCGAAATCAGGATGGTCGTGCAATGCCGTGTCGCGGTGAGCAGACGATCGAAGATCTCCGCTTCCCCGCGCACGTCGAGCTGCGCGGTCGGCTCGTCGAGCAGTACGACGCCGGCACCGAGTGTGACGGCTGCTAGTGCTCGGGCAAGCGCGATGCGCTGCCATTGGCCGCCGGACAGGTCGGTGCCGCCGTCGTACCCGCGGGCAAGCACCGTGTCTAGTGCGGCCAAGTTTGTCGCTCCTGCCGACCCGAGCGCAGCGCGCACAACGTCGTCTGGCGCGCCTGCCGGCGCCACATTGTCGCGCAGCGGCAGCTCGAGGCGGATGAAGTCCTGGAAAACAGCCGCGACGCGCGAGCGCCACGATGGGAGATCGAACTCGCGAATGTCAATGCCATCGATCTCGATCGCACCGGATTGCGGATCGTACAACCGACACAGCAGCTTTGCGATCGTTGTCTTGCCGGCGCCGTTCTGTCCAACGATGGCGAGCGAAGAGCCGGCGGGAATCGTGAGATCGAAGTGCTCCAGCACGGGCGTGCCAGCACTGCGAGGTGTCGACGCGACAGCAGGGTATGCGAACGTCACATCGCGCAGACGAATCTCACGCCTGGGTGTTGCCTGTGCGGAGCGATCGCCAGAGCGCAGCCCGCCCGCGGGACGCATCATCGGCTCGAGTCGTAGCACGGCGGCGACCGGGGCAGCCGCTCCGTCGAGCGCCCAACTGAATCCGCCGAACGCGATCATCGACACGCCGACGGCACTTTGCACGTAGACGACGACTTCTCCGAGACTGATGCGGCCAGCGGCGGCGGCGCTCGCCAATAACCAGAACACCAGGATGTTCGCAGAGACGACGAGGAGCATGCTCCAGATGACAGGACGCTCGCGCAGACGTGTGGCTGCATACTGAAGCTCGTGCAGGCGAGTGCGTCTGGCAATGAAACGGTCGATCGTCCAGCCAGCGAGACCGAACAGCCGCAGCTCCTTGCTCGCCGGCGGGTCCACCGCCAGCCGATAGGCGTAGTCGGCATCCCGCTGCGCGCCGCGCACCTCCTCGGTGTTGCGGTCGCGCCAGATCGCGCTCTCGCGTAGAAGCCAGTGCGTCGCCAGCCACGCGCCCGCGAGCATGATTGGCGCCCACCAGGCGTACCTGGCGAGGATCACCGCGGACGCGACACCGCCGGTCATCTCAGCCATGCCACTCGCGATGAAATCCATGGAGATCGACAGCGGCGGGCCGGTCATACCGAGGTCGAAATCACGCGCGACGGTGAGGTCGCTGGTGAGTGTCGGATCCTCGAGGTGCCCCATGCCCGGCGGGCGCACGCAGGCCTCGGTGAGCCGGTCGTATAGCCATGCCGCAGTGCGGTCACCGAGGTTGGCGCTGACCGCCTGATGAATCGGACTGAGCACCTGCAGCAGCACGAAGATCGCACCGGCCAACGCGAGTGGCCCGGTGAGAGGATCGCCGCGCTGCACGGCGCCGACGAGCACGCCCATGGCAATCGCGAAGGCCGCCGGAAGAATCCCTCTCAGCAGGAGGACCGCCCACCAAGCGGCGGCGAGGCCAGCGCCGGCCTTCGGCAGGACGCCAAAGAACTTCCATTCCTTGCGCTCAGTCAATGATTGGAGCACGACCGCATTCTGCCACAGAACCGGCGCGCACACAGGCTCTCACACCGGGCGACTGCAGATACTTACGGTTCCCAGACGCGCTTGGCCGAGCGTAATTCGCCAATTCCAAAAGACATTCCAATTTCCCTCCTGATCGGCTCTTTTTTCTACTTCTCGCATCCCATGCCCACTTCATGAACAGCCCCGAGCACAGCGTCCGGGTCGATGGCCGGGCTAGTGTTTTCTACATTCACCCGTCGCTCGCGAGTGGAAAGCTCAGCAAGTTGAGCTTGCAATTGGTGGATCCAGATTTCGTGAAAAGCCGATAGCTCTTTGACGGCTTCCAGATAACCGAGTTTGAAGGGCCGCCCCGCTGCCAGAACAATCAGTGGACTACTTCTTTGGACAACTGATCGGCCGCAAGAACCCTTCCCGGACTGGTCCAATGCTACGTTTTTGAATGGGCGAAGGCGTCCCGACTGTGGCTGCGCGAGAAACGGTCGGGCTGGGCCGCCCCGGCCGAAATGGTTTCTTTTTGAGAAATTTCAAGCTGCGAACGAAGTTTCTCCTCTCCCTACTGGCGATCACCACGGGACTCACTACCGCCACGCTCTTGATTGTCCGTTACAGCGTGCAAAGCCGTGTGCGCGAATCGATCCGCGACGACCTACGCAATTCCGTCAATACTTACAAGAGCTTCGAGCAGCAAAGAGACCTCGCTCTGACGCGCTCGGCCTCACTCATCGCTAATCTGCCTAACGTGCGTGCCCTGATGACCACGCGCGACGAGGCGACCATCCAGGATGCTTCCTACGATATCCAGCGGCTCAGTGGAAGCGATCTCCTGGTTTTGGCGGATCGCACGGGCATCGTTACCGCCGTACGTTCCACGCGAACGGGATTCCAGAAGCCCATGGCTCAGGAGCTGCTGCAGAAGTCCATCGCCGCGGGAGAAGCTCGAGGTTTCTGGTACGGGGGCGATCATCTTTACGAGATTCTGATTCAGCCAATCGATTTCGAGGGAGCATCCAGCAAGACGACCATCGGTCTACTCGTTGTCGGGCACGAAATTGATAGCGCTGTTGCTAAGTCGTTCGGAGAGCTGGCGGCAAGCGAAGTGGCATTCAGCTGGGCTAGAATCATCGTGTCGAGCACACTTGCACCCGAGCAACAGCAGGAATTGTCCCGCCAAGTAGCCGCGCTGCCTGCGACCGCTCCTGACGCTCCACAAGAAATTCAATTGGGAAGCGAGCGGTACCTGGTCACGACCGTTAGTCTTTCAAGTGGAACCAGGCCGGGAGCCAGCCTCAGTGTTCTCCGATCTTTTGACAAGGCAACGCTCTTCCTGACGCAATTGAATCGCATACTTCTTGGCCTCGGTTTTCTCGCGATTGCCGTGGGAACTTTGCTCGGTTTCGTGCTCTCGGCTACGTTTACTCGGCCCTTGGGCAATCTCGTTGCGGGCGTGCGAGCCCTTGAGGGAGGGAATTACAGCTTCCCTTTGCAGAACAGCGGCCAGGATGAAGTGGCGGTAGTGACTGGGGCTTTTGGGCGCATGCGTGATAGTTTGCAAAAAGTCCAACTCGAGCAGAGAGAACTCGAGGCGCGTTTGCGCCAGGCGCACAAGATGGAAGCCGTTGGCAGGCTTGCGGGAGGGGTCGCGCACGATTTCAATAATCTCCTCACCATTATTCGAGGGCACGCGGACATGCTCACGGATCGCGTGACCGCCGATGAAGGTAGCGAGAGAAACCTAGAGCAGATTCAGAAAGCCACCGGCCGCGCCGTAAGCATGACTCGGCAGTTGCTGGCGTTCAGCAGGATGCAGGTTCTGCAGCCTCGCATTCTGGATTTGAATTCGGTTGTTGTGGAAATGGGCAAGATGTTGCCGCGCTTGATCGGCGAACACATCGAATATTCGTTTGAGCCCGATCCGGAGCTCGCGAACATCAAGGCGGATCCGAGCCAAGTAGAGCAGGTGCTGCTGAACCTGGCGGTGAACGCGCGCGACGCGATGCCGAATGGCGGAAAGCTAACGGTCAAGGCGTCGAACGTTGAGATGGATGTGTCGGCGGTAGCGAGACGCCCGTCCATGACCGCTGGAAAGTATGTTTTGTTGAGCATTTCCGACACCGGTCACGGCATGGACCCAGAAACAAAGGCACATATTTTCGAGCCGTTTTTTACAACCAAAGAAGTCGGCAAGGGTACCGGGTTGGGGCTCGCAACGGTGTACGGCATCGTCAAACAGAGCGGCGGTTTTATCTGGGTGGAGAGCTCACCGGGAACGGGCGCAACGTTTGAGATTTATTTCCCGCAAGCGCGCGGTCCAGCCTACGTGATGGAAAAGGTCTCCGGTTCTAAAGCCGTTCCGCTGGGAAGTGAGACCGTTCTCGTGGTTGAAGACGAGAGCGGTGTTCGTGACCTCGCTTGCCAGTTTTTGCGCAGCGGCGGGTACACGGTTTTGGAAGCCGTAGACGGAGTCGATGCGTTGGAGATATCCACACGCTATTCCGGAACAATTCATCTCTTACTGAGCGACATGGTTATGCCGCGCATGGGCGGCGCTGAACTCACGCAGCGAATACGGGCGGCGCGCCCCGCGACGAAGGTCGTTTTGATGTCCGGCTACGCCGAATATTCGGAAGCCAACAGCGGAAAAGAATCGCCGCAGGTTCCAACAATCCAAAAACCATTTTCTCTGACATCGCTGGCCGAAAAAGTGCGGGAAGTCCTGACGGAGAAGCCTGCAGAAGAGGCCGGGCAGCGCCGATAGAGCTTTGCCGGAACGGTTCATGGATTCCAATATGTTTCCGTTGGAGGTAGCCGTGCAATTCAGCATATGCCGGAACTCGGTTTCGATTCTTCTTTTGGGGATGTTGCTCGTGTCGTCCGTTTGCTCGACCCGCGCTCAGGGGCCGCAGAAACAGGGATCCGCCGCCCAGTTAAGCGGCGGCGCGTCATCAGAGGTGCGTGCGATGACGGAATCGATCCGCGCATTGGACGCACAAATACAAACGCTCATTGCGCAGATCAACGACATGAAGAGTGAGCAGCAACGAGCGTTGCAGGAGGCTCGCAATTTGCGCCATGAGCTGGAGGCACTCAAGGCGCATCCGATCGCCGCGGAGGCCCAAGCGCAGCCGACCTACGCATTGCCTGAACGCGCGGAGTCCGCACCCGCGGCGCATCCAACCTTTTTTCCCGCTGGTCAAACTCTAGCGGCTGACCCGACGGTCGTCGAAAAATTGACGAGGCTGGAGGAGAACCAACAATTCATCGATGAAAAAGTCGCGGTGCAGGAGCAGAGCAAAGTGGAGAGCGGTTCAAAATATCATGCGCGGCTTTCGGGGATTGTTCTTTTCAATCTTTATGGGAATCACGGAAACGTCGACAACCAGGATTTCCCGCAGGTGGCTATTCCCGCTGGCACGGTCGAATCGAACCACGCCATGGGAGCCTCGCTGCGCCAGTCGCAGGTGGGATTCGAAGTGTTTGGCCCTGATATTGCCGGAGCGCGTACCAGCGCGAATGTGCGGTTCGATTTCGCAGGCGGGTTTCCATACGTTCCCAATGGCACGGGAATCGGACTGGTTCGCCTCAGAACGGGAACGATGCGTTTGGATTGGAAGAAAGCCTCTCTGATCGCCGGTCAGGACACGCTCTTCATCGCTCCGCTGACGCCAACCTCCATCGCTTCGCTGGCGATACCGGCTATGTCCTACGCGGGGAACCTGTGGAGCTGGATTCCTCAGGTACGCGTGGAGCACCGTTTTGTTGTCAGTGAGAATTCTGTCTTCACGTTGCAGGGGGGAATCCTGGATTCCTTCTCCGGAGATACGCCAGCCTCCAGTTATGAGCGCTATCCGTCCTGGGGAGAGCAGTCGGGCCAACCCGCCTATGCGGCGCGCGTCGCCTGGACGGGGCGCACACGCGGCCAGCAATGGACCATTGGCACAGGCGGATTGTACGCCCGACAATTTTGGGGTTTCGGAAGAAACCTGGACTCCTGGACGTCCACAGTGGATCTCTCGCTTGGACTGGGACGCTTCTTCGGCTTTACCGGAGCATTCTACCGAGGCCGCGCCCTCGGCGGATTCGGAGGCGGCATCGGGCAGAGCGTCCTATTCTCCGGCTCGCTCGCGGATCCCGCGACCAGGGTTCGCGGCTTGAACTCTATGGGTGGCTGGACGCAACTCAAATTCAAGCCTACGCCGAAGTTCGAAATGAATACGGCCTTCGGCCAGGACAACCCCTTTGCCAGCGAACTGCGGGCGAGCCCGATCGTTCCCTCGGAATATTCGGAACCTCTCTCCAGGAATCAGATTTGGTTCACGAATTTTATCTATCGAGCGCGGTCGAATGTCTTGCTCTCGCTGGAATTCCACCGCATCAAGACGACTGAGGCGGAGGGTGACGCATACGTGGGGCATCACGTGAATCTGGCGGTAGGATACATTTTCTGATGTTTGGATCTGCTCGAATTCGACCGCTGCCTGTTCGTTGTCTGGCAGCGCTTGTATGGCTTTGTGCCTGTGGGAAGGACGCCCGAGCGCAACAGCCTCCCGTCGATGTCAAAGTGGAATTCGTGCGGGCCACTGCCGCCAAGAAGCAGGTTTCAACTGGCAGCGCCGACGTTTCCAACGTAGCTGTTTGGCTTACTCCGCTGGATCCAAGCGCCGAGCGGGCGGCGTCTACAACCGCTGCGAAATTCGTACCAAAACTTGTGCAAAGAAACAAAGTGTTTGAGCCGCATATGCTGGTGATTCACGTGGGGACCGTCGTGCAATTTCCCAACAAGGATCCTTTTTTCCACAATGTTTTTTCGCTCTTTGACGGAAAGCGTTTCGACCTGGGACTATATGAAGCAGGCTCCGCCAAATCCGTGCGATTTGATCGCCCTGGCGTAAGTTCGCTCTTTTGCAATATTCATCCGCAGATGAGCGCTGTCGTGGTCACCGTGGACACGCCTTATTACGGCGTGTCGGATGCCGAAGGGCGCATCTCCATACACGAGGTCCCGGATGGGCGGTACCAGTTGCAAGTGTGGTCGGAACGCAGCACCCCGGATAGTCTGAAGCTGGCGGAAAGAGTCATCACGATTTCGGCCACCACCCGCGACTTTGGGCCGATCCGCATTCTCGAAAATCCGGAATTTACCCTCGCTCACAAGAACAAGTATGGGCAGGACTATGTTCTCCCATCTAACCCAGACTACCTCCCTCATTAGGTTCTACTCTCATCGGATTCCGTGAAACTTGTTTGCTTGCGTTTACCTTGAGTTCTCTGCATGATTCCCGTTGGAGGAAACGCACCGCTGCCGAACCGTTGGGGTTCCGATCTCCTCGAACGCCGTCTCCGTGTTGCCACTCGTCCAGAATCTCATTCCGATTTCTCGGTCCGCGGGGGCCGTTGACGCCGGTCTTTCGTGTTCTTGATGGTGCGGGCCATGCCAGAGCTGGAAGCGTAGTTCGGCGCAGCGGAAACTTTCTTCGACGCCCAGGGAAAACTGACCAACGAAAGCAGTGCGACTTCTTGAGGAAGTTTGCGGAGTCATTCGCCGCGTCGATCGAGGCCATCGGAAGCGGCCAGATTGACGAACTTGAAGAAGCCATAGCTCAAATGGCGAGCTTTCTGGTCACTCTTGCTTGGTTGCAGCAACAACAGGAACGGTGAAGTTGGTACCGTACGTTGGCGTTCAGAGATGGATGATATTGTTACGGAGCGCATAGAAGACCAGATCACTGAAGGAGTGACAATGGAGTCTTTTCATGATGTTGGCGCGATGTGTTTCGATTGTTTTGATGCTCAAATTGAGCAGAGTGGCTACTTCTTTGCTCGACTTGCCTTCCGTAAGAAGCTGAACAATCTCTCTTTGACGCGAAGTTAGAGGACTTTGTAGCGTCTTTTTGGTGGACTCGCTCCGCAGGAAGGAATCCAATACCAACTGGTCCACTTTCGGCGTAAAAAAGGTCTTATTTCGGCGCAGGGCTTCGATGGCGATAACCAAATCTCGCGCGGTGTCGGACTTCGCTATATATCCGCGAGCACCAGCATCAAGCACAGAGCGAGCCAGCTGCTCGGAATCGTGCATGCTCAAGATCAGTATCTTTACCTCCGGAAGAATCTTCTTGATGCGATGCGCGGCTTCGAGGCCATTCAGGCGGGGCATACTCCCAGCGAGCTCGATGAGCTCTACAAGGACATTCTGATCCACGTGACAGGATTCTTCCGCGACGCCGAGGCCTACGGGGCGCTGCGCGAACAAGTGTTCCCGAATCTGTTCCGCGATCGCAAGCCCGAGGATGGCCCTGTCCGCGTGTGGATTCCCGGATGTTCCACGGGCGAAGAAGTCTATTCCATCTGCATTATTCTCCTCGAATACATTTGGGAGCAAGCCTCCAACATGCCCATTTCCTCGGCGGCGGCCAAAGAAATCCAGGTTTTCGCGACCGACATCAGCGAAGCCTCACTGGACCGGGCTCGAAGTGGCCTCTACTCGGAAGGTGCGGTTTCCGGAGTGTCTGCGGAACGGTTGAAACGCTTCTTTGTGCGCAGGGATGGCGGTTATCAAATCATCAAATCCATCCGGGAAATGTGTATTTTCGCCAAGCAGAATCTCGCCAAGGACCCTCCATTCTCGAGCCTCGATCTGATCAGTTGCCGCAATCTGCTCATTTATCTCGGGCCGGTTCTTCAGCAACGCGTCATTCCCGCGATGCATTACGGGCTCAAGCCGACCGGTTATTTGATGCTCGGTGGATCGGAAAGCCTGGGTGCTTTTTCCGATCACTTCACGCTCATCGACAAAAAGCACAAGATCTATCAAAAGAAGAAGACGGCGGCGCGGCTGGTCACCTACTTCACGGGGTTCGATTACACGCAGCGGAAATCCGAAGAGCCGCGCTCTTCGAATCTTCCCGAAACGGTGCTCACTGTGGAGAAGGAGATAGAGCGCCTGCTGGTAAACCGCTACATACCCGCCAGCGTCGTGGTCAACGAGCAGTTGGAAATCGTCCAATTCCACGGGCGGACAGGTGCTTTCCTGGAACCGGCACCAGGACATCCCACATTCAGTTTGTCGAAAATGGCGCGCGAGGGCCTGCTGGTGGACCTTCGTTCCGCATTGAGTAAAGCAAAGAAAGACAACTCTACGGTGCGCAAGGAAGGCGTGGTAGTCACATCCAATGGAAGCAGGCGTGCGGTCGATCTGGAAGTAGTGCCCCTTCGCGTGCAGGGTTCGAGCGAGCGTTTTTTCTTGGTAGTCTTCCTAGATCCGGCGCAGAAGCCCACCGTTCCCTCAAGGAAGAGGCCCCCTGGGCGTAATGAGCGCGGCAGGCAGAGCCCCGTCGTTCGTGACAACCAGCGCCTGACCCGGGAAGTGACGCAGCTCAAGGAACAATTCCAATCGCTCATCGAGGAGCACGAGACCACGCTTGAGGAATTCAAAACCGCCAACGAAGAGGTCTTGTCGGCAAACGAGGAACTTCAGAGCACCAACGAAGAACTCGAGACGGCCAAGGAAGAGCTGCACTCCAGCAACGAGGAACTCACTACCCTTAACGAGGAACTCCAGAATCGTCCTATAAGAGTGAATGTCAAGAGAAAAATCTCCCCCGTTGGCTCGATGCCGACACCTTTTTTGGTCTCGGCATTCAGCCCAACTTGTTTTGAACGCGCACACTCGATCCGTGAGAGTGTGGTCTTTCTCTGCAGCCTTGAGACTTTTTTCTCCTCCCC
>QHYZ01000372.1 GCA_003225295.1 Acidobacteriota bacterium | reverse complement strand
GACGGCATAATCGACCACCTCAGTCTTGAGGACGGATTCAGACAAGCCTTTCAGCAAGCTCTCTTCGAGTTCATCTCTGCGAACGAGTAGCGAATTTGAGCAAACGGTGACCCCGCGTTGATGATGGAGCGAGCAGCCGTAGCGATCCGCACCATTGCGACCGCGCCCACTGACGAGAGTGATGCTACCGCCACACTCGGCGCACTTCAGCAAACCAGAGAACAGATAGCGCCTTGGGCCGACAATAAGTCCGGAACTCTCCTGGCCTGGCCTGCCAAGCGCCCGCTTGACCTTCTCAAATCTTCGCCCCGCTGCCGCAAACAATTCATCGGAGACGATCCGAAGATGAGGTGTGTCGAGCCTTGTCCATTCTGATTCAGGACGCCGCCTGTAGACTCGCTTGCTTGTGCCAGGTACCCGCAACTTGCGTTTTGTATTCCAGATCGTCTTGCCGACATATTTACGATTCAACAGGACATGACGGACAGAGGAAAGGCACCATGAGCGACTGAAGCGGCCCTTCTGTGGTTGCGGAGCCAAGACGCCTTCGCTGTTCAATGTGTGAGCAATGCGCTTGAGCGAATAGCCGGATTCAGCGCACAGCCGGAAGATGCGCTGTACAATTTCCGCTTGTTCTTTATTCACTTCCAGCTTCGCACTCCCGTCCCCGTTCTTGACTGACGTATAGCCGAAGCACCTGCCTCCCGTGTGGAGTCCGCGAAGGGCAAGCCCTTGCATTCCTCGATGCGTTTTTGTCCAAGTTCGCGCCAGTACACGGCATCGATCAAACCATGAACGCCGATGAGCAGTTCCGCCTGAGAGCTATCGGAATCGACACCCTGAGAAACAGCGACCACCCTGATTCCCGCGAACGAGAGCCTCTCGTATAGATTCAAGGCATCTGCGAGTTTCCGCGTCAGGCGCGAAGTGTCATCGATCAAAATGCAATCAAACGGGCGCGCCGATCCGGTCGCTGCGGCAAGTAATTTGTGCAGACCGGCTCTGTCTGTACTGTCTCCGCAGATTGCTTCATCGGAGTAACAATGCTAGTGGGGCTTTGGCGATCGGTTGAAAAACGACTGTAGATGGAGCAACGCAGTCGACTCATCGACGCACCTCAGGAAAACCTAGAACGTCCGATGACGAATCTGACACAACGCCCGAAGGCGGCGCAAGGTTTTTCGACACATTCACTTCACCAAGGTACTCCCTCACAAGCGCCGGAACAATCACAGCGTCGATAAACTCGCGAAGCGCGGCGGGGATTTCCTCCCCGCATGATCGTCCCTTTCGCTCGAATTTGAGAACGTCTGTCATTTCTTTCGAGATCACCGTCGCGGATCAAACTGCAACGCGAGTTTTGGAGCGGTCGCCATCGCTTAATCGCTTGTGCTCCCGCCTTCGCGAAAACCCGTTTCCGTGGCCGGACGAAGCCGGGGTAAGGGGGTAGTGCGAGAGATGCGTTTTTTGCGCCTGCAAGTCTTTTGTTTCAGCAAAGCTGCGATAGAGTTTTCCGTTACGCTGGACTCTTACTCGAAAGGCTTTCTGCCTCTCTGCGTTTTGGCGCCGTTCTGCATGGCGTCTTTCGTTCTCTGTTTTGTACTTGCGAGGCCGCCCACCCTTGCGGATCGTTCTCCGATCGCCATCGCCTCTGCATTCCCGGCTACACCAAACCCCCGACTCGTCTCTCCCTGTGAAACGAACCGCACCGAGGACGATTCCGCATTTGTCGCAAATCTCGCGGGCGAAGAATCCGTACTTCGCGAGAAGCTCGTAGCTCTTCTGGGTGGCTAATAGCATAACTACCGCCTTCGCCCGCGGCGTGCTTCGCTGCATTCGTGTGGGCTGGAGCGACCGCCACGGTTCCCGTGGCAACGAAGTGGGGTCGCTCCAGCCCAATTCGGTGCCATTCCGCGGCCATGACCATTCTGTCGTGCGCAACCTCTTCTCCTTCGGCCACTTGCTCGATCGGAAAGGTGAACGCAAGGGTGACGGACAGGGTGATCTGTGTCTTTCATGCACCCGTCACCTCCCGCGCCAGAAAAGACCATCGAGCTTCATTAGGATGTCCTCGCCCTACCACTACAGAGGCCTCAAAAATGAAAAATGTAAAACACAAATCGTGACCGGCACCGGAGCGAGGTTCCATCGTTTTTGATCCTCGTTTCTGGACAGGCCCTGGAATCTTTGGCTCTCCTCTATTCATCGAGGCAACTAGTCCAGTCCTACACTATTAAGAGGCCTTCGAAGATGGAAAACCTTAACTGGAAAGTTGCATTTTTTCTAAGGATTTTGCGAAGCAATGCAGGAGCCACAGCTTGGAAAACAGGATCATCGCTGAACGAGCCTGGGCCGGTCATCGTCCTAGTTGGTTTGCAGGTGCCTGGATGATCTCCATGCCTTTCCTTTTCCACTTACGGTGTGTAATGAACGTTGTCTTACAACTTCGGAACTCCGGCTCTGGGACGCGGCTAAATGGGTCACGCGCTGCGCGTGACTGAGGCGGGAGCGACCCCCACAGAAGCCGTGACGCACGGTGCGTCAAAGGGTGGGGTCGCTCCCGCCTCATCCGAATTTGGCCGCGTCCTTCCTGGCTTTCTCTTCAAGGAGTATCTCTGTTCCTTTTTAGAAGTTCGCGTCACCGCCAAAGTGAAGCGAATCAAAGCTATGGGTGAAGCGCCGGGGTGAAGTCCACTGCACTCCTCCGAGCTGAAGGGAACATCTGCTGCGGCTGAAGTCTGGTACTGAAGCACACTTCTGCTGGCCTCTCGAGGTCTGCGGCCCAGATCGACCTTTGCTCACCGGTTAGATTCTGAACTCAACCTGTTTCTTGGGGCCGCCTTGCTCGAATCCATGGCGGACGGAATCGTCATTATGCTTGTTCTGAGAGCCGAAGGGGTATACAGACTAAAACCGTTCGTCGTGGACTCTGGATAGGACTAATCCCGCCGTGGAAGCCGGATAGCCTTCGGTTAGCCGACGCAATTTCAGCCAAAGGAGATGTGTTTTTTCTTGACTTCTACCTTTATAGAACGACACAGAAGTCATCGCATCGTCGTCCCCACGCGCACCTGTTGCCGAAAACTCGATCAGCCGATCTCAGATAAAACCGTATGGATCGCCTGCAGCGAGGCAGCGCGCCGGGCCGGCATCAGCAAACGCGTTACCCCCCCCACACGCTGCGTCACAGTTGGGCCACACACTTGTTGGAGGCCGGCACCGACCTGCGCACCATCCAGGTGCTGCTCGGTCATGGCAACCTGGAGACCACCGCTCAGTACCTGCATCTGTCGCAGCGACACTTGCAGGCGGTTGCGAATCCGCTGGACAGCCTCACTTTGTCCAGCGTTGAGAACATCAGCCACAGCTTTAAGCGCAAGAACAAGAAATGACTCGGCCCGCCCTGGAGGTGGCCGACATCCTACCCACACAAGGCGATCGCTTCCTGGACCGCTATCGATCCAGCTTTGACTTCCAGCAACTCAAAGCGTTTCGTGCCATTCAGCGCTGTCGTACCGCAGCACTGGGTGGCCACCGGGATACTTGCCTGCGCTGTGGTCATGAGGCCATCTCTTACAACTCATGCATTATGGAGAGTTTTTTTAATTCGAGAGTCCGGTCAGCGCGGTGTCACGTT
>QHYZ01000374.1 GCA_003225295.1 Acidobacteriota bacterium | reverse complement strand
CAGGTCATCTGGGTTGGTGTAGCCAATTCGATTCCGAGCCCGGTTAGCACCATGAAGCTGCGGCGCGCTCACTCCCAGGTCACATTCCACATTGAGGTGCGGCATCTAAGAATCACCTGCCAAGATCTACGGTCGATACCAGTGCTAGGTGGGTGCGGAGCCTGCAACCATCCGAATTTGTTCGTCTTGCCATTCAGTGTGGAATTGATTCGCCCTGCAGCGTAGCCAACGCGTATAGTTAATTCCGATTTTATGCCAAAAGAAGATAAATCCTCGACGAGTTCGTCCGGGAGCGGGTTTTCCGGCATGCCCCAAGCTGTCTCAGAAGTACTGGGATACGCAACCTTCGCTTACGCTGTAGGTTTTCTCACGCTCCTTGCTAACACCGCGAAGTATGGGTTACCGATCTTGGAGTTTATAAGACCCTTGAACCTTTGGATCGGAGTGTTCCCAACGGCTGTAATTGTTGGCTCGTTCGTGATCTTTAGGAAATGGCGGCGGCTCAATCCTGAAGGGGCCAAAATATCTCTATCCGACGTGCTTTACGACATTCTCCTGACACTTTTATTGCTCGGCGGGTCATTTTTCCTTGGTTGGTTTGTAGTTGAAGGTGTGATTTTGGTGCTGCTAGGACATCGCGATCCTCTTCACCCTAACCCATTGCCCGTGCCGGCCCCGGCGATCGCACTTGCACACTGGATGGAACGCCACCGACAATTGTTAGCCTGGATACTACGCGTCTCAATATTTCTGACATTGGTCTTTGCTCCTCCCGCTTCGGAAAAATCGACTGCGCAGCCCTGGACAAGGCAATTTTGGAATGACGTGTGGGCACACAACGTGCGCTTCTGGCGAGACGTTTGGAGCACTGGGTCGCATCGGCATTTGAGGTACTTGGTCGTGGGGAGTACATTAGGAGTTCTCTCGATCTATACATGGTTCGTCTTTCCGAGCCTGCCTCAGCGATACGGCTTCGGCCGGCCTACAACGGTGCAGTTGTTGGTGGATACTGAAATGCTTCCCTTATTACCCGCTGACAACCCGCTGGGAAATGCGATCGATGGGTCGCCCCCTGGTGCGAGCGCTGGGAAAATTGTGTATCTTAGCGAGCCTGTTGAGCTGCTTTTCATCGCCGAAAAGGAGTATGTTCTGAGATGTGCATCGGGAAACCACAGGAGAATTATTACGATCCAATCGACGGCCGTTAGGGGAATCGTGTGGCGGAGCGAGCTGTAGTTACCTTATGTCCGTTACGGCCAAGTCGGTCATCACGGAAAATCACCTATAAAGTCGCCAGCGTGAAAGTCGGACTACGCCTGACAAAATCGATAAGCAGGAACGATGATTCCGATGATGGTTGATCCAAGAACCTTCGAAGGACTTCACGCAGCCAGCGTTTCGCGTTTCTGCAAGTAGATGACGCCAAAATCAACTGATTTTGGCGTGCCGCACAATCATCGGATATACTGCGCCACATGTTGCTGGTCATCTTCGGCGCGGGCGCGTCATTCGATTCTGCCTAAAGGACGCCGAGGATGCCAGGGTAAGAATCTGCCGAGCACTCACAAACAATCGCCCGTGCCACGCCTCAGAAAGTGATGAAGGTTTCACCGACTTCATCCTCTCAGGCAAGGCCGAGAAATTCCTGGGGGAGTAGTGTCCGGCGCAGAATCTTATGATTTATAGGCGGTTGCTTTGCTGACTAGAACTGTTACATTGCAGGTCAGTTATCTGAACTCTGCTGGTTTATGGGCGGGCACTCCAACTAACTAAGTGTTTTGGGCGCGGGGTTACCACATCAGAAAGACTCGTGGACAGCGCACAGACCGCAAAGCATATGCGGTGCTTCGACAACTGAATCTTAAAGCGGTGTCGAGACTGCTGGCGCCGAGGGGGTCTTTCGGTGAATTGATGGAGATATTTATGAGAAAACATGCGCGAATTTGGTTTCTAACGTGTCTGTTCATTCTTGGAAACTCCCCGTCCACACGATGTCAGCAAACGGCACCGCAAGGCGGCACTGCTGTGCAGGAAGAAGAGCCGAGAGCCAAGCCTCAAACAACCGAGGGTCAAAAATCGACGGCTGGACCGGAGGGGAAAACTGAAGCTGCGAAGGGAACCTCTCAGACCACCAGCGCTGCGGAACAAGTTCCGAAATGGCTCCAGGTTCTAAAGGCTGGGACCGAGATTCTCGCTTACCTCTTGGCCTTCATCTTCTTCCTCTATAACTTGGATCCGTCGTGAATTTCGCTGTTTTCGTTCGAAATGGCCGAAAATCCGGCATTTGTCTCCAAAATATTTGCAGCAGTCGCTCGATTTTCACAAATGTAGCTTCAGCCCTCCAGGGGTTTTAGTCTACGAATCCGATGGAGTATCTCATTCACCCACTTTTGGATGAGGGGCGAATTCGCGAACCGCAGAGTAGGTCGGTTCTGCGGGCGTGTAAGTTCGCCCGGCAACCAGAAGAGTCTGGAGCGCAGTTTGCTCAAGGTCAGGCTTTGCCATTCTTCCGGAAGACATGTCCGCTGAAAAGCCGTGACCAAGTTGTAGGCCAGCCGAACTACTTCCAAATAGAGGGCGTTGGCCGCGAAAGCACGAGTGGGAA
>QHYZ01000126.1 GCA_003225295.1 Acidobacteriota bacterium | reverse complement strand
TGCCGTATTTCCGTGCGAAAGCCGGGATGGCATAAACCTTGCCCGCCGGGATGGGCAGTGCCGAAGCGGAACGGCTGTCCATTAATAGGATGGCCAGAACCAGCGAACCACAGACAAGCAAGGATGCAAGCCAGGGCATCCTTCTGTTCATCGACGATGAAGCCCAGTGGAACATACCGCCTCCTCAGCATGACGATTGTTTTGTGTTATGGCCGGGACGATGCCACTTCGAACGGCTTGGAAGGGATGAGGAGCAGGCACACTGCCACCGACGTGTGCGTCTAGCGCTGCGCCGGCGTTCGGCAAATGAAAACAACTTCTAAACATGCGCCCATAGAGAACTGGTCCCTTTTCTCCGCCACGAAAAGAGTGCCTAATCCTCAAGTCCCTGAACCGGGGCGGATGCTACTCCGACAAGAATTCGAATGCAAGAGTTTTCTTGTTCTTATTGCCAGAATTCTTATAATTTATGGTTCTGGTACTAACTCCGTGCACCCATTCGGGCCCTTTCCTGCCATCTTGACACTGCAAATCAATTCCGGGATAGCCGTGAATGATGGCAACATCCGAATTCTCTCTTTGGAATTGCTCGGTCTGAAATGTGCAAAGCGTGAGACGCTAGATTTGACAGTGATGGGCGGATAGAAGTAAGAAAAAGTGCTACTCTCGCGGAGCGGCGCAGCAACAGAGTTTGCTCTTCCGCAAAGTTTGCTCTTCCGCAAAGTTTGCTTCGTCGCAAAACCAAATAGGAATCCCAAAAGAGGATTCCCAAGGAGCGGGTTTGAAACAGCAGGGGACTAAGTTGCGAAGCGCGAACCGCAACCATGGACATTGGCGTATTTTCATTTGCCATTTTCTATTGATTTGCCTAGCGGCAGTCTCCTCCCGTGCCCATCGCCCACCCCACGATCAAGGTCCGAGCCCTGGTTTCGCGGCCGAACTTTCAGGCTCTTCCACTGAGGTTGTTCAAGCCCTCAATGAAGTCCTGGAAGATCAGATCATTCACGGGACTCATGTCTTTGACAAGGAACCGACGCTGACCGGTGCCACGGTGGCGGCCTCGACTTCTTTGTTCGAGCCGTGGGCCGGGCCGGGCCGGGTTTTCTATAAGATTCGCAAGGATGTGGTTGCGCCTCGGCATTTTCGCGAGAGCGAAGATATGGGAACGATAGCCGTTCGCTATGTGGTGACTAGCGCGGGTGAGG
Organism: Acidobacteriota bacterium; assembly: GCA_003225295.1. Lineage (GTDB taxonomy): Bacteria > Acidobacteriota > Terriglobia > Acidiferrales > UBA7541 > Acidiferrum. The sequence goes on along the minus strand of QHYZ01000126.1, from coordinate 52,860 downwards.
TTCACACACGAATCCGCATCGATGCGATTTTTGTCGAGACCGCCCATCGCAGACTGCATGCGTCGGACGGCACGGTAGAATCCAGCGAGTTCAAAGCAATTCAAGAACATCTTCAGGCCATTCAATTTGCCGCACAGGAGGCCGCCGACGCGAGGCGCCGACGCGACAGTGCGGACCTCGTACGGCAAACGGCGATCCGCCAGCGGGAGGACGAAACCACTCGTCTGGCAGCGGCGCAATCTTCCGTACAAGACCTGGAACAGCGTATCAGTGCAATGCGGCATGAAGTGGAGCGCAGAGTGAAGGCCCCGGGTGCGGACCTCAAGTCCGCTCCCTTCCGTGCGGCCGCCAAGGTGAAAACCATCGCGGCGTATACGGAAGTCGTCATCGTGATCGTCACACCGCACTGGTATGGCGTGGAAACACCAGACGGCCAGCGCGGATGGATGCCCGTGGATCAATTGGAAGCTCTTCCGTGAAAAGACCTGGACAGAAATTCCTCATTTCCACGATTCGAATGGGAGGACTTGGTGGCGTCCTCGGCATGCTGTTGGCGACCGCGGTTTTTCCTCAAGCTGTGCCTTACGCTCGCGCGTTTCCGCAGCCCCCGGAAGAAGTCGAGGGCGCGCTAAAGGACCTGCAGGCGTATTCCGGCCAAAAGCTCCCGATTGTGGACGGCTTCGTGGCCACCGGAGACCAGCCGCTCAATCAATACGAGCGCGCCTTTTATCAATTCTCCATTGACTTGCTGCCGGGAACGGCGGGCGGCACAATCGTGCGCGTCACCGCCAAAATTACGGCGTGGTATGCAGACAAAGATCCTGCGAAATCCGGTTATCAGGTGCTGCCCTCGAACGGACGTCTGGAGCTCGATCTTTTGGACCGCTTGGAAGAGAAATTCGGCGGCAAGCCAACGCCCTCCGCGGCGCGCTCGCTTTCGAGCGCTACTATCTCCGCTCCGAGACCGAAGCTCGATCTTGGTGGCCTCCCTGGTGTTAGAATTTCCACGGGGGCGAATCCTGCGGCAAAACCCGGAACCACGGCCGATGAATTGGGCTCTTTGCGATCCAACCGTGAAGCCGAGGAAAAACGCATGACTGAATTGAACGCGGAACTTCAGAGCTTGCGGGAAATCCAGAAAAACCAGGCGCACCCTCTGAACCTAGTGGCCGTGAAAAAACCGGGCGCCCCGGTGCTGGCCAAGCCTGCGGAAGGGTCCCGCATCCTGTTTAACGCTGCCGCCGAGGATGAGTTCGAGTTCATCGACGCGGAACGCGAGTGGATTCACGTGCAGATCTCCGGCCCTTCGCGCGGTTACATCCGCCGAAACAATCTGGAGTTGTCGGAATTCGTCGCCGCGCGGCTCAGTCCCGAGGGCGCGGCAGTTCCGGTGGAAAAACCAGCGGCGTTCCGCATCGTGCGCGAAGAGAATAGTTCTTTTCCCGGAGATTGGGCGCCCCTGAAGGGAAAGGCCGTGAAAATTTTTACCGTGCAGCCCGATTCGCAGAACCCCAAAGAAACCAGCGCACGCGCAAAACTCGCTTTCGCAAGCTCCGTTTTTCAGAAGTACGCGACGGATAACCCCGCGTCGACTCTGGCAGTCGAGGGTGTCGTGGTAATCTTCGATTCGGCAGACGGCGGCATCGCCGGGGTCACCCTGGCGACCTTGAAGCAGCTCACCGCCGGCGCACTTTCTCTTGAAGACTTCTGGAAGGAGTGCTACCGCGATCCGCCGGATGCGTTCCAGGAATCCCGCAAGCCTTAGCGCTGGGGCTTCGCCGCTCTCACTTCCATTCGAAACTTTGCTGGAGTCCGCCGATTTTCACGTCGAAGACGCCGGGCTCGACGACGCGTTTGTTATCGGCGCCGATAAAGGACAAGTCGTCGGACGCCAACTCGAAAAAGACGTGGCGGCTCTCGCCAGGTTGGAGCAGGACTTTCGCGAAGCGCTTGAGCCGCTTTAATGGCGGCGTCACGCTCGCAAAGCGCTCGTTCAGGAACAGTTGAACGACTTCCTTGCCAGCGCGGTCGCCGCTGTTCTTCACCGTCACGTCCACGCGCACGGACTGGCTCCCCGAAGCCGAGGCCGGAACAACGCGCAAATCGGAATACGAGAAAGTCGTATAGCTCAACCCGGATCCAAATTCGAATTGCGGCGCAGCCAGCGCCTGGCCTTCTCCCCCATCCTCTCCTTCAAATACTTTGTGGTCGTAGGTGAAGAGGTGGTTCGTCGAGCGGGGATAGGTAATGGGCAGCTTGCCGCTGGGATTCACATCGCCGAAAAGAACATCGGCAATGGCCGGCCCGCCTTCATTGCTGGGGTTATAGGCCATCACGATGGCTTTGGCGGCTTCTGCAATGCGGCTGATGATGCGCGGGCGGCCTTCGGTCAGCACCAGGATCACGGGCTTCTTCGTTTCCATGATTTTCAGGGCAAGGTGGAGCTGCGCGTCTGGTAACGTGAGATCGGGGATGTTGCCCGGTGTTTCCGCATAGGCCCATTCTCCGATGCAAATCACAATGGCATCTACCTTTGACGCCGCTTCCGCAGCCTTGGCGATGTCAACCTCCTTGTTGTAGGTGACGCCGGGAGCATAGCTCACGTTGGCGGCGCCGATTTTTTCCTGAATGGCTTTGAGAATCGTCGCGCGGTCCTGGGGATACATGCTCGCGCGGTCACCCTGCCACGTATAACTCCAGCCGTTATTCAGCGGAATCAGGGAATCGGCGTCCGGCCCGGTCACGAGAACGTGCGCCGTCTTTGCAAGCGGCAGAGTGTGGTTCTCGTTTTTCAGAAGAGTGATGGACTCGCGCGCGGCTTCGAGGCTAACCTGGCGTGATTCCGGTGAGCCGATCACCGTTTTCGAATCGATCCCGCGCAGCGGATCGTCGAAGAGCCCGAGCTGGTACTTCACCCTGAGAATCCTTCGCACCGCTTCATCGATGCGGCTCGCAGGCACTTTCCTTTCCTGCGCCAGCTCGAGCAATAGATTGCTAAAGCTGTAATCGCTCGGCACCATACTCATGTCGATTCCAGCAAGGATCGCGATGCGCGTGGCTTCCTTCTCATTTGCCGCGATGTGGTGCACGCCAACAAGTTTCTTGATATCCATCCAGTCAGAGACCACGAATCCCTGCAAGCCGAGTTCGCCTCGCAAAACATCTTTGAGCAAATAGCCGTTGGCGTGGCCGGGGATTCCGTTCACTTCGCTGGAGTTCACCATCACCGTGTGAGCGCCCGCTTTCAGAGCCGCGCCAAACGTGGGAAGAAAGTATTCACGCAAAGTATTTTCCGGGATGAGCGCAGGGCTGCGGTCACCGCCGGTGCCGGGATAGCTGTAACCCACATAGTGTTTCAGCGAAGCAGCAACGCTGCCGAGGCTCGAAAGATCGCTGCCTTCGTAACCGCGAACCGTGGCCACACCCATCACCGTGGCGAGATAAGTATCCTCTCCGAACGTCTCCCACAAGCGCGACCACAGCGGCTGCCGCCCGGCATCGAGCACGGGTGAAAAAGACCATGGAATGCCGGCCTTGCGCGTCTCGGCAGCTGCGATCTGGCTGCCGTGGAGCATCAGCTCCGGATTCCACGTGGCGGCCATCGCGAGCGGCTGGGGAAAAAGAGTACTCCCAACGATGTAATTCCCCCCGTGGATGGTATCGATGCCGTAGAGCACGGGAATCTGCAAGCGGGATTTCTTCGCTTCTTCCTGGATGGCACGGATAATCTCGTGCCACTTCTCTGCGGGCAAGGCTTCGTCATTCACGTTAAGAATGGAGCCCACACCGTATTCGCCCACGGCTTTCTGTAATTTTTCAGAATTGATTCGAATGGACTGGCCCTGTCCATCGCTGATCATGCCGATTTCCAGCTGCGTCATCTGGCCAATTTTTTCCTTCAGCGTCATTTGGGCGAGAAGTTTCTCGACAGCTGCGGCGGAAGCGCTTGCCGGAGGCCCCGCGGGAGTCAAGTTTTGTCGCAAAAACGCTTCGCTATCAACCATCCGGGAAGCAGCGTCATCGGCGCCGGACGGTACTGCCACTACCGTGCAAACAGCCAGTACAATAACGATATGCCAGAGCCTTCTTTGCGGTGTGGACACGGGTATCTCCTTTCCGAGCATCCTACCCCCTGGAGGCCGGCGATGTCCAAATTTCGGCTTTCCTAAGATTCCGATTGCGGACCTTCTGAAAGCTGATACCTTGCAACCTGCGGAGAAAACGACGGAGCTGAATACGCGGGAGTCCTGAGTATGAAGCAAACTGCAGCGGTGATCGGTTTGGGATTCGTGGGCAAAGCGCATCTCGATTCTTTGCGAAGAATTGGCGTTTCCGTGCGCGGAATGCTCGGCAGTTCCCGCGAGCGCAGCGAAATGCTTAGCGAGTCATTGGGCCTCGAGCGCGCCTATGTTTCGCTCGACGAACTGGCCGAAGATCACGACGTCAGCGTGGTGCACATTTGCACACCGAATCACGCGCACTTCGAGCAGGCCAGCCGCATGCTTCGTGCCGGAAAACATGTCCTTTGCGAAAAACCTCTGGCCATGGATTCGCGCGAATCGGAAATGCTGGTAAAGCTTGCAAGAGAGCGCCGGTGCGTGGGAGGTGTCGCTTACAACATCCGTTACTACCCGCTATGCCATGAAGCAAAGGCCGCTGTGACGAGCGGCGTGATCGGGCAGCCGCGTCTTGTTCATGGAAGTTTTCTACAGGATTGGCTGCTCTTCCCGACTGACTGGAACTGGCGGCTGGATCCAAAACTTGGCGGCGAGCTTCGCGCCGTCTCCGACATCGGCACGCATTGGCTGGACCTGATGATGTGGATTACTGGGCGGAAAATTACGGAAGTATGCGCGGACCTGGCAACCGTCTTGCCCATTCGTCATCGGCCGCGGGGGCGCGTCGAAACATTTCAGAAAGCCTCGAATGCCGAACACGATGATGTTCCGATCACCACGGATGACTATGCCTCCGTCCTCTTGCACTTCGAAGAGGACTTGCGCGGCGTGATGACCGTCTCGCAGGTCAGCGCCGGCCGCAAGGCCAGACTGTGGTTCGAAATCGACGGCAGCAAAGGCTCACTCGCTTGGAACTCCGAGTCCCCGAATACGCTTTGGATCGGACGTCGCGACCGCGCCAACGAGGTACTTCCCAAAGATCCCGCTTTGCTGAGTCCGGCCGCCCGGGGCTTCGCGGCGTATCCCGGCGGGCACCCCGAGGGATACCCGGATACCTTCGTGCAGCTCTTCCGTGATTTTTACGGATACCTGGATGCGGGAGACTTCGACGCGCGCCGGCCCTTCCCGACATTTGCAAACGGGAACCACGAGTTGCTGCTCTGCGAAGCCATCGGACAGAGTGCGCGGGATCGCGCCTGGGTACCGGTGCTTTGGGGCTGAGTGCGCCCGCTTCAGCGCGGCGAAGAATACTGGTAGCGCAGGCTCGGCGGCATGCGTTCCGAGCGTGATCGCGTATTGTACTCCAACTGGTAGCCCAGATGTTCCGCGTCGGCCGGATAATCTCGACCCTCGGGATACGGATACGGCAGCAGCGAATGCCGCGGTAGCGGCTCGACAGTAAACGCGTGGGCTGCGTAGAAATCGAGATCCTTTTCGAAGCCGTCGGCGTAAAAGAAATAATCGCGAACCCATCCGGCCGGCAGCGCCGGAAGCTGCTGGGGATCAAAATCGAGCTTCAGCCCCTCGCCGGAGCCAAAGACGACAAAGCGATCGTCGGAGGCGCATAGCAAACCATACACATCGCCGTAGCGCGTGTAATTTCCAGCGGCGCGCGCGTAGGGGCCGGTCATGCTCCGCTGCGAGTACGAATAGACCGTGTCGCTCGCCGGCTGCAGACGCGTCTCGCGAGGATAGCCGACGAAATCGAGCGCCGCCCTTGCGAGAGGCACTTGCGCCACGCGCATATCCGGTGCGCCGGGTGTCTGGTCAATTCGAATTGCGTCCCAATACACTTTCAGATTGTTGACGATGCGAATCCGCCGCGTTCCTGCGGGAAGGTTGCCGGTCAGGTCCGCAACCATGGTCCGTTCGAGCCCCGCCGGAAAACCCATGTCTTCGACGACACGCGTCCACTTGCCTTGCGCATCGAGGGCTTCCACATACGGCGGAATCACTTTGATTCCGGCTTGATCCGCCGCGTACATCGAAGTCGCGGTGAAGTAATCCGTGTAACCATCGATGATCAATCGCAATGGTTTTTGCCTATCCCATTCACCGAGGTCGAGGTCGATCCAGTGCAACTTGGCGAATCCCGCAAACGGCAACGCTTCGAAACTCGTGACGTACTTGCGGTCGCGCTTGGAGATCAGCGGCAGCACATCATTCCCGCGGTCGTCCCACGCGCCGATTGGCGGGTGCGCGTCGCTGCTGGCGATCACGCGGAACTCCGGAAAAGGGGGCGCGCTCACGAATCGTTCATTTGGAAAAACTTCGTACGGCGCCGGATGATCGATGGCCAGCAGCCGCACCCGGTCGAGATACACCGTTTCTTCCATCGGCTCCATGAAGCGGAAGCTGAGCAGACCGTTCCGAGCCATCACGCTACGCGCAGGCACCTTTAAGTACTCGTCGGGATCGGGAACGTCCCTTTCCCCGGGCGCGACCCAGTGGCCCACCACGCCTGGTCCGATCATGTCCGCGATGAATTCATACTCGCGGCCATTCCACGAAAACAAAACGGGGCACGAGCTCCCGCGACGATCGAGTTCGGTGATGCTCTGCACTTTCTTCGTGGTCAGGTTTATTTCGTCCTGTGGGACGCCCGTAGGCCACAGCAGCCGCACCACTTCGGCGTTGTGCTCCGAGCCGAGGCCGGCCAGAATCGGAGCGGCGCTCTGTCCCAAATACCCCGCCGCGCCGGCCACTTCCCACTTTTGATACAGCATGCCTGCATAGAGTTCGACTTTCGTTCCGATCCCGCTTTTGTTGTCATTGAGCGCCTTGAGGTCGATGCTCATCCAGTCATGCTGATTGCCGCCCTCATTGCGCAGAACAATCGGCCCTCCCCCTAGCTGTGTCACGACTAGATCCGCATCCCCGTTTCCATCGATGTCCGCGACCGCAATCGCACGCGGTTGACTCAGCTTGAACGCATCGAGGCGCACTTCCTTGCTGACGTTGGCCCACCCTTGGCTCCCCAGATTTCGCAGCAACCGCAACTCCGCTCCGCTGCTCGATTCTCCCGCGGCGATAAGATCGAGCCAGCCGTCATTGTCGTAATCGAGCGCGGCAATTCCCCAGCCGTGCTGCCACCCTAAATCGGGGAGCGCAACACGTTCTAGTCGCTTCCCTTCCACATTCCGCCACAAGCTGATTCCCGGGGCGCCCGCGTGCGTGAAGGCCAGATCCATCCAGCCGTCTTTATTGAAGTCGAAAGCCACTACGCCCACCGCCGGTGGCAACTTCTCCTTGTTGAAATCGATGGCGCCGAGCGGCCTGAATTCCCCGTCGCGCGGATTGAGATAGATCGCAGCTCCCGCCTGACCGCCCGCGATGACGAAGTCAATGGCGCGGTCATTGTTGAAATCGGTGGTTACCATGCCGGCACCTGTAGCTGCAAAACCGAGCCCCGTTTCCGCAGACACATCCGTGAATTTGTTATTCCCATTGTTGCGCCAAAGAACATTGTGGGGCGGCGTGCCCGGCGCAGCTGAATCGGGCGCCGTTGTGATGTAGAGATCCAGGTCGCCATCATGGTCATAATCCACAAAAGTGAGGCCCACGCAGCCTTTTTCTCTGCGGATTCCCGCCGCTTGGGTCACGTCCTCGAACTTGCCGTCTCCCTTGTTGCCAAGTAACCGGACACCGTCACTCAAACAAACCGCCAGATCCGTATGGCCGTCATTGTCGAAATCCCCGGCCGCACATCCGAAGCCGCTCCCGTTCAAGCGAATTCCAGTCTCTTGGGTCACATCCGCGAAGCGTCCATCGCCCAGATTGCGCAGCAAACGGCTCGTGCCGTCCGCCGCGCCGCTTACCAGAAAAAGATCCGGCTTGCCATCCCCATCGTAGTCGAACCAGCAGGCGCCGGTGCTCGGTCCGATTTCGACGCGGCTTCCAGCTGCACTCCTCGAGACAAACGCATTCGCTTGCGCAGTAAATCGCACCGGAATCGCCGCCGGCACATCCGCAACTGAGCTCAGCGGCAGCTCCGCAAGTGAGTAGCGGCCTTGATCGCCATAGCCCGCGCCGAACGGCGCTCCGAGATGCTCCGCCGTGATTTTCTGAAAACGTGCCAAGTGTTCGCGCGCCGAAGCAGCATCGCCTTTCCTCTGAAATGCGCGTGCCAAGCCGAATTCCGACGAAGCGTGAAACGGATAAAGAGCCAACCCTTTCTGAAATGCGGCGATAGCTTGGTCATATTTCTGCAGCTGGGCGTTCAGGTATCCGACAAAATAATAGGCGTCAGGTTCGTTAGGAGCGATCTCCGTGACGTGCTGAAAAGCCACGATGCCCTTCTCCGATTCTCCGAGGTCCTTGTAGGCAAGTCCGAGGTTGTACCAAGCGTAAGCGTCCTTAGGAAGCTGCTGCGCAGCGGCTTCGAGTGCCGCGCGCGCGGACTCCAATTTCTGCTGGCCGAGCAGAGAGACACCCAGGTTTAACCGGGCCACCGCAAACTTGGGGTCGGCCTCGCAGGCTTGTTCAAAATATTTTTGCGCGTCAGCGGGGCGCTGCTGATTCATGTAGGCAACGCCGAGCGTATTGAAACGATAGGCGTCCGCGATTCCGCCGCCCGACGACCCGGACTTCTTTGTGGCCGCAGACTTCTCCTGCGCAGCCGGCGCGCTGGAACGCACCAATATCGCGGCACAGCAAATCAAGATTGAGCAAACTGAAATTATGCCCACTGCACGCCGCTGAGTTGCACGCATGAAAATGTTTCTTCCTGTCCGCGCGGGATGCTCGAATTCCATGTACTGCCCGACCGGGCGCAATTGGAATTCTCCCGGCTGCCATTCACATCGTCAACCGTTTTTATGCTCCCCGAGTTGCGTTTTGCCCCGGATGCTTGACCTCTGCCGCATGTACGCTTACTCTCGCGCATCGGGCCATGAGCTTCTTCCCTTACTGGACATTAGCGGAAATCGCGCGGCAAATTCGCTCCAAGAAGGTCTCCCCCGTGGAGATCGTCGAACTCCATCTTAAACGCATCGAGACGCTGCAACCGAAACTGAATGCGTTTGTCCATCTGGATGCCGAGGGAGCCCGCCAGCAGGCTCGCGCGGCGGAGAATTCTGTTTTGCTCGGCGATCATCTCGGGCCTCTTCATGGCGTGCCGCTCACCATCAAGAGTTGTATTGATGTCGCCGGTTGGCCCTGCCCCGCCGGTTCCCTGCTCCGCAAGGACTACCTTCCCAAACAGGATGCTCCGCTTGTTTCGCGGTTGAAAGCGGCCGGCGCCATCCTCCTCGGGAATACCAACACTCCCGAATTTTTGATGGCTTACGAAGCTGACAACCTGCTCACTGGAAAAACGAGCAACCCGTGGGATTTGACACACTCCGCGGGCGGCTCGAGCGGAGGCGAAGCGGCGGCGATTGCTACAGGGTGCTCGGCAGGCGGTGTTGGCAGTGATGGTGGCGGCTCGATTCGCGTGCCTGCGCATTTTTGCGGCATTTGCGGACTAAAACCCACCCCCGGCCGCATACCTGCCACCGGGCATTTTCCACCGGGTGCCGGCGCTTTTTCCTGGATCGGCGTTGTCGGACCCATGGCCCGCACTATCGCGGATGTGCGTTCGCTTGTCGAAGTGATGGCCGGGCCGGACGCAGGCGATGCGCTCTCCGCCCCGGTTCCCTTGCGCGCCTGCTTAGAGGATGAACTGCTGAAGATGCGCATCGGAATTCTGGAGAGCGACACGCTGGGGGTCGCAACTGCGGAGACGCGCGCGACGGTCGAGCGAGCCGCAAAATCACTCGACGAGCGAGGCCTCACCGTCGAACCCTTCCGGCTGGATGGACTCGATCGCGCGCTCGATCTTTGGTGGTTCTTCTTTGGTCCGGTGATCGGCAATTTGTTCCGGCACAGTGTCGACGGCTATGAAGATAAAATCAGCCCAATGTTTCGCGAGTATCTCGCTTACGCAACCTCGGAAGGTCCGATAACGCTCCAGCGATTCACGAAAGCCTGTGCGGATCGGGATCTTCTCCGCGCCGAAATTCTGCGCCAAATGCAGGACACGGCGGTTCTGCTCTCCCCCGTTTCCACAAGTCCCGCGTTTCGTCACGGGCAGGGAAATTACCTCCCCGGCGTGGGGTACCGCCACACCATGCGGTTTTCCCAATGGCTGAACTTGACCGGCTTTCCCGGCGTCTCGGTCCCGGCCGGGGTTTCAAAGGAAGGACTGCCCATTGGTGTCCAAGTCGTCGGCCGGCCGTTTGAAGACGAACTGGTCTTGGCCGTCGCAGAGGCCATCGAGCAGGGGCGCGGCCCCTGGCCAGCACCGCCCTCCGACTTTGCGTGAACAGACTTGCCTCTCACTGCGGCTGCCGAGTCAGCTCAGGGTTGGGCACGCGATCATCCTCTTGCGACTGGCGTTCCTTATTCAGCTGGCCTTCCATGTTCTTCTGCGCGGCCGCGAATTCCGAGCGCGCTTCCTTTTGCCGTCCCAGTTGCATCAGGATTCGTCCTCGCACGAAGTGCCCCCCATGGATATCCGCTGAGAGACGCAGCGCGGTATCAATCATTTTCAAACCCCGTTCCGGCTTATTCTGTTTCTGGCAAAGTTTTGCGAGCCCAAGATATGCGCCCGCGCTCTTGGCATCCCGGTTCAGCGCTTCGCGGAATGATTTCTCCGCGTCCTCGTCCCTTTGCATACGCGAATAGAGCACGCCGAGCTGTTCGTAATTGTCGGCGAGATCCGGTTCCAGCGCGATATCACGGCGAAATTCGGCTTCGGCCCGGTCGTTTTCACCCAGACGCATATAGGCGATACCGAGATTGAGATGCAGATAGGGAAGGTCGGGATTCCCCTCACCGGCCCGTTCCAGTTCGGCCTTGGCTTCGCCGACTTCGTAGCGGTTCAGAAATGCTTTTCCCATGATGAGATGAAATTCCGGCGTTCCTCCGCCGACAGCGATCATGCGGCTGAGGATTTTCTCGTCGAGCTCTTTTTGGCCGGACTCCACCGCGGCGATATCGATCAGGTACAGATACAACACGTCATCTGACTTTTGGGGCCACAGAGGTTCGAGCACCGTCACGGCCTGAGCGAATTTCTTCGTAAAGACCTGGCAGAGTCCCAGAAGGTAACGCGCTTGTTGCGAGTCGGGCTGGTCGCGCAAGACGGAGGCCAGTGGTGCGATCGCGGCGGCATAATTGCCGCGCCGGTACTCCACAAGACCGATATTCAGCCGGATTCCAGCCATGTTCGGTTCGAGTTTCTCGGCCTTCTGCAGCAGTGTGATGGCGTGGTCCCACTCTTTGCGGCGCATGGCGATGACACCGAGATTGGCATAGGCGGAGCCGGCACGCGGGTCGGCAGCGAGCACTTGACGAAAGGCCGCTTCTGCCGCGTCGAGGTCCCCGGACTGAAGCGCCGTTTGCCCTCTAGCGAACCAGCTTCGGGGATCCATGCGCTGTTTCGCACCGGCTGGCGAGGGACGGGAGTGCCGCTCTGAGACTCCTTCCGCTGCAGGCCTGGCACAAGCGGGCCTGGCGGCAACCAGGGGGATACTGATCGCCAGAAGACATGCCGGGGTGTGGCAGTTCAAGAATCGTGGGCGCATCCGCAAACAGTGTCCGGCAGTCCCCGTGAGATTTCAAGAAGCCTCTGCGGTTTGGCCCCGTAAAAACGCCGTCCCTTGGCTCCCTTGCGCGGCCACCTGCTCTATCTCACCTCGACACAAATTCTCGGCACAAATTTCTCGCTTGACAACAACCTTTAAATGCACTATTAACTCGTTTTAATAGACACCTTTGGTGCGTTGCCTGCGGTCGTCGAGTGGTGGAGGCTGTGTCCGATCAGGAGCTTTCTGCGCGGGGTGACTTCAGGGGTAGCCGCTCTAACCCTGCGCGCTGGGCCCTTGCATGTCATGTCTCCCCAAATTCGAATCTTTCTTGGAGGTCTTAACGTGAAGGAAAACTCAAACCTTTCCAATCTTCGAAAGAATATTTTGGGAGTCGCGTGGCTGTGGCTCGGAGTGCTGCTCATGGCGCTGGCCCTTCCCCTCGCTTTGCCAGCGCAAGACACCGGGTATATTAGCGGCACGGTCACCGACAAGTCCGGTGCCTCTATCGTCGGAGCGGACATCGTGATTACCAGTGCAGACGGAAGCTTGACACGATCAACGGCAACGAATGCAGACGGCGCCTATGTCGTGGCTGCTCTGCCTGGTGGCACCTATAACCTGGCTGTCACAGCAAAAGGATTCCAGAAATTCTCGGCAACGAAAGTCGTGCTGGACGTGGCTCAAAAGATCCGCGTCGACGTGCAGTTGACCGTGGGCGAGATCAATGAAGTAATCGAGGTGACCGGTGAGAGCGTCGTTCAAGTCGAGACGCAGTCTTCTGAGCTGAGCGGCACGGTCACCGGCAAGCAAATTGATCAACTCGTCCTTAATGGGCGCAATTTCACTCAGCTCGTGAATCTTGTACCCGGCGTCGTCAACCAGACGGGTCAAGACGAGGGCACCGTGGGCATCTATGGCAACGTCGCTTTCAGCATGAACGGTGGCCGAACCGAGTACAACAACTGGGAACTTGACGGTGGCGACAACATGGATAACGGCAGCAATGCCACTCTGAACGTCTATCCGAATCCCGAAGCCATCGCTGAGTTCAAAGTTCTCACGTCCAACTACGGCGCCCAGTACGGCCGCAACGGCTCAGGCACCGTCGAAGTCGAAACCAAGAGTGGAGGCAGCAGCTTCCACGGCAGCGCCTTCGAATACCTGCGCAATGATGTGTTCAATGCCCGGCCTTGGGAATCCGGCAATGACCCGGCCCATCCCAATCCGCCGTACAAGAAGCATGATTTTGGCTACACCGTCGGTGGTCCTGTTTACCTACCCAACCACTACAACGCCGACAAGAAAAAGACCTTTTTCTTCTGGTCTGAAGAATGGCGTCGCGAAAAGAATCCTTCCTCGATTCTTCAAAACGTTCCTTCTGACCTGGAACGTACTGGAGATTTCTCTGTTCTCTGCTCTCACCAGCCCGGTGATTGTCCAAATGTCCCGAACCCTGCTGCCGTACCCATTGATCCTGTGGCCGCCGCGCTCCTTAATCTCATTCCCAAAGCCAACACGACGAAGGGTCTTTTCGACGACGGAACAGCGATTCCAGCCGTCTCGCAGATTATCTCGACGCCCACAACTTGGCGCGAAGAGCTGGTTCGCATTGATCACAACCTCACGAACAATTATCGCCTCACGTTTCGCTACATTCATGATTCCTGGCAAACCGAGGTGCCGAACCCGCTCTGGGGCGTTGGCAGTTCCAATTTCCAGGACATCCACACCAAATTTGTGGGCCCTGGGACAAGCTTCGTCGCACGTCTTAACGCCAACATTTCCCCCACACTGCTCAATGAATTCGTTGCCAGTTATACGGGAGACCACATCTTCCTGACAGCCGTCGGCCCAGCCTCTGAGACTACGCTACCGGCGGGCTTCGCGATGGGCTCCATTTTCGGTAATGGTTTTGGTGGAAAGCTTCCTTCCATTGCTCTGGGGAACAACACCGCTTATGGCGGTGGTGACGGTCTTGCTCAAGACACCGGGTATTTTCCCTGGAACAACGCCAATCCTACGTTTACCTATCGGGATAACCTAACCAAAATTCTCGGTAACCATACGATGACGTTTGGAGCCTATTTGGTGTTTGCTCAGAAAAACGAGCAAAGCTCTGCGAACCTGCAGGGCATCCTCACATTCGATTCCAGCAATTCTACGGTCAGCTCGGGAAACGCCTTCGCTGACTTGCTGCTGGGAAACATCGCGCAATACCAACAGTGGAATCTCGAGCCCAAGTATTACAACCGCTACAGAATTGTTGAGCCCTATCTCCAGGACGACTGGAGAGTCACCAAACGCCTGACCCTCAACCTTGGTCTCCGGCTCAGCCTCTACGGAACTTACCGAGAGCGGTACCGACATGCTTTTAATTTTGATCCGAATGCCTTCACTGCCGCCAACGCGCCCATCATCGATGCCGACGGTTCGGTCACTACATTCGCGGGCTCGTTTGAGCCAGGTACCGGCAATCCGTTTAACGGCATCGTCCAATGCGGCGGCGCAGGCGGGACCTTCCCTGTGGATGGATTCCCCAATGCCGCCGCTGGCTCCAGTTCGAACGCCGGCTGCGTCAAGGGGCATCTCTTCAACCCGGCGCCGCGGATCGGCTTCGCTTTCGATCCCAAGAATGACGGCAAGATGGCTATCCGCGGCGGCTATGGCATTTTCTTCGAACACACGAACGGCAACGAGGGCAACACCGAGTCGCTCGAAGGCTCTGCCCCATTCGCGCTCAATGCATCGCAATTTAACATCACTGGCTACGGGAACATCGGTGGCAGCGGTGGGGTTGTTCCCTTCTTTCCACTCTCCGTGAATTCCATCCCCAGCAAGGCCATTTGGCCATACGTCCAGCAGTGGCATCTGGACGTTCAGAGGGAATTGCCCGGGCACTTCGTGGCGACTCTCTCTTACGTTGGCAGCAAAGGGACGCACCTAACGCTACAACGAAATATTAATCAGCTGCACCCCATCGCTGCCTCGGCAGATCCCTACACGGCAGGCGAGCCCATCATCGTGCAGGATCCCACGAACCCTTCGGCGCCCTTCAATACTGTCTGCCCGGATGTCTTGCTGAGTGGTGGCACGGTAAACGGCCAGCCGGTCTCTGGCCAGGTGGCTGCCAATCTTAGCGTTGCTTGTGGCAATGACCCCAACCCCGAGCGGCCACTCACTGGGTTCGGCAACATCACTCGTCTCGAGGATACGGCCAATTCGATCTATCATGCCCTGCAATTCTCTGCGCGGCGTACGCTCGGCGATCTCCAGCTAAGCGTCGCCTACACCTACAGCCATTCCATTGACGATTCCTCCGACCGCTATGACGGCGCGTTCGTGGATTCTTACAACACCGCCGTCAATCGCGCCAGTTCGAGTTTCGATCAACGCCACAATCTTGCGGTCAGCTACGTTTACGCCTTGCCGCTTTTCAGGGGCAGCAACCTGCAGAACAAACTCCTCGGCGGCTGGCAGCTCTCTGGGATCACGATCGCCCAGACCGGCAACCCCTTCAGCGTCACGAATGGGACGGACTTTGGCGACAGCGCTGGCGTGGGCAACGGCGTCGGCACAGGCTCGCGCCCCGACATAGTCGGAAACCCACATATCGCGAAAACCGAGGTACCCGGTGTGTTCGGGCCGCTCTTCTTTGATCCAGCGGCCTTTGCAACACCCAGGGGCCTGACCTTCGGCAATGTGGGGCGTAACACTTTGTACTCCCCGGGCCGCTTGAACTTCGACTTCGGTTTGTTTAAACGTTTCCCGATCGGAGAACACAAGGCGTTCGATTTCCGCTGGGAGAACTACAACCTTTTCAACCATACGCAATTTACGGGTATCGATTCTTCTCTGGGATCTTCGACCTTCCTCCATGCGACTGGTGCCCATGCTCCGCGCCGCATGCAGTTCGGTCTGCGGTTCCAGTTTTAACAACCTTGAGCCCAGAAGGGCGGCGTCTTAAAAAACGCCACCCTCTATTTTTCAAGTCATCGCGGACACTTCGCGAAACGCGCGCCCGGACGTTGCGGGCATCAGCAGGAAGCAAAGCGACGATTGCGCAATTCACCAGTCCAGGTGGCAGCATTGATTCTACCAGTACTTTTAGAATCATCACCGGTGCCGCTATCCTCCCATCATGCAGGTCGCGGCGAAATTCCGTTTCTAGCACAAACAACTAGGCTAAGAAGGGCGGCACGTGAAAAGCCACGGCTCTTGTTTTTCTCCGCGAATCTCGGTTCCCTTTTCTCCCGGAAGGAGTAAAATGCGGCTCATGAATCGACGCACATTTATCAGTACTTCCATCGCAGCCGCTCTGACGACCTCACGCACTTCCTTGGCTGCGGACCCCGCACATCATATTGACCGCGTCGGCGTGCAGCTCTACACCGTGCGCGGCGCCATGAAGTCCGACTTCGAAGGCACCATTGCGAAAGTCGCTGCCACTGGCTACAAGGAAGTCGAATTCGCTGGCTACTTCGACCATTCTCCGAAAGACGTTCGCGCGATCCTCGATAAGAATGGCTTAGCCGCGCCTTCGTGCCACGTGGGCTATGACGTCGTCGAGAAAAAGTGGTCCGAAGCTCTGGACGCCGCGAAAATCGTCGGCCACGGCTACATCATTTGCCCGTGGATTGACGAGAAGCAGCGCAAGGAACCGGACGGCTGGAAGCGCGCCGCGGATCTGTTCAATCGTGCCGGCGAAGCCAGCAAGAAGGCAGGCATCCAGTTCGGCTACCACAATCACTCATTCGAATTCGATCCCGCCGATTCGCTCGGCGGCAAACTCCCTTACGATTTTCTCCTCGCCGAGACGGATCCCAAACTAGTCGCCATGGAAATGGATCTCTGCTGGATCAGTGTCGCCGGCCAGGATCCTCTGGCCTATTTCGAAAGGCATTCCGGCCGTTTCCCTCTAGTTCACGTAAAAGACTGGGTGAAGGACGCCTCCTCTTCGAGCGGATACCAGGGCGCGATGGGTCAGTCCGTCAAATATGGTGGTCGCATGGCGGATGTCGGGCGAGGTTCCATCAACTGGAAAAATCTTTTTGCACACTCCGGTAAGGCCGGAATTAAACATTATTTCGTCGAAAACGACGACCCGAAATCCGCCTTCGACGACATCAAGATCAGCTACGACTATCTTCACAACTTGCAGTTTTGATTTTCTTCGTAGGGGCTCCGGCCGGTCGGAGCCTCCTGCTTGGTTGATCTTTCCGAGGAGAAACGCGCCATGACTCCGCGCAAATGGGTAACAACGTTGATGGTCGTCTCGGTCTCGACTCTGTTCGCGTTGGCCGCCGCGCGGCCGCAAGCTCCGGCCTGGAAGCCGCTGTTCGACGGCAAGGATCTCACCGGCTGGAAACACGTCGGCCCCGGCAACATGACAGTGGAAGACGGACTCATTCGCACGCACGGCGGCATGGGACTTCTGTACTGGACCGGCGGCAAGCTCTCCAATTGCCGCATCCGCGTGGTCTACAAGATGCGCGACTTCAACGATAATTCCGGCGTCTTCATTCGCATCCCCCTCGAACCGCGCGAGGAATGGATGCCTGTCCACTACGGCTACGAAGTCCAGATTGACAATCACCCCGAAACGTCCAATGAAGACGACTATCACATCACTGGCACGCTCTATTCGCTGACCAAGCCTCTCGCCAAGCCTGGTAAACCCGGTCCGGAGTGGAATACCATGCTCATCACGCTCGATGGTCCGCGCACCATCGTCGTCCTTAACGACGTCACGGTCACCGACTACACCGAAGGCCAGCCCGTTCCTGAGCGCAAATTCGATTTCGAGCCGCAGCATGGCCCTCGCCCCAACGAGGGCTACATCGGCCTGCAGAATCACAGTGACAACGACATCGTCTTTTTCAAGGAAGTAAGCGTTCAGCCGTTGAAATAGTCTTGGAGTTCGGCAGCTCGGCCGCCACTTTTTCGGTCACTCTCCGTTTCACAGCCTAACTGAACGGAGTAGAACGGTCTTGTTCCAACTCTTTGCGTCTGATGGTCAACTGAAACTGTTAACTCTCTCAAGGAGCGCACCATGAAAAAAGATCTTTCCCGCCGTCAATTTCTCCATCGCACTGCCGGCGCCCTCGCGGCTTCGTCGGCGATTTTTCTGGAGCCGGAGCACATCCCGCTGCCGATGCAATCCACGGCGCCGAGCGACCGTCTCCGTTTCGGCATCATCGGCATCGGCATGCAGGGTTCCGGCCTGCTCCGCGATGCCATTCAATTGCCCGGCGTCGAATGCGTTGCCGCTTGCGACCTCTACGACGGCCGCCACACTCTCGCCCAGGAAATTGTCGGCAAGAAAATCCCCACCACACGCCGCTACAAGGATCTCCTGGATAACAAAGAAATCGACTGCCTCATCGCCGCCGTCCCCGACCATTGGCACAAGCAAGTCGTCGTTGACGCCGTCAGCGCTGGAAAAGACATCTACTGCGAGAAGCCCATGTCCCATTCGGCTGCCGACGGTGTCGCCATGGTCGCCGCCGCGCAAAAAACCGGACGCGTCGTGCAGATCGGTTCGCAGCGCGTCAGCTCCGTCATCTGCGCCAAAGCCAAAGAGCTTCTCGCCAACGGCATCGTCGGCACTCTCACTCTCGTCGAAGGCTCGCTCGGCCGGAACGATCCGACTGGCGCGTGGGAATATCCGCCGCCTCCCGATCTCTCCCTCAGCAATTTTGATTGGGGCACCTGGCAAGGCGACGCCACCAAGCGACCCTGGGATCCGGACACCTCTCCCAAATATTTCGCGCGCTGGCGCTGCTGGAAGGAATACGGCACTGGCCTCGCCGGGGATCTTCTGGTCCATCTCGTCAGCGGGATGAACTTCATGCTCGGTTGGAACGAGCCGCCCAAGCGCGCCATGGCCCTTGGCGATATCCTGCGCTTCAAAGACGGACGCAACATGCCCGACGTTCATTGCACGCTCTTCGACTACGGTCGCGCTCCGGTCTATCTGCGCCTCAATCTCGGTTGCGATACG
Source organism: Acidobacteriota bacterium (assembly GCA_003225295.1). Classification (GTDB taxonomy): domain Bacteria; phylum Acidobacteriota; class Terriglobia; order Acidiferrales; family UBA7541; genus Acidiferrum. Next base: position 34,111 of record QHYZ01000126.1, on the reverse strand, counting down.
CCGGAAATTTACCGCTTCCAGGGCTCCAAAGGCATCCTCGAAGTCACCGAATACGCCATCAACTACTTCCCACAATCCGGCGAAGACGAGTCGCCCAGCTATTACGTCTCAGGCTATCCGGGCGCATTGCGCGAAGTCTATCTCAAGAAATGGCACGAGGAGCACGATCCCAAGCCCGGCAAGGAGCCCATCACCGAGGGCGTCCACTATCGCGGCGCTTCCTGGGACGAAGAAAAACCTCACCTCTGGAGATTCTTCCAAGGCGCGCGCAACCATCAGCAAGTCACCGAAGACACTGTCTTCGGTCACCACGCCGCGCTGGCCTGCCACATGGCCAACGAATCCTATTTCCGCAAGAGCGCCGTCAATTGGGACGCGAACTCCAACACGATCAAGTCGTAGGGCGTCTTCAAGTCGTCCACTTCTTATGTAGGGAACAATTCCGCCTTCGGAGATTCCTGTGCGCGCGCCGCAACGCGAAGAGCCATACCCAACCCCATCAACAGGAAAAGCCGCTGGATCATGATTTCTTCTCCTCGATGGAAGCCCCGGTTGGAACGCAGATGCCTGACAAGCGTAAGGGGGACGTGACGCGATCTGAATCCGCCTCGCGGCAGAAGGCGAATCGCGCTCTCGATTCAAGCCTGGTTTGGAATTCCGGTTCTTCTCCTTCGGCGCGCCGCCTGCCGGATCACCGCTACGGCGAAAAGACCGACAAGCGCACTCTGCATGCGATGTGACTCGGCCCATGCCTCCGGCACCAACCATGCCTGCGCCGCCAGATCCTTCGCGCTTCGTCGTGGCATCTTTGGTTCCATGTCGTAAAGTATCGCCTGAATGTTTTGTTCCAATCGTTCCGTGGACCCATAGACGTTTCGCTCCGGATACCGGAGGATCCAGGAAAAATAATTTCCCGGCATGTCGCCACACATTTCCTCGAGCGTGGTGCCCGCGCCTGGCTCGCCCGGCGCCATTTTCGTCACGAACCATCCGTATCCCCAATGGTTCATTCCCGGCTTGAACATCTGATCGCGGATTTCCTTGGGCACGGAGCCGCCCTCAGACAGTGCCTGGCTCCAGTGAAACGCAAATAGAACCCGGGCACCTGCTTGGCAAAAAAGATAAGCGTGGCGGATATTGCGGCTCGTTTTTCAAAAGGAACTTGTGATGAGCGGAACCGCACCAGGTGGCGTTCGACTTTTCAACAGATTTCCACAACTCTTTCGAAATCCGGCCCTCCCCTAGGCCATTTAGAATCAGCACTTACAAGGAACATGAGTGTTGCCGTTAACCAGATTTCCGAAGAGGGAAATCCGTTCCCAGGAGCATACCGCTAGAGGGATCTACATCGAGTGGCGCAGCCATTCCCCTTGTTTCTTTGGAGAGATCACATCTTACGGGTCAGACCGTGCGGATGACGGCCCTCAGTCCGGCACAGGTGGGCAGCCGGGGAATTCGCGGACCGACGTGTTGCCGATATAGCCAAGGTCGGCGATACCGATCTTGCTGGTGTAGAAGCCGTCGCAGGTAAGGCGGCGGAGAAAAGAGAAGAACGCCACGCCCTGGCTGAGTGCAGCATCCTGCTTCGCGTTTTTCCGGAAGGCGATCAGATCCAGAACTTCTTTCTTCTGTTCCGGCGTGCACTCCACAAAGACGTTGGCGTGACGGTCGGTGCAGAAACCATCGAGCCAGAAGAGCCCGCCGCCGAGCTTCAATTGATATTCGGGGTTCTCGCTGGTGAGCAGATCAATGAATTCCGGCGCGCCGGCCTCGACCGCGCCGCCGGATTTTTCGTCCTTGGGAATGATGAAGTCGCACAAAGCGATCAGCGTGGCGTAGTGCGGGGCGGAAAAATATTTCGGACTATACTTCCCTGCCGGCGCCGCAGCCTTCTCTTTGTGCACCATCTGGTGGATGTACTCGGCGGCCTTCGCCGGAATCACCTGCAGCACCGACCCACCCACCGCTCCCACCGCCAGTGTCCTCAAGATATCGCGTCGTGTTATGCCTTCATTCACCATGTCCTGCCCGCTCCCTCTTCTCTCTTCGTCTCTGTTCTTGGCTTCTCTTCTCTGCGAGCTCTGCGCCTCGAGGTTATTTTCTCTTCTTCTTCGATTCCCGACGCTACAAGTTGCCTTTCTTGGCCTCCTCCAAAAGATACTCGGAAGCGCGCCAGGCGAGGGCCATGATTGTCAGCGTCGGATTTTTGTCCGGATTGGTTACCAGCGGTGCGCCATCGGTGACAAACAAATTCTTCAGGTCGTGGGCCTGGCAAAAGCCGTTGAGCACGGACGTCTTCGGATCGGCACCCATGCGGGCGGTGCCAACTTCATGAATGATTTTTCCACCCATCTGAATGCCGAAGGGATACTCCCCGTGGATGGAACTTTTGGTCCGGTATTCGCCGCCCATGGCTTCAACAATGGCGCGGAAGGTTTCCTGCATATCCTTGGCCTGGAGCAACTCGTAATCGGTCCACCTGAAGTGGAAGCGCAGCACCGGAATCCCCCACTGGTCCACGACGTCAGGATCGATCTCGCAGTAGGTATCCGGATTGGGCAGCATTTCGCCGCGGCCAGAGAAGCCGATGTATGTGCCGTAAACCTGGCGGGCGCGCTTCTTCAGCTTTGCGCCGTAACCCTCTTCGTCGTGACAGAGTCCATCAAACATGCCCACGCCGGGCATGTTCGGGCCACCCCCGAATTCGATGTGGTATCCGCGCGGGAAATCGTTCTTGCGGTCAAATTTCCACCATGGTACGTACATGTGCATTCCGCCGACGCCGTCGTGATTGTGCGGTGGAATTTTCTCCAGCGCAGGGATGTGGCCGTGGCCGTCACTACCGACGGAGTCGGTGAGATATCTGCCGACAGTGCCGGAGGAGTTAGCGATACCGTTTGGAAAGGCGGAGGATTTGGAGTTCAGCAAGAGGCGCGCGGATTCGCAGGCGCTTGCGGCCACGACAATCGCGCGCGCGTTTACGCGCTTCTCCGAACGCGTCGCTTTGTCAATGTAGGAGACGCCCTCGGCTCTGCCGTCTTTGCTGACAAGAATCTCGCGGGCCATCGCCCCGGTAATCAGCGTCAGCTTCCCCGTTTTCAGGGCCGGAGGAAGCAGCACCTGGCTCGAGCTGAAATTCGACGCGGTAATGCAGCCGCGCCCGCATTGCCCGCAGTAGTGACATGGCAGTCTGCCATTCACCGATTTCGTCAAAATCGCGAGCCGCGCCGGAATGCAAGTAATGTTGAGCTTGTCACACGCTTTCTTGACCAGGATGTCCGTACAGCGCGGCTTAGGCGGCGGGAGAAAAACACCATCGGGTGCGCTCGAAACATTTTCTTTTGTTCCAAATACGCCAATGTAAGCTTCGGTTTTGTCGTAATAAGGCGCGAGGTCTTCGTAGGTAATCGGCCAGTCGTCGCCGAGACCGTCGCGCGAGCCGGATTTGAAGTCGATGGGAGCAAACCGCAAGGCAATGCGGCCCCAATGATTGGTACGGCCACCGACGATGCGCGAGCGGAACCACTGGAAATTTGCGCCCGGCGCCGAAGTATAGGGCTCGCCATCAATCTCCCAGGCCCCGTTGGGTGCGAGGAACTCGCTGAAATTCTCCCGTGCGGTTCCGCCCACCCCGGCGCCGCGGTGCGGCAATTCGTACGGCCACATGAGCATCTTGAAATCTTTTTCGGGAGTGACGTTCGGCCCGGCTTCCAGCAGGGCGCAGTTCAGGCCGCCCTCGGTGAGAATCTTCGCCGCCATGCCTCCGCCGGCGCCGGAGCCGATGATGCATACATCGTACAGTTTTGGAGACCGGATCACTTGGGGCATTCGACGCTTTCTCCTTACAGATTGTTCTTCTTAATTTCAGAAACGGCGAAATCACAAGCGCGCGCGGTCAAAGCCATGTAAGTGAGCGAAGGGTTAACACAGGAGGAAGACGCCATGCAGGCACCATCGGTGAGAAATAGATTCTTCGCCTCGTGCGCTTGATTGTGCTCGTTGAGCACGGAAGTTTTCGGATCGCGGCCCATCCGCGCCGTGCCCATTTCGTGGATGGCCAGACCAGGCGGAGTGATTTTCTGCCTAACGTCGATGCCCTTGGCGCCGGCGGCGGCCAGCATCTCCGCAGCCTGGCTGGCAATATCCTTGGACATGGCCCGTTCGTTGTCGCTCCAATCGCAGTGAATTTTCAGTGTGGGGATGTCCCAGGCGTCGAGTTTTTCCTTGTCGACTTCGACGTAATTATTGTGATTGGGCAGGCACTCGCCGAAACCGCCGATACTCACGTGCCACGGGCCGGGCATCTTCAGAGAATTTTTAAACTCGGCCCCCAGGCCGGTCATATGCATGCCGCGAGTCCAGCCTTCGCGGCTCCCGCCGCCCTGGTAGCCGTAGCCGCGGAGAAAATCGCGGTGTTTTGTTTTCACGTTTCGAAAGCGGGGGATATAGATGCCGTTGGGGCGATTACCAAAGGGCATTTTGTCTTCGTGGCCGGGCATTTCGCCGCTAGCGCCGCTGCCCATGTGGTGATCCATCAGATTGTGGCCGAGTTCGCCGCTGGAGTTAGCAAGGCCGTTGGGAAATTCCGGTGTGGCGGAATTGAGAAGAATGCGAGTGGATTCCAGCGTCGAACCGCAAATGAAAAAGATGCGGCCCTTGAATTCAAGCGCGTTCTTGGATTGCGCATCGATGACCCGCACACTGCTAACGCGGCGCGTTTGAGGATCGAAGTTGAGGCTGTGAACGACGCTGTATGGGCGGATGGTGAGGCGGCCAGTTTTTTGCGCGGCGGGTAGCGTCGAATTCAGGCTGCTGAAGTAAGACTGGGTGATGCACCCACGATGGCAAACCCCGCAGTAGTGGCATGCGGCGCGTCCCTTGTGGACGCGCGTGAGCACCGCAGAGCGGCCGATGGTCATCATGCGGTCGTCGAAATGTTTGGCGAGGGCATCGCGGAGATCCAATTCCACGCAAGTCATCTCCATCGGCGGGAGGAATTTTCCGTCAGGGAGTTGCGGCAAGCCTTCGGCCTGGCCGCTGATGCCGGCAAACTCTTCGACGTAGTCGTACCAGGGCGCGAGATCCGCATAGCGGATAGGCCAATCCGCTCCGATTCCCTCTTTCAGGTTGGCCTCAAAGTCGAGATCGCTCCAGCGATAGCTCTGCCGTCCCCAGGTGATGGATTTGCCGCCCACCTGGCGGCCGCGAATCCAGGAAAAGTGTTTTCCGGGGGCCGAGGAATAGGGATTGTCCGCGTCGCTAACAAAAAACTGATGGGAGTATTCGTCGCATGCGTAGTAGCACTCGCGCTGGATGTGCTGGGTGCGCTCGCGTTCGGCGCGATTGTCCCAGTCGCGATACTTCAGCTCCCAGATGGGAACGTGCTCGACGTAGTCGCGCTCCGGAACGATGGTGCGGCCAGCTTCGAGGACCAGCGTGTTCAGGCCTTTTTCAGTAAGTTCTTTCGCGGCCCAGCCCCCGGTAATTCCCGAGCCAACAATAATCGCGTCGTAGGGTGCAGTCGGCATAGTCGCTCCTCGCTTTCAGGCGTCCCCAAGTCCGGGGCCAACCTGCAAACAACCATGCTGCGCACCGGGAATGATCTGGAGCTTCAATTCTTGAGTGAATCCGATTTCGGAAGTGTAATAACCGTGGAGGGTAATGTTCTTGAAGACGGAGAAGAAGCTGCCCTTCAGCTGTGTATCCCGCTCGTCCGAAGAATCGGAAGAGTGACGCGTCCGGCGGCTGCGCTCGGCGGAGACGGCGTCGTCCATGGCGAGCAGAAGGGTCAGCTGTTGCGCCGGGGACGCAACGACGAAGTCTTTTCCAAAAAGCTCGTTGCTCCGCTTGTCAACATCGGCGAGACCGGAGAGAAAATTCTGGCGTTCGTCGGCAGTGGCCCATTCGCTGAGGATGACGTCGATGAATTCATTGACGCGCGCCGCTCGGGCACCGGGCGTATCCGTGGCAGGAATAATGTGATCGATCATCGCGACGACCATGTCGTTCTGATTGGGACTCAGGGTGCGCAACGCGTATCCGGAAGCGGGATGGGCATCGCGGAAGAAGCCAAAAAGATCAGTGCGTAGTCCCGGCAACACGCCGCCGGCCAAAAGCAACTTCAGCGCTTCACGCCGTTGCATAGATCCTCCCCGACCTGTTCTTACATACAGATTATTTTGTTCGGGCCGCCGAACTTCAGGGCGGCAAAGCATATTATTCACCCAAAAGCTCTTTACGCACGTTTTTCAAAACATAAGCGGCGCGCTCGACCCCCACCTCTCCCGCGAGAATGGGATCTTCATTTTCAATACTAAGAATGCCTTCGAAGCCAACGTCCATGTACGCTTTGATGATCGACTTCCAGAGGCTGGCGCTGTGGCCATAGCCGACGGCACGGAAAGTCTCCGAGGCCAGGTCAAGTTCACTGGTTTCAAACGCAAAGTTCAGCACTCCGTACTTATTGACGTTCTCGGCAAAGAAAACGGTGTCCTTCATGTGCGCGTGGAAAAGGGCGCCCTGTTTGCCCAGAAAGTGGATGACTTCGACAGGATCACAGCCCTGCCAAAAGAGGTGGCTCAAATCGCAGTTTGCACCGATTTCTTCGCCGGCGGCCTCGCGGAGCTTCATGAGGGTGCGAGGATTATAGACCACGAAGTTCGGGTGCATCTCCAGGGCGAGGCGCTTGACGCCGTGCTCGCGGGCGAACTTCGCGGCATCCCTCCAGTACGGAACGACCTTCTCTTTCCACTGCCAATCTTGCATCTTGGCATATTCGGGAGGCCAGCGATAGGTGATCCAATTCGGCTGGGTATCCTGTGGAGTTCCGCCCGGGCAGCCGGAAAAGCCGACGATGACTCTTACATCGAGAATTTCGGCGAGGCGAACGGTCTTGTGGAACGTATCGATGTCTCTCTGGGCATGCTTGGCATCAGGATGGATGGGGTTCCCATGACAACTGAGAGTAGCGACGTGAATTCCCCGGTCTTCAAACTTTTTCAACCAAGCTTTGGCCTTACCCCGGTCGTCGATGAGGTCGTCCAGGGGGCAGTGGGGATTGTTCGGATAGCCTCCCGTGCCGATCTCCATGGCTTCCAGGCCCAGGGCGCTGACCTTGTCCAGCATGGCGTCGAGGGAGAGGTGGTCATAGACCGGGTCAAACACGCCGATGGGAATCTTATGTAAGTTACCGGCAGGCTGGGGTACGGGAAAGCTTGGAAGCGGGCTCTCGGTATTTGCCGCGTGGGCGATCATTTCAGCCCCTGGAACTGTGACCGCCAGCAGGCCGCTGGTGGCAGCCAAAAACTCCCTCCGGCCGATGGCCGAGTTCTTGGGTTGTTTCATCATGCGTCTCCTCGGCAAACGCAGCAATCGAGTGAGCCCCCTTTGAGTGGGCAGTATTATACGACGATGTATGGCCTCGGCAAGCAGGCAAATCGTTTTTCTATTGAACTTGATCCGGAACTGGGGAAGGGTGGACAAGCAAAAAGTATAAAATCGGGAACCACGGCTAGCGCTTCTTCAACTCATTCAGGGCGGGGATGGAGACGGGTACGGTTAGGGCGCGCTCAGGGGCCTTTTTCCCGTTCTGAATGGCCTGGAAGATCATCTCGATGGCCTGCCCGGTATTGGGAGGAACAAAGACGGTCGCGGCCAACAGTCCACTGCGCACCCAGGCCTCACCTGTCTTGGGTAAGCCGTCACAGCCGGTGAAGGGCAGTTTCAGCCAGCGCTCCCGTTCCGATTCGTTCGCCAATTCTTCAAAGGCTTTCCTGGCACCGAGGGCCATCGAATCATCCTGTGCGCCAATCAAGTCGATGGCGGCCCTTTGCGATGTGATCAGTTTCAGCCAGGAACGGACGGCTCGCTGGGCGCTCTCCTCTGTCCATTGCGCTCGCAGCGCGGTGACGTGAATGTTGGATGGTTTTGTCTCCTGCATCCCAAGGGCACGCTCCTTGGCCGCGGAATTCTCCGCCGGTCCTTGAATATAGAGGATCGCACCGCCATGGGGCAGGAGGGCTGCAAACTGACGGCCCTGGATCCGGCCAATTTCGAGATGGTCGGAGCTCACTCCGAAAATGGGGGCGGAAGACGACTTGCGCATTTCTGGAATGTAGCTGGCATCGCGATTCAGCACGGCCCATCCGATACCGACGGATGCGGCCGCGCGGGCGACTTGGGGCAGAGCTGTGCCACCGACGGGCTCAAAAACAACGGCGTCCGGCCTCTTATCCTCGGCAACCTGAATGGCTTTCAGGATCTGGGTGCTCTGGGTAATCGCGTCATTATCCGCATAAACGATCTGGACTTCCGCCCCCAGTTTGCGGGCCATCTGCTGCGCGGATTGCGCCTGTTCGATCTGGTAATCGTTGTCATTGGTCGTAAGGGCAACCAAAAAGTGCAACTTTTTCATGGCAGCTCGAAGTCCCTCATTGAACCCCATGCTAACCATACATCGGGTTCGGACGCAACGAAAAGAGAGGTCAACAAACGCGTCTCCAGAGCAAATGCTTCTCGCCGGATATCTTACTCTTTTGGAGAGCGAGGAGCAGCGTGAGATTCATGGTAAAGAGGGCATAGGCGTTATGGACGGCCCGCGAGGGGTTGGGGCAACGATTGCGGTCTTGCTGCGGGCTTGAACTTGGCGGGGGAAGTAGGGCGGATGCGTTCAGGTGGAACGATGCCGGCGCCTTCCAGCCCGGAATAGAACTGGTCCACGGCCAAATCCGTGAGGGTATCCTGTTTCCCAGAGGGCCAGCGAATTTCGACGCGATCGATTTTGGCGGCGGTGCTCAAACCAACATGCAAACGAAGATCGTTCTGCGACAGGTAACTACCGCCACTGTGGACCTCGTCACTTTGCGTCATTCCCCCGGCGATGACTTTGACTCTGGCGCCGATCGCCAGGCGGTTGCTCTTCGTTCCCGCCAATTCGAAACTGACCCAGTGGCGGCCAGGGACGCCCTGATTCTTCAAGATCATAGGGGCGCCGTCGATATCGCTGATCACCACGTCGATATTCCCGGTGTTGAAAAGATCACCGACGGCGAGTCCGCGGGATACGCGCTTCTGGAGGAGCGCCGGCCCCGCCTGGCCGCTGGCATCACAAAACGTTCCGTCCTTCTGATTCATGCGGAGCAGCTTCGGCTCGCGATAACCGGCGCCGGAAGGCAGCGCATCCACCTGCGGGTAAACGTGGCCCGTTACGGTAATCAGATCCAGCCATCCATCGTTATCCAAGTCGGCGAAGGCGGTGCCCCATTTGACGAACGGCAAGGACGGCAGGGCCACGCCCGAGGCGTAAGATACGTCGGTGAAATTCCAATTGCCGTCGTTGCGGTAAAGAAGATCGTTCTCGTCAGAAAAGTTGGTGACGTAGAGCGATGGCCGGCCGGTGTGGAGGTAATCGCCGATGGCGATGCCCATGGAAGCTTGCTCGGAGCCGTCTTCGCTGACAGCCGTTCCGGATTCGAGTCCGATGTCGGCAAATTTTCCGTTACCTAAGTTCTTGTATAGGAATTTTGGAGTCGAATCGTTGGCGACATAAATATCCGGCCGCCCGATGTTGTTGAAATCCGCCCAGACAACACCCAAGCCGTAGTAACCGTTCGGATCATCGACACCGGCGCTTCTTGCGACGTCCCTGAATGTCCCGTCACCGTTATTGTGGAAGAGCGCATCACCCGCGCCTTTCAATCCGCGGGGGCCGCACTGCACATCAATTCCACGATACTTGCAGTTGGGAGATTTGCCGAAGCCGGGAAGATCATCGAGGTGAAAATCGACATAATTCGTGACCATCAAGTCGAGGAAACCATCGCCATCGTAATCGCCAAACGCGGCGCCGGCGGACCAGCGTCCGTCGGCAACGCCGGCCTTGGTGGTCACGTCGGTGAAAGTGCCGTCGCCGTTGTTGTGGTAAAGAATGTTGCCACCGAGGCAGGTCACGTAGAGATCAGGCCAGCCGTCGTTGTCGTAGTCACCGACTGCTCCACCCATCGCAAAGCAGGGTGAGGTCAAGCCGGATTTCTCCGTGACATCGGTAAACGTTCCATTTTGATTGTTGTGATAAAGGGCGCCGCGGCTCTGCTGGCCTTTGACGGCCATTTCGACGGTTGGCGCGTTCGTGAAATAGATGTCCAGCCATCCGTCACGATCGTAGTCCAAGAGGATCACGCCTCCGCTCATGGACTCAACGATATATTTCTTCGCAGGATCGGCCGTGTGCTTGAAGGTGATTCCCGCTTTCGCAGTGATGTCTTCAAGTTGAGGAATCGGCCGTCCGCTGCACTTGGCGGATTTTGCTCCCGGTGGCGGGGGAGGCGCCTGCGGGTGCCCACCCTGGGCATTTGCGAGGCGGACAAGGAGAAGCAGAATGAGCAAAATTTGAGCGGGCTGACGCGTTAAACCCTTCTTCGGCAGATTCGTCTCTCCAAAATGGGCGTTCCCACGTATCGCCAAGAACTCCGTGAAGCGATCAACGAGATCCACTTGGGGCACCGATCGCTGGAGGCGGAAGCGGCTTGGTGTCTCGAATTCCCTTCCCTTCTACAATCGTATAGATCGCGTCGGCGGCAATATTCTCCAGCATCTCCACTTTGCCAGTAGGCCAGCGAATCTCCACGGAATCGATCTTCATGCCAGCACCGAGGCCAAAGTGCAGGCGCAGGTCGTTCTGCGAGAGATAACTTCCACCGGCTCGAACCTCGCTGAACTGACGGACGCCCGCAGCGACGATCGTGACGCGCGCGCCGATCGCAGCGCGATTGCTCTTGGTGCCGATCAATTTGAACAGCACGCGGTGATCGGCGTTGCTAGATTGATTGATAAGCAACGTAGGCGGTTCACTGACATTGAGGATGGCTATGTCTATGTTGCCATCATTGTTGACGTCGCCGAACGCCACGCCCCGCCGGCACGCCAGCGGAATCTGCCCCAGCCCGGAGGCCGCGGAGATATTCTCGAATGTGCCGTCCCGCGAGTTGCGGAACAACTGCATTGGCTCGCGGTATTTCGGCCCGCCGGGGATTGCGTCCACCTGAGGATACACGTGTCCGTTCGCGACGAAAATGTCCAGCCAGCCGTCGTTGTCAAAGTCTACAAATCCAGTTCCCCACTTCACGTAGGGATAACTGGGCTGGGCAGTCTTCGATGCCCAGCCAACGTCTGTGAAACCTTGAACGCCCAAGTTACGATATAAGTTATTCGGTTGATCGTTAAAATTGGTGACGTAGATGCTCAGACGGCCATCGTGAGCATAGTCACCGAAGTCAACGCCCATCGAGCCTAATTCCTGTCCATCGGCACTTAGCGCTGTCCCGGTCAGAAGGCCGACTTCCTCGAACGTCCCATCGTGCTTGTTGTGGTAGAGAAAATTAGGCCCTGCGTCGTTGGCTACGTACAGATCGGGCCAGCCGTCGTCATCGTAGTCGCCCCACACAACCCCAAGTCCATAGCGGTGCCGAGGATCGTCAACTCTTGCCTTCTTGGAGACCTCCTCGAAGGTTCCATCGCCGCGGTTGTGGAAAAGCAGATCGCTTTCGCCTTCCATGCCCCAGGGACCGCATTGCACGAGAATTCCCTTGTAGCGGCAGAATTTTTCATTGCTGCCGAATTCCGGGAGCTTGCCCATATCGAGATGGACATACCGCGCCACAAAGAGGTCGACGAAGCCGTCGCGATCGTAGTCGGCCCAGGCCGCCCCGGTCATGAACCCGGTTCCCCGCACTCCCGCTTTCTCGGTCACGTCCTCGAACTTGCAATTTCCAAGGCCGCGGTAGAGCGCGCTACCCCCGAAGCCGGTGACAAAGAGGTCTAGTTTGCCGTCATTATCGAAGTCGGCGACCGTGATTCCCATGCCCCACCCTTTTCGCGCGAGCCCGGCCGATGGCGTAATGTTATTAAACTTAAGATTCGCATCTTGATGGTAGAGCGTGACGAGAGGATCGCCGCCGTTACGATAGTGTTCAACCGTGGAGCCATTCACCATGGCAATGTCCAGTTTGCCGTCATCGTCGCAGTCAAACAGGGCAATACCGCCGCTCATGGACTCGATAATATAATGCTGCTCGGCCGTCGAGATATGAGACACACTCAAATCCGCCTGGTGCGAAACATCCTCGAATAGCGGAACCATTGCCGCTGATGGAGTTTTTGTTTGGGCCATCGCAAAGACGAGAGAAACGCAGATGGCGAGGGCCAGGACAGTGGCGGTCAGGATCGATCCGGACTGCGGATCAGGTTTGTTGAGTGGCACGCGGGCCCATCCGGTCACCCTGAGTCCTAAACAACCAATCATTGCTCGTTTGAGTAATTCAGAATAATATCTTAAACAGACGATTCCGCATATGGGCAAAAGCATTAGGGCCGGCGTACTTGTTCTCAGCATTTGCGCGAGCCCGCTAGCGGTTGACGCCCAAGTTCAGCAAAACTCGTCTGACTCCTCCACGGTGATCCGGGCGACGACGCGGCTGGTGCAAGTAGATGTCGTGGTGACTGACTCTTCCGGGCGTCCGCTCAAAGATCGTCTCAGCGAGAAGGACTTCTCGATCTTCGAAGACGGAAAACCGCAGAAGCTTTCGTTCTTCTCTTTTCAGCAACTCGAAGGGCAAGAAAAGCGCCAGATCCCACAGCCCCCGCAGCTCCCCCCGCACGTGGCCACCAACCGGCCGGAGTACCAGCACCCCTCGGGGCCGCCGATCATCCTCCTTCTCGATGGCATTAACACCCCGGCGGAAAACCAGATGGTTGTCCGCCAGCAGATGCTCACATTCCTGGCCGATCATTTCGACCCTCGCATGCGCATCGCGGTGTTCCTCCTGGGGAACGAACTCAAGGTTTTGCAAGATTTCACGTCCGATCCGGCGCTGCTGATCGCTGCCATGCAGAAGTACCGTTCGCAAGCTTCCGCCGCGGGGAGGCAGGGAGGCACGGATGTACAGTTGCAACCCCCGTCGTTTGACGGACCGAATCTTCCGCCACAGGCCCGCGGCGCGGCCGTGGGCGCAGGAGATTCCAACTCGCGATCGCTGATGAATATCGGATACGCCCTGGCCCGATTTGAGAAAGAGAGCAACGCAAATACCATGGAGATGCGGATTGCGCACACGGCGGACGCTCTCGCTGCGATTGCACGCCACCTGGCCGGATTCCCGGGGCGCAAGGTGGTCATTTGGTTTTCCGCGTCTTTTCCGCTGAACCTCTCCGTTGTCGATCCGCAAGATTTTGACGTTTATCGCTCTTATGCCGACCGGCTCCGGGCCACAACGAACCTGTTGTCAGATGCCCAGATCGCGATCTACCCCGTGGATGCCCGGGGACTGACGGGAAACCTGATTTCAGATCCAAGCGAGACAGGCCGGGATGCGAACGGCAGGATGCAACTGACCGTCGACGCCCATATGAACGCAAACAGCAAGGAAATATTCGAACGGTTCAACAAAGAAGAGAGTTTGACCAAGGTGGCCGAGGAGACGGGCGGCCGCGTGTTCCTGAACACCAATGACTTTGATCGCGCCATTGTCGAAAGCATCCGCGACAGCAGCACGTTCTACCAGGTCGGGTACTATCCCAGCCATAAGCAATGGGACGGTAAGTTTCACACGATCAAGGTGAAAGTTGCGGGAAGTGGGTTAGCTGTACGGCATCGTCGCGGATACTACGCCATCGATCCCGAGAGCTGGCGTCGCAGCGGATCAGGAGAGATGAAGGCCGCCCTGGAAAGAGATTCCCTTGCCTCGACCGGGGTATTATTTTACGCGCGAGCGATGCCGCCATCCGGCAATGCGGACGTGAAAGTGGAGTTCTTAGTGGACCCTCACACCATCACTTTTGAGACGCAATCGGAGAACCAGCACGAATGCAATCTGGAATTTCAGGTTCAGGCTTTCACGCCGGACGGCAAGCTGGTCAAGGCGCAGGTGCAGCAAGCCGAGGCCCCGCTCAAGCAAGATACTTACGACCGGATCCAGAAAAGCGGTCTTCCGATGCCCGTCTCCATAAAGCTAGCGCCCGGTCAATACTTGCTTCACATCGGCGTTCGCGACAATCGGACGGGACAGTTTGGGACGTCGGAACTGCCGCTGAGCATCGCAGAGACTCCTGCTCACTAAAAACTTTCCGGATTACTTCGAAGGACCCTCACCTGAATTTTTCGGCGAATTTTTCTCCTTCAGTTGCTGGTAGGTGCGGAGAGCCTTATCCGCATCCTCAACCCGGCCGACGCGGCGATAAGCAAGACTCAGCTGATAATAACCGTAGGATTGGGCGGGCTGCAATTGAGTCGCGGTCTCGAGGTGCTGGATCGCCCCTTGCGTCTCGCCCTTATCCAGCAGCGCCTTTCCGAGCTGATAATGCGCATCGCCGTAAGCAGGCTTTTCGGCCAGTACCGCGTTTAACAGCCGGATGGCCTCTTCCGTTTGGCGCTGTTCCAGATGGACATAAGCAAGCTGATACATCGCTGGCACGGACTGCGAATTCACTGACAATTCGGCATTCAATTCCTGCACGGCCTGATCGAGCTTGCCCTGTTTGAAATAGACCATGCCGATGAAGTAGTGCGCCTCAGCCAAATTTGGATTCAGATCAAGCGCGCGCTCGAACTCGAGAAGCGCCTCGGGAAATTGCGACTGCCCGTAGTATGCCTGCCCCACCATGAGATGAACTTCGGGGGAATTGGCGCCATGCTCCAGCATTCGCTTAAAGAGGCGGCCGCCAGCCGCTGAATCGCCGCTGCGCACCAACGCGACCCCGGCAGCGTAGAGCAGCCCCGGATTGTCGGGCAAATCATTCAGTATCGGGCGGAAGGTCTCCGCACTTTTCGCGAACTGGTCGGTCATATAGTAGCTGAGGCCGAGCATCTGGCGGAGGTTGTTATCCTTGGGCGACTGGCGAAGCAGGCGCTCGATAGGACCAATCGCATGCTCGTAGCGTTCCGCGCGGAAAGCGGCCAGGCCCCAATTGCGATCCAACTTTTCGATCCTGGGATTCCACGTTGCGGCTTCGGCGAATTGTTCCTCTGCGTTGGCGTAGCGGGAGGCCCGCGCATCAATGACGCCTAAATTGTGATACGCCTCTCCTAACAGCGCGGAAACGCGCGCAACGAATTCGGCCTCTTGAGTGCCCGGGATTTCAGATTCTTGCGGTGCGTGCAGCAACATGGAGCGCAGCTCTTGCTGGCCGGAACGGCTTAATGAGGCAGCTTCGACGGATT
Organism: Acidobacteriota bacterium; assembly: GCA_003225295.1. Taxonomy (GTDB): domain Bacteria; phylum Acidobacteriota; class Terriglobia; order Acidiferrales; family UBA7541; genus Acidiferrum. The sequence goes on along the minus strand of QHYZ01000126.1, from coordinate 18,900 downwards.
CAGATCCAGAGATAGCGTCTGGGATCTGCCGTGAACCGGGCTCTGGCTGTTCGCCGCGAAGCTGTTTAGCTCGGGCCAGTTCGGACTCCGCCTCTGCATGCCGGCCCAGCTTTTCCTGCGCCTTACCCAATAACTCGTGCGCCTCTGCTGCATCCGCATCGTCTCCCGAATGCGGAGCGACTGCGAGCGATTTCTTCAGCGCGGCCACGGCTTTCTCCAGGTGCCCCGCATTGAAACTAGCCTGGCCCAATCGGAAGTAGGCGTCTGGATCATCGGGGAGAGCGGAGGCAAGCTGTTCGAACCACTTCTCCGCCTCATCTGCTTTCGCTTCTCTTGCTGCGATCATCCCCAGGTAATAGCAGCTGTTAGAATCATTGGGGGTTATCGAAAGTTCGGCCATGAACTGCTCACGGGCATTGGCGTAGCTTTGAGGCCCCTGGAGGAAATAGGTGAGTCCGAAGGATGAATGCACGCGTGGTTTTTTAGGTTCAAGTTCAATGGCTTTGGCAAAATGAATGGCGGCTTGATCCAGATAGCCGGTTTCCCGATAGGCAAGGCCGATCAGGACGTGCATGCTGGCGCTGGGCAAGGAGGACGCTTGCATCTCGTCGAAAATGACGCCCGCAGGAACCGGGTTCTTCAGCTCTAAATCAGCAAGAGCCAGCAGGTAGCCCGTATCGAAATCCGGTTGCAGCCGTAACGCCGATTCCAGGCGATTAGCCGCCGCGCCGAAATCGCCTTTCATAAAATAGATTTTGCCTGCCAGGTTCAAGGCGCTCGCATTTCCCGGTTCCTTCTGAAGCGCTGTTTCAATCTCCGTCTTTGCCTTGTCGAAATCACGGGCCTCAAAGTGGGCGATGGTCAAGTCCACGCGCGCCGTCACCCGAGCGGGCGCGGCCTGCACGGCTCGGGCTAACAAATCGATTCCTTCGGCGAACTCCTTGTGGGAAACGCGAAGGTTTCCTAGCTGCTGCAAGGCTCCAGAGACAGCTTCGCGATACGCCGCGGCAGCCTTTTCATAGTCCCCCGCGACCTGGAACGTCTCTGCCGATTGAAAGGCCTCCTCAGGAGAAGGTGCCTCGCTTGGAGCCTTGGATTTGTCCTGAGCGTGTGTGCCAGAAACTGGAAGCAGGCCGCACCACACCCACAAACAGAGCTTCACGCGTATCCGTGTTCGAAACATTGTGTCCTTTCGAAATTTCTCGGGCGAACCATTCGCTCCGTTTACGGCTGCTCCGACGACGCGGGAGGTTGAGCAACCGAGCGTTCGCGCTTATGCTCCTCATCTTCCGTCTGCCGGAGCCGGCTGTAGGTGTCCATCTCGCTTCGTGCAGGTTCCAGCATTCCCAGTCGTGAATAGGTCAGGCCCAAATGATAATGGTATTGAGAAACGGACGGGGCAAGCTTTACTGCTTGTTCCAGCACGGCCCGAGCTTGCTCCAAGTCTCCAATTTGCAGGTACAAGGTCCCGAGTTCCGCTTGCGCCAAGGCGTGTTCCGGGTTCATCTGCACTGCCTCTTCCAGTTCCCCGCGTGCTGCATCAATGTTCCCTTCCCGGCGGCCCATCAAGGCCAAATAATAATGGGCGTCGGCGGAATGGGAATCAATCGTCAGGCAGCGCTGCAGGTCGCGCTTGGCCCCGGCTGCGTCGCCGGTCTTGAATTCCGCGATGCCCAGCAGCAACTGGCTATTGGCATCATCTGGACGCACCGCTGCCAGCTTGCGAGCGATGGGTTCGGCCTCCTCCGGCAAATCGGCTTCGATCAAAGCAAAGGCCATAACGTACTCGTTGTCCGCATTATCCGGCTGAATGGCATTCAGCCTCCGTGCCACCGCGACTGCCGGGGCGCGATGACCGGTTTTCAGTAGCGCCAAACTCAGTTTCTGCAACACTTCGGGACGATTTGGTTCAACCTCGTCAGCGCGGTGGAGGAAATCGATCATTTTGTCCAACTGATTTTCCTGCGCGGCAAGACCGGCGGAATCAAAGAGCAGCTCGAAAGACTTGGGCTGCAGCTTCAGTGCTTGGGAAAGTAAGGCCATAGCTTCTTGAGGCTTCCCCTGAGCCGCACGGACAAGCGCAAGGGTCTGCAGGTGACCCGCAGAGGGCTTTGCCGGCTTAACGGTCGCCATAATCCCCGCCGCATCGTCAACATACCCATTGTGGAGAAGCACGGTCACAAAGTCTCGCAGGACTTCTGGCTGCGAGTTCGCATGGCGAAGTAAAGACGGTATCAATGGCGGGACTTTGGCATCTTCACGGGTTGCAAAGTAATCGGCTGCCAGGACGGGCAGGATTCTTGCAGGACGCGAGGCCATCGGAACCCGCTGCGCGGCGGCTACTGATTCCTTGTATTGGCCCGCCTTCTGATAAAGGACAGCCAACTCCACGTTTGCCGCCACGTCGGCCGGGGCGATAGCAACCACATGCGAGTAGGAGTCAATGGCTTGCGGACTGTTCCCAAGTGAACTGTACAACTTACCCAAACCACGGTAGGCTTGCACATCATTTGGCCTAAGCGTCAAAGCTCTGCGAAATAACGCCTCGGTCTCGGGCGCGCGCTTCTGGCGCATTCGAATTTCCGCCATGAGGTCAAGCGCCCAGCCTTGATCGGGTTGCTGCGATAAGATGCTCCAGAGCTGCTTTTCAGCATCGTCGAGCCGGTTCTGAGCGATGAGCGCGGAAACGGAGCTCCGCGACGCAGTCTGCGCCCAAAGAGGCTGCGCAGAAATGATGAAGAAGATTAGAAGCCCGGCTGGCAACCGGGCGCGAGTGCAGCTTGTTGGGACCGGAAACCTACCCTGCCCCGCGCAACCTGTGTCCCGCCAAGTTAACTGCATCTCGCTCTCTTTACCCTTTTCTAAGAACCAGCTTTGATCACCTAGATTTGCGCCAAAAGACAATAGTAGCGCAACCCGGCTGTAGTCGGACGCATACTGCAATCTTGGTCGTATCTCGATGCATAAAAAAACCGAGCCTGACAGATGTCAGGCCCGGCGCAAGAATCCTGCTGCCATAGATGAAAACTAGAAGATTAACTTCACCGCGTACTGAATCTCCCGGTTGCCGCTTTGACTTGAGAATTGAGGTTGTCCGAAGAGGCTCCCCGAGACAAGGGATCCGCCGCCCTTAATAGCCACACACGTACTGGGAGTGGCCTTGCAGGGTGCACCCGAAGCATCCACGACATAAGTCCCACCATCTGCGCCAGGAATGGTGGAAGTTGAGCCTGGCACGTTGAATGCCAAGGTCGCACCGTTGAACCTGAATTGGGGATGATTAAATACGTTGAACATTTCCACGCGGAACTGGAGCTTTGTTCTCTCGGTCATCTTCCAGTTCTTGACGATGGCGAAGTCCACGTTGTCAACTGGAGGACCAGCGCAAGCACCAGCGCCGGAGTTGCCAAATGTACCCAGTTTGTAGCCATCCCAGGTGAACGCCTTGGGATTCAGCCACTGGTCCCGTGGCGCATCGCTTAGGTGACAGGGCTGGCTATAGACTCGTAACGGTCGGTTCACAAACAGCCCGCTGGTTGTCCCGGTGCCCGTTCCGTCTCCTAGCCCATTGCTACCCTGGACGGTCAGCGCATTGCCGCTGGCGTAGTTCACGATGGTATTGCTCTCCCAACCACCCGCGACTTGACGCAAAAGCATATTCGAGTGCGCTAGCGACGGCAAATTATAGATCAGCGTGGCGCTGAGAACATGCCTGCGGTCGAAATCCACAGGGCCGCGATTGGCTCTGTGGTCGGTGTTGTCTGCGAAGACAGTGTTCGTGCCGACGTACCCAAATGTCGTGTCGCCCAGGTTCTTGGAAAACGTATATGCGACCTGCAGCATCGAGTTGTTTTGGAACTTATTGCTATACATCGCTTGCAGAGAATGGTAAATGGAATCGCCGGTGTGGCTCCAGATGGGCATCTGGGCCGAGGTGTTATAAGGAAAGGGCTTGAAAGAAGCTGTGTTGCCTCCCGTCACCGCCAGTTGCGCTGCCGTCAAGCGATTTGCCAAGGGAATCTGGTTCGCATCATAGACATTTTGCAAGTGAATACCCCGGTTTGCCACCCATCCGACCTCGAGCTTGCTGTTCCTCCAGATTGCCATCTCGGTGGTCAAGTTCCATTGCCAGCTGTTGGATTGCTTCGAGCTGGGATCAAGCCCCTGGTGCGGAGAGCCGCCCAGAGAAACGTCAAATGCGCAACCCTGCGTGGCGCATATTGCCGCGTTCCCAGCATGCAATTGATTAGGAGTTCCGTCGGGATTCTTAGCGTTGATAATAGTTAATGGCCCGTCCAGGGTTCTAGAAGCTCCAGTACCTACACCAAAAGGAGTATTGTTGGCGCGCATGCTGATGGCCAGCAACCGGTCACGGGATTCGAACTGGCCCACGCCTGCGCGGAGCGCGAACCGGCCTGTGCCAAATACATCCCAAGCGATGCCGAGGCGAGGCATAATCATGTGATTGTTGTTGCGGACCAGCGAGCGGTTCTCGAACTGCGGTGGCGTAATGGAGGAGCCGATATCGGCGCAAGTGTTTGTTGCCCCTTTGGCCAAGACCATGCCGCGACAAGGGTCGCTAGCTGAAAACCCGGTTTCAGCTGCGTAAACGGCCGGCGAGAAACTAGCAAGTTTGTTGTCATCCAGGTACGGTGCCCGGATAAGCGGGGCGGTGTGATCTAGTTGAGTTTCGTCGTAACCGAACGTCATTCCTCTTAGCAGGTAGTCACCATAGTAGTTGCCAGTGCCAATATTGCAGCCGGCTCCCCAGCCTCCACCGCAGAAGCCAGGCGACGTCCAGCCCGGCCCCTGGTAGTCAACAGCCGGACCACTGGCGTCGCCGCCGGCCCATAGCTCACCGCCTTCGTCGCCGACTTCTTCATCTTTGGCGTTGCGGGTGTACAGGAACCCGACCTTGAACGTGTGCCTGCCGGCAACCTTGGAAAAATCGTCTTTCCAGGCAAACAGGTCCTGGCGGTTATGCCAAGGAGAAATGACTCCCAGCAAACCGGAGCGCGTGTTGCCGTCCCACATAACCGGCTCTGCCGCCTGGGCCCCATGGATCTTGTCATTGAAGGGGAACAGGCGCGGCATCGCCGCGTTGATTTTGTCGTTCAGTGTCGGAGCGTCGCCTCCGCGGCTGACATAGATGCGATTTCCCGACCAGGAAAACTGGAAATCATTGACCGCTGTGTTGCTGATGGTGGTGGTCAGTTTCGCGATGGACATTTTGCCTGGCTGGTTCCAGGTGTCGGAAAGCGCCGGGTAGTCGCTGTCTCCCCACAGCCCAGCCGCCTCATCCGCGTGCAGCGAGTTAAGCCAGGAGTCCTGCGTAAATTTGAGCATCAAGGTGGTCTTCTTCGTGACATTCCAATCGCCGCGAATGGCCTCTTCGCGCCAATCGACCGGTATTCGGACCTGGTCCACCCAGTTGTTCTGAGCACAGAGATTGGGATTATTCGGCGGAGGCAAGACCGCAAGATAGGCCTGGCCCGCCGGGCTGAGGCGGCTTCCAGGGATTTGGTCATTTGTCACGCCAGTCGCAGGATCAACAAAGCGCTTACCCGTCGCGGGGTCAACAGGAATGGCCGGACCCAAACAATGGTCAACCCCGCTAGAATCTGTTGCAAGTTTATGGGCTGCTGCCAGGTCACTGAAATCGCCGCCCAACTCCGCCGCCGTCGGTACCCAATGGGTATGAACCCTGCCGCGACGCTCGCGGTTCCATTCTTCAGACCAGAAGAAATATACTTTGTCCTTCTTGATCGGACCGCCCAAGGTGTAACCGAAATCGTTGCGGCGCAGCATGTTCTTGCGGCAGTTGGGGTCGTTCGACGAGCTGCACCCGCTCAGGAGGAAGTAATTCTTGGCGTTCAGAGCGTCGTTGCGGCCGAAGTAGTAGACGTCGCCATGGTACTGGTTGCTTCCGCCCTTGGTTACGACATTGATCTGTGCGCCGGATGCGCCCCCATATTCGGGGCCGTAACTGTTGCGCTGGATCTTGAACTCCTCAATGCCGTCAATGGAAGGATAGGTAAGAATAGTGCGCTGCGAGCCGATATCGTTGTTCGCAGCACCATCCACGGTCCACTGGTTGTCCACGGAGGGCGAACCGCTGAAGGAAATATCCACACCGGCGAACAAGCCCTTGTTCTTATTGTCGAAGCTTTCGCCGACGGCTGCGCCCGGAACGAGCGTCGTCAACTGCACAAAGTTCCGGCCATTTATGGGCAGTTCGCGAACCTGCTCGCCGAGCATGATGTTCGAAACATCGCCCGTCGAGGTATTGAGTGTGATCGGGGAGGCTTCTACCATCACCGTTTCCGAGGCCGCGCCCATCTCCATCTTCAAATTCAAAGTGGTGACGTCAGCGACGTGCAGCTCCACATTTTTCAGCGCCAGCTTCTTGAAGCCGCCCTTATTTATAGTTATGCGATATGTGCCAGCCTCGAGCTCAGGGAAGGAAAAACTACCTTCCTCATTGGTCGCTGCGTCGCGAGCAGCTCCTGTACGTTCGTTGACCACGCTGACTATCGCGCCCGGAACGACCGCGCCACTCGGGTCAGTTAGCGTCCCAGTGATCGTGCCCGCAGTCTTCTGCGCCGAGGCAAAGGACACCAAAATCAGAAGGCAAGTTACAAAACTTGCACAGACGCGCACTCGCATAGGACCTCCCCCGAGAGAAGAAACATCTTCAAGAGGCCAGACGGAATTGGGCCGGCAAGCTTCTTGATCTCGTCGAAAACCCATGACCTGAACCCACCACAGATTCAGAAGGGACAAGACCCCAAAAGCATCGAAATAATGCTTCTATACTAGCGCCTATTTAGCTCTGTCTTCGAGGATTGTCAAGCAGAAAATTGATATTCTACTCAAAAAAATTGATATTTTAAAGATTGTCTCCGGAACCCTTGGGGAGTTCTTGCTCGTTCATGCTAAACCATATAACTTCCACCCCTTCGGCGTGGTCCCCTCCCCGGCATGTGAACGAGTGCCTTGGGCTACCCTGCTCGAAGCCCCTGCCGCTCCGACCCAACCTAACTAAGCAGAGGCGGTTGTGAAATCCAGGCAAAAAGGCCGTAACAAAAATGGAACGTAAGGTCACGCTCAAGACCGTCGCGGACCAGCTCAGCCTCACCCCACTAAGCTGGGAACAAATTGGGAACGAACTATCGAAGAAACAACAGGCAGGAAATAGGTAGAACAACAAGTACGTGAGTCATCGAGAAGCAAAGACGGGCCTATTCAAGGTGGACTCATAACCTGAAGCTGTCAACGCTTCACGTTCAGCTATTGCGACTGCCCGCATATCGATGATGAGCTCGATGCCATTGACGTAACTACTTTCGTCGGACGCGAGGAAGGAGACCGCTTTGGCAACTTCGTCCCCGGATGTAATCATTCCTTGGCGTCCACTTTGGCATCAGTCATGGCTGTGCGTGCCGTCTCATTGCCCGGGTCATACTTCAGAATTCGTTGGAGTGTTTCGATTGCCTCTTGACGATCCTCCGCGACCGCGTAGAGATATGCCAGTCCCAAATAAGCTGGCGTGTAGTACGGGTCGGTTTCTATGGCTTCGTTGTAGAGTTGGATCGCTGACGCCAATTTTCCGTCTCTGAGCCGCAATTTGGCGAGACGAGTGCGTACCTCGACAGATCTAGACCCCGCGTCGATCGCCTTTTGCAGCGCTTGGGACGCCTCAGACAGCGCTCGGGGGCGAGCCAACATAAGAACCATTCCATAAGCCGCTTGAACCTCAGCATCGTCCGGAAGTTCTCGGGCGGCTTGTTCCAAAAGCGCGAACCCTTTTCGCCGGAATGCTGGGTAGAGCTGGCTCACTTCAAAGTAGGCGAGCGCCAGTGTCCGCAAATCCGGTGCGGCATCTGGCTTTGGGGAAGGTTTTGTGTGGTAGATCAAATCGTCCGGGGATTCCCGCGCTGCATCAGCCATCAGCGGGCTTTGGGAGGGAATTCGCAGAATGCGATGGTCTGTCAGAGCGGAGTGGCCCAAGTTAGACACGGCCCTTTTCGGCATGTGGCACTGAATGCAGTTGTCGGGTGGCATGGTTGACTGTCTTCGCTTGACAGAGAAGCTGCAGCTCTCCAGGGTATGGCAACTCAGACATTTCCCGCGAAAGTGAGCTGCCGCTTCTACGCCTCTCAGTTGAACATGGGGGTCGTGGCAAGTGATGCAGCCCAATCGGCGATTGCTCTGGATTGAGCAGCGGCTCATCTCAAGCTGTTCCGGATGGCTGAGCGCTCTGATGACATCAACATCTGCCGTCACTGGCGCGCTGAAGATGGAAACCACGTTATCGAGCGACGTCCCCGGCCTGAAATCCAGGTAGGTCTTGCCGGGCCGGAGGATCTGGGCATCCCCTAGAAGATGGCATTGTTTGCAAACATCATCGCGGAGGTGCCGCGGTAAGCGTGCAGGATTAACGATAGAAAAATCAACGGCACCACCGAGCGGAGCATTCTCTCGACGTTCGCGGACGTGAAGTTCTCCGGGCCCATGGCATCGTTCACAGCCAACGCTAAGAAAACGGAAGGCCGGAACTTGATACCGGTTTCGCGTGCCGAGAACGGGACGAGACAGACCGGCGTGACAGGAAGCACACAGATTCCAGACGGGACGCGTGAAGCTTAAGAACTGGCCGGATTCATACCCCGGTGAAAGGTCCCACCCGCGACTCCCTGTATAATACGAGATTGGTGACACAAAGAGTGCATCGCCTTTTGCCACCAAATAACTTCGCCCCAGGTCACCTGAGCCGACGGTGAAAGCCACTTCGTGTTTTTCGGCATATTCCTGTTTGCCGTCCGCACCCATCCCCGATTCCGTGTGGTACATCTTGCCGCCAGTTACGGAGACGGTGTACCTGCGACCTAACTTTTTGTTGAGGAGAGTGACAGATTTCGTAAATTCAGGCCAGTTGCCGGGACCGGGGATCGAGAGGGATCTCCCCATCCCTGTTTTCTTGAAATCGTTGTATTGCGGCTCATGGCACTCGCGGCATGTTTCGTCCCCCATGTACGCCACTCCGGCAGGGGCATTTCTATACTCTACCGACGTTTGTTCCTGCCCCGCAGTAATTCGGGCAGCCGCGGGCGGCCAGGCCATGAAAGTGGCAAAGAGACCTGCGCTGATGGTCTGTACCCACCTCATGCCTGTGACCGAGCCGGGCTTTTGCACGAGGTTCATTGGGAGAGTCTACATCACCTCCAGCACGCGAAAGAAAAACGACCCACAGCAGCGCAAGCAACCCAAGCAATTGTTGGCGGCGTGCACACAAATAATCCGCAACAATACGGGTTGCTCCGCACGACGCACCACAAACCGCACCCCGTGTCGTTCTGAGTGCGCTTCGAGTGCCAGCGGTATTCGATAATTGATCCACGCGTCGGTCGAGTTGGTTTATTTTGAGGTCGACCTTACCCTGTTCCGCGCCGAAACGAAAAGTTTCACTTCCCTTTCGCCGGGTTTGCGGCGTTCTTTGTCGTTCACTGGTGGCAGAGGCTTCGTGTCCTGATGCCCTCGCCTTCACTGATGGTGTAGATCGCGTCCGCCATCACGTCGTGCGGTTGTCAAGCAGAAATAGTGATATTCTCCGGCTGGCCAGAATGGGGGGCACGCCATGCGGGTTCTCGGGCGAAACCTCGTCCTAGGTTGGTGCGCAGAAAACTCGCCTGACAAAGCCCAACTTGAGCTAGAATCGCGGCTCACGGGACGTCGGGCGAACCTGGCAGGAGGCACTCTCGCGCTCGGATACGCCATTTCCCATATCCCAATTTTGGAAGATACTCTGAGGGTTCTCTGAATGACGCCGCCGCCGAGAGAGAAATCTGGTTTGCGCAACGAGGATAAGGTCACCCTTAAGACCATTGCGGAGCGTCTCGGGCTGACCCCGGGAACGGTCTCAGCCGCCCTGAACAACTCCCCCGCGGCGCGTTCCATTCCCCAGCACACAAAGAATCGCATCATCGAAGCCGCGCAAGCGCTCAATTATCGGCCCAACTTCTTTGCTCGCACTCTGCGCCTGAAACGCACCTACACGATTGGCGTGATCGCCGAAGAAATCGGCGACGCCTATGGGTCCATGGTGATCAGCGGCATTGAAGAATATTTGCGCAAGAACAATTATTTCTTCCTCACCGTGATCCATCGTCACGATCCAAAGCTCCTGCAAACCTACGCGCAAATGCTTTTGACGCGGGGTGTGGAGGGCTTCATTACCACTGACACTTCCCTGACGGAGAAGCTTCCACTGCCGACCGTCGCGGTCGCAGGACATGAGCGCGTCGAAGGCTTGACCAACATCGTCCTGGATCATAAGCGCGCCGCCCGGCTGGCCCTCGAACATCTTCGCGATCTCGGTCACGAAGAAATCGCCTTCATCAAGGGACAGACCATTAGCTCGGACTCCGCCGTGCGTTGGAGCGCGATCTGCGAAGTGGCGCAGCAGCTCGGCATTCGCATTCGTCCCGAGTTGACCATCCAACTGGAGGGCATCGATTCGACGCCCGCCATCGGATATCCCTTCGCCAGGCAACTCTTGGCAAGGAAACATCCTTTCACTGCACTTTTTGCTTACAACGACATCTCGGCAATCGGCTCGATCTGGGCGATTCGCGAAGCGGGCCTGCGTGTGCCGCAAGATATTTCCGTTGTCGGCTTCGACGATATTCCAGGAGCGGCGTTCGCCGATCCTGGCCTCACTACGGTAAGGCAGCCACTTGTGAAGATGGGTCAAATCGCAGCGCAGACGGTCGTCGATCTAATTGAAAGGCGCGGTGAATACGTGCCGGAGATCGCCATCGAACCGGAGTTTGTGATTCGTCAGTCCACAGGACCCGCCCACGTCCGTCAGCTGCGGAGTATCGCGGAAAGCGCACACCACTTGCAGGAAGGCTACCTAGCTAAATAGGTTGCGGGGCCGCCGAAGAAGTTCCGTTCCTCACGATTGGCTGAAAGTGTGGAAGCAAACCGTTCTATCAAGCAGATGCAGCTGTCAGGCAGGCAGATTGCTGGCAAGCAGCGCTCATCGATTACGCCAGTTTGATGGGTGCCAGGAGCATCGGCAATGAAGATCGTGCGGTTGAAAGGGCCTCACCGTGAACAAATTTGAGACCACCAGGTTTAGACTAAAAATAGGCTTTGTAGTCGCCGCCGTTCTCCTTCCGTTTGTGCTGCCATTGATAGCGCCATTTTTCGGTATCTATGCGGGTGGGAAAATTTCCTTGAGCGGCATCCAAGTGGCATACGCGGTTCTCTCCTCGGAGATAGCGCTGGCCGTCTATATCTGGGGAGTAGGCAATTGGTCGCGGTTCGAGCCACCTAGGTTTTCCTCTGCTTCTTCGACCCCGCAAACGGGTGGCGCGCCTCGACCGCCGGGGCCAGGGCCCGGCGCACCGCCGGCGCCGCAGGGAGGTCACTGAGATGCTTTCCCTGATTGAGACCCTGACGGGATTTGCCGCCATCATGATGATGCTGAGCCTCCTGGTCAAGACGCTGACATCGGTGATTAAGAACCAGTGGGACTATTACTCGGACAACCTGAAACATGAGGTTCAACGCCTGGCTCTCGAAACCACCGGGAAATCCTGGGAGACATTAGTTCAGAATCCCACGGCACCCGACTGGGTGAGGAGCATCGACTGGGAGCGGCTCGGCGACGAGTTCCTGACTCCCGCCTACATGAGCTGGTTTCTCAAACAACTCGATCAAAACGCACGGGTATCCGACATTGATTCCCGCCTCAAGATTCACGTTGCCAGCGTGAAATACACATTCGAAATGCGCATGAAGAACCTGGCGCTGGCTGTGGGGTTAGCCCTATGCCTCTTGTTGAACATAAACGCGTTCACGATCTGGAAGTCTCTGTACACGGATCAGCAATTGCGCGCGACGTTTTCCAGCTCCTATGCCGAGAAAGCCACAAGACTTGCCGAGGAACAAGCGAATCAAAAGGACGCGGACGCAAAGCTCAAAAACTTTCAAACTAGCATGCGGGGTTTTCTCACCGACGTCGGATTTGGCATCGGCCGGATTTGGCAAGCAAACCCTCCGAGCGACAATGCGGATCCAAAGCAGCGGGCTCCCATCCGGGTGTTTGTTTATGAGTTCTTTGGTTCGCTGCTGACCGGGATCCTCGTGAGCATTGCTGCGCCCTACTGGCACGATCTACTTCAAGCTCTGGCCTCCCTTCGGCCCGACAAGGCCAAAACCTAATTGCCGCGCTGGGGGATGATGCAAGACGGAAAACAGGAACACCTCCCGGGAAACCGAACATCGTGGAGCATGATCCGCATGGTCTGACCGGATGCTAACTGCATAGGCCGGCCCAGACTCTGGGGGCCGCTCCTGGAGCAAAATATGATTTCTCAGAACTCGCGTGAGAGGCGTCTATGACGGTCTATCTGCTTGGCTCTCGCGGGCCGGAAGTATTGAAGATTCAGCAGCAGCTGAGTGAGCTGCAATTCTACTCTGGTCCGCCGGATGGCGTTTTTGGAGGCGGGACGGACTCAGCGGTTCGCGCCTTTCAGCTGTCCCAACAACTGCAGGTGGACGGAAAGGTCGGTCCGGGAACCTGGGGTGCGCTATTCAACGGGGCGGACGTTCCGGCACCCACGGTCACCAAGGAGTCACTCGACCGTCAGTGTCTGGCGCTCACCGGAGGCCTGGAAACCGACCATCCGCCTCCGGATTGTTTTGCCGGGCTGTCCGGCGACTTCGATGACCAAGGAATGAGCTTTGGCGCGCTGCAGTGGAATATTGGCCAAGGCAGCCTGCAACCGCTTCTCATGCAAATGAACCAGAACCATCCGGACATTGTGGGACAGGTATTCGGCCCCAACTATGCTACGTTCGTGGCGATGCTCGGGGAGACCCAGGAAGAGCAATTGGTGTGGGCCAGATCCATTCAAGATCCCATCCGGCACGTATTGTTTGAGCCTTGGCAGGGGCAGTTCAAGACGCTGGGCAGGCTACGGGAATTCCAGGATATCGAAGCTGAAAGCGCTGCCGGAATTTTTCGGCAGGCGCTGGCGCTTTGCAATGAGTTTGGGGTGAACTCGCAGCGCGCCGCGGCGCTCCTGTTCGACATCAAAGTCCAGACCGGCGGGATCAAGAGCTGGGTGAAATCGCAAATTCTCAGCGACTTTCAGCAGTTGGACCAGTCCGGCGACGGAGACGTGCCACTGGAAGTTGCTCGCCTGCGCATCATTGCTACGCGCTCGGCGGCGTCGGCAAATCCGCACTGGGTGGCCGATGTTCAGAACCGCAAGCTAACCATCGCCAACGGCGAAGGAACGGTTCACGGAAATTATTACCATCTAGAGTCACAGTACGGGATCTCCTTGAATTCGGGGTTCCGTTGAAGGCCTATTCCGCTGGCGTGAGAGTACTCCATCTCGCTGGATCATCCTGCAAGCGGGACACAAATAGAGAAGCTTCTCGCTAGCAGCAAGAGTCCCTCAGTAGTACATGCCACATCACAAACTGCGTACCAAACAGGACTTGGAGTAGAATTGTGACGTCCCGGCGAAGTCAACGGCAGGCAACCATTGACAACTGGTTCCGAAGTCATCGACCGCGGTCAGGTATATCCAACGGAACGAAAAAGTTGCAGATTTGAAAGGCACGCGTTTTCAGAACACGATGCCGACTGCTCACACAAGATTCAGAACGTCGAGCGCGATGCTGACCCATCTTTTCGGAGGGCCACGCCGGTCCGCGTGTCATTTACCGGGCCAACCAGGTTTCGTTGCGGTTGAGTTTTGCACCAAGTGACACGGCACGCCGTGGCGGTTTTCAATTCTTGGAGGGATGCCGCATGACTGTTATCCGACGATGGGCAGCGATCACTTTACTCTCACTGGCATACGTTTCGATTTCTTCGGGGCAAGATACCAAGGGCGTGAATCCGGCTCCCGCCCCGCCAAGTCTCTTGCTACTCGTGCACCAGGAAATCCAGTACGGTAAGGCAAACGCCCGGAAGAAGTTAGGGGTTGCAATGGCGCGCGCCTGCAATCGCTTAGAAGTCCCTAATTCCTGGATTGGCCTCGAATCCCTTACCGGTCCGCGGGAGTCGCTATTTTTCGATCCGTTTGACTCGTTCGAGCAGCTGGAGCAGTCCTTCGACGGCTGGAAGCAGATCTATGCGGCCCATCCCGACCTCGCCCGGATGCAGGAGGAGATCGACGCGCTCTTGATCAGCGAGCGCACGATCGTCGCGGTACGCCGCGACGACCTGGGCTACCAGGCAGACAGCATCGATCTGTCGGAAACGCGCTTCATGCGCGTGGTTGAAGTGCGCCTGGCACCGGGGCGGGAGAACGAATTTGTGGAAACGTTTAAGATCCTCGGCGAGGCGTTCGAGAAGATCAAAGCAGACTCGCCGTGGGTGGTCTATCAGGTGAACTTGGGTATGCAGTCCCCGGGTTTCCTCATTTTCATGCCCATGCACGCCCTCAAGCAAAACGACGACCTACTCTCATGGAAGGAAAATCTGCAGGAAGCGGAAGGCGGAGAGGCGATGCAACGGCTGCAACAGATTGCGCGCGAATCGTATGCCAGCACCGAGAGCAACCTCTACGCGGTCGACCGCGAGATATCCCACGTATCAAAAGAGTTTGCCGCCGGCGATCCGAATTTCTGGACACCCACGCCGGTACCATCCGCGAAGCCCGTAGGAAAGAAAGGAAGCGCTATTCGAGCGGCGGATCCAGACACCACCCAGGCAATCGCGCGGAAAACGAGGCAAAGAACGCGGAATCGATGAGCTTTCGGAGTTCGCTTACTGGACAGAAACCAGTGAGCCAACGCCGGAGAGCGCAGCCTGTTTTTCCGCTTTGGCCTGTTTTGCTTCTTTGCTCCCCGTCGATGTGAGGTCTTGGTTTCCGAAACCGACGCCGATCTTTTTCAAGAATGCAGTGGGGGGCTCGCCGCCGGCGAAGATCCACACGTAATCGTTAGGGATCTCCTCGGTTTTGCCATTCACTTCCAAGAGCACGGATTTCTCTTTGAACTCCACGGGAGCGGAATTGAAGATCACTTTGACTTTGCCTTTGCGAATGGATTCCTGTATACGCTGCGAGTTCCGCTCCTTGATGCGGCTGAAGGCCTCTTTACGATATGAGAGGGTGACCTGATTACCGACTTGGTGGCCAAGGCCCATGGCGGCTTCGATGGCGCTGTCGCCTCCGCCCACTACCAGGATTTTCTTGTTGATATAGTGGTCCGCCTCAATCAAGCGGTACATCACCTTTTGTAATTCCTCGCCTTTGACCCCGAGTTTTCGCGGGCTGCCGCTCTTGCCGAGCGCCAAGACCACCGTGTGCGCGCGATACCGGTGGGTGTTGGTGGTCATGACGGTGAAGATGCCGTCTTCACCCTTCTTGATGTCCTCTACTTTTTCTCCCTTGCGAAACTTGAAATCCGAGCGCTGCAAGACTTTGTCCCAGAAAGCGATCAGCTCTTCCTTGGAAAGCTCGGTCTTCTTGAATTTTCCGTGCATCGGAAATTCCACCGGGCTGGTCATGACCAGTTTCTGGCGCGGATACTTCGCCACGGTGCCGCCCATTTCGCCTTCGTCGACGGTGAGGTAGCTGAGTTTTTTCTCGATGGCACGGAGAGAGGCGCTGATTCCCGCGGGACCCGCTCCGACGATCAGCACATCGAGAACATCCGGCACGGACCGGCGAGAACCCAGTGCCGCGATCCGGTTGGCGATGTTGTCGATGCAATCCCGACCCTGGTTTATAGCGTTCTTGATCAAAGCCAATCCGCCGAGTTCCCCGACAATGAACAGGTTGTTAATGCTGGTCTCATATTGAGGCGTCAAATAGGCCATGTCGCCGCCCATGCTGGGGCTGGCCATGACCATGGTTATGGCCCCGACAGGACAAACCTCCGCGCAGAGGCTGTGCCCGATGCATTTGTAGCCATTCACGATGACCGCCTTGCCACCCAACATGACCAGGACATCGCCTTCGGGGCAGACCATCGTGCAAGCGGCACAGCCAATGCAATTGTTTGCGTCGATATGCGGGTGCTGAGATTGGGGGCCGTCGGAACGCATTTTCCCCTTTTCTTCAGCCTCGTGGGCTAGTGCTTCTATCTTCTTTTGCTTCTTTAAATAACCGCGCACGAAGAGACCAATAACGATGGCGGCGACAATGAAGGCGGCAAAGGTATCCATAAAATCAGCGCGGTTTTTTTGCTGAAGCTTGATCTTGGCCCGGCTGCGAAGCGGGGTATGGTGAGTTGGCCGGGGGATGGCCCGGCGGCAGGGCCGCCTGAGCCGGGACAGCGGGCGGATTCAAGACATCGTTGAACCTCGGGAGGCCACCAGCATGTACATCTTGTTTCTGGTGCGGGTTTTGGTTCGGATCCGGATGCTGGATCATGCCGCCAGTCGCCTGGGTCTTGAGAACGACCCACGCGCCGTCGCGCTTTTCCAGGTTATAGGCCACCTGCATGCCCGGACCCTGAGGCGCGCCGTTCTTCGGTCGGAATTCAACTTCGGCGTGGGCCTGATTTCCATTGATGGAAACATTTCGGATATCCATCACCATGGCGGTCATATTCAGCGTGCCAACTCCGGTGAGGTGCTGCATGATTCCGGAGCGAATGGCATCGTTGTCATTCTGCTGCTTTTTGCATCCGCTGGCGGCGAAAAACGCGGCCAACAACCCCAGTGCCAGGGCAATACGCTTCATGCGAAAATCCTTTCCAGGTACATCGAGACCGGCTTACCGGTAATTTGTGTATCGATTTCCGTGGGAGACGCTCCCAACATATCCTGTCAAAACTGGCCGTTCATCGCAAGGGCCTACAGCCGGTAGCCCATGAACAAGGCGATGCCGATGTGCAAAACGGCGAGAATGGCGAAGGCATAACTAAAAGGCCGGTGGATGACGTGCCAGAGGTGGAAAACCTGCTGCGTGCGCTTGAGGAAGAGTATGCGTTTGGAGAGCGCCGCTTGAGTCTGAGCGACCTTGATGGCACGCTCCAGTTTCCGGTCGGACGTGTGCAGGAGACCGCACAAAGAGAACAGCCAAGGGCCGAGTCCCACGGCCTGCCGCCTCGCCATTGACGCCTGAAAGGGACGCTTGAAGTCAATCAGAATCATGGAAAAGAGCGCCTCGACCAAGGGTGTGCTGGCAACGTGCTGCGGGGAAGGCAGATGGTACAGCGCGTCTATACAAAAACCATAGGTCTGCTTTTGTTCCTCGAGCTCTTTTCGGAAATTCTCTTCCTTCTCTTCCATCTCCTTCTTGGAGAGTTCCGCGGCGCTGAGGCCGCGAGGAATTTGCGAATAGAGGTAGCGGCCGACGAAACCGCTGAGCGTGACCATCAGCATGCTATAGAAGGCCATGCCGGCAATATTTCCAAATTTAAATGAGGAATGAAACGCCACAATGAGCGGGGCGGTGGTCCCGAGAACAACGTGAAAATCGAGCCAGTGGCGGGAGTTGCCCTGCTTACCGAGCCATCCCCAGTACTTCCGCAGCGGATAGAGATAGATGAGAAAGAACAGAAACACGCCGAACATGCCGAGCTTGATGCCAATCGTTCCACTGGGCCGAAGCAGTTCGTGCTTGGGTGAGAAAGGACGCTGGGTGGCACTCAGCATGTAATAGTTAAAGCCATAGCCGGCGATCACCAGAACAACGGCAGCGGCCAGCAGCCAAGCAAGGAGCAGGCGAATGCGATGCCCTTTCTCGGGGTCGTCGCGTGTCAGGACTGCAGTGCCTACGCTTGCGGATGCGCTCATCGTTTTGTCTCGAGTTCCTCCACCTGGATGGTGGCCCTAAATCTCTTGTAACCGGTGAAGCGATGAATATTGCGCCAATGCTGGCGAGCCGTTTCAACGTCGATAATGGCAGATACGGGCATCCAATAGGCCTCCTCGGGATCATGAAAATGCACCGTGGCGTAGTGAATTTCACTGCGCATGTTGTGAAGACCGACATCGCTCAGACTGGAATCCATGGTCGCGACTAATTTAGCGACGGAGCCGCTCTGCTGCTCGATCCAAATCGTACCTGAAAGAGGGATGGGATAGTTCTTGCCACGAAGTTGCAGCGCCGCGGGCGAAGAAGCACCGGGAATGGCCTTGAAATTTACTTTAGCAAAGCTCACACCGTCGACGGTTTCCTCTCCTGCGGGCTCAAACGTATAGCTGCTCTCATAGGATGGGTGGATGATCAGGAGCATGCTGGTAAAGCCGTTGGTGATGAGCAGGGTACGCCCCGAATCACGGAAGGCGGCTTTGCGCGTATCTCGGGATTCGACCAGCTTCAGTGCTCCGCTGTTGGTATTGGCCTGAAGCTGATAATCGAAGACAGATTCCTCACGATAATTGGCTTTCCCGTTCTTTCCCACAACCGCCTGCGTTACATTTTCCATGCACACCACATTGGTAGCCTGTTCAAAGAACTTTTCGACGGTGGCGCGGGCGCGTGAGAGAGCCTCCATCGGCGGCGAAACGGGAGCGGCTGGCGTCTCGCTAGCGGGTTGGGCCGCCACCTGTGCTTGGCCAGACGCAGTGACCGTGCAAAACAGCAGGGCCACGGAGAGCCACCCAAACATCACCGTCAACGAAGTTCGGGAACTTGGAAGCTCTTCGCGGCGGAAGCGGTTTCTCATTTGCGATATCCTCCGAAGCGATAGCCGAAAACCGTGGACCATTGCTGGTAATTCATGTTGGTGCCGCGATACCAGCCGAAATTGCCCTCCACGAAATAGCGCGGGCCAACGTTCCAATCGGCGACGGCATTAACGAAATTAGAGTGATTATTGTTCGTAAAGCTGGAATCGAAAGTCTGATGTCCACCCAAGAGCTGCAGCCGGAACGAATCAGTAAGATTCTTAGAAAGTGAAACGGAGGTGTAT
>QHYZ01000251.1 GCA_003225295.1 Acidobacteriota bacterium | reverse complement strand
TACCGGATAGCTTCCGGTACCTCGTCATCCACCCGGAACGACATTGCCTAAGCGCCGCCTCATCGGTAAAGACTAGCAGACTTGGACTTGTCGGTACCGATCCCCATGTTGCAATCTGGACTTCCGGGTAGCCGATACAGCCTGAACTCATGGATGCTTGCTTAGACTGGATGGCATGCATCTCCATCGACGCCCCTTGGCTGCTCTCGTGATTCTATTGGGCGGTAAAGCGTATTGAATTGACAGAAGGCGGGGAACTACTACAGACCGATGGTTGATACGATGCTCCTTGCCTTTTGGGAGGGCTCTGCAGAAGCTACCCGATCCCACCTAGCCAGAGAACCTAATCAGTCTTTCCCGGACAGTTTGAAATTTCACATAACGCTGCTGCGTCCGAGGAGAATTCTCAGTGTGAAACACAATCCGAGAACGATGCTGTTTGTGTGCACAATTTGCGATAGTTCCGACAGGTCGAAGACGTTCCCCTCGCCGTCCCTCTACTCGATGCGGAGGGCGGTAGCGGGGTCGGTTTGCATGGCGCGGCGGCCAGGGATGTAGCAGGCGAGAGCCGCGGTGGCGAGGAGGAGAGCTGCGACGGCGAGGTAGGTAAGGGCGTCGAAGGGTTTTACGCCAAAGAGAAGGGTGGCCAAGTAACGAGAGAGCCAGAAGGCGCCGATGGCTCCGAGGAGCGCGCCGATGAGAGCGGGACGCAAACCCTGGCGAATGGTCATGCCAAGAATATTGGAGCGAGTGGCGCCAAGTGCGACGCGGAGACCGATTTCGGGCGTGCGGCGCGTGATGGAGTAGGAGAGAACGCCGTAAATGCCGGTTGTGGCGAGGAGAAGGGCCAGCACGCCGAAGATGGACAGGAGAACGGCATTGAGGCGCTGCGGAGCGACGGAGCGGTACACGATCTGGTCGAAGGAGCGCATGTTGGAAATGGGGAGATTGGGATCGAGTTCGCCGACGAGCGACCGAATCGTGGGAACGAGGGCAAGCGGATTGTCGCGCGTGTGAACGACGAACTCGCTGGTCAGGGCGTTTGTTCCGTAGGGAAGATAGACGGTGAGCGTCGGGTTTTCGGCGAGGCCGCGCTCGCGACTATCCCCCACAATACCCACAACTTCGGCGAGGCCGCTGCTTTGGCCCTTCCAGAGAAGCACTTGCTTTCCGATGGGATCCTCGTTCTTGAAAATCTGTTTCGCGAGACGATCACTGATTATTACCCGGCGAGGATACGGCGGCACGTCTTTGGGAATCCAGACGGGCTTGTCGTTTTCACCGAAAAGTCTGCCGCGAACGAGGGGAAGGCCGACCGCGGCGAAATAGCCCGGCGTAACGACGCGCCATCCGGCCCAAGGGGGTTTCGCCGAAGATTGCGGCGTGTCGATGCCCATGCCGGGATCGCCGCCTTCGACGGGGCGCTGATTGACGGCGCCGGATGCCAGAACTTGCGGGTTGGCCTTGAGGCGCTCGAAGAAGCGATCGAGAAACTGTTTGCCGACGACTCTTTCCCAGTAAGACCGCGGCATGTTGACGGTAAACACGAGGCGATTTTCTGTGTGAAAGCCACGGTCTACAGTCATGAGTTCTTTGAAGCTGCGGATGAGGAGACCGCCGCCGACGAGCAGAAGAAACGACAGCGCCACTTCACCAGTGACCAGAATGTTGCGAAGGCGCCCTTGTCCGCGGCTGCTGGTTTGGCGATCGCCATCGCGAAGAGCGGCAGCAATGCCGGAAGCGGGCGCCTGAAGCGCGGGGGCGAGGCCGGAGAGAATGCCAGTCACGAGGGCGATGAAAACAGCGAAGGCAAGCACCCAGGGGTTGAGCCCGGCGTCAGCAAGGCGCGGTATGCCCCGAATTTCGAGAGATTGGATGACGCCGATGCCGACGTAGGCGACGAACAATCCTGCCGCCGCGCCGAAGCCGTTCAGCAAAAGCGACTCCATCATCACAAAGCGAATGAGGCGGGCGCGGCTGGCGCCGAGAGCGGTGCGCACGGCGATTTCGCGCATGCGCGCGGTACCACGAGCGAGGAGAAGATTGGCGATATTCAGACAAGCGATGAGAAGAAGAAAGGTGACGGCACCGAGGAGAACCCAGAGAGCGCGGCGGGTGGTCTGACTGGCAACCCAGGTACTCGAAGGGGTGAAGAAAAAGCCGATGCCCTTGTCCTGTTCGGGGAAGGACTGCGCGAGAGATCCTGCGATTTGAGCGAGATCGACTTGCGCCGCTTCTTGCGTAGTGCCGGGCTTGAGGCGGCCGATGACTTGAAATTCCCAACTATCACGGTCGGCGTCGGGGCGATAGCCGAAAGGCATGTAAAGCTGATCATCAATCCAGGGCTCGCCGGGAGGAAGAACGCCGATGACGACGTAGGCTTTGTCATTGAGGCGGAGAGCTTTACCGAGAATGTTTGGATCACTGCCAAAGCGCGTCTTCCAGAATTTGTTGCCAATTATCACAACCGGATTTCGGAATCCGCCACGGTCATCGTCGTAGGAAAAATCGCGGCCGAGAATCGGTGAAACGCCGAGCGTGCGGAGGAAGCCGGCGCTGACTTCGCAAGCGACGACCTTCTCAGCGGGGCCCAGGCCGGTTAGGTTGGCTTCGTCATAGTGATAGGCGCCGACTTCGCTGAAAGAGTGATTGTAGGACCGAACGTCCCAGAAATTGGCTTCGGAAAAGGATGCCTGATCGATGCCGCGGTCGAGGCGGGTTTCCCAGATGGCGAGCAGCCGATTCGAGTCGCGGAAAGGCAAGGGTTTGAGCAGCGCGGATTGAAAGATGCTGAAAACAACAATGCTGGCACCCATGCCGAGGGAGAGCATGGTTGTGCCGAGGACGGCTAGCGAAGGATTGCGGCGAAGACCGCGGAGGGATTGCCGAAGTTCTGCGCCCAGGACGTCAAAAGCAGCTCCGCGGCGGACGTTGCGAACTTCTTCCTTGAGCTTCTCGGCGCCCCCGAGTTCGATCGAGGCTTCCCGCCGAGCCGTGACCGGATCAACGCCTTCGCGGATCTTTTGTTGCTCGAGCAATTCGCAGTAGGAGCGAATTTCGTTGGTGAGGTCGTCTTCCACCTTCTGCCTCTCCATGAGACTACGCCAGAGAGAGTTTAGTTTGGGCCAAAGGGGCATTGTCCACCTCGAAGAGCTGCTCGTTCTCAGGTTGCTTTCAGAGCGCGGGCCATGGCGGCGGAAATGCGCGCCCAGAGATCGGTTTCCTGTTTGAGCTGTCGGCGGCCGACGGCGGTGAGGCGGTAGAACTTCGCGCGACGGTTGTTTTCGGATTCGCCCCAGGAGGAAGTGAGCCAGCCGGCCTCCTCCATGCGGTGAAGCGCGGGAAAGAGTGAGCCAGGCTTGACGAGAAAGGTGTTCGAGGTCACCTGCGCGATTCGGTTGGAGATTCCGAGGCCGTGCATTGGCTGGAGCGCAAGAACTTTAAGGATGAGCACATCCAGTGTGCCCTGGAGAAGATTGGTGTTGGAAGGTGGCATTTGTTCTGTCCTATAGAGATTCAATAGGAGATGCTATAGACACTCTATAGAAGAGAAGTGGAAAAAGCAAGATCCGAGCGGGGATCGGGCGTATTCTTTGAAGGCCATTGCATACCTTGACCTTCGACCTATCATAATGTACGCTGACCGGTAGGAGGTTGAGGCATCGATGCCCTCGCCAAGGTTCCCCATCCCGCAAGGCACACTTGACATGCTGATTCTGCAGATTGTGTCGCTGGAGCCGGTGCACGGCTACGGGATCGCTCAAAGACTGGACCAAATCTCGCGGTCGGTGGTCCAAGCAAATCAAGGCTCCCTCTATCCTGCGCTACACAGGCTGGAACTAAAGGGATGGCTTAGGGCCGAATGGAAGGAATCAGAAACGGGGCGGGAGGCCAAGTTCTACTCATTGACGGCCTCAGGACGAAAGCAGCTCGCCGCCGAAAAACAAAGTTGGGCGCGCTTGGCGGGCGCGGTTCAGCTCATTTTCAACGAGGGCAACAGATGATGTGGCAACTAGCGAACTGGTCCCGTCGCAAGAAGCTGGAGAGCGATCTGGATCGCGAACTGCACTACCATCTCGACCGGCGAATTATCGATCTTGAGAGGTCTGGTCTGCCAACTGAGGAAGCTCGTAGGCAAGCCCTGCTTGAACTCGGGGGCATCGCGCAAATCCAAGAGGAGGTGCGAGACATCTGGCTGACTCGCTGGCTGAGAGACTTCGTGCACGACCTGCGTTTCTCGGCGCGATCTATTTTTCGGAGCCCGTCGTTTATGGCGACGGCAGTGCTTTCCCTTGCGCTCGGAATTGGAGCGACCACCGCCCTTTACTCCCTCATCGATCAGATCGTTCTTCGCGCCCTACCGGTCGACCACCCCGAGCGCCTGGTTCTCATTGATTGGATCGGTTTCCAATATGCCGAGACCTTCGGCACCAGTAACTTGATGTCCTATCCAATCTGCCAGGATCTCCAGCAGAAGAAGGATTTCTTCGAAGGTGTATTATGCCGTGCCGCGACGACGATCAGCGCCTCGACGGGCGGAGAACCCAAGCTGACTGCCGCAGAACTCGTATCAGGTAACTACTTTTCACTACTCGGAGTGCGCCCCGCGCTCGGCAGGCTCTTGACCACCGATGATGACCAGACGCCCGGTTCCAGCCCCGTGGTTGTGCTCTCCTACGACTTCTGGAAGAACCAACTCGGAGGCGCTGCGGATATCGTCGGCCGAAGGGTGCTGGTGAACCAGTACCCCATGACGGTTGTGGGGGTTGCGGCGCCTGCATTTCATGGCATCGACGTGGGCGAGGTTCCATCGCTCTGGATTCCGGCTGTCATGTCGGCCCAGGCTATTCCTGGATTCACCACGATGCTCGATCGCCGCACGCGCTGGATGCAGATCCTCGGCCGGCTTAAGCAGAACGTCTCTTTGCAGCAAGCGCAGACGGGACTGCAGCCCTGGTTTAAATCGATGTTGGACGAAGATATGCGCCGAACTAACGTCTCCAGAGCCAGCGCCGAGCAGCGCCGGCGGTTTCTTGCGTCCACGCTGGAACTCACTCCCGCTCCCCAGGGCCATTCGGTTCTCCGGCAAGGCCTTTCGCGGCCCCTCTGGGTCCTGTTCGTTGCCACGGCGGTACTCCTGGCGCTGGCTTGTCTGAATGTTGCCGGGCTTTTTCTGGCCCGCGGCTCGGCACGCCATCGCGAAATCAGCACGCGATTGGCGTTGGGAGCGTCACGGGGCAGAATTGGACGACAGCTTCTTGCCGACAGCGTGCTTCTCGCATTTGCCGGTGGACTGCTCGGCGTAGTGATGGCGCCTATTGCGGTACGGGCGCTCATCGCTTTCCTGCCCCGTAACACCGCTGCGAACAACTTGCAAGCCAACATCGATACGCGGTTGTTGCTTTTTGCATTCCTTGTAAGCCTGGTCGCCGGTTTCCTCGCCGGCTCCGCACCGGCTTTACAGGCCGGCCGCAAATCGCTCGATTCCTCGCTCCGAGAGCGGGGCGGCACACCTTCCGGCGGCTTGGCTCTACGCAGGGCGATTGTGACGGCTCAGATCGCGTTTACGTTGATTCTGGTAATCGCCGCAGGTTTGTTTGTTCGAACCCTCTCCGGGCTGTTGGTAAAAGGTCCGGGGTTTGACACATCCAGCCTGATCTCGTTCGGTATCAAGCCGGCTCTTAACGGCTACTCTGGAGCCGAAGAAAGCCGGCTCATTCGACGAATTACTGAAGGACTCCGCGATTCAAGCAGCATTCAAGCCTCGGCCGTTGCGCACGACCAGTTACTCCTCGGGGGGGCGTGGAGTAATTCTCTAACGATCCAGGCTGGTGAACGATACATTACCGACCGCGAGGTCCAGATGAACGCCGTCTCTCCCGGGTTCTTCGCGACCCTCGGAGCCAGGATTGTCGCTGGACGAGACTTTAACGAACACGATGCCCTGAATGTCATTGCGCCAAATCAATCGATGCCGGTGAGTCAGACCCGACAGCGCGCGGTGATTGTCAACGAAGCCTTTGTAAAACGATATTTCGGAGGACGCAATCCCCTCGGCGCCCGCGTCGCTATGGGATCCGCACCCGACGCCAAACCGGACAGCGAGATCGTCGGCGTCGTGGAAAACATCAGCTACCGTAATGTTCGCGAACAGTGGGAACAAGCCTACTTTCCGTGAGCGATTAACGAACCACATCTTGCGGGGTGGGCCCGAGTGTAGCAATGTTGCGCCATGACACGGCGCACAAAGAAGGCTTGGACGAAATGGCGGGAGCTGATTTCCGAACAGGCGCGTAGCGGGCAGACGGTAACTGCGTTCTGCCGTGAGCGCGGGCTATGTAGGCCGTATTTCTTCGTCTGGAAGAAACGCCTGGGTGAAGATACCACCACTCAATTCCTGGAAGTGCAACTGAGAGAGACCACGCCGAGCGCGGTGAGGGACACGCGTGTTGAAATCCGCCTGTCGAATGGCCGGAGCCTGCTGGTGGGGCGCGGGTTCGATGCCGAGCATGTGCGCGCGTTACTGGCGGTAGTGGAGACGGCGTCGTGATCGGGCTGCCGAGTTTGCAGGCGATGGACCGCGCGCAGGAAACGCGGATCTGGCTGGCGAGTGAGGCCATGGACATGCGCTGCGGGTTCGACCGGCTGGCGGAGCGGGTGCGAGCGGTGATTGGTGAGGACCCGCTGAGTGGGCATTGGTTCGTGTTCCATTCGCGGCGTGGTGACCGATTGAAAATTCTGTACTGGGACCGGGACGGATTCGTATTGTGGTACAAGCGTTTGGAGGAAGGTAAATTCAAGCTGCCACGGCCGCGAGAGGGAGCGCGCACAGTGGAATTGCGAGCGAGCGAGTTAGCCATGATCCTGGACGGGATTGATGTGTCGAAGCTAAAGCGCATGCCCCGGTATGAACGCCCGGTGCGAAGCGGCGAAGAAAAATCCAGCAAAGAAAAAAACCGCACAGACAGTATCATGAGAGGTAACTAAGTGTATGGTAATACGTCTAAGGAAGTATGCACACTGCGGAGAAGGACTCGCCCAACTTGCCTGAGGACAGCGCATCGCTGAAAGCGATGTTGCGTTCTCTGCTTGCCGAGCGTGACCGCGAGAAGCAGCGCGCGGATGAACAGCGCAAACGTGCCGACGATCTGCACATTCAGAATCTGCGTTTGCAACTCGAGTTGGTACGGTACAAGAAGTGGTACTACGGACCACGAGCAGACCGGCTGAATTCGACCAGCGAGTTGGCACAGGTGCTGCTGGATTTCGGCCAGGAGCTAGAGCAGCGGCCGATTCATCCGGAAGATGTCCCCTCTGCGAGCGAGCCGGCGTACGAATTGCGGCGAGTGAAGCGGCGTAAGGGGCGGCGCTCTCTGGCCAACTTCGAAAATCTTCCGGTCACCACACAGGTCTACGAGTTGAGTGCGGAAG
>QHYZ01000049.1 GCA_003225295.1 Acidobacteriota bacterium | reverse complement strand
GAGCCATGCCATGTCTCGAGGTTTTGATGGACCTGAAATCGACGACTTCCACGGCCCAGAGCGCGACGTGGACCGTAGACCCGAGTCGAAGAGTCGCGCCGGCTGGGACACCGTCAGGAGGCTGGAAAGGATTCGCGGGGAGGAGGAACGGGCCGATCAGCGCGACCGGGAAGCCCGCGGAACCTCTGGCAGCAACCGCCCGCCTCTACCTCGCGAGGAACGGGTCCAACTTGTCCTCGCTCGAACCAGCCGCACGAACGATGTGGACCGCAACCGGACCTACCAACTGCGCGATTCCGAGCTGCACGCCTTGACCGAGGTCGGAATGTTTCGCGTCGTGGCCGTCCATGATCTCGCCCAATTCGCCTACAGCGACGATTCCTCTCGCATGCAAAACGATCTCGCGAACCTGAGCCGCCAGGGGCTTGTGAAACAGACTTCCATCATGGATTCCGACCTTTCCCCGATTCGCGCCGTGACGCTCACCAAGGAAGGCAATCGGGCTCTCTCCTACAGCAGATTCCTTCGTCCTGACCAGGCTAGCTACCACGGTCTCAAGAAGCCCAAAGAAGCCTTCCACGATGCCGAACTCTACCGCCTTTATCACAAGGTCAGCGATGAAATCGAAGGCCGTGGCGGCAGTCTTCCGCGTCAAGTTGGACTACGAGATCAAGCGCGATCTCTACGCCGACCTGGGCCGAACCTGGCAAGACAAGGGCAAGTGCCCGGAAACGGTGAAAGAGGCCGTCGCCCGGCGCCATGGACTCAGAGTCGTCAACAAGGAAATCCAGATCCCTGATATGCGTCTCGAATACGCGAACGACCCCGACATGGAGATTCACACGAGGGACGTGGAACTCGCCACAAAGCACTATCGCCCCCGTGGACTCGCAGCCAAAGCTCACGCCGGCTTCCAGATTTACGCCCGGCGGGGCGAGGCCGACCGCCTGCGGCGCATTCGGGATGAACGCGAATTGAACACCGTCATCTTTAGCCTATGAACTTTCCTGAATCCAGTCTCGCCAACCTTGGCAGCCTCGGCTACACCGAAGACGAGGCTCGCTTTCTCTACCTCGTGGCCACACATTCCGGGTACTTCTCCATGCGCCAGTTTCTGCAATTCACGGGAACCAAAAGCGGGGACAAGAGCATGGCCTTCTCCCAAAAACTCCTTGCCAAAGGCCACGCCACAGGCCGTTCCTTTCTCCGCAATGGTTTCGTGTACCACCTATTCTCCCGCATCGTGTACCGGGCCATCGACCGGGAAAATCTTCGCAACCGCCGTGCTCATTCCCTCGAACACAATTTGCAGTACGAATACCTTGAAACCGAGGACGACAAACTGAACCACTTCTGCCAGCAGCTGGACATCCCGAAAGAACTCCTGCCCAAGAAGCGTTACTCCGGAGCCGTTCACAACAGAACGACCGAGCGCTATTTCGTGGACAAGTTCCCTATGTTCCTTTTCCCTGGCGCCTTCTCTTCCCCTGTGGCTACCTTCACGTTCGTCGATCCCGGACTTGGCATCTTGGACAGTTTCAAGACCCATCTGCTGGCTTATGGAAGTCTTTTCGAAGCGCTTTCCGAGGTACGGCTCGTCTACATTTCGCCTCGTCCAACGCAGTTCGAGATTGCTCGGAAAACCTTTCTGGCCACCGCCGGCCGCCCTCCGAAGAAAGATCCGGGCGACGACATCCTTCGCTATTTCCGGCTCCAGAAGCTGTGGGACGACCGGAAATATGGGAAGCTCACAACCGACGACATCGAGTTCCTGCATCTCTCAGACAAGCGCTACGCCCGTCATCGGTGCCAGAGACTCTATCCAAGTTGGCGAGACGGCATCGTATCGGACGACTACGTCCGCTCGGAAATTCAAGATCTGTCACCACAGCGCAAAGTGATCTTCGAAAGCGAGCTGGTGGACGGACAGATTGGCTTATTTGAAGCGACCCCGAAGCGGAAACCAACCCCAAGCACGGCAGTCGAAGTGAAGAACAGCCAGGAGGGAACGTTCGGAGGATCTTTCGGGTCAGTTTTCGCCGTAGGAGTGGATAAACCTATGGAGAAATGACCAGATGCGTGAGGCCAAGGCAAGAATGGGGACGCGGCCAAAACACTAAGATGGGCGGGAGCGACCCCATCGTGCCGCAAAATCGCGGCCCGATCCCTTCGGGCTTCGGGGGTCACTCCCGCCGCAAGCTGCTCAAGAAATCGCAGCCCGTGTTTTGGCCGCGCGGAGGGGGAGCAGCAAAGGAGTTGTAAGACAGCCCGTAGTACAAAACCGCAAGGGAGGAACAAAAGAAAGCATGGCAATCATCAAGGCACCACCCAAACAACCCAAGGCAGTAACGATCCAGGCTCGAGTCGAGGAGTCGGTGAAGGCACACCTAGACCGGTATGCAGAGTTCATCGATTCGTCTACGTCATACGTCATCACCGAAGCTCTGAAACTTCTCTTCAAGCGCGACGACGAGTTCAAAGCCTGGCTAGGCCAACACACGAACAACGGCAACCAAGAGAAACCTGAAGGAGGCGTCCTCAGTAAGAGCGCATAGTAACCATGAAGCCCCGTCCAACCCAATTCGGTGTGCGCGAGAATACAGCGTCCTCAAGACAGCATGCCTCGCGCCTCGGTGTAGATCTCCGTTCGAATCCCACGTGCGTTGATGTCGGGAGCCCAGAAGCACCGTCGACTTCCCCGATCGACAGTTCCGAGGCGGTTTGCAATACCACTTCCTGTGCCGCGCCACAACACAGGGCCACAGGGGAGGAGGAAAGAGATGTCAGCGAGAGTTCGGCTCTCACCTCGCCGCTCAGGCCTTCACAGAAGTCAAGGCATGCCTTTGAACCGTTGATTGGTAGTCCTGAAGCGGCCAAGTTGCTGGGTAACATCCACGTCAAGACTCTGCAGCGCTACGCACGGACGAGAAGGCTTCCTGGATATCAAATCGGAGGTCACTGGTATTTTCGTGCATCAGAACTGGACGCCTGGCTGCATTCTCGGATAAATTCGTCTTGCCATCCGTGCCGCTTAAACCAGGAGAAATCGGATGGAACATAAGCGGCAACGGGTTCAGTTTGGTTGGGTTTGTTTGAAAGCGCGAAAGAAGGGGCCGGACGTGTGGGTTCTGCGCTATCGGGAAAATCTTCCGGACGGCAGCTCAATTAGGCGAAGCGTAGCCATCGGGACAGTTGAGGAATATCCGAACGAGTCCCAGGCACGCAAGGCCGCTCTGTCTTGGTTACTCTCGATGAACGCAGAGCCGGCAAACGGACCACCTGTTTCGTTCGGTGCAATCATCCACCGGTACCTGGCGGAAGAAATTCCCGAAAGGCCTTCAACCGCCTCACGGTATCGGTGCTGGCTGAAAAATCACGTTGAGCCGAAATGGCGAGACTCTCCGATTGAGCAGATCAAACCCCTGCTTGTTGAGGAGTGGCTCAAGAAGCTCGATTTGGCGCCGAAGAGCAAGTCTCATCTCAAGAACCTAATGCGCGTCTTGTTTAACGCGGCGATGCGGTGGGAGCTGATTCCTTATCACCTAAATCCCATGAGCCTTGTCCGCGTGAAAGACAGTTCTAAAAGGCAGCGGGAACCGAAGGCACTTTCCGTGGACGAGTTTCGTAGAGTGCTTGAGAACATTCCCGAACCTTTCCGAACCATGTGCATTGTGGCGATGTGTTTGGGACTACGAGTGAGCGAGATCCTCGGTCTGAGATGGAATGATATCGATTGGGAAGGACTGCGCTTGGCGGTACGACAAGCTTACGTCTACGGGAAGCAAGGGGACGTAAAAACAAAGGCCTCTCACCGATGGATGCCTCTTGACCGTTTGCTTGCGGAGAGACTTCGTCAACATAAGGCAAGGGTGGCCCCGCTTGCGAACTGCGAAGACTGGATATTCGCGAACCCGAAAACAGGAAAACCGTATTGGCCAGGCCGAATTCAGGAAAACTGGCTCGTCCCCGCAGCAGAAAAAGCGGGGATAGGCCGGATCGGCTGGCACTCGTTTCGACACAGTCATTCAACGTTACTTCATGCGCTCGGCGTCGATCTCAAGGTGCAGCAGGAACTGTTGCGACATGCAGATGTTCGAACGACCATGAACATCTACACGCAGGCCGTTCCTAAGGCTCTAAGAGAGGCGAATAGCAAAGTCGTTCGCTTAGTGCTCCCAGCGCAAGTCGCCTAACGTTAATGGCCCCTTGTGGCCCCTCGAAAAGTCACAAGCTGTTATCTATGAAGGAGATGTTGGTAGGGGCGGTGGGGATCGAACCCACGACCTTCGGCTTAAAAGGCCGCTGCTCTACCACTGAGCTACGCCCCTAAAATGGTTACTGCACAACAACTTGAGAGCCACCAGTCGAAGCGTCGTTTGGACTGGTGTCAACTTGTTGGGACCCAAATGCGCGTACCGCCTAGTCATCCATAAACTCTTATGCCGCAACAGGTCTGCAATATCTTCCAGCGGAGCGCCTTTCATTCGCAAACGGCTCGCAAATGTATGTCGCAAGTCGTGCCAACGAAAGTTCTTAATGTGCGCTTCGGCCACTACGTCGTCGAACCCGTGCCGCCCATTTTCGACTGGCTCCCCGGTCTTCGCCGACTGGAACATAGGCCCTCTGCCTTCGCCCCGGCTATGCGCAACCCTCAGGGCGGCAACCGCAGCTATTTAGCGGGACGTTTATAGGCTCTTCGTTCTTCGTCCGCGGAACGTTCAACATCCGAACTCTAAAGTCTACCATGTCCAGCGTGCGGCTGTACTGACTGCCCTTCCGCAAACCAGAGCGCGAGATCTCGCTCGGGAAGGTGCAAACGCCAGTTGGCCTCGATGACCTTTCGGATCTTTTTTCGCTCTTCTTAAGTGAGAAACCGCAACGCCGTATTATTCTCTCGACGGTGCGTCACCGACCGGGCAGGGCTTCCAGTGACTTTTCTCTGATCGCGGATGTTACTCCGACAGATTTTCTGGCGCTCGATGGACCAAGGAGGAAATTCCCCTACTGGCGAGCTTCAACCTGTTCCTGCTGAGTTCTAGCCAACAGCGCTGCCAGAAGCCCGCACGCAGCTGCGAAGGACAACCACAATCCAGGAACCGCTCGGTTCCCCGTGCGATGAATGAGATAGGTGCTGATCGCTGGTGTAAAGCCACCGAAGACAGCGGTGGCCAGACTATATGCGAGCGAGAATCCGGAGGTTCGTACGTCGATCGGCATGATCTCCGTCAAGAAGACAACCATGGCACCGTTGTAGCTGCCGAAGATAAAAGACAGCCAGAGTTCGACTGTCAGAAGGCGAGTGAACGAGGGCTCGCGCGCGAGCCAGAGCATCGCCGGATAGGCCGTAACCAGCATCAATATAGTGAAAGCGAATAGTAAGGGTCGCCGCCCTATGCGGTCGGACAGGGCCCCCATCAGGGGAAGCCAGAAGAGGTTGGATGCACCAACACAGAGAGTCACCACCAGGCTGTCAATGTTTGCCAGATGCAACACCGAGTTGCCAAACGTCGGCGTGTAAGCCGTAATCATGTAGAAGGAAACGGTCGTCATCGTGACCATCAGCGTCCCAATGACCACCACCGTCCAGTTGGCCGTCAGCGAACGGAATATTTCCGAGGTTGTCGGCCGGTGCTTCCGCGCCACAAACTCATCCGTCTCTTGCAGCGACCGCCTCAAACGGAACAAGAACGGTATGATCCCGCAGCCTAGCAGCAGCGGAACGCGCCATCCCCACGCAGCCATACTCTGGGGCGGCAGAATCGAGCTGAGCACGACCCCCACAAGCGCGGCGAACATAACCGCCACCTGCTGGCTGCCCGACTGCCAACTGACGTAAAAGCCTTTGTGCCCCGGTGTAGCAATCTCCGACAAATACACCGACACCCCGCCCAATTCCATGCCTGCCGAAAATCCCTGCAGTAGCCGCCCAATCAACACAAGAAGTGGAGCCAGAAACCCGATCGTTGCGTACCCAGGTGTGCAGGCAATCGAAAAGATTCCCAGCGACATCAGCGTCAGCGTCAGAATGAGTCCGGCACGCCGGCCGTGATGATCCGCATAGGCCCCGAGCACAATCGCGCCCAGTGGCCTCATCAAGAATCCCGCCCCAAACGTCATCAGCGACAGCATCAGCGACAAGAATGGATTCCCGCTCGGAAAGAATGCATTCCCAATCGCTGTCGCGTAATACCCAAACACCATGAAGTCGTACATCTCCAGAAAATTCCCGCTGGAGACACGCACTACCGACCAGACTTTTGTTTTCCGATCTTCTGAGAAGCTCATAAGAGCCAGGCGTTCCGTAGCAAGACCGGCTACTCCAGTATTGACTGTACGGCGGTCATTCACTTCAAGTTCTTTCTCATGCTTCCGCGGTCTTCCTGCGTGTCTGCTGGAGGACGGCATAGGCGGACCTTGGTTCTGGTGCCCCAATCGGCGCGCCGACTCCAGTTGAAAGATCTGCGGCAAACTCGATGCAGGCCATTTAGACGGAGGACCGCCGCTTGCCAACGTTCCTCCGCCTGTGGCGTTCCTGCTCTCTTACCAGACCAGCTTCAACCCCAGTTGAATCTGCCTTGAGGAGGTGGATGTAGATCCTATTACACCGGTATTCGAACTTCCGATCGAATTGTTGGCATCATTCAAGAAATTAGGCGCCGCGAAGTTAGGATGATTCAGGATGTTGAAGAACTCCGCGCGGAACTGCAACTTCAGTTGCTCCGTGAACTTGAAGTTCTTGAACGCCGAGAAATCGACGGTCTTCAGACCTGGTCCATAGAATCTGTTGCGTCCCGAATTTCCCACGAGCACTCCGCCAGCCACAGCGGGAGCCGTTGTAAAACAACTGGTGTTGAGATAGTTCACTCCGCCGTGAATCGGGTTGCATCCCGGCACGAGGTCAGCGTAGTCCATGGAGAAGTCCCCGTTAAAGCCGGTGTTGAGCGGATCTCCGCCTCCACCGGTGGTTACAGTGAAGGGCGAGCCGCTAGTTGCCGTTAGGATCGTGCCCAGCTCCCATCCTCCCGCCACGTAAGAAGCGGTCCCCGACTTGGGACCCGGGACATCCCAAATAAACGTCCCCACCACGGTTTCTCTTATATCGAAATCGCAAGCACCGATTCTGTACTGTTTGCTCAGAAGAAGTGGCACGGCAATGGAGTTTACGTACGTGTCGCCAGTTACGGGAGCAGAAGTGGTGTCCTTGCAATTTCCGTACGTGTAAGACAACTGCCCTTGCAAACCGTGGCTCATCGCCTTCTTCAGCTGCGCCTGGAAACCGTGATAAGTCGATTCGCCATCAAAGATCACGGGGCGAATGCCGGCCCCGCCTGGGGCGCCCGGAGTGATGCCACCGTTTGCACCTGCCCAGTTGGGATCGATCTGATACGTATTGGATGGAATCATGATCCCGGCAGAGGTCATTACGGGCGGGACCAGGTTGATATCGTCGGCGGCGACCGACAAGTGAACCGAACGGGATCCTACGTAGCCGAAGGTCGCCGTCCAGCTCCGGGTTACCTCGCGTTGAATATTAAAGTTCCAGTTCAGGATGTCCGCTCGTTTCGGGTTCTGGTCTACAAACCGGTTCCTGATCTTGTTCGGATTAAAACTGATGTTCGTGTCAATGCCGCCGCCCAGGGTTGCGGCGGGGTCAAAGCCGATAATTTGGAAAGGAGCAGTTGCCGCGGTATTGAGTCCGAATTCATACGGGAGTGGTAGCACATCAAAGATGCTGAACCCCCCGCGAACTGCGGTCTTCCCATCCTTGAATGGGTCCCAGGAGAAACCAAGCCGTGGCTCGAAGTTCTTGCTGGTGGGGTTGTTCGCGATGAAGCCGTGGACGTGAACCGGACCGCAAGGACTGTTAGGGCCAGGTGCGACGCCCGGCGTAGCGCAGTTCGTCAGTGTCGTGATTTCCTGAATCCGGTTGTTGGCATCCTTCGGCAGCGTTGTGAGTTCGTACCGCAACCCAACGTTAATCGTCAGATTCGGCCGGAACCGCCAATCGTCCTGGATGTACCCGGCAAACAAACTCTCGCGAATCGCCACCTCGTTGGACCCTCCGGGCGCCAAAGCATTGAGTCTGTCCGGAGCGTTGTCCAACAGGGCAGCGAGATTTGGATAGTTGTTCAGCCTACCGTCAGGACTCAATTTCTCTGTCACGTTATATAGCATGCGCTCGAAAGCAAACCCGACTTTGATCGAGTGCGTGCCTCGCGTCAAGAATGCGTCGTCGTAGAGCTGACCCGAAGTCCAACGGTGCAGGAAGCGGTTCAAGCCGCCCAAGCCGATCGCGGTAGTCAGCACGCCTGGTACTCCAATTTGCGGCGGACCTATTGCGCCCGGAGCAATCGCGAGAGCAGTATCAGTCGCCACGGCATCGCCCGACACCGGACCGTTGATGTCACCTCTCACACGGCTCACACCTGCACGAAACGTGTTAACCAACGCGGGACTAAAAATATGTGTCTCCTCGGCGTTCGCCATCTGCCGGCGAGAGAAAACCTGGTGAATGGCGTTTTTCAGGGGGTCAGGCTGAGATTGCGGACCGGAATCCCAGAAATAGCTTCCCGAGAGATTGTCCTGGTCCGAGATCTTCTGGTCTACTCGTCCCGTGAAATAGTTCTCGTTCGAAATCGTCGGTAGGGCCACGTTGAACCTCTGGATCGTGTCGCCGGACGTAGGATCGATGATCAGGGGGGTTCCAGCCGGTGCCTCCGGCCAGAGCTTGAGGTAAGGCGCAACCGCCGCAACCGCAAGGGCACGTGTCGCGTCAGAGGGTACGAAGATAGTTTGGGATCCCGGCTTGTTCTGCCGCACACCTTCATAAGTACCGTAGACAAAGGTCTTGTCCTTCACGATCGCGGTACCTGCAGATCCACCGAACTGAACGCGCCGGAAAGGAGCGATTGGACCTGCCGGATCGAAGAAATTCTTGGCGTCAAAGATTTTGTCGCGGTCAAAGAAGAATGCCGTTCCGTGAAATTCGTCCGTCCCGCTCTTGGTAATGGCGTTGATGACCGCACCGGACGTCCGCCCGTATTCTGCCGTGTAGTCGCTTGTTAAAACGGAAAATTCCTGGATCCCATCGACGCCCAGGTTGAGGCCCGATGCACCGCCAGGTGCTCCGTTTGAATAGTCATTGATGGCTATGCCGTTCACGCGATAGGTATTTTCATTGGCGCGATGGCCCCCGTTGCTTAGCTGGTTTCCAAAACCGCGATTCCCTTTGTTGGCGCTAAATCCGGTTCCTGCTTGACTCGGAATGTTGGAAACTCCCGGCTCCAGCGCCGCCAGTGATGTCCAGTCGCGGCCATTCAGCGGTAATTCGCGGACGGTATTCGAATCGACCGTCGAGCTGATGGTGGAGGAAGACGTCTGCACATCCGGCGGCGCCGCACTGACTTCGACCATCTGGTTGAGCTGCCCTACTTTCAGGCTCATGTTCAGAGCCTGCTGCGCTCCCACAGTTAGACCAATCTCTTTTTGCACGAAAGACTGGAACCCCGGCGCAATCACCCGCACTTCATAAGCACCGGGAAGCAGGTTCGGCGCGGAATAGAAACCATCCCCATTCGTACTGACTTCCCGGACCACCCCGGTTCCCACATTCTTGATGCTCACCGTCGCATTCGGCACGGCTCCGCCCTTTTCGTCGGTAACCAGCCCAGACAGCGCCGCTCCCACCGCTTGGGCGTAGGTCGCCGCGCAAAACCCTCCTATGTCAATGAGCAGCGCGAGTGCCGCTACGCCGAATCTGAATCCCAGGCCAATCTGTCTTCCAGCAACGCGCATTTCGTCCTCCTGAATTGCCCAGCAGGTGATTCGAACACCAAGAGCTCCCCCGCTCCATGACAGGCATCACTTGCTCAAACTCTCGACAGGTTGTTCGGGCCTTGATACGTCCGCCTTACGCGGCCCCAGCATGAGCCGCACTCTGCTTCCCACCTCCAAGCATTGCAAGTCTTATAGCGTCACATCGAAAACACTTATTCATCACATGCTGGTTTGCTCAAAACAAACCACTTAGAAGCGTGGGTAACCAACTCGATGTTTTGCCTTCGCTAGCAGTCGGGTTATACTGGCAGTCGTCTCTTCTCACTAGGCCATGAAAAACTCTACTCTTCAGGTGAACTCGCTGCGCTTTGGTGCGTACGAGTTCGACCTTCGGGCCGGTGAACTGCGCAAGCACGGGATGCGCATAAAGCTCCAAGAGCAGCCCTGCCAGATTCTCGCCATTCTTCTTGAGCACCGCGGCGAAATGGTCACTCGTGAGGAATTGCAGAGCCGCCTATGGCCCCGTAACACTTTCGTGGACTTCGACCATAGTCTGAACACTGCCGTCATGCGTCTTCGTGAAGCGCTCAGCGATTCCTCTGAAAATCCGCGCTTCATCGAGACACTTCCGCGACGGGGATACAGGTTTGTGGCTCCGGTCGAGGAGAAATCCGCCCCGCTGATCGAATCGCATCCTCCGCAAACTGCGCGGTTAGGCGCGTCTCCCACAGCTAATCCGAATGAGAACCCTGCCCTCTCTCTTGCCTCGCCCGAATTCCCGGCGACTGCAGCGAAGAAGAGTGACCGCGTCCTGCGACCTCGGCTTTTCTCCCTTACGATCTTCCTAATCGTGATTGTCCTCGCCGCCTCTTTCGGTTTTCGCTACCTTCCGAGGCCATCGGTTGCCGTCGCACCTCAGGGTCGGATGACCTCGCTCGTTGTCCTGCCTTTCGAAAATCTTTCCGCGGATAAAGACCAGGCGTACTTCGCCGATGGCATGACCGACGAATTGATCGCCCATTTGGCAAAGATTCGTTCCTTGCGCGTTATTTCGCGTACCTCGTCTATGGAATACAAAGGGACGCACAAAGCACTTTCACAGATTGCGCGGGATTTGAATGTAGATTCTGTAGTGGAAGGTACTGTGTTGCGTTCAGGTGACCGCGTTCGAATCACGGCGGAACTTGTGCAGGTGGCTACCGACCGCCACCTCTGGGCAGAAACTTACGAAAGCCAGTTGGGGGATATCCTCACTCTGCAAAGCCATGTCGCCAGCGCCATCGTCAACGAAATCCGAGTCAAACTGACACCCGAAGACCAGGTACGGCTCGCCACTACTCGCCCCGTCAGCACCCAAAGTTACGAGAACTACCTCAAAGGCCGCTATTACTGGAACAAGCGTTCCCAGGAAGGCCTCACCAAGGCCATCGATTATTTTCAGCTCGCGATCGAGAAAGATCCCAATTACGCACTCGCCTATGCCGGTCTGGCGGACTGCTACAGCATCATCGGTTCTGCAATTGTCGGGACCGTTCCTGCCTCGGGAGTAGCTCCGCAAGCGCGCGCCGCCGCCCTCAAATCGCTCGAACTAGATGACACGCTTGCCGAAGCCCACACTTCGCTCGCAACCGTGCGATTCAACTACGACTGGGATTGGAACGCAGCGGCCAGCGGATTTCGCCGCGCCGTGGAGCTGAACCCCAGTTACGCCACCGCTTACCAGCGAAATTCCCTCTATTTAATGAGCATGGGACGCACCAGCGAGAGCATCGCGGAAATGAATCGCGCGCATGACCTGGACCCTCTTTCCATCAGCATGAATTTCAGTTTAGGCTGGCGACTCTACATGGCCCGCGAATATGACCAAGCCATTGAACAGTTGCGAAACACCATTGATATGGATCCGGCCTTTGTGCTTCCGCACCTCGTGCTTGGTCAGGCCTACGAACAGAAAAAAGCGTATGACCAAGCGATTGCGGAGCTGCGGCGCGCCACAGAGCTTTCACTCGGCAGTCCGCCTGTCCTTGCTGCCCTTGCGCGAACCTTGGCAGTTTCCGGAAGAATCACGGAAGCAAGAAATCTGTTAGAGCAATTGCAGCTATCGAAGAGACAATATGTTTCGCCTTTCTACGTGGCGATCGTGTATGCGGGCCTGGGCGAAAATGAGCGCGCCTTGGACTGGCTTGAAAAAGCCTATGCCGACCACTCCAACGCTATCGTCTTTCTCAAAGTTGACCCGCAGTTGGATACTCTGCGTTCCTATCCGCGGTTTCATGAACTGCAGCGCAAGCTGCGTCTGCCTGAATAGCCAACCACATTATTGGTCGCTCGCAATCCCCCAGTCCTGCTCAATGGGGATAAGGTCGAAGGCCTACTCCGCCTGGCTCACCCTTGTGGCGATGGCTGCCCCCAATTCTTCGGTCGTGGCCGTGCCACCGATATCGGGAGTGCGGACTTTCGATTGCGCCAGAACTTCCGCGATGGCGTTCTCCACGGCATCCGCGGGCTCCGAAGCGCCGAGATGCCGGAGCATCATCGCACCCGACCAAATCTGTCCAACGGGGTTCGCAATTCCCTTGCCTGCTATATCCGGTGCCGAGCCATGTACGGGCTCAAACATGGATGGAAATTCTTTTTCCGGATTGAGGTTGGCTGAAGGGGCGATGCCGATCGATCCAACGACGGCGGGACCAAGGTCGGAGAGAATATCGCCGAAAAGATTCGATCCCACGACCACGTCGAACCAGTCCGGATGGCGCACGAAATGAGCGGTCAGGATATCGATGTGATACTGGTCCGTGCGGATGTCCGGATACTCCGCGGACACCGCCTGAAAGCATTCGTCCCAGAAAGGCATAGTGTGAATGATGCCGTTTGATTTCGTGGCGGAGGTAAGATGTTTTTTTCGCTTCCGCGCCAATTCCAAAGCATAACGCATCACACGGTTCACTCCGCGCCGCGTGAAGACAGTTTGTTGGACAGCCATCTCGTCGTCGGTTCCCTCGTAGAGACGCCCGCCGATGTTTGAATATTCTCCTTCGTTGTTTTCACGGACGATACAGAAATCAATTTGACCGGGCTTCCAATTTTTCAGCGGCGTCTCAATGCCCTCAAAAAGCCGCACGGGCCGAAGATTGACGTACTGCCGAAAGGTTCTGCGGATGGGAATCAACAGCCCCCAAAGCGAAACGTGATCTGCAACGCTCGGATGCCCCACGGCTCCCAGAAAGATGGC
Source organism: Acidobacteriota bacterium (assembly GCA_003225295.1). GTDB lineage: Bacteria > Acidobacteriota > Terriglobia > Acidiferrales > UBA7541 > Acidiferrum. The sequence continues at coordinate 129,708 of QHYZ01000049.1, read as the reverse complement.
GTCGAACGGCCGCAGTTGCTGCAGACCATCAGGAGGCATCATCTTTCCGGTTTTCACGTAGGTTTCGCAGCTCCAATCGAACTGCTGCCATCCGAATTGGAACCCAAAGCGCCTCGCTGCCGCTTCGAGCACGCGGATGCCTTCGGGAACGACTTCTTTCCCAATGCCATCGCCGGCGATGACAGCAACACTGAACGTTTTCATTTCCGCTGAAGTCTATCCCTTCTCGGCTGAAAGAAGCGGTGAAAGTACGCTGATATCGCGAGTCGAGTCCAATGTCTTTACGTAAGTGATTAGTTTCTCGGTCTTTTGCCTGGGCCACTCTGCGAATTCTGCACATCCCCTGAATTTCGCTGCCGCTTCGTCGAAGCTCATTGGGTTTGCCGGGCTGCCTTTGGCAAAATCCGCGCGGCCACTGATGACCCGTCCATCTCTGAGGTGAATTCTCAAAAGAGAGGTCATTTTGTCGAAGCCTGCGCTTTCAGCTTCTGGCTCCACATAAAAATGGACGCGGCCAATCATCTCCTGCACGTCCGCACTTTGGACAACAGGGTCCGAGAACTCGCTAAGTCCTGCCTTCCCGCGCAAAAGAAGAATTGCCAGGCAAAATTCCATGCTGAACTTGGCCTCCAATCCGGTCTTGGGCCGGTGATGAAGCAGCGTGGTCGTCATCTGGTGATTTGCACCGATATCGAGCTTCTGCACTTGCGTGGGTTGCAATTTATGAGCATTAATCAGCCGCGCCAACTCGGTCATTGCGGGATGAGAGAGGGAACCCGACGGATACGGCTTGAGCGAGATACCAGGAGAAGTGAACGTCCAAGGTTTTCCCAGACGATCCATGATCGCACCGGGATCGAACGACCCTCCGAGCGCATGGAAAAACCCGCGCTCCGCTTCCAGAATTTGCTCCGCCGCCGTCCAGCCTAATGAGACAAGTCCAGCCGAAAGCAGACCGCTCTCGGCAGCGCGGCCGGCCTGAAACGGTTTGGTCATTGTGCCGAAATTTTCCCGCAAGCCGCCCGACTGGCTGGCGGCCAGGCCAAAGGTATTCTGTATTTTCGAAAGATCGAATTGAAGTAACTTCGCGCAGGCTGCCGCGGAGCCGAATGGGCCGCAGGTCCCCGTGGAATGAAAGCCATCTTGATAATGGCGGGGCGAAATGGCCTCGGCGATCTTGCATTCCACCTCGACCCCCAGATGGTAGGCCAGCATGAATTCTTTACCGGAGATCGCTCTGCCTTCGGTCACCGCGAGGACGGCGGGCAACACCGGCACGGTTGGGTGCACCAGCAATCCGTATACGCGATCTTTAGCGGCGGAAAGTTGCGTGTCGTCGAAATCATCTGCGTGAATGGATACGCCGTTTACAAACGCGGCGAAACGGGGAGAGGTTTTTATGGAAGAGCCGATGATAGAGGATTTTCCGTCGCAGATACCAAGCTGCCCAAGGTACTCCCGGCAAATCGATCCGGTTTGTGCGCGCGATCCCGCCAGCGCCAGACCCAAACCATCAAGGATGGACTTCTTGCCAAGCTCGATGACGCCTTCGGGGATATCCTCATACCTTGTTGCAGCAACGAATTTGCCGACATACTCTGTCAAGCCCGGAGCCCTAGGAAATTCGCTGCCGGGCACGCCTCGCGCTCTTCCTGGCGAACCGGCGAGAATGGTTGACCCCATCACCCCGAGAGAGGCTTTGCCAAAATCACGCCTTAACACGTTGCACCTATTCCGAACGCTTACTCCCGCCGCATCGGCTTTATACGGAGAAATTCAAATTGTCACGCCGGACCTGGCCACTCTTCATCATTGGCTTCGGGTGTCTAAGCCCCCGGGAGTTTAGAACTTCAGGATGCCGGCCTGGCAGACGGAGCCGCGCAGATATTGCATACCGTCGAGTTGCTTGCGTCAAGTTCCGGTTTCCTGTCTTCCTGTCGCCGAGGATCCCGGAGTCGTCTTCAACACCGTGGCGAGTCCCGCACCGACGACGGTGATAGCGCCAAGGTATGCGAATCCTGAAAGAAAGTGTCCCGATTTCTTGTTTAGATAACCCACGATCAGAGGCGCAAAGTAAGCTCCGAGGTTGCCGATGGCGTTGACGAATCCCATCACTGACCCCACGATTCTTGACGGCAAAGTCTCGGTCGGTATGGCCCAAAAGGCGCCCATCGGTCCATAGGCACCCACTCCGCTGAGGGCGATGAACGCGAACGCTAGCAAGTGCGAGCGAGATATGGTGGCAACCGCAAGGAGGATGCAGGATCCTCCGAGCAGCATGGCTCCGGCGGCGTGATAGCGGCGTTCATGCACCCTGTCCGAGTGGCGGGAGATAATCAGGAGAGAGACAGCTCCAACGATGAACGGGAGAGTATAAAGAATTCCAGTCGAAAAGCTGCTCAGTTTTTTGAAATTCTCCATCGCGCTGGGGAGCCAGAACAGGAGTCCCATTTGGCCGCTGATGAAACAAAAATAAACGGCAGCCAGCAGAAACACTCGAGGACGCAGCAGAGCACGTAGGTAGGGAACCTTTTCCTGCCCCTCCAGTTCGGAATGTTCCCTGCGCAGGGTTTGCACCAGAGAAACTCGTTCGCTTTCTGGCATCCAGGCCGCCTGCCCCGGATGGTCTTGAACAAACTTGAGCCAAATCGCGAGCCACAGGAAAGGCAGCGACCCCTCGGCAACCAGCATCACGCGCCAGGACCAATGGTCCAGCATCCATCCGGAAATGGGCGAGGAAACGATCACCGCAACCGGCAAGCAGAGCAGCCAAAACGCATTGGCGCGCGCTCGTTCAGAACGGGGGAACCAGTGTGAGAGGAGAATTAACGTTGCGGGATGAACGCCGCTCTCGGCTACTCCCAGCAACAAGCGAAGCAACAAGAGCTGGTGATAGCTACGGGCCAGACCGCAACCGACGGCAAAGATACCCCATGCGACCAGCAGGATGCTGATGAACTTCTTGGCGCTCCAGTGTTTGGCCAGATGGCCGCCAGGTATTTGAAGCGCGAGATAGCCCCAGAAGAAAATTCCGGCAACGGTTCCTGCTTGCTGCGGATCCAAATGCAGGTCCCGGCTGATTCGCGGCAGGGCAAGCGAGATGTTGGTGCGATCGATAAACGCGATGGTGTACATGATAAGAGCGACGGGAATGATGCGAACCCATCGCTGGGACGCCGCGTTGCGGGTCATCGCCGCTGATGCATGGGAGGTCTGTACAAGCTCGGCCATATGCGCTGTTTTCTTCGGCTCTGGTACTCGATGGCTCGTTGTCGATGCCACGGTGAGGCCGTGTTTACCCTCAGGCGCTCGGTCATAAACAAGGTTTCAACGCGGAGTATATTTCAGCATCAGATCCAAACCTAGAAATAGTGCGGCCTGCGGAAACAGATAAATGTAAATTAATCTGTCGTTAAGCTCGCATTGCGAAGGCTACGATATCCTTTGGCGCCATGAGCTTCCAGGGGAACCTACTCGTTCTTCGGTCGTGACCGCCCCGCGGGATAGTGAGGCGGCTGCACCTTGGCTTGGAGCCGACATGTATTGCAGAAGGACAAGATTGGGTGTGAACCTCAAGCGTGTCGCGTGTGTGCTCGCGGCAACATTGTCACTCCTATGAACCGTACTGGCCGGCACTTTCTACAAATCCCCGGTCCTACGAATATTCCCGATCGGGTTTTGCGGGCCATCGGCCAACCCATTATTGATCATCGTGGCGCGGAATTTGCGAAATTAGCAAAAGAAGTCCTGGAGGGTTTGTCCTCCATTTTCCAGACAAATTCCTCCGTGGTGATGTACCCATCCTCTGGGACCGGAGCCTGGGAGGCGGCGCTGGTCAACACGCTTTCTCCAGGCGACCGCGTTTTGCTGTTCGAGACGGGCTACTTTTCGCTACTCTGGGGACAGCTCGCGCAAAAGATGGGCTTCCAAGTGGAAAGCGTGCCGGGAAACTGGCGCGCAGGTGCGTCGGCTGGGGAACTGGAGTCGCGTTTGAGCGCGGACAAGAGCCAGGTCCTCAAAGCTGTGCTGGTGGTTCACAACGAGACTTCCACGGGGGTAACGAGCGAAATCGCCGAGCTTCGTCGCGCAATGAATCGCTGTGGCCACCGTGCGCTCCTGATGGTGGACGCGATTTCTTCCTTAGGATCGATGGAATACCGCCATGATGAGTGGGAAGTCGATGTGACAATTGCAGCCTCACAAAAGGGCTTGATGATTCCTCCGGGTCTGAGTTTTAACGCGATTTCACAGAAGGCCCTGTTGGCAAACAAGATGGCGAAAATGCCGAGATGTTATTGGGACTGGCAAGGCATGTTGAAATCCTGTGAGACGGGCTTTTACCCTTACACACCGGCAACGAACCTCATCTATGGCTTGCGAGAGGCTTTGCAGATGATTCGCGAAGAAGGACTGGAGAACGTATTTCGCCGTCATGAACGACATGCGAGAGCGGTTCGTGCCACGGTTTGGGAGTGGGGTCTGGAAATCGTCTGCAGCGTGCCTCAAGAATATTCAAGTACCGTCACGGCGGTATTCACCCCAAAGGGTCACGACGCGGACCGACTGCGTGCCACGATCCTGGAGCATTTCGACCTGTCCCTTGGCTCCGGACTGGGAAAGCTTGCGAACAAGGTGTTTCGCATCGGTCACCTGGGACACTTCAATGATTTAATGTTGACGGGGACCCTGACGGGAATCGAAATGGGCATGCGCTTGGCGAGTGTGCCGCACAAAGAGGGAGGCGTCATGGCTGCTCTCTATCGCCTGGCACCTGCAGGAAAAAACCTGGCGGCTCCCAGTTAAGCGCAGGGATCGAGTCGTGAGCAGCGGTCGAACAAAGAATTCGAGTCATTGAGACAGCTTGTCTTTTGTTCTACAGTGAACATGCCTTGATGCAACTCTCGCCACTTCCTCTCAGTTCTCATGCAAAGCCAGTTGACGTTTTTCAGGCAGCGGCAGTGCTCGAGAAAGAACTCACGCAAATAATAAAAGGGGAAGTGAGATTCGATCGCGGCAGCCGAGCGCTTTACGCCACGGACGGGTCGAATTACCGACAGATTCCCATCGGCATGGTGGTGCCCCGCGATGACGCAGATGTGATCGCAGCAGTGGCGGCGTGCAGGAAGTACGGCGCTCCTGTTCTAGCCCGAGGGGCGGGGACCAGCTTGGCTGGCCAATGCTGCAATGTCGCGGTGGTATTGGATTTCACAAAGTATATGAACCAAATCCTTGAGCTCAACACTGGATCGCGGTTCGCGCGAGTTCAGCCGGGGGTCGTTCTGGACTCCTTGCGCAATGGCTCGGAGACCCACCAATTGACGTTTGCACCCGATCCTTCAACACACAATCGCTGCACGATCGGTGGAATGATCGGGAACAATTCGTGCGGAACACATTCGCTGCTCGGTGGGAAAACGGTCGACAACGTCGAAGAGCTGCGAATCCTGCTTTACGACGGCACGCAGATGACGGTACGCGCTACGAGCGAAACGGAACTGGCTGAGGTCATTGCCCAAGGCGGCCGCCGCGGCGAGATTTACAGCAGATTGCGCGCAATCCAGGAGAACTACGCTGGATTAATCCGCGCGCGATTCCCGCAAATTCCGCGACGGGTCTCCGGCTACAACCTGGATGAGCTGTTGCCTGAAAGAGGATTCCACGTCGCGCGCGCACTCGTCGGAACAGAAGGTACGTGCGCGATCGTGCTCGAAGCCAAATTGAAATTGATCCCCAGTCCCCAGCATCGCGCCCTCGTTGGATTGGGGTATCGCGATGCGTTCTTCGCAGCCGATCATGTTCCAGAGATACTGCAGTTCCATCCGATCGGACTGGAAGGTTTTGAAGGAAGCATTGTCGACGGACTCCACAGGAAAGGAGCTCCGAACCTAGACCTCCTTCCCGAGGGCCGCGGGATATTGCTGGTGGAATTCGGCGCTGATGATCCGAACGAGGCGCGCCATCGCGCCATGCAACTCATCGATGGTCTAAAACATGTCAGCGAGGCACCGAGCGCCCGGCTGTACTCGCAGAGCGAAGCCCGTAAGGTGTGGCAAATACGCGAGGCCGGGCCGCGGGCGGCCGCCTTTGCTCCCGGCGCACCGGCGGAGTGGGAAGGCTGGGATGATGCGGCGGTGGCTCCCGAAAAGCTAGGGGGCTATCTGAGAGACATCCGCAGGCTGATGAATGAATACGATTACCGAGGTGCATTCTACGGTCATTTTGGACATGGTTGTGTCCACATGCGCGTCAGCTTCGATCTGGAAAGCCAAAGCGGGATTCGCAAGTATTCAGAATTCATCGAGCGGGCAGCTGACTTGGTGGTTAGTTATGGCGGTTCGCTCTCCGGCGAGCATGGCGACGGCCAATCGCGAGCCGCGTTGCTTCCGAAGATGTTCGGCGCCGAGCTGATCAGAGCTTTCGGCGAGTTCAAGGCAGCGTGGGATCCGGATAACAAGTTGAATCCGCACAAAGTTGTCGATGCTTACTTGCCGACTGAGAATCTGCGGCTGGGGGCGGACTATAGACCACTGGAACCGGAAACGCATTTTAAATTTCCCGACGACAGTGGTTCGTTTGCCAGGGCATCTCTCCGCTGCATCGGGCTCGGAGCGTGCCGAAAGCGTGATGGCGGCGCGATGTGCCCGAGTTACATGGTGACGCTGGAAGAAGAACACAGCACTCGGGGACGCGCTCACATGCTCTTTGAGATGCTCCAGGGCGAGGTCTTGCGTTCGGGTTGGGAAGACGAACACGTTAAGGAAGCCCTGGAGCTCTGTCTCTCTTGCAAAGCCTGCAAGTCGGAATGCCCTGCAAACGTCGATATGGCAACCTACAAATCGGAGTTTCTGTCGCACTATTACGAAAAGAAGCGGCGACCGTTAGATGCCTATGCGTTTGGCCTGGTGGAGCGGTGGGCAAGGATCGGTTCGCGCATCCCCGGAATCGCAAATTTCTTCAGCCGGGCACCAGGATCCCGTCATCTGCTTCAAAGACTCTTGGGATTAGCTCCGCAGCGGCAATTGCCGCGACTGGCGACGATGAACTTTGGGCGATGGGTGCGACGGAATCGTCCTTCCATCTTCGGCGAGGACGAAAACTTGAAATCGGCACCGTCCAACGCAAGGCCAGTCATTCTATGGGTAGATACGTTCAACAACTACTTTCATCCGGAAACTTGCCGGGCCGCGCTGGAAGTGCTGGAGGATGCAGGTTTCACGGTGATTTGCTCCCGGCGTCCGCTGTGCTGCGGGCGACCACTTTATGACTTCGGCATGCTGGAGAAAGCCAAAAACACTTTGCGGCAGATCATGAGTGCTCTCGGACCCAGGATTGACGCCGGGTCGCCAATTGTGGTTCTGGAGCCGAGTTGCGCATCTGTGTTTCGAGATGAGCTCCGCAATCTATTTCCCACCGACGAGCGCGCCAACCGGCTCCGAAGCCAAACATTCTTGCTCAGCGAGTTCTTGCAAGATTATGCCCCAAACTACCCTTCTTCGAAGTCCTCGATGAAAGTTCTGCTCCATGGTCACTGCCACCAAAAAGCGCTCATGAAGATGGATCATGAGGAAGCGCTGCTGCGAATGTTGGGGGCAGAGCTACAGTCCCCGGATTCCGGGTGCTGTGGAATGGCTGGACCGTTCGGATTCCAGAAAGACAAGTTTGAAGTGTCGCAGGCTGTGGCCGAACGAGTTCTGTTGCCAGCTGTTCGGAACGCTGCGCCGGACACATTGATCGTCACGGACGGCTTCAGCTGCCGTGAGCAGATCCTCCAGAGTACCGGTAGGCGGGCGATGCACCTGGCTGAAGTGTTGAAGATGGCCTTGCATCGCAGAGAGTCCCCGGACGGACGTTAAGCAAGTGATCCGCGCGATTCTTTCACATCGGTGATGGATCCAATTTCTTACCGACCTCGCTACCGATCACCGAAGCTGATCGAGATGCAGCCCCGGCAACTCCGGCGTTTTTTCAATTCTCACGGCGTCCAGGTCATCTGGATTCAGTCCTAACGCTTTGAGAATGCTGGGAGCAATCTGCGATGTTTGCACGGGAAATTTGATTTCCAGACGAGTGAATTTTGGGTGCACGATAAGAAGGGGAACGTTCCTATCCGTGCTCGCGTTGCCGCCATGTTCTGCGATGAATGTGCTCCCGGCATCCACATAGATTTGCCCCGGAGTCGGCTGAATTATGATGTCCGGCGCACGCGGATCGTGCTTCGGGTCGTTGAACAAAAGCTTCAAGGATTCGCCAGAATAGATCTCCTGAATGTGTGCCACCTCTTGTATTTTCCGCAGTGCGTTGACCACTTCCGCCGTGCGATCCTGATCTGAGAGCCATAGCAATGCAACACTCCCATCCTGCTCCAAACCGGCCAACAATCCTTCATGCACTGCATGAACAGCCTTGGGGATCGCTTCCAGGTCGGCATGTTTCAACCTTGCGGGATCAATCGGAGAATCCGCGTGCTTGGCACTGATGATGACGAGCGTTGAGTCAAGCAACTTTCGCTCTTTCAGCCCGGCCATGATTTTTCCAATAGACTCGTCCGTGTGGACAATGGCCTCATCTAACGGTGGGCTTGGACGGCCGCTCCCGTCAAGATAACCTGCTCCAAATGTTTTTTGCGCAACACTGATCGCCTGGAAATTCATTCCAAATATTGCCGGTACACCCACTTCACGGGTCCCCGTATGGTCCTTTCCGACGATCTCGTTCAGGATCGCCGCCACCTTCAGGTCATCGTACGATTCAACATTTTTCACGCCCCGGAAGGAACGCACTTCTGGGGTAAACAGGTCGTCCACTCCAGTGCCTGAAGGACCGTTTACCAAGTCGTATGCCGGATGCTTGTCACACCACGCGGTACGGCCGCCGCTGCTCTTTATGACTTCAAAGATCGTGTTGACCCGCACGAAGTTGTGAGGAAATACCGGCGTGCAGCCCTTCTGGGGATCTCTCGGCAGCCGATCGGGATCAATGCCTCCTCCGCCATCGACCGCATCCCGATTCTTATCAATCGAGGAATCGAAGATCACTGTCGTTCCGATTTTGGAGCAGTCGGAGGCGGGCGGCGACAGGCTGTGGTCATAGGAATTCTCGAAAATTACTCCTGTTACATTGGGAGAACCACCCGTCACCATGGAAAGCAGGCCCGGCCAAGAGTTGGATGGGAATGACGTGGAAGCATTGGTGTAGGTCACGGCGTGCAGGCTCAATTTCGCAAGCGCCGAAGCGGGCCTGTCTTTGACCAGATTGGCGAGGTCAAGGCTATGCATTCCGTCGATACTGAGGAGTAGGACGTGTTGTACGGAATTTCCCCGTGGCTTTGCACGTTGGTGAGCAGAATGTTGCGCATTTGACGTGATTGGCGCCAACAGCGAGGTCAGGGACACCAACACTGCGCTCAAGAGTGCTGCCAACTTAAGTTGATTGTTGCTGCTCACTGTTTGCTCCTCGAAGCAGTGATATTCTTCCAATCCTGCGGTGTCCTCCGAGGTCCTTACGAACTTTCGTGGAGAGCAGCCTGATCCTTCTCGCACGGCTTGTTTCCTTGAGTTCTACGAACAGGTCTTTCGCCCTCTTGAACAATGAAGCTCTTTCTGAACAAGCTTACCCGCAGCCAGAGTTTGGTCAATTATCCTTTTTGAGTTAAACAGAAATTAATCTTGTTTTAAGTCGGAACCGTAATGAATCCACTATGCTCCCTCGTGCTGTCCTCTTGCGGAGTTGGAGTGGTCCTTTGAACGGTTCCTTTGTGGCACGGATTCGGAGAGGGCCATCTCGGCCCACGCCAGAATTCTTCGATAAGGCTGTTGCCCGTGGCACGAAACGACGGTCTGGCACAGCAGGCGGCAAGGCAGTCCACCGCACGGATCAGGCGGGAGAGGAATCAAGCCGGACTGGCAAATGGGCGTCATGTGAAAAGCATTCCATCTTAGGGAGCGAAAATGAAGAAACGGTATGTAGTGCTAGTCGCGATCCTCGGGATATTCGTGGATCAAGCCCGGTGCCAGAGGGCTGCCCCTATCAAGCTGCGCCAGACTTATGAGCTGCCGGCAGAAGTCAAAGGGAACTTCGACCATTTCGGAATTGACGTCAAACGCCGGCGGCTATTTGCCACTCCGGAAGGCTACCACGCCGTAATTGTTTTTGATCTTAAGACAGGCAAGCTGCTCCACAAGATAGATGGAATCGGCAAACCGCACGCGGTGCTCTATCGGGAAGATCTCAACCGCATTTACGTAACGGATGGGGACGCGGGCGACTTGAAGATCTTCGACGGCACAACGTACAAGCTTCTATCGAGCGTGAAACTCCTGGAGGACGCAGATTCCATCGGCTACGATCCGGCGACAAAGTACCTGTATATCGACAACGGCGGTGGTGACGTTCATCAGACGTACTCGATGCTGAGTGTCATTGATACGACTGCCGAAAAAAAATTGGCCGACCTCAAGATTGACGGAGAAACTCTCGAGGCCATGTCGCTGGAGAAGTCCACCCCGAGAATGTATGTAAATAACAGGGCCAAGAACCAGGTGTCCGTCGTGGACCGGGAGAAACGCGAACTGGTAGCAAGTTGGCCCGTAACGCTATGCAAGAACAACGTCGCCATGGCCCTCGATGAGGCGAACCATCGTTTGTTCGTTGCCTGCCGCACTTCCCAGATTGCGGTACTGGATACTCAAACGGGCAAGGAGGTTACCTCCTTCCCGATCACTAAAGGCGTTGACGACATCACCTATGATGGGGCCACTAAACGCGTCTATGCTGCTTGCGACGGCGCTGTCGATATTTATGAGCAGTCCGGCCCAGATAGTTACAAGTTGCTCGCAAACATTCCCACAGGCCCCATGGGGAGGACAGCGCGTCTCGTGCCCGAATTAAAGCGCTACTTTGTGGCCGTGCCACAGCACGACACCACAAGCGCTAAGGTACTGGTATTCGAAGTCCTCTGAAAAGGCTCGTGGCTCGAAACCGAGCAAGGATTCGAGATGACGCGACACGGCCCGCCGAGCATCTCGTTGTGCGAGAATACTGAGTGCGCCCATGCGGATCCTGCTAGTTGAAGACGAACGGAAGGTCGCCAGTTTCATTGCGCGAGCCTTGAGAGAAAACACCTACGCAGTGGATGTGGCGGAATCCGGTCAGAAGGCGCTCGAATTGGGAGCTGACGTTCCCTACGACGCCATCCTTCTCGACGTGCGGTTGCCCGACCTCAGCGGGATCGAAGTCTGCCGGGAGTTGCGTCAACGAGGAATTGAGTCTCCCGTGATGATGCTTACCGCACGAGGTTTAGTCGAGCAGCGGGTTGAAGGCCTTGACGCGGGCGCAGATGACTATCTGACGAAGCCATTTGTTCTGGCGGAACTCCTGGCCCGGGTCCGGGCGCTGATTCGCCGGGGCTTTCATAGCAGCAACGCAAGGCTTCGCTACGCCGACCTCACACTCGACCGCCACCGCCGGCGCGCCACGCGCGACAAAGAGACGATCCCGCTGACTTCCAGAGAATTCGCTCTGCTCGAATTGCTTCTGCTTCGGGCACCTGAACTTATTACCCGCAGTGAAATTGTGGAGCATGTCTGGGACTGCCACTTCGACAGCGAAACCAACCTAGTCGAGGTTTATATCAACCGTCTTCGTCAGAAAATTGATCAAGACCGTTCCGTCAAGCTCATCCATACCATCCGCGGCGTGGGATACCGCCTGGGGACGCCGGGATCATGAAAATCAGGACGCTCCGTCTCCGCATGATGTTGCTTTTCTGCACCGTCGTCGGCGTACTTCTAGCGGCGTCCTACTTGGCGTTTTGGGGCCTGTTGGCCCATGCGGTCCATACCCAACTTAATCGTCAGCTGCTGGAGACCGCCCGCCCCATCATTGCCGATATGGTTTCCGAACCGAACGCCAAGGACATAAACCGTTTGGACCTTCCCGGTGAGTTTTTTGAACTTCTGGATCAAGACGGGCGCCTCCTCCAGCAGTCCAAGAATCTCGCGGCGCCAATGAACCTGAAGGGGCTAAACCTTGGCGATCCTGGTTCTACTTTCGGAAGAGCAGCTCTAGATAATGGCGAAACGGTGCGCGTGGCGCTCATTCCTTTTCAGCAGGGGAGTGAGAAGCGGATCTTTGCCGTCGCCATCCCGACATTTGGGACCAACCGAGTGCTCGACAATTTTGGAGGAGTGGCGTTGTTGCTTTTTCCCCTCAGTCTTCTGGTAACAGCGGGAATCTCCGCGTTGTACGTGGGGAGAAGTCTTGTGCCCATCAAGCAGTTAACCAGGCATGCTGCCCTGATGGCCAAACGCGTGACGAACCGGCAAGGATTTTGGACTCCGCTGCCAGTGGCCGCCCCTCATGACGAGCTTGGGCGATTAGCGCAAACGTTTAACCATCTTTTGAAGAGCGTTGATTCGGCCGTTCTCCAGTTACGACAGTTTGTGACTGACGCCTCTCATGAATTGCGCACTCCGCTCGCCGTTCTTCACGGCGAGACAGAACTGCTCCTCTCCAAGCCGCGCAGCGCTGAGGAATATCGTCAGACTCTTTGCGTTTTTGACGAGGAGTTCAAGAAACTGACCCGCATCGTCGAGGGTCTGTTTACCCTCTCGATGGCCGATGCCGGGCAACTACATTTGGTTCGAGAACCTCTTTACATCAACGAGGTTCTTGAGGAAGCCTGTTGCCTTGCTGCTTCGCGAGCACGCGCCAAGAATATCTCCATCGTACGAGATTTGCATGAGGAACTAGCCTGTACCGGAGACGAGGCCTTTCTGCACGAACTGTTCTTGATTTTTCTCGACAATGCGATCAAGTATTCCCCCGATGGCACGTGTATCCGCGTCACACTGGAAATTCAAGAGGGGACGATTCAAGCGCGTTTTCAAGACCAGGGCATAGGCATCTCACCGGAGCACAGGCCGTTTATCTTTGACCGCTTTTACCGGGCTGCGCCATTGAATAGCGGCGAGGCGCAGAGCGGAGGACTCGGTCTGGCCATTGCCCAGGCCATCGCCATCGCCCAGGGCGGCACTATTGAATGTGACAGCACCGCGGGAGTCGGTTCAACCTTCACGGTGAATCTGCCCGTGAGGGAGCCGCATGAAGCGGTGCCCGAGAGCCTACCTAAACAGAAATTAATCCTCCGTTAAGGCATGGGCTTCCCTTCTGCACTAGTCTCAACCCAAAAGTGGAGGTGATCCGGTGTCCTGTCGAAAATTCTCTCGACTGTACTTGTATTCTTGCCTGGCAGCGATTGTATTGATCTGTGGGATTTGTTTTTTGGCTCCAGCCAACGCACAGGTGGCGGGGGGAAATCTCTCCGGCACAATCTCCGATCCCTCCGGCCGATTGGTTCCGCAGGCATTGGTTGCGATTCAGAATGTTGAGACCGGGATTACCACTACGGTCACAACGAATTCGGACGGCTACTATACTGCCGCGAACTTGCACCCGGGAGAATATCAAGTCACTGTTTCTGCGAAGGGATTCGCGACTGAGGTAAGAAAAGGCATCTCCCTTAGCGTGGGAGCGCAGCAGGTCATTGATCTGACGTTGCAAGTAGAGTCGGCCGCCCACACGGTCGTAGAGGTGACCACGGAAGCTCCTGCCGTGCAACTCGCCAGTTCTGATATCAGCGCCGTTGTTAACGCCACGACCGTTCGTGAACTGCCCCTCAACGGTCGCAGTTGGACAGACCTGGCAGCTTTGCAGCCCGGAGTCGATACAATTCAGACACAACCGACCTTCGCGGTCGGCGCCGACCGGGGCAATCGCGGTTTCGGCCAGCAATTGACCATCTCGGGCGCACGGCCACAGCAGAATAACTATCGCCTCGACGGTGTCAGTCTCAACGACTATGCCAATGGGGCCCCTGGTAGCGTCCTTGGCGGAAACCTCGGTGTGGATGCCATTCAGGAATTCTCGGTCCTGACCAGCAACTACTCGGCGGAGTACGGCAAGACCTCCGGAGGAGTGGTCAACGCAATCACCCGGTCGGGTACCAATGCTTTTCATGGCAGCGCCTACGAATTCCTCCGCAACAGCGCACTGGACGCGCGAAACTTCTTTGAGGACCCCACCGCTCCGAAGGCACCGTTCAAACGGAATCAATTCGGCGGCGCGGTTGGCGGACCGATCATCAAGAACCGGACATTCTTCTTCGCCGACTTCGAAGCGATCCGACAATCCAAGGGCATCGCCGTAGTTGACACAGTGCCTTCCAATGCTGCACGGGCAGGGCTGCTCTGCTCGAACCCCGCAGGAGCGGATCCTTCGAACCCATGCACTACAACACAGCTTCCGGCCGGAGTGGGCACAGATGCCAATGGCGTGGACCTAAAGGCCAAGGCGTATCTCCCCCTCTTCCCTGTCCCCAACGGACCCATCCTCGGGAACGGCGACACCGCCCTGTTCACTTTCTCTGGTCAGCAGGTGGTGAACGAAAACTTTGTTACCACTCGGGCCGACCATAAGTTCTCGGAAAAAGACAGTCTGTATGGAACTTACCTGTTTGATAGAACCCCTTACTCGGCACCAGACGGTATGAATAACGTCGAACTTGGCAGCCTCAGCTCTCGACAATTCCTGGCGGCCGAAGAAACGCACAGCTTCACGCCTACCTTTGTCAATGCCGTCCGATTCGGGTTTAACCATGAAGCCGTGAATAACAACCAGAGCACGGGAGCAATTAATGCTGTGGCAACGGATGGAACTCTGGGTTCCTTCGCAGGTCGGAATGCCGCCCAGGTCCAGATCGGCGGCGCCTCTCTTTTGCCAGGCGGTGTCGGGGGACTGCCAACCTACTTGTACCGTTGGAATTCCTTCCAGGTGTACGACGACGCATTCCTCAATCGAGGCAAGCACGCTATCAAGTTTGGGGTGGCGGTTGAGCGCATGCTGATGCAAGCCACGGCGCTTACCGATCCAAGCGGCATTTGGCAATTCGCCGATGTACCAAGTTTCATGACGAATCAACCATCGAGGTTCCAGGGAGGAATTGTCAGCACGCTTTCTCCCCGTGATGTTCGCCAGACCCTCTTTGGCGCCTACCTGCAGGACGACTGGCGCTGGCTCCCGAATCTCACTTTGAATCTCGGGTTGCGCTATGAGATGACCACCGTGCCCACGGAAATCAATCACAAGCTTGCCAACTTGAGAGACCTTACTGACGCCACCCCTCATCTGGGCGACCCATTTTTCGCGAGCAACCCCACAACGAAGAATTTCGAGCCGCGGATTGGTTTTGCCTGGGATCCGTTGCGCAACGGAAAGATGGCTGTACGGGGCGGCGCTGGACTCTTTGATGTCCTCCCGCTGCCGTATCAGTTCATTCTTCTCGTGACCCAGGCCGCTCCTTTCTTTGAATATACCTCGATCAAGAACCCCGGAGCTGGCACGTTTTTTGACGGTGTTTTGCCGCCGTTCCCGGCCAACAAATTGCGCCAGACGTATACGGACCCCAGCCCCAAGCGCAACTACGTGACGCAGTGGAATCTGAACGTCCAATACCAGCTCACCCCGAGCTTGGCTGCCATGGTTGCTTACGTTGGATCGCGTGGCCTGCACCAGCCCTTCCGCGTGGACGACGCCGATATGGCTCTTCCAACCGTTACTTCAGCAGGCTATTTGTGGGACCCTAACGCGAGCCGCCTCAACGACAATTACGGCTCCATTCGGGGTATGTTCTACCAGGGACGGTCTTACTTCAACGCGCTCGAGCTACAGTTGGCGAAGCGCATGAGCCACGGCTTTCAGCTACAGGGGACCTTCACTTGGGGCAAGAGCATCGATACTAGTTCCGCCACGGTGGCAGGCGACGCCTTTGGCAACTCCATTTCGAGCCTCAATTGGTTCGATATGAGACTGGTTCGTGGGCTCTCCGATTTCAACGTTGGGCGCACTCTCGTTGTGAACGGCACGTGGGACATTCCCACCGCCAAGTCATTCTCCGGACCGGCGAGGTGGATCGCTGATGGTTGGGAACTCGGTCTGATCCTCACAGTTAGTGACGGGGTGCCTTTTACCCCCACATGGGGTACCGGCGATGACCCCGCTCTTACGCAGAACAATGACGATTGGGCGTTCCCGAACAGGCTTGGCGGCCCGGGGTGCAAAACCCTTACAAATCCCGGAAATCCGAACAACTATGTCAAGACGCAGTGCTTCGCTATCCCCACCGCGCCCGACGCTGCATTTTTTACTGCAAATAATTGCCAGGGTGGGGATCTGACCAACCTTCAGTGCTTCAACCTTCGAGGCAACGCCGGCCGGAACATCTTAATCGGTCCGGGCATCACAAACTTGGACTTCTCCATTTTCAAGAACAATCGCATCAAGCGAATCTCGGAGAATTTCAACGTGCAGTTCCGCGCCGAAATTTTTAACATCTTGAATCATCCCAACTTCGCGCCTCCCACGGTCCCCGACAACAGTGACATCTTTTTGTCAGATGGGACGCTGAGTGGGGCGGCAGGCTTGCTGACCAGGACGACGATCCCGGAACGGCAGATCCAGTTCGCTATCAAGTTCATTTTCTAATTGTAAAGGAGGCAGCGATGGGCGCGTTCCTGAGCCGTTTGGCGGTGAACGCGCCCGGCTGACTGCCAGGCAGCCATCCCGAATCAAGTCCATTGCATCTCGAGCATCTAAGATCTGCCCGCGGCTCGCGAGGTTTGAAGAGCTGGCCTGGCGCGTTGTACAAAAGTTGGGCCAGGGTGCCGGCGAGCGAAGTCAGGGACTTTCATCTGAAGGAGGAGAGGACGTGAAAAACGTGCTCGTAGTGATCTTTTGGCTGGTGCCCGCGACTGGCGTGATTGCACTGTCAACCAGCGCGCAAGTGAAGCAGCCGCTAAAGTTAGTGGCCACCACCCCATTGCCGGGGTTTTCGGGTGACTTCGACCATTTCGCATTGGATCTCAAGGGCCAGCGGCTGTTTCTCACCGCTGAGGACCATAAGACCGTTGAGGTGTTCGATCTCGATGGCAAGCACCTTCACAGCATCACCGGGTTCGGCCAACCACATGCTGCGCTCTTCCTCCCGGAATCCAATAAGCTGATCGTCACCGATGGCGACGATGACTTCGGCCGCGTCGAGATGGTGAGCGGAACGGATTACAAGATCCTCAGCACCATCAAACTCCCCAATGGCGTGGATAGCGCAGTATTTGACCCCACGAGCCAGTATTATTATGTCGCCAGCGGAGGCGCAGAGTCTGCCAAGACGCACGTGGTCAGCATCATTGACACCAAGACGTTCAAGCAAGTCGGGGAAATTGCGCTTCCGGGAAACGAATCTGAAGCAATGGCGATCGACAAAGAAGGAAAGAAGATGTACGTGAGTCTTCGTGCCACCAACGAGGTGGGCGTCGTCGATCTGGGGACGCGCAAAGGTGTCGCGCGCTGGCCCATTCCGGGAGCAAGTACCGCAAACTCACTTGTTCTTGATGAGGCCAACCATCGAGTATTCATCGCCACGCGAAAGCCACCTAAATTCTTTGTGTTCGACACGGACACGGGAAAAGTTGTGACCTCGCTCCCCTGTGCACCGCTGCACGACGATATGTGGTTCGATCGCGCTAGCAAGCGAATCTATGTGACCGGAAGTGAAACCACCACCGTTCTGGAGCAAAAGGATGCGGACCATTACACGCATCTGGCCGATGATCCGACCGGGTTTCGCGCCAAGACTTCCATTCTGGTGCCGGAACTGAATCGGATTTATATAGCCGTCTCAGGCAAGGGCAAGGCGGATGCAAAGCTCGCGCTGCAAGTTTACGAACTGCAGCCCTGATTCAGTCCGTCAATCGATTGCAGAAATTCGCCGCCCGCGATCTAGGGGTGCATCACCGGGTTGAAAGATACGCGTTGTTGCCGCCCCGGTGTTAGAACCCGTCAAAAGGTCGTATGCAGAATTCTGCGGAGGTTTGCACATGAAATATTTTGGATTCAGCGGTCTGGGAATGTGCGGTGCCGCTCTGCTGTTCGGCGGTCTTGTATTCGCAGCTCCCCCGAAGGGCGGCTATCACCTGCTGAAGAAGTATGAACTCGGACCTGCGCCGGGAGGCAAGGAATACTGGGACTACATGACATTCGATGCTTCCACGCGGCGTCTCTTTATCTCACACAACACGGAAGTGAAAGTCGTGAATGCGGACACCGGCGCGATCATTGGCAGCATCCCTGACTTGAAAAGAGTCCATGGCATCGCGCTCGTCCCGGATCTTGGCCGGGGATTCGTCAGCGACGGTGGCGCGGACGAAGCAGTGATATTTGACCTCAAGACTTTGAAAGTGAGCGGCCACATCAAAACCGGTGGAAATCCGGATTGCATCTTGTACGACCCGGCTTCCAAACACATCTTTACGATGAACGGGAAAAGTAATGACGCTTCTGTAATCGACCCGGCTACAGGGATGGTTGTAGCAACAATTCCCATGGGCGGGCGTCCTGAGTACGCCGTGGCCGATGGCAAGGGCATGATCTATGACAATATCGAGGATAAAGACGAGGTCGTAGCCTTGGATTCCCGCGCGAATGCCGTCAAAGCCCGCTGGCCCATCGCTCCCTCCAGAGGGGCCACCGCCATGGATATGTACGTCCAACATCGCCGCCTCTTTATCGGCGGGCGCAACAAGGTGCTGGCCATCATGGATGCCGACAGCGGGAAGGTTCTCCAGACGTTTCCCATCGGTGATGGGGTAGACACGAACATCTATGAGCCCGAAACTGGTTTGCTCTTTACCGCCACGCGCGAAGGCACTCTGCACGTCGTCCATGAAGATACTCCCGACAGATTCAGCGTGGTAGAGACCGTCAAGACTGAATTTGGGGCTCGCAATATGGCGCTCGACCCCAAGTCGCACCAACTCTTCATTGACACCGCGGATTTTGCTCCGGCGGCGGCGCCCACCGCCGAGCAACCCAAGCCGCAGCCCATTCCCGTTTCGGGGACATTTCGTTTGTTAGTCTACGGTCGTTGAGCCGGCCTTCGCTGCCGCTTTACTGGATCAAGAATGTGACATCGCAAAATAGACGCATACGAACATTGATGGTATTCGCGGCCCTGGGTATCTCCGGGCTGCACACTGGCATCCAGGGTGCGACTGATTTGAGTTTGCGCTCTCTCGCAGTCCCCATTCAAGAGTCGCAATCGAATTCACAGCAGGCGGCGACAGGCGCGGGACCGCAGTCTTCTCTCAACTTCGAGGAATATCGCACTCGCGTCGAGCCGATTTTTCTCAAGAGGCGTGACGGCGGCGTGCGCTGCTATGATTGTCATTCCACTCCAACTACGCGCCTTCGACTCCAGGCCTTCTTGACTGGGGATTCTTCTTGGACGGAGGCACAGTCGCGCCAAAATTTTGAAATCGTGTCCCAATTGGTGGCTCCCGGTGATCCGCTCAGCAGCCGTCTCTTGGTTCACCCTCTGGCACAGGAGGCGGGCGGCGACCCAGAGCACGCCGGCGGTAAACTCTGGAAGTCGCAACAAGATCCTGAATGGCAAGTACTCGCTGCCTGGGTTCGCCACGGTTCGCCTGACACCACCGGAATGCAACCGCCTTCTCCTGCGGCGCATGCCCTTAGTTTCCAGGCCTTCAAATCGCGGATCGAACCTATCTTCCTGAAAAATAGACCGGGACACGCCCGTTGCTACGACTGTCATTCGGAATACAACAGAAGCTTTCACCTGGAGAAGCTGTCTCCCGGCGCCGCGAATTGGACAGCGGGCCAATCTCAACGCAATTTTCAAAACATTCTCGAGCATGTCGTCCCTGGAGATCCCGCTTCCAGCAGGCTGTTGATCCATCCGCTGGCGCCCGAAGCGGGAGGTGATCCGTTCCATTCCGGCGGTTACCAATTCCAGTCCCAGAATGATCCCGACTGGCTGACGATTGCCGAGTGGGTGAGAAGTGCCGGAACAGAAGCTAACCCTGCCTCGTCGCCAAAACCAGGGGCGCTCATCTATGTCACCAATAGCGCGGGAGAGACCATCGATGTTATCGACCCCACCGTCAACAATGTCGTACAGGTGATTCATGGCATAGAGCTCCCCCATGGAATCACCTTTTCTCCCGATGGCGCACGCGTCTATGTCAGCAACGAATCGGAAAGCGTCCTCGATGTCGTGGACCGCAAGAGCAGTAAGATTTTGAAAAAAGTGCTTCTGAGCGGCCGGCCAAATAATATCGCCATCACCAAGGATGGCCGTCGCATCCTCGCCGGGATCCGCGCGCCGCAGGGCGCCCTCGATGTGATCGACACAATTTCACTGACCCGCGTCAAAAGCATGCCCGTCGACAGCGTTCACAATGTCTATGTCACCCCTGACGGCAAGTATGGGGTCAGCGGTTCCCTGGAAGGCCAGTCGGCCACGGCGATCGATCTCCAGACCGATCAAATCGCATGGAAACTGAATTTCGACCACCCCGTGCGCCCCATGGCCTTCGAGGTAAATTCCGACGGATCCACGCGTCGTATTTTCGTCCAGCTTTCCAACTTCAACGGATTTGCCGTAGTGGATTTTGCGAGGCGCTCCGAAGTAGCCAGGATCACGCCCCCAGTGAGCCCGGCGGATTCGGCATTGCCGAAGGGCGCCTGAACACACCTGCCCACGGCATAGGGGTCGCCCCCGATGGCAAATCGTTGTGGGTGAACAGTACTCTCGCCAACGCCGTATTCGAATACTCGCTGCCGGATCTGGCGTTGGTTGGTCACACCTCGCTGCCGCTCGTTTATCCGCTGGGGCACGTACCCACGGGCTCCGTTCCCGAGTGGATCACTTTCACCCCAGACAGCAGGCTGGTGTATATCTCCAACTCCGGTAATCGGCTGGTGTCCGCCATCGACACGAAAACCTTGAAGCTTGTGGCTGTCATCCCGGTAGGAGAAGTGCCCAAACGAATCGACACCTTGGTCCTCCACTAAACGTGGCCGTCCCCAGGCTCTCCTCTCCCGCTCACCAGATGATCTTCAACGCCAATTGAATCTGTCTGGACGGCGTCTGCGTGGACGTTATCAGCCCCGCGTTCGCAATCGCAGCCCCCGTCGCGTCGAAAATGTTTCGGTTGTCAAGCGGCGGCGCAAAATTCGCACGGTTAAACACATTGAAGTACTCCGTTCGGAACTGCACATTAAACGCGTCCGAGACTCTCTTGACGTAATTGTTTTTAGCCACGGAGAGATCGAAGTTCAACAATCCAGGGCCGCTCAGTGTGTTGCGGCCCAGATTGCCGCGAAGCGTAATCGGATTAGGCACCGCGAAACACTGCGTTCTAATGTAGCGGTTGGGATTACCCGCATTGACGTAGGAACCGCAGTTGGGGCCCGTCAGCACATTGGGTACATCGACATTGGGTTCGGTACTGCCAACGCCGAGAGAATCTCCCGCAAATCCCGGGGTAAACGGAACTCCCGTACTCGCTTCAAACACTCCGCCCAGTTGCCATCCTCCCAGAGCCCACACGCCAATCCCCGTTTTCCACTTCGGCGTCCCCAGCACCCAGGTGTAATTCAAATTCAGGTTGTGACTTACATTAAAGTCGGCAAGCCCGCGATTCAGTTTGAGATTGAAGAATAGCGGACTGGAAATGGAATTGGTGTACTCATCGCCCACCATGCTTCCTGAGCCGGTGTCTATGGTCTTGCCCCAGGTGTAGGAACCGGCCAACTGAGAAGAGCTCCCGATCTTCTTCTTGATCTGCACTTGAAGCGCATCGTAGTACGAGCGGCCATCCCAAAATCCGGCCGTGATCCGACCCGCATTTGGATTCAGGCGCGTTCCGCTGCCCACCGGTGAAGGCCACAGATAGCCTTGTGGAGTCAAAGTTGGAAGAACGATGTCGGCATCCTCCGTGCGCAAGGGCTGGTGGACACCGCGGGAGCCCACATAGCCAATGCGCAGGCTTAGGCGTTCGAGAAGTTCATGCTGAATCGTGAGATTCCACTGCATCACGTAGTTCCGGCCGGGCTTCGGTTCGAAGTATGCCTGGCGAAGTGTGTTTGACGATGCGGTAAGCGCGGCGTACGCGGCAACCGGATAGGTGCCTACCCCCAAGTTTCTGGCGCTTGCGGACTCAAAGAATGGCGCCGAAAACAGTTCGTTCATTTGAAACAAATACGGCAGCGGCAATACGTCGAAGATCCCAAAGCCTCCACTCACCGCCGTCCTGCCATCGCGCATCGGGTCCCAGGAAAAGCCCACGCGCGGCTCAAAGTTGCCAAGCGTGGGATTCGAAATCAGCGGATCGCCAAGATGGGGCGTTCGGTCGGTAATCTGGCGCAGCACCGTCAGTTTGCCATGCACTTCTGTCATGACCGTGCTCATCTCATAGCGCAATCCCAAATTGATCGTCAGGTTCGGCCACGAGCGCCAGTCATCCTGAACGTAAGCCGCCGCGATGGTCTGCCGAAATCCCCGCGGGCTGACCGCGCTCGGAATCGCCGCTGCCAGCGAAAATGGCTGGTTGGTCAGAAATTCAGAAATTGAGTTGAAAAGAAATTCACCTCCAGGGGTGGAAACGCCCAGCTTATTGTCCCGAATTCGCTCCATCCCAAGGCCGAATTTGAGAGAATGATTTCCCCTCACCAGTGAAATGTCGTCATAAGCCTGAATCGAAGTCCAATGGAAATGGAAATTCGTGGTGACGCCCAAGCCGCCGGTGAACGCGGTGATACCCGGGACGGTTACTTCTGCGGCATTTTGACCGGGGACGGTACCGAAGGACGGATTGCCTGCGGACGGATTGCCGCTTGCGAAGGTGAGCCCGGTCGTCGCCACTACGCGGTATATCCCGAACCGAAAGGAATTGAGAGTTCGTGGACCTAAGGTATGTCCTTCGCGCACGGTGAAGAATTGCCGCCGCGAATCGTATCCCGTCAGCTTGTTGTTCAGCTCGTCGGGCTGTCGCACTGTTCCATTGTCAAACATGTAGGTTCCCGAGACTTCGTCCCTTGCCGAGAATTTGTGATCCATCCTCGTCGTAAAATAATTCTCGGGTGTGACCTGCTGCTCCGAAAACGTATAAATTCCGGTGTCGCCCGAACCTAGAAGACTTCCGTTGGGCAGCGGGAAAAACGCATTCACAAAGCGCAGCACGCGGGGATCAACTGCAACTGCTCCGGTAGACAGGTTCCCCGCCCTCGCTCCCGCCGATGGCACCGTGTCCACCTGCGTGATGCCGGTGCTTGCTCGCAGCCCCTCATAATCGCCGAAAAGGAAAGTGCGGTTCTTCCAAAGGGGCCCACCCGCCGAGGCTCCAAATTGATTGCGGCGGAAAGGCGGCTTGGCGGAATCGAAGAAATTCCTCGCGTCCAGCGCGCTGTTGCGAATGAACTCGAAGACGTCGCCATGAAAGCTGTTCGTTCCCCGCCGCGTAGACGCACCGACCACTCCGCCCGAGGACCGGCCCACCTGCGCCGGATAGTTGCTGGTCAGGACGGTGAACTGCTCCACCGCATCCACTCCAAGGTTTACGCCCAGCGCGCTTCCGGGCGAGCCGTTGGCATAGTCGTTTACACTTATGCCGTCAAGACGCGCGTCATTTTGTCGCGGCCTTCCACCAGAGATCGTCATTTGCGTTCCGAAGCCATATCTTCCCTGCCCTGAAGACTGCGTGCGCGCAGTCGCCACGCCAGGCTCAAGGGCCGCCAAATCGGAGGCCGAGCGCCCGTTCAACGGTAACTCCGTCACATTTTGTGAATTGAGCACACCGCTCACGGTCGACGAGCCCGCTTGCCCTTTTCGCAAGTGCAACACGAAGTCGGCCACTGCATCGGCGTCAGCTCGAATCGTTACCCGCATGCTGGCTGGCTCGAAACCCGGAGCACTGGCGGTAACCTCGTAGTTTCCCGGCGCCAGGTTTGACACCTGGTAGGAGCAGTCTTGTTTTCCTGTGGCTGACGCGCTACTGCCATTGTCTCGATTGAGTATGGAAAGATGCGCGCTTGGAATGCCAGACCCGGATTCGCTTGTTACTTTCCCGGAAAGGGTTCTCGCGGCCACCTGCGAGAAAACCCGAAATGGGGTCAGAAATATCAGCAAGAAGGTGATGGGCGCTAGAGCAAGAACTGGTCTTACTCTAAACAATTCGGGATGGGGCAGACATGCCCCGCGAATGTATTCTTGCTGATAGTTTTTCCCAGCGTCAGAGCCACGAAGATCGCCAGGCGATTTGGGCATTATGCCAGACATCACGATTCCGGTAAGTTCTAAGACCCGCGCTACCCTGCGTTCCCTCCAGCCGGCAGGCGACGCTTTTCCAAATCCTGGTCAACGGTTTAGGGAACCACATCGTAAACCAGTATCTTGGCCTCTTCGATGGTTGCCTCCTTTGATTGAGGAATAGGAGGCACGAGGATAACCAGCCTCGGGATCGCCGCGTAAAACCGCTTGAGTTCGGGCACCAGCAGCGTGGTCTTCGCAATCGGTCCGGTCGCAGCTCTCCCGAGTCGTTCGTAGTGGTCCGCGTCGACCTGTTTGAACACTTCCACGAAGCCGGTTGTTCCGGTGTAGTAGATGCGTTTGGTTGGCACGTCAAAAACGAGTTCGTCCACACCACCTTCTGTGTCGATCGCATCGATCACTTTCCCGCTGTCCGAATCCATCACCACCAATTTACCGGGCTTATAGATATGTGACCGTTTCACGCGGCTGCCGATAAACAGCCGGTGGTGGGCCGCATCGACGTCCACAGCATGGGGCTCCGGCCCCCCGGTGATAGGCCACATGGCGATCACTTTGCGTTTTTCTCGATCAATGACCACTACCTGGCTGGTGTCACCCATCACTACAAACATTCTTGGCGACGCTGGATCCAGCACCAGCCCCGCCGGATTCAGCCCGTCGACCTCGATGCTTCCCGCGAGCTTGCCGTTCTTCAGGTCCACGATTTCGATCGAACCTTTAGCACCCTCTTTCTTGAGGCCATCGGCCCGGTCACCCAAGTAAAATAGATGGCTGGCCGGATCATAAACGCCGTTATCTGGCACTCTTCTCGAATCTTTGTCCAGTTCATGTCCGGTCAACGGGATGTTCTTGACCAGCTCGTAAGTATCCCCGCTAAATGCTTTGCACGTGGCATCTCCGTCGTCCACCCAGATTTCGTTGGTCTCAGGGAGATAGATGGTCTTGCGGGGATCTCCTCCAAAACCTGTGATCGTATGGATCACCTTGCCGGCGCGCAGGTCCACAACTTCAATGGTCCTCTGGTGCTCTCCTGGAACGAACAGGCGCTGGCCTTTGATGTCCACCGCCATGTGGTCGAAATAGCCCTCAACATTCGGCAATGGGATGCTCTGGATCTCTTTCAGTGGCGCGCTGGTCTGGCACCTCGCTGCCGGAATCAAGACCACACACAAAGCCAGGAAAATTGCCGTGTGCCTTTTCATTCTTTTGCTCCTCGACTGAACTTTCCCTGCATTTGCTTTGCACGGGCTGAAGCTTTGCGGCCGCGAATAAGCCGGCCCTTTAGCTTCGCTGAAGCACAGGGCGAAGTTCGCGGATATCCTTCACGTTCTCGAGAGCCAACAGCTTGTCGATCAGGGTCGCGCAAGTTGCGCCTCCCAGCACCGGCGCGATAAGGTCACGGGCCTTCCGAACGACCTCCTCGCGCGGCATCGGATTCTCGGCTGTCCCGCGTACGTCTCGGACCCACTCGCTCATCTGTGTGCCGTCGGCGAGCGTCACTTCCACGATGGCTTCGCGTCTCGGACGGCGGGCGTCGATCCGTGGGTCGGCAACCACCTGCACTTTGGCGCGCTGCCTTAGCACGTCAGGATCTTTCATGCGCGCTTTGTCGTGAGCCGATCGGAACGTCGCGGTCTTGTCCAGCAACATCAACGCAATCATGTGCTGCATGCAGATGTCCGGCATGTCGCGATTACTCACCGTGTTGGCTTCGTCGCTGGCGATTCGCACTACCACCTTCTGTACATCGTCGGCGGTAAACGAGCGCCGATTGAAGAAACCGGCAAGCGCATCGAGCGGAGCTTGAATTGGTGAACCCACCGTCCATTTCTTGATGTTCGTCCGCGTGATCTCGTAGCGTTCCCCGAGCTTTTCGACGAGTTGCGTCGGATCGGCCTTGACGACGCCATTTTCCCTGGGCGCCAGGGCCTGAAAAAAATTGTCAGGGCCGGAAAAAATGTCGTCAACACCTGTCCAACCTGAGCGGATCAGCATCGCGGCAGTGACTCCGCCGGCTGCGGGTTTTCCCCCAAATAGGAAAGCCTTCTCCATGTGCTCCGTGTCGCGGCTCCAGGCTCCCATTCCCGATGTTTGTTGAGCGCTGTAATCCAGCAGCAAACGCATCTGCTGGGCCCCCAGACCTGCGGCGCAGCCAGCGGCCGCGCCAGCGCCAAAAGCAGCCACCGTGCCGTGAGTGCTCCGGTGGGTAGCCACCTGGTAACCGGGCCCACCCATGCTCATCGTTACCCGCGTCCCGACATCATAACCAAGCGTCACGGCGCGCAAGAAGTGTTTCCCGGAAATTCCAAACTGCTCGCCGGCAGCCAATGCCGCGGGAACCACGGAGACACCGGGATGCGAGCGGGACGGACCGTGCGAATCGTCAGTCTCGTCAGCGTGAGCCAGCACTCCATTGGCCAGCGCCGCTTCGATGGGACCGCACACGATGTTTGAAGCGACTACCGTCGCAACCTCTTTACCACCATAGGCGCGCACAAATTCTATCGCTGCGTGTCCCGGACGAATCTCCGAGCCGGAAATCATCGCAGCCAGCGTATCCACAATGTGATGTTTCGCTTTTTCCACCACTTCGTCAGGTAGCCCACGCTCACACGCTTCGCTCATATACCTGCTGAGCTTGTCCATGACTGGACTCACCCCTAGCGCCGCCTCATCCTGGCTGCCGACTGCCTCAGCGAACGCTGCCACAGGCGGGATGGCCGTTGTTGCGAACGCCAAGCCGGCGAGTTCAAGCAGGTCCCGCCGGGTCAAAACTGCCCCGCCACTCCCTGCCGGTTCATCTGTGCGTCCGCTATGTCCCATGCGTGTTCTTCCCCTCCGGGCACCTTGCGCTAGAGTGAATTTGCTAAGGAGTGCGGGAGCACAACGGATTCGACCGCGCATTGAAGGTATGTCATTAACCGAATCGAATACCTGAAAACAGTATTAATTCTTTTTTAGCTGCGGGGAACACGTTTCGTTCCAATCGCATGCACATTCAGCTAGTTTTCCGTCAGCGCCTTCATAACCAGGAACAATTCTCCCTTCGCCTCAAAACCGATGCCCGGAATCTCCGGCAGCTTGACGTAGCCGTCCTTGACCGGTATCCCATCAGCAAATCCACCGAACGGCTGAAAAACTCCTGGATAGGATTCGTTGCCCCCCAACCCCAGACCCGCTGCGATGTTCAACGACATCTGGTGCCCTCCGTGCGGAATGCAGCGGATTGGCGACCACCCGTAGTCCTTCAGCATGCCCAGAATTCGAAGGTATTCGACCAGGCCGTAGCTCAAAGCGCAATCGAACTGCAAGATGTCGCGATCCGGCCGCACTTGCGCGTAGCGAATCAGATTTCGCGCATCCTGCATAGAGAACAGATTTTCGCCCGTGGCCATTGCTCCCGCATAATGATTCACGACCCTAGCTTGCAGTTCAAAGTCCAGCGGGTCGCCTGGCTCCTCAAACCAACGCAGCCGGTAGGGGGCAAGTGCGCGAGCATAGGCAATGGCATTCTCCAAATCAAAGCGGCCGTTTGCATCCACCGCCAACTGGTCGGAACTCTTCAGGATTTTTAGTACCGCCTCTATTCGCCGCAAGTCTTCCGAAAGCGGCGCTCCACCGATCTTCATCTTCACCACGGAGTATCCAAGATCGAGATACCCGCGCATCTCATTCTGTAGCGCAGATAAGTCTTTCTCCGGATAGTAGTAACCGCCCGCCGCATAAACGAATACTTTGTCGTCGAAGACTCCTCCCCGAAAACGGTCTGCGAGTAACCGGAAAAGCGGCACCCCGGCGATCTTCGCCACCGCATCCCACACCGCCATATCCAGCACACCCACGGCCACCGATCTTTCGCCGTGTCCGCCAGGTTTTTCATTCCGCATGACCACGTCCCAGATTCGCATCGGATCCAGATTTTCGCCGCTTTCGTCGACTAACGTTTCAGGGTCCGCGGACTTGAGCCGCGGAACAAAGCGATCGCGCAGCAGTCCGCTTGGCGCGTATCTGCCGTTCGAATTGAATCCGAAACCGACCACGGGCTTGTCCTGGCGTACCACATCCGTAACCAGCGCAAGGACACTTACGGTCATTTGGCTGAAATCAATATAGGCGTTTCGAATTCCCGATTTGATGGGCACTACGGTCTCGCGGATATCTACAATCCTCACCACTCCGCCTTTCCGACGAAAATCTATTTTGCTCAGGCTCGCTGCAGTAAGGGCCGCAGTTCCCGGATATCTTTTACTCGTTCCAGGTTTAGCACTCTGTCCATGAGGTTGGCGCACTGGGCCGGTCCGAGGATCGGCGCTATCAAATCACGAGATTTAGCAACAATCTCCTCACCGGTCATGGGGTTGTTGGGAGTGCCCCGAACACTATCAACCCGCTGTGTGAGGTGCCCTCCCTCCGTCAGTTGGACCTCCACGATCGCCACGCGCAAAGGCATGAGGCGTTCTAACTGCTCATCCGCAATCAATTTCACCTTTTCCCGTTCCCGGAGCGTCGCCGGATCCTTCAGGCGCGCTTTGTCATGTGCCGAACTGAACGTGACCGTCTTGTCCATCACCATCACCGCCATCATGTGCTGCAGGCAAATGTCCGGGATCTCGCGGTTGTTCACGATCGCCGCCTCATCTGTCGCCAGCCGCACGGAGACCTGCTGCACTTCATTCGCATTGAAGGGACGCTGCTTTCGCAGGATCTCCAGGGCATCTAGAGCCGCCTGGATCGGCGAACCCACGGGCCATTTTTTGATATTCGTGCGCATGATTTCAAAACGTTCGCCAAGTTGTTCGGTCAGTCCGGGGGGATTAGCATGAGGGTTGTATGCCTGAAAGAAATTATCTCTTCCCGAGAAAATGTCCTCAACGCCGGTCCATCCGGCTTGGACGATCAAGGCAGATGTGACCCCGCTGCGCGCCGTCATTCCGCCAAAGTGGAATGCCTTCTGGATGTGGTCGGTGTCGCGGTTCCATGCGCCAAGGCCGGACGATTGATGGGCCGTATATCCCAGTAGGAATCGCATCTGTTTCACGCTCAAGCCCGCCGCGCAGCCGGCGGCTGCCGCCGCGCCGAAAAGTGGGGAGATGCTATGCGTGCTCCAGTGACTCTCCGCTTCAAATTGCTGCCCGCCCAGGGTCATCGTGAAACGCGGTCCAACGTCGTAGCCCAGCGCCACGGCGCGCAGGAAGTGTGTCCCGTGGATGCCAAACCGCTCTCCAGCCGCAAGCGCAGCAGGCACTACCGCGCAACCAGGATGCGATTGCGACGGGGCGTGCGAATCGTCGGTTTCGTCGGCGTGGGCCAACACTCCATTGGTCAGTGCCGCCTCGATCGGGCCGCATACAATTTTCGAGGCAACTACGGTCGCGACCTCTTTTCCACCATAGGCGCCAGCGAATTCGAGCGCCGCGCGCCCGGGTGTCAGCTGCGAACCCGAAATCATCGCCGCCAGAGTGTCCAGGATGTGCTGCTTCGTTTTCTCGGTGACCTCATCGGGCAGCGCGCGGCCGCTGGCTTCGCTCATGTATCTGCTGAGCTTGTCCATGACCGGGCTCACACCTTGCCCATTCGAATCACCGCTGGGAGAAGGTTTGGCCATCACCGCCCCAGGCGGAATCGCAGCGGTGGCAACAGCCAGGCCCGCAAGTTCGAACAAGCCGCGCCGGGAAAGAATTGCGCCGCCGCTCTCTGCCGGCCGGTACTTCCTTCGCTCCTCTTTCATGCTTTCCCCTTCCTGGGGCGCTTTGCAATGGCCTCAACTTGTTCCCAGGTGGTGGCACAAATCGGGTCGATCCTGGTGATGAGACTATGTCACTACCAAAGTCATATTCCTGAAAACAGTATTAAATCTCTTTTAGCTGGATGAGATATTCACGCCTCCAAAGGGCCTGCCCAACCCGCGATCCGCGGAGCTTGACACTATCACCACGACAAACATTTCTTCTTATTTTTTCATTACGCTCCCACGCCTGGTCTCCGCATGCTGACCTTCCCGGCGTGGCCATGTTGCTGCAGAGAATTTGACAGGGCTGTGTCAGTTCTGGTGTCACTTGGCTTGCTAGGTTCAACGGACGCGCCGGGGCAGCAACGATTTTCTCCATCTCTTTGACATGGCATGAGTTGACACATCACGGCCGATCAGGACAGGACGCTGGGGGGCTTAAAAGGCCGATGCTCGATCACTGAGCTACGCCCCAACGGCTAGAATTTCTTGTTGTGGCGTGCTCGCAACCGTCACGCGACCGCATCGCCGTGCCAGCGCGAGAGTAGTTCCTGAGGATGGGCTGCCGGGCGGCGGGCAACCACCTGGGCGTGCTGGCGCAGATTCAGGAAAGAGCTTCGGCGCGTGGGAGAGGGCGCTTGCGTTTCCATTCGTAGTCTTTGCGCAGCCTGGCCTGGTGTTTTTTGACTTGCCCTTCAAGTTCGCTGAAGGCTTTCTTGCAACTGGCCCGCACCGTTACCCCGGTGCCTGTGGCATGCAGCGTTCCCGTTGGCAACGACAAATTCAGCGAGCAGGAATTCTCGTCGGTGCGCGGGGTCTTTGAAAATGCGCCGTGCAATTGCACGAGATCCGGCGAGTAGCTCTGCAACAGTTTTCCCAGCTTACTGATGTGCCGCTCGACTTCGGCCTCAACCGGTTTGTGCGACTCGACATTTTTGTAACTGATGGAGAGTTTCATGTGTGCACCTGTAGGAAAAGCTGAGAAAGGGGAGGGAGACAAGGTTCGCCTGATTGCACCGCATCGCCGAAAAGCATAGCAGCCCGAGACGCCGGGGGCAACGACGACCAAGGTTTTGACCTCGCATGCGTTGACACTTCTCCTCCCTCCCTCTACTCTGCTGTGGGCGCAAACCACCTGCGCCACTTCATGGCGCGGCGCAATTCACAAACTAAGCCTCGGTTCAACGAAACCACATCGTCGGCCAATGCGGCGCCGATCGGTATCCTCCGCGTAGGCCCCGCGGGCTGGTCATATCCCGACTGGGCTGGGTACGTTTATCCTTCTCGCCGTGCCAAAGGATTCCACCAGGCGACCTATCTCGCGGAATTCTTTGACACCATCGAGATCAACACTTCGTTTTACCAGCCGCTGCGTCCGGACTACGCGGCGCAATGGGTCGATCGCGTGGCGGCGAATCCGGGGTTTGTTTTCACCGCCAAGCTGTGGCAACGTTTCACGCATGACATCAGACCTACAATTTCGGGCGCCAGCGCGGCAGACGAGCGCGCCGTTCGCGCGGGCTTTGACGTGCTTCGCGCGGCCAACAAGCTTGGGGCAGTTCTGCTGCAATTCCCTTTTTCGTTTCATCGCACTGGGGAGGCCGTGGCGTATCTCTCGGCGGTTCTCAGGCGCTTCGCCGACTATCCTCTGGTCGTCGAAGTTCGCCACGCTTCGTGGGATTCTCCTGAAACGTGGGATTTGCTGCATGCCAGCGGCGTCAGTTTTTGCAACATCGACCAACCCATCATCGGGCGATCGATTGCGCCCTCCGCTCAAGCCACCGCGGCCGTCGGGTACGTGCGGCTTCACGGCCGCCGCTACGACACCTGGTTCACTGATGACGCGACGATTCCCGCTCACGAGCGTTACAACTATCTTTACTCCGCCGCAGAGTTGGCTCCCTGGATCACGCGGGTGCGCAAAATCGCCGAACGGGCCCGCGAGACGTTTGTGGTCACCAACAATCACTTTCAAGGAAAGTCCGTTGTCAACGCCCTGCAGCTCATCAGCATCCTGAAAGGATCGAAAGTAAAGGTTCCTGAGCCGCTCCGGCAGCACTACCCGCAACTCGAGGCTATTGCCGATACTGCACCTGTCGAGCCGACGCTGTTTCCGCTGGCGGGACGGAAGGCAGGGTGACTCCCCTCGAAGCTCTCGATGGGAGCTCCCTGCGTGGCTCAG
Organism: Acidobacteriota bacterium; assembly: GCA_003225295.1. Lineage (GTDB taxonomy): Bacteria > Acidobacteriota > Terriglobia > Acidiferrales > UBA7541 > Acidiferrum. The sequence goes on along the minus strand of QHYZ01000049.1, from coordinate 97,614 downwards.
GGCTCCTAGGCACAGATTCTGAAGGAGTTAGATTATCTGTTTGACCAGGTATCCTGATGGGAGGCTGCAGCATTCCCAGCGCCAAGGAGCTGAGACCTGTATCGCGGCACGATCCGGAGACGTAAGACTTGGCAAGATGGTCTTGTGCGGGACGGTCGCGAAACACAACTCGCGAGGACGATGATGAGCGAGAGTACGAATCGTAGTGCAAACCTGAGTACGCCGACACGGCGGCAATTGCTGGCTGGAGTTACCATGTCGCTTGGTGGCCTGGCTCTGAGCTCAACGACGGCTTGGGCAGGAAATGAAGAGGAGGTTACTTGTCCGGGGGAATCCATTCACCAAGAGCCAATTTTCAAAGCCAGCCGCAAACGTGTCTATGATGCACTCACCGACACGAAACAGTTCAACAATGTGACGCAGCTCAGTGCAGCCATGCAGTCCGGCATGCCCCCGGGAGCTGCGCCCACGCAGATCAGCCGTGAGGCAGGTGGCGCGTTCGCACTCTTCGGCGGCCATATCGTTGGACGGCATATCGAACTTGTGCCCAACGAGCGAATCGTCCAAGCCTGGCGCGTGGCCACCTGGGATCCGGGGGTCTACTCGATTGCCAAGTTCGCGTTGGTGGAGCAGGGTTCCGGTACCAAACTCGTTTTTGACCATGGTGGCTTTCCCAAGGGCCAGGGAGAACACCTAGCGGCGGGATGGAAAGCCAACTATTGGGAGCCGCTCGAGAAATTCCTGGCTTAACTGTTGCGTCCCTACACCGAGAAATTCGCAGAGAGGGCCGGGGCGCTGCCACATGGGCAAAAAAGTTAGAGAACAGACCGGCATGGACTAAAGCCCCTTGCTATTCAGGGCTGGTGGTATCCACTATGGCGGCAACCGCCTGCCCGGAAAGCCAACTGCCGGGGCGAGCGCTCATCGTGATTGTTCCTCCACGGTGGCGATGGGGAATGTACGGTTTAATGGCAGCGGCCGGAATCTTCGATCGGGGCATCCTTGTCGCCAGCCTCAGAATGACACCTGGGACTCTCCAGCACCATGCTAAACGATGCGGCGGGGCAAGAGCGGATTGAGGTGCATGGTGAGATCGTAGACGGAGGCGCCGCAGGCTTCGGAGACATCCTCGGGCCGTGAGCCCGGCTGCCAATCAAAGAAGATGGCGGTGTCGCCGATCTTGACGCGCTCTTCCCTACCCACTTCCACGATGCAGTGGCTGGCGGAGACCGAAGCGATGACTGGAAAAAGATCGCCGTTGATGCGCACCTTGGCGCCTTTCTCGCGCGTGGGTGCAGCGCTGCGTGGCCAGCCGTCGGCGTGGCCCACGGGCAGCGTGACCACCCAAACGTCTTCCTTGGCGATGTAGGCGCGATTGTAGCCGGCGCTGTCGCCTTTGCGCAATTTCTTCACGTAGATGACACGAGCCTTCAAGCCGATCGCGGGGCGGAGATCCATGATTGCGGTGTGGCGAAATTCGTTTTCCGAGTACATGCCATAGATCGCCATGCCCGGACGCACCATATCGAGAAACGCGTCAGGATGCTGGAAGAGGCTGAAGCTGGATGCGGCGTGCTTCTTTCCGAGGGCGATGCCTTCTTTCTCGAGAGAAGCACAGGTGTCCTGGAAGCGGTGGAGCTGCTCTTTGTCAAACTCGGGGTCCTCAGTGAAGGTCATCATCGTTCCCCGGATTTGGACAGACTTGCGGCTGGCGAGATTGCGGACGAGCGGGGCGGCCAGGTAGTGCGGCACACCGACGCGGCCGATGCCGGTGTCAATGCAGAGGTGGATTGGGACGGGCATTTGCGTTTTGCCGGCGACCTTGTCCAGCGCGGGGCCCAGCGGCGTGTAGATCATGGGCATGATGCCGCGGGCGACGGCATCTTCGAGGTTCTGTTCGTCAAAAGGGCCGAGCAGGAGGATGGGCTTGCGAATGCCACCGTCGCGCAGGGAGATAGCTTCGTGGAATTTCACCACGGCGAATCCAAAGATTTCCGGCTGCGGCTCCAACAGCTGGGCGACGTTGGTCACCCCCGTGCCGTAGCCGTTGTTCTTGATCACCGCGAGGATGGGCCGCGAGGAGGCGCGCCGCGAGATTTCCTGCACATTGTGGCGCAGGTTTTCACCGTGGATCTCCACCCATGGATCGAAGGAGGAATCCTTTGAAGCAGCCGCTTCAGACGTCTGCGAGGTGGGGGGAAACGACGGGGAAGCACCGAGGAGGACGGGGAGGGCGAGACCGGCTTCGAGAAAGGATCGTCGCGAGGATTTCATCGAGCAACTACTTCTTGAAAAGGTTTTCGAAGGCCTGGCGCGCGTCGGTGTGCCGCGGAGGTGCCGTAGGGGGCGCGGAACCGGGTGCTGCCGGCTGCGTATAGGACGTTGGCGCGGTATCTTTTTCGATGGTCATGCGGAATTCGTAAAAGGTGCAGGCGTTCTTCGCGTCTTTGGGAGAGATACGTTCCTGGATTGGCTGGGTGCATTCAAACTGTGCGCCGGAATCGAAAAAGCGGCACTGCTTGCAGCAGTGCAATTCGAACTGGCACTTGGGACACGTGCCATTGGGATCGAACCCGGGGGTCAACACGGCGCCACAATTGGCGCATCGTGCGCGGGTGACCGTGCCGACCATGCGGGGGGTGCGGGGGCCGAATTGATCGGCGCCACGCGGCCCGCCGGCAGGCGGCTTGCGATCGTGGGATTTGTCTTTTTTTTCATTTTTTTCCGCGTCCCGGTAACCGCGGTGGCTGTACTTTCGACTCACAAACACCTCCGTCCGTCCGTCTCGACGGACTGCCACAACCACAACTCATGCTCTTGCGCTGTCGCGCTTGCCAACTTGGCTTGTATCCAATCGGATTGCTACACTCGGCCGGACCGCGCACTCGTTCCCTAGAGTTTGCATGCAGAAGCGCGTACGTCCAACGAGCAGGAGATGGGACATCTATGTTTTTAGCCCTCTGGGAGTACGAAGTCAAGTCGGGTTGTGAAGAAAGATTCGAGAGCGCCTACGGCCCGGGTGGTGACTGGGCTAGGCTCTTCCGAAGCGATTCGAACTACCGCGAGACTCGTCTCTTGGGTGATCCCTTTCGTCCTGCCATTTACCTCACTCTCGATTTCTGGAATTCCCGTGAAGCCTACGAACAGTTCATGACCACACACAAAGGCGAGTACGAAATGCTGGACGCGGCGGGTGAAGAGTTAACGAACAAGGAGCGCCGCATTGGCTGGTATGAACTGGTTGCGTCGCGAACGGACGCCGGATGATGGTTTTTCTTGGTGGTCCGTTCCTGCTTCATGGGTACCTTCGCTCTTGGGCTGTTGGTGGTCAGCTACCTGTCGCGGCGCTTTGCCTCCCTAGCCACATGGCGATGAATCCATCCGGCTCGAGATCCGGTTGCAGCAATCTTCGAGGCGTTCCAGCGGAGCGAAGCAGGGCTTCGGCGGCCAAGTAACCGCTGCGCACGGCACCTTCCATTGTCGCGGGCCAACCGGTGTCCGTCCAATCCCCGGCCAGGAACAAACGCGGCACGGAGGTCTGCTGTCTGGGGCGCCAGCGGTGCACTCCCGGCTCCGGGGAAAACGTCGCCGCGGCTTCTTTGATGACCGTGGCCTTCACCAATTCGGCGTCACGGACAGCGGGGAGAGCCTCCCGGAGTTCTCCTAAACAGAGGTCGATGATCTCCTGACGCGGTTTTTGCAGCAAATCGTAAGACGCGCTGATAACCAATTGCAAGTACTGTCCCTCGGGGGAGCCCTTCTCTTTTCCATTCGAATCGGCGTAGAGAGCGCTCTTATTGAAGATCCACTGCGTGGTGGTGTCCAAAAGCGTCAAAAACGGGTCCGTCATCACCTGCCGGTCAAACCACAGATGCACGCCGGTGATTGGCGCGACATTGATTTTGTCCAGATTTGCGAGCGCCGCATCACTCTGCTTGATGCTTTGTGGGAGCAGTTCCCCCAGCGCGGTGTGGGGCACGGCGAATACGTAGGCATCGGCCGTTTCTTCGCGCCCTTCGTCAAAGCGAAGCCCGGCGAACTCACCATTTTCGATCTTCAGGCCGCGTACGGGAGTGCGCAAAACCACCTCCCCGCCGCGGCGCTCGATCTCCGACTTGCATCCATCGTACAAATTTGCGAGCGGAACGGCGGGGACTCCCATGCGATAGCCGGTGCTGTTCGAAAGAAAGGCTTTCCAGAAAACGTCGATGCCGAAGCGTGCGTCGGTGCGAGCAAGTTCCTCATCGAGAGCGCTCACGAGGACCACGCGCCAGAATCGCTCGATGGCGCCTTTCGTCTGGCGGCGGCGGCGGAGCCACTCCAGCATGGAGATCCCACCATTCTCCTGCAGATCCGATGGCTTACCCTTGGTCCGCAGAATATCGAGCATGGCGCGCGCGATGGATAGCTTGTCCGGCAGCGTCAGCGGCGCAAAGGCCGCAAACGACCAGGTCAGATGAAATGGCGCCGGCAACCGCCCGGCTTGCATCTCTCCTCTGCGTCCTTGTGGATCGAGAAAGAGGAGCCGATCGAAGAAGGTTATTTTGCCCGCGGCACCGATGCGCCCGTAGAAATCTTCCAGATTGGTGCAGCATCCCAGAGTCACATGCTGGCAATTGTCCACATGCTGGCCGTCGGGCAACACGTAGGAGGTTGCCCGGCCGCCGAGGAAGGGACGCTGTTCAAACAAACGTACGCGCCAGCCGGATTCAGCCAACGCGACGCCGGCTGCCAGTCCCGCCAGCCCGCCGCCGATCACGATTACGCTTTTCAAGGATATTCTCTTCCGTGTGTCGGCCGAAGCGCGCCTTGGCGATGAACATCATTTTCTCCGCCTTGGGAAGCCGCACGCGCTCACCGAAGACGGCAAAGTCCACCGCCTCGATGCGACTGAGCAGCGCGCTGTAAGTATGGACGAGCAGCCACAATGCGCCGCGGCTATCGGCATCGATGAGACCAAGCAATGCAGAACCCTCTTCATAAAGTTGCCAGGCGCGTTCGGCTTCGAAGCGGAGCAATTCGCGAACGCCGAGAGTCGCTTCGGCGCGACCAAAATCTTCCGCTGAGACTCCATACCGCTGCAGATCTTCCTCCGGGAGATAGATACGGCCGAGTTTGTAATCCTCATGCACGTCGCGAATGATGTTCGTCAATTGAAAAGTGAGGCCCAGCTTTTCCGCCAGGTCCAGGGCACGCGCGTCGCGGAAGCCGAACACATGCGTGCAGGTAAGTCCAACCGTGCCGGCTACGCGATAGCAGTATTCCCGAAGGCGGTCGAAGGTCGGATACGCCTGCAATGTTAAGTCCATTTCGGCTCCGCTGATCAGGTCGTGAAGGTAGCGTGCGGGCATTTTGTAGCGCTGCAGGGTGTCCACCAGCGCAGGCAATACTTCGGAAGCGCCGTCCAAGGCAGAAGGGGGGCTCATGGCAGCGTTGCCATCGAAGAGCTGCTCCTGCCCGGTGATGGCTTGATCGAGAGCGGCGCGCCATTTCGCTAGTCCGCGTTGCTTGGCCGCGAGGTCCGCGCCTTCGTCGGCAACATCATCCACGAGGCGCATGAAGGCATACAGGGCAGCCAGCCCATCCCGCTTGGGTTTTGGCAGGAGGAAGAAGGCGTGATAAAAATTGCTGCGAGCTGCCCGGGCAATGGCGTAGCAGGCTTCGTACGATTCCGCAATCATGGTGCTCGCTGGGGGTACGGCATGCTCTGTCCCTACAGCTATGGATGTCAGTACCTTCACATCCGCGCTTGAGTTTTTGTTTATGAGCTGCCTTACCAGGGCGCCGCCCAGGAGGCGGGCCTGCTTTACTTTGCTGACCGCCGGGCGGCGGTGAAGCGTATCATATCCTATCGCTTCGATGGCATCGAGCACGGCCAAACCGCCCCGGCTGAACATCTCTAAGTCCACGCTGAGGCGGCCATCCACCATTTTTACCAGCAGATGGCCTTCGGCAAAGAGGGCTCGCGTGCGCGCGATCAGATCCTTCATCAAGCGCACGTAGCGCTCATCGAAGCGCTTTTCAACGATGTCGTTCTCGGATAGCCCCTGTGCCGCGGCCGCATCGAGGGGAATATAAATCCGCCCGATTTCCAGGTCCCGTGCGACATCTTGCCAGAAATTCGCTAGTTGCAGCGCGGTGCAGGTGGCATCCGACAAACGTTGGCGCTGTTCGTCGCGGTAGCCGCACAGATACAAAACCAGTCGTCCCACCGGACTTGCCGAATACACGCAATAGCCGAGCACGGCATCCCAGTTCGGATAGCGCGTGACGGTCTGATCCTGACGGAAAGCCTTCAGGAGATCGGCAAAGGGCTGCTTGGGAATATCTTTCGCGACGATCGTCTCGTGGAGCGCCACAAAAACCGGATGCGCTGGTTTCCCTTCGTAACATGCATCCAGCTCGCGCTCCCACCAATGCAGCAGTTCCAGAGCGCGCGCCGCGTCGCGAACTTCGTCACCGAGATCATCCGCCCAGCGGCAATACGCGTAGACGTTGTAGAAATCCTGGTGCAGCGCTTTGGGGAGAAGCCAGGATACGACGTTGAAATTTTCGTAGTGATGCGTTGCGAGCCACCGCGTGTATCGCCGAGCCACTTCGGGCGCGCAGCCGGGCTTTGGTGCGTGCCGGGTAATGTCGATTTCGCCGGGGAGTAACATCACAAGAGAGATTCCTCGCTCCGCAAAACCGTCCAGAGCGCAGAATGCGCGCCTCGCTCGATCCCGCGGAACCATGCGGGACGCGGGAACAGCAAATGACAGGTGGGTTTGGTTTGCACCCGAACTACGGCCGCACGGCCAACTTGATCTCGCCGCTGCGCGACTTCATGCGCGCAAACGCCTGCGGCAGGTCCGCCAGCCGGATTTCTTCGGTGACGAAATCGCGAGCCGAAATATCCCCGCGCCGGATGGCTTCCAGGGCCTCGCGAAAGAACCGCGGTGTGTGATGAAAGGGCGAGATCAGTTTGATTTCCGAGTAGTGGATCGCCGCCGGGTCAATTTCAACACGAGTACCCGAAGGCAGGCCGCTAAAGAAATTCACGACACCACCGCGCCGCACCATCGCCAGGGCCTGCTGCCAGGTGGCCGGATTGCCCGCCGCTTCGACCACGGAATCGGGTCCCAGCTGGTCTTCGGTAAGCGCTCTGACCGCGGGCACGACATCTTCCGTCTCGGTGACGTTGAAGGTCGCCACCGCGCCCAGCCGCTTAGCAATGTCGAGCGGCGCCGCGCGCCGCGCCAGCGCGATGACGCGAACTCCGCGTCGCGAAAGCATGCGGACAAACTTCAATCCCACGGGACCGCAACCGATCACCGCGGCGGTATCTCCGGTACGCACTTCCATCTCGTGGATTCCGCGAAGCACGCAGGCCAAGGGTTCGGCCAGCGCTGCACTCTGATCGTCCACCGAGTGCGGCACTTCCAGCATGTTTTCCACGACGATGCGGCCGGGGATGCGCATGTAGTCCGCGTACGCGCCGTTGTTGAACAACAAGTCGTCGCAAAGATTTTCCTGGCCACGGCGGCAGTGATAGCAGCGCAAACACGGTGCGGAGTTTGCGGCGATGACGCGCATGCCAATCCGCCAGCGCGGATCCACGCGCTTCCCCACGGCCACAATTTCGCCAACCAGTTCGTGGCCAAAGACGGCCGGCGGTCGAATCATTTTGGCGTGATAACCACGCTTCCAGACTTTGAGGTCAGTACCGTCGGTAAGCGCCAGCCGGACGCGCACCAGGACTTCGTCAGCCGCCAGTGCGGGTACATCGATCTTCTCTATGCGAAGATCTTCGCTGCCATAGAGTACGGCTGCGGTCATCTTCGACGGCACCGTGACTTGTGTTACGGCAACTTTCACTTCTTCGCCTACTTCCAGCTTCTTTGGCGTCGTCGTGCTCATGCGTGTGTGATCAAGATCTTGAGTGATTCCTCCGTTGGCTTGGCGGCCAGATCCAACCCTTGTTGGATTCTAGCCAACGGAAAACGGTGCGTCACAATATCCATGACCGGCAGTTTCTTATTCAGCACCAGGTCGGCCCCTTCTTCTTGGATGTCCACGGCCGCACTATAGCTGCCCAGGATTTCTTTTTCGTCGATCCCCACTGCCGCAGCGGGAAACTCGATCCTGGTTACCGGGTCGTTCGCGGCGAACAACAGTACGCGTCCTCCAGGTCTTGCCGCTGCCAACGCATCGATCACAACTCCAGAGTGTGCTACCGCAACCAAAACCGCATCGGCGCCTCGACCCTCAGTCCGGGCCTTCATGTGTTCCACAAGCTTACCATCACTGGGGTCAAACGACTCTAATGCTCCTAGCGTTAGGCTTTTCGCGCGCCGCACGGCCATGGGATCACTGGTGTAGAGCTTGGCGTGTGCCAAGTTAGCAACCATTAGCAGTTGTAGGCCGATGGGGCCGCAACCCGCGATTAGCACGGTCTCGCCCGCCGTTACGCGGGCTTTCTGCACGGCCTTCAAAATCGTATTGATCGGCTCGATAAACGTGGCTTCCTCAAAGCTGACGTCATCGGGGAGCGCCACAATCCCCCGTTCGGCTACCCAGGGCATGGCTTTCACGTATTCCGCGAAGCCGCCGCCGTTCGGCGTGAATCCGCCGGTCAGACCGGTCGCCTTGTACTGCTTGCACTGCGAGAAGAGACGGCGTTCGCAATAGAAACACTTCCCGCAGGGAATGTGATGAAAACTCATTACCCGGCAGCCCAGTCGCCATTTCTTCACGCCACGGCCAACGGCAACCACCGTGCCCGCCAATTCATGTCCAAGGATTTGCGGTGGCGGAACGTAAGCGTGAAAAATCTTCTTGATGTCGGTGCCGCAGACCCCACAGGTAGCAACCTTGATGAGAACTTCGCCATCGCCTACTTGCGGTACGGGGACCTCCTCGACGCGTACGATTCCCTTTTCTCGGTAGACACCGGCGCGCATCGTTTTGGGGATGGGGGCTGGTGTCTTCACGGCTTCCAGCGTTGTTTCAGTCCTGCTCATCCTGCCTGGGCAACCTCTCTCTTGTGCAACGAGAATGCTTCACTCCGAGCAGCCAACTCGGGGATGAAACTGTCAAGAAAGTCTCCCAGCGACTCGGCCGCCTGGTGGCTCTGCCTGCCGAAGCGCAGGAGCCCGGGAACGCTCTTTGGCTGCCTCAACACTTGCCCGAGCATGCGTTTCAAGCTGATGTCGCCCGCCCTGGTGACTGCTAGATTCAGATCGAGTGGCAAATCGTCTTCTGAAGTGTCGCTAATCGCGCGTACCGCCACCCCACGCGTACCCCAGACAAGACACTCGCTGATCACCTCGAAACTTTCCATATCGACCACGTCGGCCGAAGAGCTTAATCTTAATTTCTCCGCGGCAGTGATCACGATGTGATCTTCCTCATAGAAGGCCCTTACTCCTCGCGCCCCGCACTTCTTTGCCAAAGCCATCAACTCCCGGTCGCAGGAAATTCCGCCCTTAGGAAGGTCGGCGGAAACGGCGCGAGTTCGCAGTTCGCTGGCTACAACAATTTCACCGGCTCTGATCTCAGGTTGCAGCCCCCCGGCCAAACCAGTCGAAACGCATACCTCGAAGAATCGCCCGGACTCAGTTGCAGCCGTTTGGATGCCGCGCGTCGCGGATCCGGCGCGCGCGCCGCCCATACCAGTCAACAGGACCACAACGCTGGCCCCCGTGATCTCGGCTTGATAGGTCCTGAGATCGGCGAGTTGAACCAGCGAAAAATCGTGCCTTTTGCGCCAAGGGGCGAACTCGGCTGCGACGGCGAAAGTGACCAGGATGCGCATATCTATCGGCTTAAGATGTCGGGTTAAAGTCCCGGGCTACAAGAACAAAGGCACCGGTCTCCCTCGGCTACGCTCGGCACAAGTCTGGCCCGGTCGCTACAAAACCCTAACGGCGGCGTGAGCCATGCGCTTGGCGCGGCTCTTGGCGATGTAGCCGTTCGCTTCGTACCAGCGCACCGCGCGTTCCAGCGCTGCAGCCACCGGTGCCGCTTGAAATCCAAGTTCACGCTTGGCGCGCGAGCAATCCACAAACATTTTGTGCCGGGCGATCTTCACGCCCTCGACCGGAATGCTCGGCTCGCGCCCGACCAGCCGCGCAAACGCGGTATTGGCATAGGCTACACCCAGCGCGAGTCCATGTGGAATTTTCAACCGCGGCGCGTCGAGACCCGATATCTTCGCGAGGGTGTCCAGCATTTGCTTGAGCGTGAGGTTTTCACCACCGAGCAGGTAGCGCTCGCCAACTTTGCCTTTTTCGCCGACCCGCAGGTGTCCTGCCGCGCATTCTTCCACGCCAACAAAATTCAAGCCAGTCTCCACATAGCCGGGCATCTTGCCATTCAAAAAATCCAGAATGATCTTTCCGGTGGGTGTCGGCTTCCAGTCGCCCGGCCCTACCGGCGTCGTCGGCATGGCCACAATGACCGGCAATCCGTTTTTCGCGGCTTCCAGCGCTTCCCTTTCCGCCATCCACTTCGAGCGCTTGTAGTGGCCCACCATTTCTTCCAGCTTGGCGTCGGTGAATTCATTGGGATACCGCGGCCGGTCGACGGCAACGGTTGCCACCGTGCTGGTGTAGACCAACTGTTCGACGCCAGCGCGCTTCGCCGCGCTCAGAAGGTTTCTTGTGCCGCCAACGTTCGAATCGTAAATCTCCTGAGAACTCCTAGCCCACAATCGATAATCCGCCGCAACGTGAAAGACGCGCTTGACGCCCTTCATCGCGCGATCGAGCGAGGCAGGTTCGCGCAAGTCCCCGGTCACATATTCAAGCGACAAATCCGCAATTGCGCGGTTGGTGCTCGACGCACGGAGCAGCACGCGCACTTCGTCACCGCGAGCCACCAATTGCCGTGTCACGTGGCTGCCAACAAAGCCCGCCGCGCCGGTAACCAGCGTGGTCATGCGACCCTTACGCTCTCTTGGTTGGCGTGGGATTCGCGTTCGGGACGGACGCCGACCGCTTCGGCACCTGGCGTGGTGTTCCGTTGGCCGCTCACTAAGGGCTCAACAAGCCGCGAAAAGGATTCCCACCACTTGCTCCCGATCAGCTTTCGCGCTTCCACGATTTTCTGCTGCAAGTCCGCCGCTTCCGGATTCGCGGAGTTCGATCTCCGGTTCGCGGTCGAAATCACAATGCCATCCACATCGAGCGAGCGCGCAAAGTGGATTGACTCGGCCATCTCTCCCAGTTCCGTCTCCGCGTGAACGCGCGCATGCACGCAGATCAAGAAACCGGAGAGCCTCGCAACGCGCATTCCTTCTAGCGCCGCCTGGAACGCGCCCGCCCGCCCCGCCCTAGCGTCGTGCGAGCGTTCGAGCCCGTTCCATTGGATGGTGAGAAACAACCGCGAGACGGGACGGAATTCGTGAATGCGCCGCTGAAGAAGAGCGCCGTCGGTTTCCAGAAAAACATCACGGCCAATCCCGGCAATGCAGCGCGTCAACTGTCCCATCTCCGGATGGAGAAGAGGTTCGCTTCCCCCGATCCACACGACGGGAGCGGGGGCATTCCGCACACGAGCCAGTAATTCGGTTCCAGCTCTTGGCGCCATGGGATGATGAGCACTGGAATCGAGACCGGACGGACTTGCTGGCTCCATGGGAGCGAGCAAAAGTACGGAAGCACTTGCCGCATTCTCGCCGGACGTCTGCGCGAGCCGGGCCAGGGCGAGGTCCACAGTAAGCCGCAGGGGAAAGCGCATCATGCGCTCTAAAACCCGCTGCGCAGCCGGAATTGGCTAGGCTGGAACTTCAGCGCCAGGTACTCATCCGCCCCGCGCGATTGGTTGGAGTAGCGTGCCAGCGCGTAGACCGGAAAGGAATTCCGGTAGAGGTGGTATTTCAGGTAAAACACGCCCGGAAAACCCGTGCCGGTGAAATCCGGCTCGCTCCAGGAGCCATCTTCCTTCTGCTGGTGCACAAGGTAGGAAACCGCTTTGACGATGGCCGGTTCGTGGAGATCCGCACCCGCCAGCAACCCGATCAAACCCCAGGCCGTCTGCGAAGGCGTGCTCGGTCCCTGCCCTTTTGTGGACGGCATCTCATAGCTTCGCAGTGACTCACCGAAGCTGCCGTCGGCCTTCTGTACCGTGCGAAGCCACATCACGGCGCGCTGGCAGTAATCGCGCGCGGTCAGCGAAACGGTTTCCAAGGCGCGCAAAACGCCGCTGGTTCCATAAACGTAGTTGACGCCCCAGCGGCCGAACCAGGAACCATCATCGCATTGATCCTTCCGCAGGAATTTCACGGCGCGCTGAATGACGGGATGTTCCGCGGGCCAGCCAAACCTGCCGAGGCACTCAACAACGCGCGCGGTGACATCGGCGGTGGAAGGATCGATCATCGCGTTGTGATCAGCAAAAGGAATGTTGCAGAGGAAGTTTTGGTCGTTGTCACGGTCAAACGCACCCCAGCCACCGTCACGGTTCTGCATGCTGAGCAGCCACTGAATTCCGCGGCGTATGGCGCCTTCCATGCGCTGGGGATCGGGGTACTTCACGCGCTGGAGCGCCATGAGCACAAACGCGGTGTCGTCGACGTCCGGATAAAAATCGTTGCGAAATTCGAAGGCCCAGCCGCCCGGTTCGGCGTCTTTGTTTTTCACTTGCCAATCGCCCGGCCCGAGCACTTGCTTCGAGAGCATCCATTCCGCCGCCTTCACCAGTGAAGCATGATCCGCCGGCAAGCCGGCTTCTTCCAGAGCGACCATGGCGATGCAGGTATCCCAGACCGGCGAAACGCACGGCTGCATGCGGATGGTGTCGCCCTCTTCGACTTCAAATCGCGAAAACTCCTTGATTTCCCTCCAGGTCAGCGGATCGTCCGGGCCGTGTCCTAAGGCCATCAACGCGAAAATCGAATTCATCATTGCCGGGTAGATGGCGGCCAGTCCTTCGGTACGCTCGATGTGGTTCAGCATCCAGGACTTCGCTTCGCGTAATGCGCGCTGGCGCAGCGGCTTCCAGGGCGATTTCTCGTAAAGCTTTAGACCGCGATCGAGCGCCAGGAAAACGTTTTTCCAGGAGATAAGTTGCTTGCTCCAGTCAAACGCCGCGGTCTTTCGTGTGGGGTCCTGGAACAATTCATCGACACGCGCGCGCTCGGGCAAACGCCAATCGGGCCGCAGCGAGGACAGCACGGCCATGGGAATCACGATGCCGCGCGTCCACGAAGACATTTCGTAAATATTGAAATAGCACCAATTCGGAAGGAGCATCAGCTCCGGCGGAATGGATGGAACCAATTCCCATCCCACGGCGCCGATCAGCGCGAGGTAAAACCGCACATAGGAATTGGTGTGCTCCAGGCCGCCGAGACGATGGACCGTCTCGCGCGCTTCAACCATATGCCGCGCTTCGGTGGAGCAGCCCGCCAGCTTCAGGGCAAAATAAGCTTTGCAGGTAGCGTTGAGCTCGGAAGGCCCACCGGGATAGATGGACCAGCCGCCATCGGCGAGCTGCCGGCGGCGCACATAATTTGCGAGCTTGGCAATGCGCTGCGGATCGGCCTTTCCCAAAACGTGCAGGTAATAGATGTAATCGGATTCCAGGGTGGTGTCCGCCTCGAGCTCGCCCTGCCAGTATCCTTCCTCTGCCTGAATGGAAAGAAGGTGATGCGCACCGCGCTCGATGGTCTTTTCCAGACGCTTCGCCCAATCCTGCTCCTGTGAAGGCACAGGTACCGGTGCAACGGGAATCTCTTCTCCCATCCGGGCGAATGAAGCCATCAGTGCTCCCCCCAAGCGGAACTCAAGCTGGAGTGTCCAGCAGCTCGGTACAACCAACATCTGAACGAGCTTAACTGCCTTGCTGCGTATCACTTCCCCACAAAAACAGCACGGCGGTTAAGGTTCGAGTAACACGAGTACTACTAAATTATCGCCGCCTTCGCGTTGACGGTCAACCGCTAAGATGCGGTAGCCAAATTCCGCGTTGTCAAATCGAAACACTGGCGGGCCCCTCCAGCATTCGCTGAACGAGCAAGCGGAGAGGCTCGGGCAGGGGCTCACCCTCGCCTTGCGATACCGATGGTCTTGCTCGAAGCAATTGGAGCTTCACCCACGCTGGTCCCCTCGATGGGAAACTGTGCGACGATCCCCGGAGCACTAGAGCATCCGCGCGGTCCAGTGCCATGCGAGCCGAATCCTTGAAATCTTCTTTCCCCGGATCGACCACAGCAAGATACAAGCTGGGTTTGAGGAATTGCAGCAAGGAATTGCTCTCTACGATCACCGGCCGAAGTTCCGTGGCACCAGCTTCGATCGTCTGTTGGAGCGCGGCCCTCAGAAGCGGCAGGCCTTCGGCAAGAAATCCTTGTTTCGTCCGTAGCCAGAACGAACGATGGGCCCCAGCGGCCAGAAAACGGGCGCTGTCCGTTCCGGTGTCCGCTTGCGTTTCCCAATGGATGGCGCAGACGTGTTCCTCCGGCGCGCAACCGCAATTCTCTCCGTTCTGCGCGCACACGCCGTGCCCATACTGGGTGATTTTCCCGGCGATCCAGTTCGCGGGACGAAACGCGGAGATAACGTCGCATACCAGTTGCGTCTTGCCAATGCTGCGCGTGTGCCCGCCAACAACGATCAAGCGCCACCGGCTGGGCGATTTTTTGTCATTTTCCGCCAAGCTTTTCCTCTAACCCCTCGATGCGCGCGGCCAATTGCGGAAGCCGGCCATACCATGCGAACAGCTCTTTGAATTTTGCCAGTGAACGAGCCGGTGTTCCCCAAACTGTCTGACCACTGCGAACGGTTTTTCCTCCCAGCACCCCGGATTGTCCGCCGATTACCGACCCGTCCTCTAGTTTGCAGCGCTCGCCAAAGCCGGCCTGCCCGCCCACAACCACGCGCTTTCCAACTAGGCACGACCCCGACAAGCCTGCCTGGGCGGCAATCACGGTATGCGCCCCGATTTGACAGTTGTGCCCCACGTGCACCAGATTGTCCAGTTTCACGCCTTCCGCGATGCGCGTGTCATCGAGCGAACCGCGATCGATCGTGGTGTTCGCTCCGATCTCCACGTCATCGCCAATCTCCACGATCCCCACCTGGGGAAACTTCCAGTGCTTCCCCTCACCAAACGCGTAACCGAAACCCTCCGCTCCAATCACCGCGCCTGAATGAATCTCCACGCGACTCCCCAGCCGTACGCCTCCATACAGCGTGACCCGCGCGTGAATTCGGCAATTCTCACCGATCCAGCAGCCCGCGCCGATCACCGCGTGTGCGCCGATCTGCGTGCCGGTGCCGACGTGTGTATCTTCGCCAATCACGGCATACGGCCCGATACTCACTTCCGGCGCTACGCGCGAGAGCGGCGCGATGATCGCCGTCGGATGAATCCCCGAGGCAATCGGGGTGCGCCCGAGCAGCAGCTCGGCGGCCCGCGCGAACGCCATCTTGGGTTGCGCGCTGCGCAATACCGTTTTGCCCGGCAGCGCTATTCCTTCAGCCGCAATGGCAATGATCGAAGCCGAAGCCGCGGCCCGTTGCGCATGCTTCGCAGATTCCACATAGATCAAGTCCCGCGTTCCCGCGCGCTCCGGCGCGGCAACTCCGCCAATTTCGACCTCGGCGTCGCCTTCCAGCGTTGCGCTAACGGCTACAGCCAGTTCCCGTGCAGTTCGTCTCATTGTCAACCTCAGTGGAAATCGTACAACGATGGCTCGCCCTTCGGCCTGGTGTTCCACCGCCCGTGCACCCAGATCCATTGCTCCGGATACTTCCGGACAATTTCTTCGATCACGCTTGTAAATCTTTGCGTATTCTCCAAGACGTCCCGCTCGGCGTCACCTGTGCGAATCAACTCCACCGGCGGCTCGAAACGCAACCGGTATTTTTGGCTGCGCTCATCCCAAATGGCATATCCCGGCACGACCGCCGCGCCGGTATGCAACGCCACGCGTGCAATCCCCGTGGTGGTTCCGGCCTTCTTTCCAAAGAAATCCACAAACATCGCTTCCTCCGGCATGGTGTTTTGATCCGCCAGAATCCCCACGGTTCCGGCTTCTTTCAATATCTTCAGCATCACGCGCGCCGATTCGTTCTTGAAAATCGGGCGATTCCCCGACAAACACCGGTAACCATTTACCAGTGCATCGATCCTCTGGTTGTCGATTCGCCGCGCCATGTAGTGCAGCGGAAATCCGTAGAGCGCGTGTGCAAAAGAAGAAAGCTCCCACGCGCCGATGTGCCCCGTCAGATAGAGCACGCCTTTGCCGCGCCGCTGCCCTTCCAGGAAGTTTTCATGTCCGTCGAGCATGACAATCTGCTCGATATTCTCTTTTGAATATTTCGGAAACCGGGCGAGCTCCGCCGCCATCCAACCCAAATTCCGCAGCATTCCACGCACGACGGCCTTGCGCTGCGCGCCGCTCCACTCCGGAAAAGCAATGCGCAAATTCACTTCCGCGGTTTTCCTCAATTCGGGCAGCAGCGCATAGAAAAGGTGCACCACTCCTGCGGCAAGACTCCGTGCCAGGGAACGCGGCAACACACCCAGCCCTTTCAGGATGACCCACACCGCTGCGTATTCGATCCATTCTTTCATCACTTATCCAAGGTCGCGCTTTTTCTCGCCGAGCGACAGTATGCAAGAGGTCTGTGGCTAGAAGATAGTGCTTCGATGTTAGACTCACTTTTCCGTGACCGAAACAACTGCTTCCATGGCCAAGAACCCGCGCGCCAGCACCGCCCGAAGAGTCGGTTGGGCCATGCTCATCGCGGCGACCCTCTACGTCTGCTACTTCAGCCATCTCGGCGCGATCGGCTTCGTCGGACCTGACGAGCCGCGCTACGCCTGGATCGCGCGCGACATGGCGGAGACCGGCGACTGGGTCACGCCGCGCCTCTACGGAAAGCCCTGGTTCGAAAAGCCGGTTCTCTACTACTGGGGCGCCGCGCTTTGCTTCAAGCTCTTCGGCGTGAGCGAAGCCTCGGCGCGTTTGCCCAGCGCGATCTCTGCGCTACTTTCCACCCTGGGGCTAGCGTGGGTGGCCTTTCGTCTGTACGGCGCGGAAACCGCTCGCTGGCTGCTTCTTCTGCTTCCGACCACCGTCGGAATGATCGGCTTCTCGCACGCCGCCGCCACGGATATGCCTTTCAGCGGCATGCTCACGATGGCCATGGTTTGCGCCGCCGTCGTACTGGGCCTCACGCGAAACGAGAATTCTCCCGTCATTCCACAAACGCCGTGGGTCGCCCTTGTCCTTTTCGGTTTTTCCCTTGGGCTGGCCGTCCTTGCGAAAGGCCCGGTGGCCGTCATTCTCTCCGGCGGTGCCATATTTTCCTGGGCGCTCCTTACCAAGCGCTGGCGCGACGCCCTGGGCCTTTTTCATCCCGCAGCTCTCGTGTCCTTCTGCCTCACCTCTCTTCCTTGGTACATCCTCTGCGCCCGCCGCAACCCCGATTTCTTCCGTATCTTCATCATCGACCACAATTTCAAGCGCTACCTCACTCCCGAATTCCAACACCTCCAGCCTTTCTGGTATTACCTTCCTGTCATTCTGATCGCGATTTTTCCTTGGAGTGTGCTTCTTGTGGGTGTGGTTAGCGATGCGGTTTACAGTTTCCCCGAGAGCCGGCGTACACAATCAAAATCGTTTTTTTTCGCTTTCTGGGTTCTTCTCCCACTGCTATTCTTCAGCTTCTCGCGATCCAAACTCCCCGGTTATGCTCTCCCGACGTTGCCAGCGTTGGCAGCTCTGGTGGCCCGAAATCTCACGTTAGGAATTCAGCGATCTTTGGCTGCTGCCCGCTGGGCCGCCATATTCCTGGCCATGTTGCTTATGGTTCCTGCTGGGGCGCGGTGGTATGTCCAGCTGCTAGGTCCCGCCGACAGTGGACCTCTTTTACAGCAGACGTCACTGCTGTGGGCCTCCCTCTCGGCACTCGCCGGATTTTTCACTCTCATTCTGGCCTTGTCGAACCGTCCACAAGTTGCTTTCTTGACGGTGCTGGTGGCCGTGCTCTTCTCTATCACCGCCATCCACCGCGCTCTTAAACAACCCGACATCCAAGGTCTTTCAGTTCGCTCCAGCGTTCAAGCTGCCAGGAACCACTGGGCAGATTTTGCACCCAGTCGAACCTCAAGCTGGAGGCTGAGTCGCGGTGATCAGTACGGTCTGAATTTCTACATGCGCCGGGAGGTACCTACGTGGTCTCGAGATCGTCGGCAGCCAGGCTGGGTGTTTGGGCATAAGAGCATGGGCGGGGACAATTGGACCCAGGGCATGGACTGCATATTCGTCACGGAATCGGATAGGTTTTCTGAACCAGTGGTTTGCAAGGACCCGGGTGTCGATTAGCGGACAGCTTTCCCCGTTGCGGGCAACCTAACCAGAAAGAAGGACACGACGCGGTTTTCGTAGCTGCGCTTGTCTTCGTCGTTCAAGCTGACAAAGTTCCCATGGGGGATGATGGCCTGCTCACGCGGCTCCGCCGCCTTCAGAAACATCTGCCGGGTACTCTCGGCGAGCTCCGGATCGTCCAGCGCCTGAATGTACAGCGTCGGGACGCCGAGCAACGTAATCAACTTCCGGGAAAGAGGCGGGTCATCGCGGTGCGCGTAGTTCAAGTACCCAAAGCTGAACTCCGCCGCGCGGACCATGAACGGAAAACCGCCTAGGCCGTTGCGCTCCACCCCCACTTTGACCATCTGTTGCGGCTGGTCATACACCGAGTCCAGCACCAGGGCGCGAATCCGCTTGTCGCTTTCGGCTTCGCGCATCGCCGCGTAGGCGCCGAGATTATAGCCCCAAAGCCCGAACCGCGTGGGGTCCAAATCCGGCCGCGCGGCCAGGAGATCGACCGCCACGCGCACCTCTTCCGCTTCGCGATAGCCGAGCGTGCTGATTCCCGCGTTCGCCCCATGCGCCGCAAAATCAAAGATGAAGACGTTGTACTGGTGGTCCTGCAGCGCCGATTCCAGCGTCAGCAGCTCGCCGCGGCTGGACTCGTAGCCATGGCAAAGAATAATCGTCGGCGCGCCTCGAAACCCGGGAAAGAACCACCCCTCCCGCTTTCCGATTCCCCCCGGCACGTCGAAATCCAGCACCTCCGGACGCCCGGGAAAACTGGCCATGTTGATTTCGGAGCTGGTCCGTTGCGGCTTCACGATCCTATAGACCAGAAAGCCCGCTATGGCCATCGTTGCCAGCACGGCAAAAAAAGCCAAGGCCAATAGAGCCATCAGCAACTTGGTGTACCAGCGGGTCGGATAGCGGAGTTCGTACAGGATCTGCATTCGTCGTCTGCGCAACTGGGCTGGCGGCAGAAGCCGCTACTTCTATACTTCACAATATGAACGCAATAGTTGGCATCCTAGCACACCTCCTTCGGCCCACAGCCTGAGTCCCCTGACCTTGTGTCGGATTTGTATCATCCGCGCACGCCAGTGGCCACTCGCCCGCATCGAATCGGCTATGATAGTGGTCACGCGGCTGGGGACGCGTCGCTTTCCGCCCGTCCATGAACATCGTCGATTTGCGACAGACCACAGTCCGTCAGATTGAGCCGCTGCTCGAAGAAGAAGCGCGGCATTGGCGCGACGAATTGCATTGGGACTATCGCGGCGCCCTCGAACTCATCAAACGGTTCCTTGACGCACACGCCCTGGCTGGCTGCGTAGCGTTCGAAGGCGGGTCGGCAGCGGGCTATTCCTTCTACGTCCTCGAAGATCAAAAAGGGCTGATCGGGGGGCTGTACGTCTCGTCCAAATTTCCGCAGAATTCCATCGGCCGGCGGCTCCTCGAGGAGATGCTGCTCTCGATGCGCGCCATCCCGCATCTCACGCGCATCGAAGCCCAGCTGATGCCCTTCAGCGGCCCCGTGGACACACCACTACTCGACCAGGGATTCCACCTTTACACACGGCAGTTCATGCTGCTGGATCTACAGAAGGTGCACGAGGCGAAATCGGACTCGGGCGGCATGCGTCTGACGCGCTGGAACGACCGCTATTTCGAGCCATGCGCCAAGTTGATCTATCTGGCTTACGCGAATCACGTCGATGGCGAGATTAACGACCAGTACTGCAGCCGCGGCGGCGCGCTGAAATTTCTAAAAAACATCATCCTACTTCCCGGGTGCGGGCAATTCGTACCGGGCGCATCATTCATTCTTCACGAGCCCGGGAGCGATGAGCTGGTCGCTGCCGTTCTGACCAGCGAAGTGTCACCCGGCGTCGGTCACACCACACAAATCTGCGTCCTGCCCGGTTACCAGGGACACGGCCTCGGCCGTATGCTCATGCAAACCTCCGCCGAAGCGCTGCGGTCAATGAAATTCGGGGAATTAACGCTAACGGTAACCTCGGACAACCGCACCGCCGTCAAGCTCTACGAAAAACTCGGCTTCCACACCATCAAGTCCTTCACTGCCGGTGTTTGGCCGCATTAGTGCAGTGTTTCTTCCGAAAACAGGAAGCCTCACACGCAGCAATAGAGCTAATCGGCTGACGATCACCTGGCAAGCAGATCACGAAGCCGTCTCAACGGCCCCGTGCTTTGAACACAAAATCCATGTTCTTGGCTTCTCCGGCGGCAACGGTGATGACTTGTTTCATGGCCCCTAATTTTTCGTGCCAGGCTTCCACGGTATATTCACCTGGCGGCAAATTGCGCAGATCGAAGTGTCCGTCCGTGCCGGTGATTGCGAAGAATGGATGCTTGAACACTGCGATGTAGCTGCGCATCCACGGATGCACGTTGCATTTGACGGGAATGGCAATCTCCTCACGCGCGAAGGATTCTTCAAACGTCGTGCCCGCGAGCTGAGCCTTATTCCATTCGCGGTTGTTGGTCGGAACGGGATGGATATTGTGGGTTGTGCTGTCATCATTCACCATGCGCAGCTTCTGCTGCGCTTGAATCCCGACCACGTGCGGCAGATACATACATCCTTTTTGGTCAACTACTACCGGCTGAGCCGGTACGTCGAAGGTGCGGTTGCCAAGTCCATCCGAAACAAAAACAATCACGTTACCGAGCGTGCCGCCGCTTCCGGTCACCAATTCTTCGTTGACAGCCGGCCCGGGATGCGCCTTGGCGCAACTCGGATCCGCGGACATACTGATTCGGCTGGGCTGAGGCAGTTGACCCTCGATGGTGACCCGGCCAGCTACCGAACCAATCGCCTGGGTGTCGGGTTTGGCCAACCCCAGACTGGGTGCAGCCAGATTCCCAAGGTTCGGGAGTAGTCCAAAAAAACCGATCATCAAACTGAAATACAAACCCTTGAGTCGCATGAAACGTCCCTCCTGCGGACACACTTATGTAGAGTCTTAAGCACCGCGAACGGTGCTTGCCCCGTAGAAAATGACTTGCCATCCACCGTGCTGCTGTCCCGCTAGCTACAACTGACATTTGGCTCGGGATGAAATCCTTCAGCGGTCAATCCCGCTCGGTGGCCCGGCTTGAATCCGACGCCCAGCGTCTCAGAGGTGCTACGATTCGACCGCCAGGATGTTTCTTTCAACGATTTTCGAGTCCTCACTATTGCTGCTGAAGGTAGTAGCCTTGCTGGTAGCCGTTTGAATAAGCCTTGCGATAGAACTTGACGTACACTTCGGGATTAGCATTGGCTTCCAAGTAGCCCTGGCCCGCGGTGCGATAATTCGCGGTCTTCTCCACCTGAAACGGCTGGGCCTTAACGCGGTCAGCGGCGCCATCCAAGGTTCCGTCGCAGTAGCCCGCCAATTCTGCTGCCGTGGGCTCCGCCAATTTTCCCGACTGAGCTTCGGAGAACTCGCGGTAACCCTGTTCGTATCCAGCGATGAACACGGCCCGGTCGGCGTTGTTACCCCAACGCCCAGTGCTGAGGCGAGGCGCCCTCCCGTCCTGCACGTCGAGTTTCGCTTGATACAGTCCATCGCGAAACGGCGCGTCGATGGCTTGCTGCTGCCCCTTACCCGCTACGACCCTTGGACGATAAGCCGAGACTCCCACCAAGGCCACGATCGCGAGCCCCAAACTTACGTCCAAGATAAAAAGAGAATGTCTTTTCACAATTTCACCTCATCGTCAGTGCTTCTGGGATAGCGAGGAGCTTGCAGACACAAATAGCTCTCGGCTCCCGTCGACACCTTGAGCCGCCTCGTCTAACTCGTGGCCCTAAAGCAGAGACAACCAGGGCGCACTACTGCTTTTGGGCGCAACCGGGGAACATTGAACGAAAGACTTTCCATACCGGGGAGGACCGCGGTAGGGCGCCGAGGGTGTGATCGCGAGCGTCCGATTCACAGTCGCACCTATTCGACGTGTCCATTTAATGCGTAGTGCCCTCTCAAATCATTGATGAATCGCAAATTAGGTGTAAACTGCTTGTAAACTCTGTTAAATCATCGCTTACATTCAACTTTGCCAAACCACGGCTATCCAGCCCGGCGAGAAAGGCGGTTCACACGCCAGCGCCTCGAAAAGAGCGGAACCGAGGGACTGCCGAGGATGATCGCTAGCACTTCTGGCCCGTTTTGTACGACCCAAATCTGCGATTAGCGTTCTTTAAGCGACTTGCTGCACCCAGGTTTCATCCCTCCGCGCAGACTTCGAAAGCAATACAAGATCGATCTGTTTCAAACCCGGATAGCCAGACGGCAAAAGAGAGGTGGCTCGCTATCTGTGCTCCTAGCGTTCGGCCCCAGGTCGACCTTCACCAGGGCAGGCCCATGGAGACAGCTTTAACTGGGGGGAATCAGTGATCTGCTAAGGATTCCTGTCCTGGCGCTCCGATCCTCTCGAGGAGAGCCCGCCGCGACGGGCGACGAAGGATCTCTCTTTACGACCTGTCAATAGCCTCTCCCCATGGAGGTTGAGCGTCGATGAATTTATGGAATTCAACTTACTGATTGCTCTGTTTTCGGGCGGCCTCCAATTCATCGCCGGAAAGCCAACCCGCGAGCGTGGGTTGCCACGCCGCCTTCGATCCGCGTACAAACCCAAATCTTTGCGACAACTGCGTCACCCGTAAAATCTATGTGCGGGGCTGTATTCGTGGCTCGGCTGGTGATAATGCATTTCTTCACCAAACTCCTCAATGACCGAAGGGATTATTTCTTGACGCGATCCTTGAGCAGATTCTTCAGCTCGCTCATGAATTCCTGCACATCCTTGAAATCCATGTACACCGATGCAAATCGAACGTACGCCACTTTATCTAGCTTCTTCAACCGGTGCATAATCATTTCGCCGATTTCGGTGGTGGTCAGCTCGCGTTCCGTGGCCTCGTGCACCACCCCTTCGATTTCATCCACGATCGCTTCTAGCCTGGGAGTAGCCACGGGACGCTTTTCGCACGCTTTCAAAAGCCCCTGCAAGATTTTTTGCCGCTCGAAGCGCTCGCGCCGGCCGTCCTTCTTGATGACCATGTAGGGAATTTCGTCGATGCGTTCGTAGGTGGTGAATCGGCGGCCGCACTTCAGGCACTCGCGCCGGCGCCGAATGGTGTCTCCGGCGCGGCCTTCCCGCGAATCAATCACTTTGTCGTCGATGTGCGCGCAAAAAGGACACTTCACTGGGCTGAGTCTCCTTGCTGTGCGGCGCTCTCGCTGGCCGCCTCTTTTTCGTGCTCCGCCAATTCCCGCAATTTCCCGAGCGAAAGCCCTTCATGAATCAGTAGCGGAACGCCCGCCAGGCTGCACGCCGCAAAGGTAATCAGCCACACCACAATCGAAGCAGCGGCGGCGGCTTCTTTTTCTACTCCAAAGACCGCCGTGTAAGCAAGGAAACAGGCCACCTGCGAGCCGCCACCGACTCCCGGCAACTGCACCGCCGAACCCACCAGCGTGAATGCCATCACCAGCATGGCGTCGCCCAAGCTGATCGCGCCCAGAGCTCCGCCGAAACTGTGCGAAACCCAGAGGTAAACGAGCAGAACAAGGAACCAGTGGACCGCGGAAATGAATACCGAGAGCGCGAGGTCGCTCGCACTTTGAATCGTCTGAACGCCGCGCACGAAGCCCAGCAGAATTCCCGCCATCGTGCCGCGCCAGCCGTGCGCGATCCGCCATCCCTGCAATCGGCGCTCGAGCAGAGCGGATCCGTGCAGCCGCAGATAAAGCAAAAATACAACCGCACCAACGACTCCAGCGAATAGCAGCGAGCCCGTTGTCTTTGCCGCAGTTTCCAGCTTGCCCGCAGTTTCGCCCATGTGGCCGCGCGATTGAAACAGGAGCAGCCCGACCGCGGCAATGACGGCGGCGCTTGCCAAGTCGAACAGGCGTTCGAGCGTGTAAATTCCAAACAGGTCAGCGATGGGCAGTTTTTCTTTGCGCGCTAGCAATAGCGGCCGCACCGGCTCACCGGCGCGTCCCAGAAGGAAAATGGCCGCGAAGCCCGCGAGCGTCATGGCGTAAATCGGAGAAAAACGCGAGGGGCCCAGATTCCGCTGGAAGACTTTCCACCGCAGCGAGCGGAGCGCGTAACAGGCGTAAATGGCGACAATCGAAAGAATCAGCAGGAAAGGATTGGCGTTGCGGATGGCGTGGAGCAGTTTTGCACCGCTGAAATCCCCGAGATGCATCATCCCACTGGAGCGATAAACCGCGTATCCGAGGGCGAGCAGGACTATGAGGACGACAAGAAGTTTCCTCGACGATTTTTGCATGCGCTTGGCCAGCCTAACGGGGACCAGCACTGGCGTCAAGTTGTGTACGCGCACTCCGGTTCAATGTGCGGCTAACTTCTTGGCGGTGCGGTCGGCGGCTTCTTCGCCGGTGCGGAGAGCCCCTTCGCTGGAGAGGCCGTCAAGGTAGTCGCCACAGAGATCGAAGGGAAAATTCCAAGCGGCGAGTTGCTGGCGTAGACCGGTCATTTCGCGCAAGCGGCCGGGCGGAAATTGGGCGATGCCGATGTTCCAACGAACCAGGTGGACGAAGAGAACTCTGCCGCGGCATTCCGGGAAATTTTGTTCGACGACATCGCTGGCTTGCTGCTTGAGGGATTCGTCATCCGCATCCCATCGTTTGCGTTGAGGAGTGTCCCAGAGGAAAACTCCAGCCATGCCCTTGCCACTCGGGCAGCGGTTTGGCGCGCGCAGATGCTCCATCTCAATCTCCGCGCCCGGGACGACATCTTCGGTGAAGGCATACCCCGCGTAGGCAGTGTTCGGCGGCTTCGAAAGGGCCACCGCCGCGTTCACAATGCGGGAATACTGCGTACGAGAAAGCAGAGCACGAGTTTCCTCCGGAAGACTTGGGCAAATACCGGGAACAAGTTGACCAGGAATAGCGAAGATGACGGCGCGAGCACGAAGCGTTTGCTGCTTCCCTTTTACTTCGGCTTCGATCTGAACTCCCGAATCTCTTTGCTCGACATACAGGGCACACGCTCCGGTTAGAACTCTTACCTGGGAAGCCGCGGCTTCCGGAATACGATCGACGCCATCGGTAAGATTCCATTGGCCGCGGACGAGCAAATTCCAAAGCACTTGCATGAGAATCACGCGCGAAGAGGTATCCACGGCACCGCCGACAGGACCATTCAGACCTGGTAGAAGAATGCGGTCGAACACTTCTTCCCCGCCGATTCTCCGGAAATACGTCCTCGCGTCTTCGCCGTCGAGCGGGCCGCTGAGAGTGCTAAAACCGTGGACGAGAGCGCGGTGATGGCGCAACAGGTCGAATCCAAAGCGGACGCCGGCAAGGCGTGCCCGCCAGGAAATTCCGCGATCAAAGAGCAGATCTCCAAAACGACCGCCGCGATAGCCGCGGCAACCGGCCGAGTCCTGAATTCCTACGCTGAACTTGCCCTTGCAGACCAACTGCGAAAGGCCCAACCGCTTCACCAGAGCGCGCATGGAGCCAAAGGCGTTGCCGAACAGGGTGACGCCGCGATCGACGACGAAGCCATTGATGCGGTCAGTGGTCATTCGGCCGCCGACGCGAGACTCGGCTTCTAACACCACGGGCTCAAGCCCGCGATCCTTCAAGCGCACGGCTGCGCCGAGTCCGGCGATGCCTCCGCCGATGACGATCACGTCCGCGTCGCCGTTGTGGACAGCCATGGTCATGCTCCTTAGCGCCGTGTCCCGGCGAACAGGTCAACGGCCTGCGAGCTGCGCGCGTATTTAACGTCGTTGAATCGTTCCTCTAAGAATTTGTCCCAATCCTGGCGCCTGGTCACGTGATGAATCACCGGGCCGAAGATCACGTAGTTGTGTGCGTCCCACCCGTGTTCGAAGAGCAGCACTTTTCCACCGGGCTTTAGGACGCGCATCGCTTCGCCAAACAGTTTTTCGCGCGCGCCTCCGATGGGAATTTCGTGGGTGCCGAATCCAAAGCAAACTGCGTCACACGAGGCATCTTGAAGCGGCAAAGTGAAGTGCTCCGTCTTGGAAGCGACAATTCGCGGGCTGTTTGTTGGCGGCACTTCCAGGTCGCGCACGTCCTGTACGGCTTCTTCGGGTGACTCGCCTTCCACGTTCCAGCAATCCACGGTTTGAATGGTGGCTTCCGGCAACACGTCGGAGAGCAGGAAAGCGTGGCGGTAGGTCCCGATGTGCAAGTCCGCGACGATCACTTGGCCCTGGACCTCGCCCAACTCCACCAGCCGGCGGATGTAGCGCACTCCCGGATGACCGTACATGCGATACAAACCGAAGAGTGAGTAGGCCAGAAGCAGCAACCCGATTTCTGCCAGAGCCACGGCCGCCCAAAATGCCAGTGGCAGACGAAACAAAACTCCAATTGCACCAAGCGGAATTCCAACCGCCAGAAAATACTTGGTGATCTTCCAGTAGTCGCGACGGCTCACATACACGGCGCGTCCCCAATACCACCATGCCGATGGCCGCTGTCCGGCGACCGCTGCCGGATACCAGTGCATGGCCGCTTCAGGTGATTTTGTCATCGCTCCTCCTCGACTGCTTCTAGCTCTTTGAAACTCTTAGATTTCCGCGGTCCAACCGGCCGCCCGCAGCATCCCCAACATCTTTGTCGCCAATGGCTGAACAAAGGGCCGCGCCAGCGCCGAACTTGTCAATTCCACAAACCGAGTCAGCAGATCCAGCATTCCATCCACGAGCTGGTGCGTTCTCTGCTGTCCTTCGCTCTCGTCGTAAACGAAGAACAGGACGATTCCCAAGTGCCCCAACCACAGCGCCCACGGCAGAAGTTGTTGCAGTTCTTCGCTCACGTTCGTGCCCGCCATCGCTTGCTGAAAAACCGCGACGCTGTGGCTGCGCTGCGACTGCGTGGCTTTACCGAATACCGACAGCGGGTGTTGGGGATCGCCGGTGTAACGGAACAGGGCTCCCAGAAACATACGGTCATCCTTCAAGATTTCCAATTTCGAATGCATTACAACCCCCAACCTCTCGCGGAGGCCGGCCTTGGTCATGAGTTCGTCACGAGCTCTTTCCCTATGCAAGCGTTGCACCTGGTCGTAATAGGCGGCCACCATGGCTTCTTTACTCGGAAAGTAGTAGTAGGCGGCACCGGTGGCTACCTTGGCGGCTCGCGCGATGTCGCGCATGGTGGTGACTTCGAAACCAGACCCGCGGAAAAGGTGCAGCGCCGTTTGCAGAATTACGGCCTTGGTCTTCTCGCCAGCAGCCTTGTTTGCTGTCCCCATGGCAGTTGCCTCGGTCTTGAACATGTTCAAATACTAGACTGAAGGTGGTGGCATGTCAAGGATAAAAATGAACATGTTCAATATATAATTTAACTTATTTAGAATTAGCGGCTTACTGGAACTTGAGGCCATAAGAATCGAGCTGCTGGCCGAGGAATCCTTCAGATAAGGGTTTCCCTGGGGGGAAAGGGCACAAGATTTTCGCTCCCCCTGCAGCGCTGTGAATCCGGGAAGGCGCCGCTCATTGATTCTCTTGTCTCCGCGCAACTTGCTGAGTAAGATACCGGTTATAACGGTCGGCAGTGAGGGCTGATCCCGCGGGGGAACATTTTGAGAGCATTTTTCGTTCCATAGTTGGCAGGCCGAGATGGACTGCCGGACGGCTTGGAGACAAGCCGACTCGCAGACACGCCTTACACCGTAGCAGGTTATGAGGCTGATGATTGGAGCAGGATGCCCAACTGGTCCAGCAATGCCTCCAGGGCGACGGGTCGGCCTGGGAGGAACTTGTGCGTCGCCATACCAGGCGCATCTTCAACATCTGTTACCGGTTCACCGGAAACCGCACACAATCGGAGGACTTGTCGCAGGATGTTTTCCTCCGGGTGTATCGCACTCTGGGCAGTTATCGTTCGGCCCACGGGGGTTTTGCAACTTGGATGACCAGCGTGACGCGCAATCTATTGATTGACCATTACCGTAGAACGAAGCGCGATCGCCTTACGGACTCGCTGGACGACAAGATGCCCGTGGTGGAGAACAAGGAGTCCGCTGGACGGCGCCCGGATGAGCAGGCGCTGCTCGGCGAATTGAGCGGCCAGGTGCAATCGGCGCTCAAGCGGCTTTCGCCGGAATTGCGTGAGGCCGTGATCTTGCGCGACCTGCAGCAATTGGAGTACACCGAGATTCAGCAAGTTTTGGCGGTACCGGAAGGAACGGTAAAATCGAGAATCAATCGCGGACGCATCGAACTAGCGCGCATACTGCAACAGATGGGAGTGCGCCCGTCATGATCGGATCGGGAGTCTCGGAGCGAGCGCGGAGCATGCTATGAACTGGACCTGCGAACAGACGGAAGCGCGGCTGAGCGATTACCTCGACGGACTTCTTCAACCTGCCGAGCAAGCCGCTTTTGACTTCCATGTGAACGCGTGCGAGCGCTGTACTCCGCTGGTCGCCGGTGTTTCGCATGTTCTCGGTACTCTCGAGACCCTGGCGCAGGTTGAGCCGCCGCCGCAACTTTTCGATGCCATCCTGACGGCCACGCTCGGCCCCAAGAGCTGGCGCCGCGCGAAGCGCTGGCTGCGCGGCCTGCAATCGCCGCGTTTTGTATACAGCGCGGTCTCCGTGGCCGCGACTTTCGTGGTCATTCTTACGGCTACCGGTTTCTCGTTTCGCAAGCCAAAGCTCGCCGATCTTTCTCCCGCCACGATTTATCGCAACGCTGACCGCCGGGCGCATCGCGTCTACGCCCACAGCGCCAAGTTCGTCAGCAACCTGCGCGTCGTTTATGAAATTCAAACGCGCTTGAATGAAAACGAACAGAATCCCGCTAACAGAGAGCAAACCATTCCAAAGAATTCTCCCGACAAACAACCCGGGCGCACCGACAACACGAATCCGTCCGCGCCCAAGCAGCAGAATCGTGCCGACGAAATCGGCAGGAATCTGCGGGTTCTGGCTTCCGAATTCCCCATACTGAGCGGCTCGATTGGTGAGAGGAGAATGCCATGAAGTGTGCCGTTCATTCCGACGCGGAGGCGGTCGGGTACTGCCGCAACTGCGGCAAGGCCATGTGCTCGACGTGCGTGCGTCCGGTACGCGACGTGCTCTACTGCGAAGAGTGTCTGGCGACCATCGTGGGCATCCCCGCCCCGACACCGGCCATGGCAACTCCGGTTGCGGATTCGCAATACCAGATGCCCGCTTCGGGTTTGCCTCCGGGGTCGCCCAACTACGCCAGATCAAACCCGGTGTTGGCTTTCTTCCTGGGATTCTTGCCGGGGATGGGCGCGTTCTATAACGAGCAATACGGCAAGGGCATGATTCATCTGGCCATCTTCCTGGTGCTTTTCATCACCGGAATCGATAGTTCCATGAGTGGCGGCGCCACAGCTGCTTTGTGGATTTGTGTCGCCGGGCTATGGGTCTACATGCCCGTCGATGCCTACCGCACGGCAAAGGCGCGGCAGGCCGGTGAAACCTTGTCCGACCCTCTCGATGCTTTTACCAAAGAACGCCCGATTGGGCCGATCCTTCTGATTGGAGCCGGCGTACTGCTGCTGCTGCATAATTTCGATTGGTTTCCCTGGTACCGGATTTCACAGTTCTTCTGGCCGGCTGTTTTGATCGGCGCGGGAGTTTTGATGATGCGCAAAAGGCTAGACCGCCGTTCGTAGGAGGCATTTCTCCATGAGTGACCGTATCCGCTGCGCCTGCCGCCGCTGTATGATTCGCGGGCTGATGGGTCCCGCTGTCATCATTACCGTCGGGGTGCTTTTTCTCCTTGACCAGATGCGCAGCGGTTACTTCTCGTTCGGCAACACTTATCCGGTCATCCTCATCGTCATCGGCGTAATCAGTCTGGCCGCTGCGGCTGCGCCAGCCGATGGACACTTTTCCGAGTCGGCTCCACCAGTAGTTCCGGCGGCGCCGGGCTCCGCGCCAACTGTTCCCCAAAGTCAATTCCCCGGTCAGGGACAAGGGCAATAAGTGTCTATGGCGAATCTTCGTCGACGCGGCAGCTCACTTTTTCCCGGCCTTCTACTGCTCTTCGTTGGAATGCTGCTGCTCCTTCACAACTACCGGGGCCTCGGCATCGTCAATGTGCTCGGACATTGGTGGCCGCTTATCCTCATTTTTTGGGGCGCGATCAAAATGTATGAACGCATGGCTGCCAGCCGCTCCGGCGATCCGGGCGCGGCGAAGATTACCGCGGGCGAGGTTTTTCTTGTGCTGGGGTTGCTCAGCCTTCTTGGCATAGTGGTTGCCGTTGAGTATGGCAGGGAAAATCTCCCCGGCCACATTCGAGAATGGGGAAACAATTTTGACTTTGACCTGGAGGTGGCGTCCAAATCCGTTCCCGCGGATGCCCGCATCACCATACGCAACGGCCGCGGCAACATTAGCGTGCGTCCTTCGGACGAGGCGCAAATTCGAGTCGGCGGGAAGAAAAATGCCAAGGCCTGGAACGAGAACGATGCCCAACATGTTGCCGATGGCGTGGGGGTGGAAATCGTGCGGAATGGCGACGGCTACGAAATCCACGCTACGGGGGTGAGCACGGGGGATTCGCGCATCAGCCTGGATCTTGACGTGGCGGTACCAAAGAAGGCATCGCTGACGATCCGGAACGAAAAGGGGGACATTACCGTCGCCGACATGGCGAAGCCGGTAAACGTGACCAACGGCGTTGGT
This sequence comes from Acidobacteriota bacterium, assembly GCA_003225295.1. Classification (GTDB taxonomy): domain Bacteria; phylum Acidobacteriota; class Terriglobia; order Acidiferrales; family UBA7541; genus Acidiferrum. Next base: position 66,617 of record QHYZ01000049.1, on the reverse strand, counting down.
GACGTCGAGATTCGCGGCACGGCGGGGGACGTCAGTATCGATACGCGAAAAAGCGACATCAAAGTTTCCGACACCAACGGCAACATCAAGATTTCCGGCCACGGCGGGGATGTAGATGTATCAGGTGCCACCGGCGGGCTTACCATCGACGGCGAATTTTACGGAGCCATCCGGGCCGACAAAGTCGCGAAGGGTGTGCGCTTCATTTCACAGCGCACTGATCTCACACTCTCGCAACTCGCCGGCCACATGGAGGCCGGCCCGGGCAACCTGGCAATCTTTGACGCTCCCGGCAACCTCAGCGTGCGCACTCAGGACGACATCACTCTGGAGAACGCCGGCGGCAAGGTCAAAGTCGACAATCGCCGGGGGAACGTTGAAGTTCGTTTCTCCACGCCGCCGAAAGCCGACATTGAAATCAATAATTCTTCCGCGGGGATTACGCTGAGCTTGCCGGAGTCCTCGAGCTTCGAGATTGTCGCGGATTGCCATTCTGGGGATATTGACAGTGAGTTTCAGGCGGAGTCGTTGAAGCTAACTTCCGGCACGGGGTCGGGCGATTCACACCTGGAAGGAAAGTATGGAAGCGGACGCGGGCCGAAGATTATCTTGAAAACCAGTTACGGCTCCATCGCCATCCGCAAGACCAGCTGAGAGCTACAGGCGCTCAAGGTACCGACTATTTCAAGCATCCCGGGCTCCGCCCGCCCCATTCGCATCGTGCATTTCGCGCACCCTTTAATGCGCCCACCCTTTCAGAGCGCATTGACCATGGAGAATCCGAGTGCTGCCGCCCGGCTACCAAGTTCTTGCCAACTGGCGGCCAGCGTGGGAGTTCCGCCACTGCTTAGAATTCCGCCACCCAACTCCTGCAGGCATGGCGCGGCAAGGAGAGGCGCTGGAGGCTCTGGCAGGCTCGGTACCGTAGCGTCTGGCTCGTTGAAATTCAGGGCGTAGGCGAGGTTCTGCACGTCATTGCTCCCGTCGCGTGGAGTCAACGGCGCAAGTCTCCAGCGCCACTCAATCAACTTCAAAACAGAAGTGTGATCGAACACCAGTGCGCTGATTCTTGAATCGTCCGGATGCCCCCGGCTAAAAGGAGACGCGACGACCGTAGGCACGCGACATCCGAGCAGGGCTTTGCCGTTGACGAGATCGGGGTCCACTTGGTTGGGAGCAGCGGCCCGCGGTGGCGCGACGTGCTCGAAAAAGCCGCCCCATTCGTCAAAGTTCACAATGAACACCGTGTTTGCCCACTTCGGGCCAGTTGCCGCAGCTTTGAACGTTTCGTAAAGGAAGAGGTCTCCTTTGCGGATGTCGGCGTGAGGATGGTCGTCGTTGCCGGTACCGTCATCCAAGACGGTATATCGGGGATCCAGGAAGGAGACCGCTGGAAGTGTCCCGGCGCTGGCCGCCACGAGATACTCGTCGTAGAGACGCGCAATGCCAAGATATTTCGCGCCCCACAGCGCCAGAAACGGCACGTTTGAGAAGTAATAGCGCGCCGACACTCCGGCGCCGGCTAGCCGGTCCCAAATTGTCGGTAATGAACTGAGGCTGGTGCTATTGGTTAAGCGGTCGGTTTGCGCGGCATGCAGAAACAGTCGGTTGGGGAAGGTTGGGCCAAGGATCGCAGCGAAGTATCGATTGCAAACGGTGTAGTTCCGGGCCAGTGCCGCGTAAAACGGAATGTCTTGTTCGCCGTAGTAGCCGACGGAATAGACGTCGTTGCTACCTGCGCGGAGAAAGCCGTCCATCAACCCATGGTCGTACTCGACGCGAGCGCCGTCGTAGGAATGATCTGGATCCGCATGGGGACAACCCGTGTAGTCACCCGAGAGCGCGTGAGTCGCGTGGCTCACGCCTGCGCTGTCCACGAACGTCAAGCCTGCTTGGCGGCCGTCCGCATTGGGCAGCCATCCGAGAAAATGATCGAAACTTCGATTCTCCATGGTCACCACGACGATGTGTTCAATACCGGAATTCTCCGGGCTCGGTAGGTTAGGCAAATTCAGAAGACTATCTTGCGCAAGTAATTTCCTGCTCGACGGCAAGAGCGCGCCAGCCATCGCGGCTCCCGAAACGAATGCGGCGTTCTTCAACAACTCGCGACGATTTACCTTCATGATGTCACTCCCTGACTGAGATGACCTGCCATTCGGATGGATCCAGCTACGGCTGGAGCTCGCCAGCAGACTGGGGATGGCGATCGGCCAAGGCTAGCTCAGCGCGCGTGAACGGGAAATAAATATGAGCGAGAAAAATACCTGAATTCAGTATCGGGTCTTTCCCTTAGTGCTCCGCGAGCCGGTTCAGTTCGTGGAAGAAAGTTGGAAACGATACCCCGGCGCAATGCGCGTCGCGAATCGCCGTGTTTCCCTCGGCCGCCAGGCCTGTTACGGCAAAGGCCATGGCGATACGGTGATCTCCGTGGGGCTCAATCTCCGCTCCGCGCAATTTTCCAGCGCGACGGCCTTCGACCTTCAATCCGTCTGGGCGCTCCTCCACGGACGCGCCCATGCGGCGCAAATTCTCCGCGAGCGCGGCGATCCGGTCGCTTTCTTTCACTCGCAGCTCGGCAGCATCGCGAATTTCGATCCCCTCTTCCGTATGCGGGCCCAGCGCGGCGAGCATCGGCAACTCGTCGATCAGCAGTGGAATCTGTTCACCCGCGATCACCCCGCCTTTCAGTGATGCTCCCTTGACGGCCAGGTCACCGACGATTTCACCATGGGCGCTCTTGAGCCCCAGGATTTGAATGGAGGCACCCATGGCAGCAAATAAGTCAAGAATCGCTGTCCTTGTCGGATTCAATCCCACGTTGTGAATCAGTATGTTCGAATCGGGGAAGAGTGATGCCGCGGCTATAAAAAACACCGCCGATGACAAATCACCAGGCACATTGAGCGATTTAGCGACCAGCATGCCGCTGCCATTTGCGTCGCCGAGTCCGTGAATTCGGATGGTTCGCCCGTCCTTCACGATGGCAGCGCCAAATTCTTCCAGAGCTAGCTCGGTGTGATCCCGGGTTCGTGCCGGTTCCGTCACACACGTCACGCCATCGGCAAACAGTCCGGCAAGCAAAACCGCGGATTTTACCTGGGCGCTGGCTATGGGCATCTGGTAATCGATGGCTTTGAGTTTGCTTCCTCGAATCTCCAGCGGGGCAAAATTATCGTCTCGCGCGTAAATGTCGGCGCCCATTTCCCGCAACGGCCCGATGACTCGCATCATGGGCCGCTTCTGCAAAGAATCGTCTCCCGTGAGTTTGGAGGAAAATTTCTGCCCGGCCAAAATTCCGGACAGCAACCTCATGGTCGTGCCCGAATTTCCGGCGTCCAGCGCACGCCAACTGCTCTTCAAGCCGCGCAGCCCGCGGCCGGTCACTCGAACCGTATCCTTGTCGATTTTGACTTCGGCGCCTAGCGCGCTTATGCATGCCAGTGTGCTGTGACAATCCGCGGCTGCGGAAAAATGCCGCAGTTCGCTGGTGCCCTCGGCCAGCGCTGCGAGCATTGCGTATCGATGGGAAACGGACTTATCGCCTGGCAGGTCCAGGCCGCCGGTCAGGTGCTTCGCGGGTTGAATGATCTCTTTTTTCACCACGAAATTCTAGCACGCGGCGTCACACCGGCTCGAATTCCACGATCCGCGACCAAATTTCCATTTTCAGCACTCGGCCCTGTCCTTCCAGCCAGTTTTTACCGGACACTCCCTGTACCACGCACTGAAATCTCGCCGCTTGGCGATGCGTATCATCAAGTGAGGAGAATTGTCATGTCATCCCGCAGCACGTTCATGCATCTCGCCGCCGAAGTGGCCATCTTATTCGGCGCACTTTTTCTCGTAAGTGTCCTCCTTGCCGCCATTCCTGGCCATCGTTCGCCCGCGGTGCCGGTCGAGGATGCCCAGCAATCTACCGGCTGGCAATCGCGGCCCGTGGACCATGGCAAAATGTCCCGCATGGAGATGGACGATGCCAAGGCCAACGAAGTCCACGCCGTCCACGATATGACGGCTGGGCGCATGGACGCGCACAGTCTCCACATGCACATGACGGAAATGCGCCCGCAAGCGCCATCCGATGCCGCGCGGGCCAGCGAGATCGTCAAGCAGCTGCGCATGGGAATCGAGAAATACAAGGACTACCACGTAGCCCTGAACGACGGTTACAAAATCTTTCTGCCCAATCTGCCACAGCCCGAATATCACTTTACGAATTACTTGAACGGCTTCCTCGAAGCCTTCTCTTTCGATCCGGCGCGCCCCACTTCCCTGCTCTACAAGAAGACTTCAGACGGTTACGAGCTTGTTGGCGCCATGTACACCATGCCCAAGCGCGCGACGGAGGAGCAGCTCAACACCCGAGTGCCACTCAGCATGGCCACGTGGCATCTGCACACCAATCTTTGCATGCCGCAAGAGGGGCAGTTCCGCAACTTCGACTGGAGCAAGTTTGGCCTCCAAGGCACCATCGCCACCCAAGAGGCGTGCGACGCAGCGAACGGCCGCTTCCGGCCCGTCATTTTCGGCTGGATGGTCCACGTTTACCCGTACGAAGACTCGCTCGAGCAGATCTTTGCCATGCACCACGGCATGGAATAACTGGTCGCGGCCGTCCGCTCATCTCTAGAATAGTCTCTCGATTTCGCGGCAACCCCAGGCGTTGGCTTGTATGCATGCGAGCCGCAATATGACCTGCCCGTGGCGGTCACTTCTCTCCGGATCGGGCTGATCGTTTCCCATTCCCACATTCTGGAGGTGGGTGAGATGGGCGTGGTGCATCAGGCAAGGACGACGACGCAGAAACCAAGCGGCCCTGAAATTAGTGCAATCCTGTAGCAGCAAGAACTCCTTACCGCACGTGAGCGTCAAACACCCCGGTCTGCACTCGCCCGGAGCGCTTGATCTGCACAAAAATTCGATACTCGCCCGGCCGCGGGAAACCGTAAGGAAAATGAACCTCCGAAGACAGGGGAGCACTTGGCATTGGCATAGCCATCGGCATCCCGGGCGGTAATTCCCCCGATGCGCCCGCCAGCCCCGTTCGTGCCAGTTCGAGTGCCGCCATCGATACCGATCCCGCTGGATGAACGTGGGCGAACACACTCAGATCCAGGCTCACAAACTCTGCGTGCCCGGTCATTCCCATGTACGGCTCCAAATCTTTCGCCGGCTGGCCAAAGGTGTCTTCCACACTAAACATGAAATTCATCGGCAGATTCGCTTTCAGTGGATCCGTCGCGCGCCGCCACACCATACGCCCGCCGTCGGCAAGCTGCGACACCGTCGAATCTCCTGCTTGCGCGGCACCGCTGGCGCCGGACCAAGCTGAGTCATCGCCGGTCAGAGGCTGTCCATTGATCTTCGCCAGCCCCACGCTTCCAACCAGCGTCCACGGAAAGCCGTCCTTATCCACAACGTCGGCGAAGATTTGGTATCGTCCCGCGGGCATCGACGGCAGTTCTTCCGCAAAGGCTCCGCCTTCGATTCGCTGCGGATGCAAATGCCACATGCGGTCCAGGCCCGGAGAGCTGATCACGAACAGGTGCATCAAATGACCGTGGTCGGGAATCACTTTCTCCATCTTTACGTAGCTGGACCACTCCGCGTCCTGCCCTTTGGCGCGAATCACCAGCCGGTTTCCGTTTTCCAGTTTTGTCTCCGCCGCAGGCGGCTTAAATATATTCACCCCGCGTTGGTAATTGTTGTCTTCCGCGCTCCACCACGCTCTTCCCAAATAGAGAATTCCGGCGACGACGACCGTGGTAATGGCCATGACCACGCGCGCGTTCCGCGCGCGCTCCGGCGCCGGCGTTTCCCCGGGACCGAGGTTCCCCTCCCGAACTGCCGCGCCGGCGATGAAAACCATTCCAACGGCGAGAAAGACCATCAGGAACGCCAACAATCCCCATAGCGGTCTTTGCATCTTGAGCGTCCGCTGTGCGGCCGCAGGTACCGGCACTGCAAGCTCGCCTTTGCCCTTGGTGCCACCCACCGAGACGCGCACCTTCAGAGCACCCGATTCCATCAGCCAGAGGCTCCCCGTAAAAAACTGCGGATCTTCTTTGGACTGTTGGGTGAGATCGGGCGTCGGCGGGAAGTTCGAACCCGCGCCGCTCAGCCGCATTGGCACGATCTGGATGGCGCGCACGTCGTTGGTCGCCGACCGGATCTCGATCTCCGCCACGCCAGGGATCACTTGCGGCACTCGCACCGTGACAAAAAGATGGTAAGGCCCCGCGTCACCCTCGCAATACACGTCCGGGCTGCCGACGTGCGCACTCAGTGATAATCGAACCGCCAGCACAAGCGCCGAGGTCAGAACAATCCGCGTGCGCGATCGAAATTTTCTCATCGACGCAGCCGCCGCATCCAGTCTCCCCACGCCAGTCCCAGCCGCGCGCTAACGATGGAGACCAACAGCGCTGCAGCCATGGTGGTCCAGAACTCGCCGCGCGTATTCTCTGCAATTTGGAACTTGTAAGGATCGTAGAGAAAGCCTGCTGGATCGAAGTAAGCAAAGTACGCCATTCCGAATACCCAGTTCCGTGCGGACGGGGACATCAAAAAGTTTGCAAACGGCCATTGCACGGCGAGAAAGCTCAACACGAACACCGGCCCGGAGACGGCAGCCAACTCCCATCTTCCCCACCCCTTGGTTTTGTTCCACAGCAGATCCAGCATGATCGCAGGCACAATGAAGAGCAGCGGGAATCGCAGCGGTATCAGGTGCGTTATGTGCTGATAGACCGGTCCGAGCTTCGGTTCCGCCGGGATCAACGGCAAAATCCACTCAAATGCCAGCAGAATCAACGTGTACGTTCCCGCTACCAGGGTGCACGCCCAGCGCCGCCCCAAACCCCACGCTGTACCCACTAGCGCCGGAGGAATCGCGATGGCCACCGCCAGGTAACATTTCGCGGCGTGCATGTTCACGGGCCAAGTCGATATGGTAAGGATGGTCCCGAGTTGCGAAACGCAAACCGCTCCCACGAACACGGAAAGCCGCATGAGCTTCCGCCGCACTTTTTCTTCCGAGCGGTTCATCAAACCCGCCATCAACGCGAGCGTCCCAATCTTGATGGCAAACGATCCCAGCGAGAGCAGCGTGTGCGGCGGACTCACAATCTTCACGTCCAGCCCGTACGCGTTGTGCCACCAGTTATCGAACGGCGCGGAGGTCAGCATCGCCATGCAGCCCCACGTCGCGATAAACGCTCCCAGTGGCCCGCGGAATCCCCAAATCTTCACCGACCTGCTCTGTATGGCGGTGTCTCCGCCGAACGTCGCTGTCAGGATCATGTACCCGCACGCCATGCCCACCAGCACTCCCGTCAGTTGGATCAGAATGTGCGCCGGTGTCCAGAACGTGTCGCGGCCGATCGACATATGCCAGGAAATGTCCCACTGCCCCCCGACCAGGCCGCAAGCGATTCCGGCGAACATGCACCAGATCGTCCAGGGGATGGCGTCCGCGCGGCCGTAAGCCTGCTCGCCCAGCCGCGGTTGTAAAGGCTGTCCAAGAGGAATGCTTTCCGCCATCGCGAGGACTCCTCTCGCTGTTTTTGTATTGCGAAAGTCGTACGAGAATCCCTTAATGCCGCGAGTCTACACCAAAAAAATTCAAAATGCCGACCATGCCCGATAAGAGGGGCAACTCCGACTCCGCTGGACTGGCTGCAATTCTGGGTTACGAACTGGCATGCACGACCTTCGACCGCTGGCAGGATTCCCGCGTCCGCATGCAAATCTGAGGACCGCTCCTCCGGAAGGCGGGCAGTACATGTTCACCCGGGATTGGTACGGCCATGAAGACGCCGCGGAGGCGGGCGATGGAGGCCACAAGCGCTCCCATGTGATCGCACTGGACAACGGGAATTTTGCCGCCCAACCCGAATAACCGAATGGTTCGATCCAGCCTTCATCACGCCGTTCGGTGAGAAGCCGGATTATGTGACCAATACTCGCGTTTGGAAAGATGGCCGCTGCGCCGGGTGCGCTGACGCTAATTCAATGGGGGCTCATAGGCACCACTCAGGGTGGGGCGCTAGAACTTCCAGATCCATCGGCCTACGTCTGGTGCGACGTTTGCACTTCGGATACATTTTAGATGCTTCGATTAGGTTCCATTGCTTCCTGATGCCACGCCGCGTATTATTAAGGATTCATGCTCACGGTCCGTTTTGAACTATCGAACTCTCGCTGCTTCTTGTTCTTCGCCTTCTTAGCGTGTACGGCCGCGCTTTGGCGGGGACCTGGAGTCGCCGTCGCTCAAGAATCGAATGAAATCCTTCCTCTCAGCCAGGTTCGCGCCGGCATGGAAGGGTACGCGTACACGATCTTTGCCGGCGATCAAGTGGAAAAGTTTGACCTTGAAGTCATCGGCGTGCTGGATAATTTTCTAGGCCCCAAACAATCCATTATCCTCGTGCAGTTGAAGGGGCCGAAGGTCGAGCACACCGGTGTGGTCGCGGGGATGAGCGGCAGCCCCGTCTATCTCGAAGGCAAACTCGCTGGTGCCCTTTCACTGAAACTGGGCATCTTCAGCAAAGAGCCCATCGCCGGCGTCACACCCATTCAGGACGTACTGAACCCGCCCTCCCAGCCTCCTGCGGCGCAGGCCGCCCCGCGGCAGCTCGGGCCTCCCAGTGACACTTCCACGCGGACTGCGCTGCCTTCTGGCTCCGCACTCGAGCCGATCGAAACGCCCCTTGTTTTCTCCGGCTTCCAGCCGGCCGCGCTGCAGCAATTCGCTAGTCAGTTACAAGGCTATGGCTTCGTCGCAGCGCAAGGAGGAACGGCTTCGCCTCGCGCCGATGATGCGCGTCTCGTTGCCGGCGACATGGCCGGGATGGTTCTTGTTCAGGGCGATGCCTCCATCAACTCCGCCTGCACGGTCACAGCAGTGCGGGCCGACCGTGTTTATCTCTGTGGCCACCCTTTTATGAGTCTCGGCGACATTCAGCTGCCCATGGCGCGCAGCCGCGTCGTCACCACGCTGTCTTCCAATCTCGCTTCCACCAAGATCGTCAACGTGGGCGGCGCCATCGGCACGATCACCGGCGACCATCTCACGGCCGTCACCGGCAAACTAGGCGCGCCTCCTGCGATGGTTCCGCTGGATTTGACCCTCTCGGTTTCTGGCGCCGAGCCCGCGAAGCAGAAGACCCTGCACTTCGAACTGGTCAATCACCCAAAGCTTACGCCGCTCCTGGTTGCTATCACCACCTTCAGTGGTCTGACACAAAATTCTCTATATGGTGAGGGCACCACGTTGCATCTTTCCGGCGAGATTCGCCTGCTAGGTCATGCGCCGGTTAGAATCGAAAACACTTTCGCTCCGGGCGATTCTCTTTCTCCCGATGGCATGCCCATCGCTCTGACGGTCCAAAATATTTTTACACGCCTTTTCGTCAATACTTTCGAACCTGCCAAGGTGGACGGTATCACCCTCCGAGTCGAAAGCGTTCCGGGCCGAAAATCATTCGTCATTGAAAGCGCATGGCTCGAAAAAGGGGAAGCCGCTCCCGGCGAAACTCTTCGCGTCCGCGTGCTGCTGCGCCCCTATCGCGGCGCGGCGCGCGTGGAAGAGACCACCGTTCGCATCCCGGAACAGGTGGCGCGCGGCACTACCCTCCGCATCCTTGTCAGCGACGCCGATCTGCTGAATCGCGCTTCCCGTGGCTTCGCGTTTGCCGGCGCCGGCAGCGGGCCGACCGGCCTCGATCAACTCATCGCGCTCTTGAATCGCGAGCGCCGGAACGACCGTCTTTACGTTGGACTCTTCGCCCCGGCCCCCACGCTTCTCTGGGACGACAAGGAACTGCCGAACATCCCGCTCTCGCAAATCAACGTCGTCGACGGCCGTCCCACTCCGGGCAGCGTCCAGGTGCTGCGGGAATCGTTGGTCAGTGAAGCTTCCATCCCTCTCGGGGGTCCGGTGTCCGGCGTCGTCTCTCTAAATCTCCAAATCCGGTGATCACTAATATGAGCAGCTTGCCGAAAAGCTCAATTCAACTGTCTCAACCACGTCTGATAAGCAAGCCATTAAGGAACAATTGTCAATCTGCGGGGCCGTCCTTAGCGGCTCCGAAGAATCTCAATTCCACACGCCGCAATCACTCATCCGTTCAATTTCGACGCTCGCTTACGCGTTTCTTTTCTTTTTCCTTGCTTTTTTGCTTGCTCGCTTCGTTACCCCTTCTTGCCGAGCACACCCGTCGCTGGCGCCAGTCCAATTACGAAGAATTTCTCAAAGGCACCGCGCACGGCGTGGCGGTGCGCAGCGACGGCCGCCTCGAACTCGCGCCCAAAGTCACTTTGCTTGCCGACGCGGATGCTTCCTATCTTTGGTCCGTACGACTCGATCCTCAGGGCATGCTCTACGCTGCCGGCGGTTCGCCTGCGAAAGTATTTCGCTTCGATTCGAACGGCAAACCTGCCATCGTTTTCGATTCCTCTGATCTCTCCGCGCAAGCCATCGCCTTTGACTCCAAAGGCGCTCTCTATGTCGGCACTTCTCCCGACGGCAAGGTTTACCGGGTCTCTACTTCCGGCGAGAAATCCGTTTTCTTCGAACCCAAAACGAAATACATCTGGGACCTCGCTTTTTCGCCCGACGGAACTCTTTATGTCGCCACCGGTGACAAAGGACAGGTCTTCGCCGTCGGGCCCGACGGCAAAGGCGAGCTTTTCTACTCCAGCGACGAAGCGCACATTCGCGTTCTGGCTTTTGACGCAAAAGGAAATCTCATCGCCGGCACCGAACCCAGCGGCCGCATCCTTCGCATCTCGCGGAGTTCGTCGAAGGCATCGGCCAAAGACTCCAAGAATGCAGCCATGGCGAAAGCGGAAGGCTTCGTGCTCTATGAAACTTCCAAGCGCGAAGTCACTTCCCTCGCTGTGGCTCCCGACGGCACCATCTACCTCTCCGCCATCGGTGAGAAGCAACGCGTTGGGCAAGCTCCGAGCCCCGTCATCTCCAACCCACAAGGCGCGCCAACCGTTATGACCGGCGGCCCAGCGGGTCCCGGCCAAACTCCCCCGCAGCAACCTTTCGTTCCGTTTCCTGCTCTGCTCTCCAGCAGCATCTACCGCATCAGCGCCGATGGCGCCCCGGAAGAGCTTTGGTCTTCGCGCGAAGACGTGGTCTACGCCCTTGGACTTGCTTCCGATGGCCGCCTCCTGGCGGGGACCGGCAACAGCGGGGCTCTCCTCGCCGTCGATGGTCACGGCGTTTTTGCGCATCTCGCCAAGTCCGGCTCCGCGCAAATCACGGGCATCGCCCACAATTCCTCCGGCAGAGTTTTCCTGTGCACCTCAAATCCTGGAAAAGTCTTTTCGGTCGGCCCCGAATACGAAGCCGCAGGCACGTTCGAGTCCCGCTCCTTCGACGCGCAACTTTTCTCGCAGTGGGGCCGCCTGGAGTGGTGGAGTCCTCCGCCGGCTGCCCCCGCCAAGTCTTCGGCCAATTCGAATGAACCACGCCTGGAGTTTTTTGTACGCTCGGGAAACACGGAGGACCCCGGCGGCGAGTGGTCCGGCTGGTACGGCCCCTACGCGAAATCGGGCAGTGCCGTCGAAGCGCCGTCGGCGCGGTTCGTTCAGTGGAAGGCGGTCATCCACGACGGACGCCCAGGAGATGGTATTGATTGGGTTAGCCTGGCGTATCTCCCTCACAACGTCGCGCCGGTTATCGACGGAATCGCATTGCAGGATCCCGGAGTGCGGGCGCAAGGCCAAGTGGGCATGTCGTCGGGCCAGCCGGCGACGGTGATGCTCAAGATGCCGCCGTCGCCAAACGTTCCCGGCATGGCAGGCACCCCGAGCAGCACGCCGCCGCGGTTCGAACCGCCGCCGCAAGGCACCCTGCAGAAGGGTTATCAATCCGTTGTGTGGACCGTGCACGACGAAAACGACGACGAAATGCGTTACTCCGTTTACTTTCGCGGCGAAAACGAACACGAATGGAAATTATTCAAGGAAAACCTCGAGCAGAAATTCTATTCATGGGACACCACCACGCTGCCGGATGGAGCCTACCACCTGAAAATCGTCGCCAGCGACGCGCCGTCAAATCCCCCCGCTTTGGCACTCAAGAAAGAACGCGAAAGCGAGCGCTTCGAGGTGGACAATACTCCGCCAGTAGTGAAAATCATGGGGACTATTTCGGATTCTCCGATGCCCAACGGCAAGCTCACAATCGTCCAATTCACCGCGCAGGATGCGGGGAGCAACATCGAGCACGCGCAGTACAGTGTCGACGGTGGCGATTGGATCCTGGTAGCCCCCACCGGCCGCATCAGCGATGCGCCCGACGAACGCTACGAGATCTCCCTCAGCGGACTTGGCCCGGGCGAACATGTAATTTCCGTGCGAGCCTACGACCGGTTCGAAAACGTCGGCAGCGCGAAAACCATCGTCACCGTTCCGGCCGCAAAACCCTAGCTGGCAGCCTAGGCCTTGCGCTGACTTTCTCCAGCGAAGCACGACCTTGGCATGGATTGCGGAGCGCAGCATCTCAGCTGACGCACCCCGCACTTTCAAGTGCGAACCCTCAAGCCCAGCCTGGGCCGCCCGCGAAGCCTTCTCTGCCCGTGTTTTGACTGATTACCAAAACAGAAAACTGCCCACTGCCCTTCAGCTCAACCAGCGGTCTTGGGGAGGGATGGCTTGGAACTTCTCGATTTCGACGCCGAAGCCGATGCGGCCGTCTCCGTAAGGCTCGTTGCGGACATGCACGACGCGCGCGGTGCAGCGCATCTCCTGGGCCGAATTCCCGGTCACTTCCGCGGGCATGCGCAGCGTCGCTTCGATGGGCATACCAACCTGCAGTGGAGCCGAGGAGGCGAAGAAGAAGCCTCCGCGCGAGACATTCAGAGCTTCCGTAAAATGCTCGATCTTGTCCGAAGCAACCCCAAGGGCACGGAAGCGCAGGGGTGTCCGTAGGTTGAGGCGGGTCAGTTGTCGGCGTTCTGCTACTTTCATCTTGTCCCTTGCGCGCGAGGAAAAGTCTGGCGCGCGTACTGTCGCGAGCGTGATGGAGGGGACTTCCAGCGTAACAGAGTCAGCCGGGCGGTCAAGTATCAAAGGTGGCATGGCCAAGAAGTACCGGTACCCACATGAGCTTCCGGCGGCTTGGATCATCCGAGCCAACGGAGCCATCATTGGCATACCATAATGCCTCTTTAACAGCGGCGGACAACGCATTATAAGGCGCTAAGAGTGAAGAACTAACAAGCAACTCGAACCCAAGACGACGATTATGAAAACCGTTTCATCCACCGAATCCATCCAATACCAACCCCCCACATGGGAGGCCATCTTAGCGGCGCATGCGCGCATCGCCCCCAGGATCCACCGCACGCCGGTCCTAACATCCGCATCCCTGAACGCCATCGCCGGGGCGCGGCTCTTCTTCAAGTGCGAAAATCTGCAGAAGACCGGCTCGTTCAAGATTCGCGGGGCGTCCAATGCGATCCTTTCCCTGACAGAACAAGAGGTGGCGCGGGGGATGGTCACACAATCGAGCGGAAATCATGGCGCCGCTGTGGCTTGCGCGGCCGCCTGGCGAGGAGTCCCGGCATGGATCGTCATGCCGAGAAATGCACCTGCGGTAAAAGCCGCGGCCATCGAGGGCTACGGAGGGAAAATTGTTCTCTGTGAGCCAACGGTGACGGCCCGAAAGGCAACTTGCGACCGAGTCCAGGCAGAAACAGGGGCGCACCTGGTGCATCCTTACGACGACGACCGCATCATCGCGGGCCAGGCCACGGCGGCGAAGGAGCTGCTGGAGGAGGTAGGCGACCTGGATGCGGTGTTTGCACCAGTCAGCGGCGGCGGACTGCTCAGCGGCACGTGTCTCGGAGCCAAGGGAATTCGCGCAGATGTGCGGGTAGTTGGCTGCGAACCGGAACGTGCGGATGACGCCTACCGGTCCCTGACCAGCGGGACGCTGCAATCGCTGGAGTCGAGCGACACGATTGCTGACGGGTTGCGGGCATCGTTGGCGCCGCGCACGTTTGCGATCCTGCGGCGTCATGTGGAAAGTATCCTCCTGGTCAGCGAGGAGGAGATCATCTCGGCGGCGCGGCTGGTCTGGGAGCGCATGAAAATCGTCATTGAGCCATCGAGCGCTGTGGCGATTGCTCCGCTGCTAAAGCCCGGCGTGGTAGCGTCGTTGAATCTGCCGAAACGTACCGACGGGGGCACTCCGAAGCTCGGTGTGATCTTCTCCGGCGGGAACCTGGACGTTTCTTCCCTGCCGTGGAAGTGACCAGTCTATCCTCAGCCCTCTCCGGCCAGCTAGAGAATCTGTGCTAAATCCGTGCACTATTTGTGTAAGGAATTATGCACATTGTGCAAGAGCCTAAGTCTGACGAAAGCTTTCTTACAGAAAAAACAGGACTTAGATGACGGGAAGTTTGGACAACCGCATGCTCCAACACACTCGGATGGGATACAGATGAGCATGAATGGCCAGGAGCGAGTAGCAGAGGACCGGGCGGCAGTGCTTCTGGGGCTCACGACGACCGAAATCCGGAGCTTTTCGCGGATATCCGGCCTCGGACACCTCGAATGTGGCGACCGGGGAGAGCAAATGGTTTTCACGTACGACGAGCTGCAGAGGCTCTGCCTGCTAGCCGCACAGTCTTCGAAGTAGTAAGCCAGTCTTCTAGAGAAGCTTGCCTAGTCTCCTGCTCACTCCCCCCCGGCCCCGGGTGCCTCCCCACAGACACCCGGGGCTATTCTTTTCTGAGGCTAGAATTTCGAAATTGAGATTGACGAAAGTGGTCTTGCTCAGTACTGGTCTTGCTGAGCCCAGGAGCTTACTTCGTCCTCCACGGAGAAGGGGGCTGGGGGAGACATAGCGAAGCGCGTGTCTAATTGATAGGCCTGAGCCTCAAGAGGTATGGCGGTCCAGGAACGAGACTTGACGAAACCTCGAACGTAAAGGTCACTGTAACAGTCCACTCCAAGAAGCGCCATTTGCGTGGCATGGACCAACCCGTGGAAGAGGGTTCGTACCGCGATTTCGTCGTGAAAAACGATTATGTCCAAGTAAGTGACGGAAGCCAGGTGCACGAAGTCAGGAAAACTGCCTGCGCTAAAGGCCAGGGCCTCGGAATAAAAAGGCGGGGGTGGGATGCGGGCACCCTTCAGAATCACCGCCCTGACGCTTTCAAGCAAAGTCTTCGAGAAATAAGGCTGAACGGCAGTTCTCCATCCCAGCGTCAGCGGCTCACTCGCACGGGAATAAAGACCTCTTTCCTGGCGCAGATACGTCGCGACTCGGGAAATCATCTCGGCTACACGCGCCTCCGAAAGATCAGTAGGATCCATTCGACTTTCTCCCCTGGCAGGCTGGACTGCATTCCTGGAGCTATCTACGGTCAACGCGGCGAGCGATTCAGGTCATCCAATTCCATGGCCTGAACGACAACGACAACCGCTGGCTAATGGTTCTCGCCGGGTGATGTGCCGCCGCTTTCGGCGTCCGACTCTTCTCTTTCCGATCCGGCCTTCGAATAGTCGTCGTAATGAACCTGGAGAAAAAAAGCATAGCCAGACTGGAGCGGCTGATCTAGCTTTTCTGTTTGTTCGTTCACCAGCCTGCCATTCGACTTCACCTTCATTGCCAGCCTGTCTCCGGGGCTGGGTTTATCCGCCCCGATCTCGATATAGCCGCCAACATGAACGGGAACGTCAATCGTCCAAGAACGAGTCCCGGCGGCGATCTTTTCGTACGTCTCGACTGTCTGTTGTTCGCCCGCAGGTTTATCGTGCTGCGAGAAGCTGACGCGCATAGTCGCTGCAGAGGTGCTTTCGACCTCGATCTCGAGGGTGTGACCGCCGCTCCAGACCTTGGCAGGAATACGGCTTGAAGATTGCTAATGCGAATCGCCGCGGTCGATGGACCACCACGTCAATGTGATGGCCATGCCGAGCACGGCGAGACTTCCACGAATTGCTAGTTTCTTCATTTTCCGGATTCCTCGGAAGAGATAAGAGAGCTTCTTATAGTGTAAGGGGAAATCCAGAGGCAGGAATACGCGTGGCGATGGATTGTGACGTGTCGATAAAACCGCAACGGACGGATATCGTTAAGAAAGGCAGCAGCGAAAGCATGAAGGTGCGGCGCTTTCTTACCAGCTTAAGCCAAGCAGTAGTGACCGCACCGCAAAGTACTATTTTTCCCTGAGCTTCAACTTTCCCGTGGATTTGTTGTCCTCGAGGAAGGTGCGAAGTTGCGGCGTTGCTTCAAGCAGCCGAATCCATTGTTCGTAGTACAGCGTAACGGGGAAGCGGCCCAGACCGTAGACACTGACGCCTCCTTTTTCGCCAACACGAAACTCGAGCGCCCCGGTGCGGCGCGCTCCTCCCTGTTTTTCCATTTCCGCGAGTTTTGCTTTGAGTTCTTCGTACGTTGGCTCGGCCATGGCGCCTCCTGTGTGTGGATGGATTGGAAGCAGGATTATACAATGCGTTTCGATTTGGCGGAGTGCGGACTGTACTCCGCCCGCGATTTCGCTTAAAACGCTGATGCATGCCTGAAGAACAAACGGGGATCGTCGATTGGATGAACCTGCCGCACGACCTGACTGAGGTGTCACTGTGGGCGGGCCTCCACGACGCAAATTGTGTCCATCCAGTCCAACCTGCTGGAGCGCACCGTTACTCTTCATCTGCAAAGCGACCACTTGCTGGAATTCCACAAATTGCCGCCGGATATGCAGTTTCTCCTGCGGCTCGAAGGCGTGCAATCGGCGAAGAGGAAGCACGGTTGATTGCCGAGTACCAATCTAAGTGTCGTGAGGAATCACTAAGCTGGAACGAATTGGAGAGCGCGGTCACCACGGAATGCAACCAGGTGATTGATATCGCCGATGCGTCGCTGGTCACCTCGACGGACAATTCCGGATCAGCGGGCTTCTCAACTACGCCCCATACCGTGAGCTATTTCTGCGCGTGGAGCGGCTCACGGTTTCAAGAGGTGATGGGCAGGAGTTGGGAATTACAGCACTCCTTAAGATGGCAGAGGAGTACTGGGATGCGTTCGAACGCCGGAATAAAGAGGCGCGACGCTCGACCGGAAACCAGTAGTGAGGCGCACTCTTCAGCAAGGGACAAGAGCGGCAGCCGGAGAAAAGGAAAGCTTAGGGACGCAATTCTCCCGATTTTCCCCCAATATTAAACCCAGGAACTGGCGGAAAGTTTCGCGGCCCCACGCCAGTAGCAAATTCGACAAACCCCTAAATGACCCGGGCATCCCCAACCGGAAGCGAGGTCATCCAACTGGTCCAAGTGTGGAGAGGATCCGGAGGTCCAGGGAGAAAAGATTATGCTGAACCACCCAGCTAGGTCGAGGAGCTTCAGTTTTATTTCGAGAGCAACGGCAGCACTAGCCCTAGCCGTCTGCCTGAGCGCAGCCGCTTACGGACAGGAACAGCCAGGCCAGCAGCAAGCTCAAGATTCGCAGCCCAAGCCAACTTACGCCCCACAAGACGCCGACAAGCCGCCCTATTCCTACGACCGGCCAGCCGCCGCGACGCCCGCCACACAAGTCCAACCAGTTCCCGGGACTCTGACCGTGCCAGCCGGAACGATCCTTCTCATCCGAATCAATGAATACCTTTCGAGCGACCGCAACCAGATTGGCGACCACTTCACGGCGGTGCTGGAAAACCCGATTGTGGTTAATGGCTGGGTGGTGGCGAGGCGAGGCCAGGTGCTGGTCGGCCAGGTCAAAGAGGTGCGCAAAGCCGGCCGAGTCAAGGGCACTTCCCAGTTGGGCGTCGAGGTGACGGACATGACTGTGGTGGATGGCCGCCAAGTTCCGATTCTTACCGAGCTATCGAAAGGTTCGGCGGGGACCTCCCATGGACAAGATGCGGCAACGATTGGCACCACCACAGGACTTGGGGCGCTGATCGGAGCGGCGGCAGACTGGGGCACCGGTGCAGCGATCGGCGCGGGAGCCGGCGCGGCAGCAGGCATTGGCGCGGTGCTCCTAACG
This sequence comes from Acidobacteriota bacterium, assembly GCA_003225295.1. Lineage (GTDB taxonomy): Bacteria > Acidobacteriota > Terriglobia > Acidiferrales > UBA7541 > Acidiferrum. The sequence continues at coordinate 48,598 of QHYZ01000049.1, read as the reverse complement.
CGAGGGCGCCCCACCATAATCGCACCGGAGGAACAATTGAGCTTCCGGCTAGTCGATCCGGTTAGGATTGACACGACACAGAGCCAGCAGGCCTTCTTGCCTGTCACTCAGCAGGATTTTGACGGCGGGAGATTGGAGCGTAGGGGGCCACGCCACGTGGCCGGAAGCTATCCTGGCCCGGGGTTCTATCCGTGCGGTTACTACGGCCCTTGCTACGCCTACCCAGGCTTTGTGGGATTTTATGATGGCTGGGGCCGAGGCCCGGGATTCTATGGCCGGCGTGGTTTTCGTTACTGACTCTTGTGAAATGACTTGAAGCGAAACGGAAATGGCAGGGGCGGGCGTTCCAGAAAACAGGAACGCCCGCAGCGCTTCTAAGTGGAATAAAAGTGGCACTAGGGGAGTTGGAACTGGAGCAAAGGGAGAATTTCTGCAAAGACGGGCGCCATGAAAATCACCTCGAGGCACGGCGCTCATCAAAAAATGGCTGAAGCATCCGGTGGTGCATCAGAATGGCGATGGTTTGGGTGGATGGGTGATGCTCCGGTTTAGCAGCGATGCGCTCGGCAACTCCTACGGCGGGTACTAGAGAGTCTTGTAATAGCGTGTGATACGCTTTACGAGTTCAACGGTGCCTCGTTTCCGGTCCAAGCCCCAGTCCGCGAGAAGCCATTTGCGGAAGTTGTGCCTCTGTCCAAATGGCCACGCCTTCAGGCCGGATGCGTTTAGTTGGAATCGGTTTCAAATCTGCAGCGTGGGCGGAATATGAAATTCCAATCTCTGATGCTTCGCAATTCCCTTCTCGGTCTTACTTTGACTCTGGTGCTGCCGGCGTTTCGCGCCGGTGCCGAAACCAAGCTGGATAGCGTCACTGCCTCTCCGACCGCCGCCATCCCGGCGCGTATCACCCAAGCGATTGATGAAACGCACCTGGCCCGCCTACAGGGCAACGTGCACCCGCTTGCCCGGCCAGAATTTGATCAGGGGCCGGTACCGTCGGAATTACCCATGCAGCGGATGCTGCTGGTGTTGAGGCGGAGTATGGAGCAAGAATCGGCGCTCGCACAATTGATGGTGGACCAATACAACATGGCCTCAGCCAACTACCACAAGTGGCTAACGCCGGAAGGGTTCGGCGCGCGGTTTGGACCCGCCGACGCGGACATTCAGACAGTTACCGCCTGGCTGCAGTCCCATGGCTTCCAAGTCGCGAAAGTAAGCAAAGGAAAAGTTGCCATCGAGTTTTCAGGGACTGCCGCGCAGGTACTCGAAGCCTTCCACACAGAGATTCACAAATTTGTAGTGAATGGGGAGACCCATTTTGCTAACACGAGCGACCCACAAGTCCCGGTGGCGCTGACCCCCGTGGTGCGCGGATTAGCTCCACTTAACAATTTTAGAGCGAGGCCGGCGCATCGCATTGCTGGCGAGTACACGAGATCGGCAGGAAACACCGAAGTGAAGTCAGTTAACCCGGAGTTCACAACGTCGGGAGGGTTTTTCGCAATCGGGCCGACCGATTTTGCAACCATCTACAATGTTGCTCCGCTGTGGGCAGCCGGAACTGACGGAACGGGCCAAAGCATCGCGGTCATCGGCGACTCCAATATCAATCAGCAGGACGTTACCGACTTCCGGACGCTCTTTGGTCTGCCAACAGGAGGGGCTGCAAATACGCCCATCGTTGTCATTGATGGCGCCGATCCGGGAATCGTCAGCGGAGGCGCGGAGACCGAAGCGCTCCTCGATGTTGAATGGTCAGGGGCTATTGCCAAAGGCGCTCAAATTCACTTGGTCATTGCCGCGGATACAGACATTGCTTCCGGCTTCCTCCTTGCCATCGTCAATGTCATAGACAACAACTCCGACCCCATCTTGAGTCTGAGCTTCGGCGACTGCGAACCGCATGAAGGCGCAAACAACACTGGGCTTTGGCAGGTTCTGTGGGAGCAGGCGGCGGCCGAAGGCATCACCGTGACGGTGGCCTCGGGCGATCCAGGCTCGGCCGGATGCGAGGACCAGAACGCTCCTGCACCCAATCCGGCAACCACAGGGCTTCAGGTAAACGCCTTCGCATCCACGCCCTTCAACGTTGCCGTGGGTGGAACGGATTTCAATGATGGTACGACGCAAACCACATACTTCAACGCTACCAATGACCCCAATACCCTGGCGTCGGCGAAGGGCTACATTCCAGAGAGTACCTGGAACGAGTCCTGCACAAACTCGTTTTTTGGAACTAATCCGGAGGCCAACTGCAACAGCACTGTGGCCGCAAACAAAGCGGCGGTCTTTACTGTGGGTGGCGGCGGCGGTAGCAGTCATTGCTTCGCGCTAGTGAATAACGTCTGCAGCGGCGGTTATGCAAAACCAGCGTATCAGTCGTTTATCAGCGCCACCAACGGCATGCCCGCCGATGGGGCAAGAGACCTTCCCGACGTGTCTTTCTTTGCCAGCAGCGGATTCAATAAGAGTTTCTACGTGGTTTGCCAAGCGGACACCGTTTCTTCGCCTTCCTGTGCGAAAGGCCAGGTTTTCCATTTCCTTGGTCTTGGCGGTACATCTGCCTCCACGCCGAGCTTTGCGGGCATCATGGCGTTGGTGAATCAGAAAAACGGTCGGCAGGGTAACGCAAATTTCGCGCTTTATAAGCTGGCGCAGACGCAATATGCGGCGGCGACGGCCTGCAATTCCATGGCGAGTCCACTCCCCGCAGCAACTTGCACATTCAATGACGTCACCACGGGCACGATTGCCGTGCCCTGCACGAAGGGCAGCCTGAACTGCAACGTAACTGTGGGGACCGACACCATCGGCGTCCTCAGCGGCTATGGCACGACGGCGGGTTATGATTTGGCAACAGGACTCGGCTCAGTAAATGCGAACAACCTGGTAAATAACTGGAACACCGCACTCACGGCCTTTACACCGACCACGACGAGCTTGACCTTGTCTCCTCTGACTGGAATTACCGCCGGACAGAGCATAACGGTGAACGTTACCGTTACGCCGAGTGCCGGCACGGCAAAGCCGACGGGCGACATTGCTTTGGTCTCGAACGCTTCGACGGGAGATGGCGTTGACGGCTTCACTCTCAATGCTAACGGGTCCGTCGTCAACGGCACGACCACCCAACTGACTGGGAACAATGGCACGAGCTATCAAGTCACGGCCCGGTATTCGGGAGACGGAACATTTGCGCCGAGTGTTTCGGCCCCGGTGACAGTGACCGTTACGAAAGCGGGCAGCACCACAACCGGCAGCGTGCTCGTTGCGCTGGGCGCTGGATTTGCAACGTTCACCAGCGGGCCGGCACCGCAAACCCTATTCCTGCGGTCCAGCATCAGCCCAACGGTCGTGGCGAACAACAGTCCACTCTCGCCGACTGGTACGGTAACTTTCGTGGACACGTTTAATGGAACGCCCTCAACAGTAGCCAGCAACGTGCCCGTAAATTCGGCTAATGAAGCGTTTACTGTTCCAGGGATTTCCACGTTTGGGGTGGGAACTCATTCCATCGTCGCGAACTACAGTGGGGATGCGAGCTTTAATGCGAGTAGCTCGCCTGCAGTAGCTTTTACGATCACTGCTGCCAATAATCCGGTACCGACGATCACCACGCTTGCACCGAGCAGCGCAACGGCAGGAGGAGCAGCGTTCACGCTGACAGTGAATGGCACGAACTTTGTGAATGCCTCGACGGTGAACTTTGCCGGAGCCGTGAAGACGACCGTCTTCGTCAGCGCGACTCAACTGACGGCCTCTGTCCTGGCAGCGGACATTGCTACCGCCGGGACACCGGCGGTGACGGTGACGAACCCAGCTCCGGGGGGCGGCACTTCCAATAGCGTCAACTTCACGGTGAATGCCAATACCGGCACTTTTACCTTGGGCGGGAGCGCAGTGACGGGTACGGCGGGAGCCAGCGTTATGTCTACCATCACGGTGACGCCGAGCGGCGGGTTCTTAGGCAACGTGAATGTGACTTGTCCCGCAGCTGGATTGCCCGCTGGTGTCACGTGCTCACCGAGTCCCTTGGCCATCAACGTGACGGGTGCAGCGGCGGTGACCGGCCAGCTGGCCGTAGCCGTGGCAGCGCCATCGACGACGCTGACGGCTTCGGCCCCACCGGCAGAGCGCACACTCTATGCGTCCGGGACGATTCCTCCCGGCGGAGTCAAGGGCTGGTGGACGTTGAGCGCAGGCGCCGGCCTTGCCGCGATGCTCGTGCTCGTCCTGCCCGGGCGCAAGCGTTATCGCGCCGCGCTGGGGCTCGGCCTTGTGTGCGTGCTGAGCTTCACGCTGGGTTGCGGAGGGTACGGCGGCGGTGGTGGTGGAGGCGGGCCCGTAGCCACGGCCACGAAGATAACCGTGAATAGTGCCAAGTTAGCGTCCAACGATCCGACGGGCTTCAAGTTCACCATCAACGTCACGGCGTCCGTGGGGGCCAATGGGCAGGTGCAGCTTCTTGATGGATCGAGCATGCTGGGCTCTGCCGTGACTGTCTCAAACGGGACGACCACGATTACAACTGCTGGCTTAGCACCGGGAACACACTCGATCAGCGCACACTATCTGGGCGATACGTATACCCTGGCGTCAAACAGCGGAACGCTGAATGTCACTTCAACCGGCGCGACCACGTTTGCAGTCATGGCGACGCCGGCGGCGTCCAACGGCTCGCCGACCGTCAACATCACTATCAATTAACTCAGAACGTTGTCAGCAAGGACGAGCGGCCCCTATGTTCCGGGCCGCTCTTTTTTTTGTCGTCATTGCTCGGAACCAAGAACTCTCCTGCAACAATTTCGTTTTGGATTCTCCCGTGGCATAGCGCTACGGCCCGCCCCGAGCCTTTCGCGGAGGAGCATCGCAACGATTGAAGATTTGGCTCTGCCGGAAAGGAACTCTACTCACATGCCAGGAAGCGACTATCGGGTCGTCAGTTGATGTTTGGAGGGAAGAAAATATTCCAGAATTGGGGCGCGGGGGTCAGGAACTCTATAGGAACGAGTGAGCCTTCCTGATTCATCTGCGGCGAACGGACAACGTTCACCTCGACGCGCTGCTGCGTCTTTGGATTTTCGAGAGTGAACTTGGTGCCCTGGGCAAAACCCTCGGGAAGTATGATCATCCCGCCGGTAGCGCTGACCGTATGCGTAAAGCCCTTCATGGGCTCGGGTCTTTTGGCGATGTGGACGAGCACGGGCATACGCAGGAGGACACGCTGGGCGCGGCGTCGTTCCTCTGCGGTGGGCTGCCGCGCGATCGCGGGGCGCACTGCGTGAGTGAGCACAGGTTTTATATTCGTGGCGGGCTTCACAGGTCCAGCCCCCAGAAATCCATTTCCGGGGCGACCAGTTCAACGCCGTATTCCCAACCGTCGGGGCGCTGGTTGCCTTTCCACACGATAATCGCGGCATTGCTGGAATCGGTAGCGAGATTGTTGAGGGCCAGGCGGTGCTCGAGATTGAGCGACTGCGAGAGAACCACCATGCAGCCGTAAGGGTTGACGACCCGCGTGTGCCCTTCGATACTGATGCGCTTCCCGGCTTCGTCGTCCCATTCAAGGCGCACGGGTACCCGGGAGTTCATGCGGCGGCCACGGCGCTTCTCGTGGTGCCGTGAACCAAGGCGCTTGGATTCACGCAGCTTTACCTTCATTTTCGCCTCTATAACGACATGCTAAAGTTGAGGGTCAAAACGGTCAATGGTACGAATACGGATGGGAACACGAAAGAGTAGCTGTCCGAAAGGACAGGTGAGCACGCGGGAGCAGGACAGGCGGTGAAGAATCTGATCGTCAATGCGGATGACCTGGGGTGGACGGACGGCGTAAACCGCGGAATCGTCGAGGCGTTTCGTCACGGGATTGTGACCAGCACTTCGCTGCTGGCCAACGGCGCTGTGTTTGCTGGGGGTGTGGAGGCGGCGCGGTCGGCGCCCGGTTTAGGGGTGGGCGTGCATTTGAACTTGAGCGATGGCCCGCCGGTGGCCAACCGGGAAAGCGTTACCAGTCTGCTGAATGACGGCGGCGAGTTCGCGGGCGGACCCGAGAGCCTGCTTCTGCGTCGCGCGCGGCGCGGGCTCTCGCTCGAGGAAGTGGAGACCGAATGGGAGGCGCAGATTCAGAAAGTCCGCGACGCCGGGATCGCGCCAACGCACCTCGACGGGCACAAACATGTACATATGCTACCGGGGCTGTTTGAGATCGCCTTGCGGCTTGCGAAGCGGCATGACATCGGCGCGATTCGAGTTTCGCTGGAAGCGTCCAGCCTGCGCGCAGCACTTTCTTCCGGCTCACGACAGCACACCGCGGTGGTCATGAAACAAGGCGTGCAGGCGCGCGGATTGAAATTGCTGGCGCGCGATGCGCGTGAGCAAGCCGAGCACGCAGGTATTTCCACGGCCGATCATTTTTGCGGGATTGCGCAAACCGGAGAGCTGACCCTGGAGGGCGTGGCTCAATTGGTGAAGAGCCTGCCGGACGGCACGACCGAGCTGATGTGCCACCCCGGCTATGTTGATGCTGCGTTGCGCACGACAGAGACCCGGCTGCAGGATTCTCGGCAGAGCGAACTGCAAATCCTGACGGACACGGGGATCCGAAATCTTGTCGCCTCACTGGGGATTCGCCTGATAGACTATGGCTTCGTGGCCCAGGAAGCTTAAGAAAAGGAGTTCGCGAAAAAGAATGGCAAGCGATTCTCCCATTCGGTATTCCATCGTCGTTCCGTTCTACAGCGAACAGGAAAACATCCCACCTCTCTACATGAAGTTGACGGAAGTAATGGACGGGATCGGCGAACCCTACGAATTGGTCTTTGTGGATGACGGCAGCAAGGACGATTCGTTCAAGGTGCTCTCTGAAATTTATGAGCACGACCGGCGCGTGAACCTGGTGAGGCTGCGGCGGAATTTTGGGCAGACGCCGGCGTTGAAAGCGGGTTTTGATTTTGCCCGGGGCGAGGTCATCATCTCCATGGACGGCGACCTGCAGCACGACCCCGAAGAGATTCCACGCTTTCTGGAGAAAATAGAAGAGGGCTACGACCTGGTAAGTGGCTGGCGTCACCACCGGCGAGATCACTGGCTGATGCGACAGCTTCCCAGCCGCATCGCCAACTGGATGATGGCCAAGCTATCGGGAATCGACCTGCATGATTTTGGCACCACGTTCAAGGCCTACCGCCGGGAGATCATTCAGGAAATTCAGCTCTACGGCGAGCTGCACCGGTTCATCCCCGCGCTGGCAAGTTCGACGGGCGCAAGAATCGCGGAAGTGCCCATCGAAAACCTCCAGCGAAAGAGCGGAAGATCCAATTACGGGATTGGGCGCACCATCCGTGTATTCCTGGATTTGATTATCGTGAAGTTTTTGCTGGATTATTCGACGCGGCCGCTGCAATTTTTCGGGTTGCTGGGAGTGGCCGGGGCGGGGCTGGGTTCCCTACTGGCGTGCTTCCTGGCCTACGAAAAGTTTTACCTGCACAAGGCCATCATGGCGGAGCACGGGCCACTGATGCTGCTTGCCGTGGCACTGTTTATTAGCGGCGTGCAGTTTTTCTCCATGGGATTGCTTGGCGAGATCATCGCGCGCACGTATTATGAATCGCAGAACAAACCGATCTATGCACTGCGCGAAGTGAAGAGCCACCGCAAGGAGATGGGCGATTCGACAGAATCACCACGGCCTTCCGGCAGTTCCGAACGCTAGGAATTTTTCTCGAGACCGTTTTCCCGTGAGCCCCAGAAAATTATCTGGTCCTCAGGCTTAGGAGTGGCGAGCGATTTTTCGATATTCGCCGCGGAAATATACCAGCGGCTCGCCTTCATTCATTTCCGCGTCCTGTACTTCCCCGACAAAGATCGTATGGTCGCCAGCCAAATGCGAGGCAATCACTTTGCAACTCATCTGCAGAAGCGCGCCATCGATGACCAGAACTCCCCCGAGTGTCCGCCGCATATGAATTCCCAGCCGCTGTTCCGCTTCGAGGCTGTGTTCGCGTTTTGCGAAGTATTCAGAAACGGCCTGCTGGTTTTGTTTTAAGACGCTTATGCCAAAACGTTTTTTCTTCTGCAGCAGTCGAAGCATCTTAGCGCGCTGGTCGACACAAACGAGAATCAACATGGGGTCGAGTGAGACGGAGGTGAACGAGTTGGCGGTCATGCCGTGGATCTTCCCGGGCTCGCGCTCGACGGTAACCACAGTCACGCCGGTTGTGAAATGGCCGAGGGCTTTGCGGAATTCGAATGACGAGAGTAAGGAGTTTGGCATCTTGGAAGTTTTTGAAGATACCATACTGGGTGCGGGAAAAGCGAAGCAGCGGATTTGAAACGGGGTGAAGAGTAATGGCGCGAAAGATCGCAATTCTGGGCGGAACGGGGGCCGAAGGTTCCGGGCTCGCCTACCACCTGGCGCAGGCCGGGGAGAATGTTTTGATTGGTTCGCGCGACGCGGCTCGGGCACAGGAAACGGCGAAGCGGTTGCGCGAGCGGATTGGCGGGGATTCGCGGATCGAAGGGATGGATAACCCTTCGGCGGCGGCAACTTGCGACGTAGCGATTTTGACTGTTCCCTTTTCGGGCGTTTCAGCACTGCTCAAACAATTGAAGAGTGTTTGGAAGCCGGGAACCATGGTAATCGATACGACCGTGCCGCTGGCGGCGGCCGTGGGCGGCGCAGCGACGCGGGTTCTTGGAGTGTGGCAGGGCTCGGCAGCCGAGCAGACCAAAGAGCTTTTGCCTCCCGGCGTGAGTCTCGCAGCGGCGTTCCAGAATCTTGGAGCGGAGTCGCTTGCCGGAAACGAACCTGTCGATTGCGACGTTCTGGTGTGCGGCGACGATGAGAAAGCCAAGCAGGTCGCTTTCGAGTTGGTCAGTAAGATTCGCGGGGCGCGACCGCTCAATGGAGGAAAACTGGAGAATGCGCGCATTGTGGAATCACTGACGGCGCTGCTGATTGGATTGAATATGCGTTACAAGGTTCACGGTGCGGGGATTCGATTTACGGGATTGCCTTTGAGATAGCGTCCGGACGAAGTGATGACCAAGTTCTGGAGTGGCCGCGATGGAGAGTCGTTACTTGCGGATCGCGCCAAGCATGAGCGCCGGCTGCGGCCCTACCGGGGAAAGGACAGGAGAGCGCTGGCGAGTTTGCGCTTTTGCGTGCGCGTGGTCATGACCGTCGGAAGAATTACAACTTTCATGCCCATAGCGGCGATCGCGGCTGCCAGCGATCTGTCCGCGGGATCGATTACCAACGCGCCGGTGAAGTCAGCGTACAGTTTGGTGACGCCCAGGGCGGTCGGCTCGTGGCCTAGCTGGGCAAGCATTTTGTCGGAAGGGCCCTTCAGTGATTTCCCGCCCACAATGGGGCAAACCGCGTAAACTTTTTCTTTGTGAGCTCGCAGTTGGTCGCGGATTTGGGACACTGCCAGAATCGGGCCGATGCTGATCAGGGGATTGCTGGGGCAGATGACGACACGGTCGGCATCGCGAATGGCTTCGAGGACCCCCGGGGCGGGCTTCGCTGATTCCACATCCGCAAAGCGAATACCGCTGACGACTGGCTCGGTGCGGTGCTTCACTAGGTATTCCTGAAAATGCAGCAGCCCTTCGTTCGAATCGATCATCGTAGGAACGGGTTCGTCGGACATCGGGAGGATACGCGATTTTACGTGCAGGGCGGTGCGAATGGAGTCCGCGGCCTGGGACAACGTCTTTCCCTCGGCCAGCATGGCCGTGCGATGGATATGCGTGGCGAGGTCACGATCGCCGAGATTGAACCAATCGGGGCGCCCATAGCGGGCCAGACGTTTGAGCGCATGAAAAGTTTCACCTCGAAATCCCCAGCCCTTTCGAGTATCCACAATTCCCGCGAGCGTGTAAGTGACGATGTCGAGGTCCGGTGAAATCTTCAAGCCGTGAAGGACGATGTCGTCGCCGGTGTTGACGATGATCGTCAACAAGCTCGGGTCCATCACTTGGTACAAACCGAGGAGGAGTTTTGAAGCGCCAACGCCGCCGGCGAGTGCGGTGATTTTCAGTTTTCTCGCTGAAGACATAGACAAATCAGATGCGGGCGGCGTAGGCAGCGTCACGCGCGAATCCGTCGGTCCCGGCTACTTCTCTGACGCGCTTGCGGACGCGCAAAGAGAGGAATTCGTCGCGATGGACGAATTCCGGATAGAGCGCTAGGCGTTCGCGCAAGGTGAAGCCGCGGGACTCCGTCTCGCTTCGCAGCCGCGCGACCTGCGGCCAGGCCGCTTCCGGGTTGATGAAATCCCTGGTCACCGGGGAAATCCCGCCCCAATCGTTGATGCCGGCATCGAGCAAACGGGGGAAATCGTCGTAGCTCAGGTTCGGCGGGGCTTGGACGTTGATTTGCGGGCCGAGGATCAAGCGGGCGAGAGCGATCGTGCGCAGCATATCTTCAAGAGACGGCTCCGGATGCGCGGCCATGGGGATTTCCGGCTTGGCGCGGAAATTCTGAATGATGACTTCCTGAATGTGACCGTATTTTTCATGGAGCGTCCGAATCGCGAGGAGAGAGTCGATGCGCTCTTCCATGGTCTCGCCGATGCCCATCAGAATTCCAGTGGTGAACGCGATGGAGAGTTTCCCCGCTTCTTCGATGGTGCGGAGGCGCAGCGCGGGCACCTTGTCTGGGGCGTTGGCGTGCGGCAAGCCATCACGCATCAGCCGCGGGCTGACGTTTTCCAGCATCAAGCCTACGCTGGCGTTCGAATCTTTCAGACGTAGTAGGGCGGCGCGGTCCATGAGGCCGGGATTGGCGTGAGGAAGGAGTCCGGTTTTCTCCAGAACGAGTTCGCACATAGCCGCGAGATAGTCGAGCGTGCGCGAATAACCCTGGGTGCGGAGGAATTCCCGGGCTTCGGGGAAAATCCGTTCGGGCTGGTCACCGAGGCTGAAGAGAGCTTCCTGGCATCCGGCGCGACGGCCGCGTTCGGCGAGGGCCAGGACTTCGTCGGGGCTCATGAAATGAGCGCCAGGCTGGCCGGGGTCCTTGCGAAACGTGCAGTAGTTGCAATAGTCGCGGCAAAGGGTGGTGAGAGGGATGAAGACTTTTTTTGAGAAGCTGACGACACTTCCCTTCCCGGCGGCGCGGATTTCCGCGGCGGCGGCCAGCAGGTCTGACAAGGTGGCTTGTTCCGCAAAGAGAAGGGCGGCTTCGCGGGCGATGGGATGGAGTGGAGTGTGCATGGGCAGGCAAGCAGCGGTACCAAGGAATTTAACACAGTGACGCGGAGAGGAGGAGACGGTTCGAGGAAACCCCAGCGAAGGATTTCAACCCAACGCTTACGCCGAGGTGTGGATCAGATGAGGGCCTTCGCTTCGCGCGGTGAGAAATGGGATTACCGGAAGAGGTCTTCGACAGCGGGACGGATGATGCGGGCCGCCGGCTGGTCTACGGACGCGTAACGATAGCCACGAACGAGAACAACCGGGGAGCCCTCCGATTTGCCCATCAGCAGACCGGCGGCTGCGGCGAGCTCGTCGGCGACGGCGAGAATCGTTGCGGTAAGAGGCTTTCCCTGACGGTCTCGCGTACCCCGCAAATCGCGGAGCACCGCAACGCCTGACGCCCCGATGGCCACGTTTGTCAAGCCTAGGCGCCAGGGTCGGCCAAACGTATCACTGATGATTACCGCTACGCGTTTGCCAGTCCTTTTGCGCAGCGCGGCAGCGAGTTTTTTTGCGGAGCGATCTGGATTTCGCGGAAGCAGTGTTACAACATCGTGGCCCGGGACGTTCGAATGGTCGACGCCTGCATTGGCGCAGACGAAACCGTGGCGGGTTTCGGCTATCAGCACATGATCGCTGCGGACCATGCGCCGCGACTCCCTCAAGACCACTTCGACCGCGCGAGGATCCTTTTTCAGACGCGCAGCGAGCGCGCGGGCCTCCGGCGAAGCCTTTACGCTTGCTAGCCGAACCAGGGCGCCTTCCGCCTTGGAAACAATTTTCTGGGCGACGACGAGAATGTCTCCATGTGCGAAGTGGATGGCGGCTCGACGGGCGGCGCTGGTCACGCATTTGACGAGATCATTGCCGGGGCGAATCTCCGGAATGCCTGGAATTGAAAACAACCGCAACTCCTGAGCGCCAGCCGAGACGACAGCGGAGGGGGCGCGGGATTTAGATCGTTTCGCCATGAGCCCGGAAGAGGAATCTTACGCGACACGGCAAAAGCTTTCATCTATCAATCCCCCACCCTCCAAAAACCGAGAGGTGGCACCCCCTGCGGAAAATCAGACGAGGCGGGAAGACCTTTCACCAGCGAAAAATGGGAGGTGCGAGAAACGAAACGGGCAGGCGCCTGATTTTCAACCAGCGCCCGCCCGGGATGATGCTCGTGAAATAGTCGCGCCAGCCTCAATGGGGAGGCTTGTCGTCCTTCGGCGGCTTGCTGGACGGCTTGTCTTTCGGACGTTCCTGCTGCTTCTGTCGTTCCTGCTGCTGTTTTTGCTGCAGTTTCTCCTGCTGCTGCCCGTGTTTTTGTTCGAGCTGTTGGAGCTGCTGTTGTTGTTTCTGCTCGACTTGCTGCTTTCTGCTGTCTTCGGCATTCTTCTGTTGAATCTTCTGTTGCTCCTGGACCTGCTTCTGCTCGATTCTCTGGCGTTCCTGATCCTGTCTCTGACGGAGCTGTTCCAGTTGCTGCTGATGCTTCTGATCGAGCTGTCCGTTCACCGCGGTGTTCGGGCTGCCGCCGTCCGGCCTTGCGGTTGACGGGCGGTCGTTGTACGACTTGTTCCGTCCGTTGTTTGCGGGCGGATTAACCGGTTGATTACCCGGGGGAGGCTGTACAGCGTTGTTGGGAGTTGGCGGCTTATTCGAATTATTCTGAACGTTGGTTTGTTGCTGCCCCGGACGATTGACGCGGTTGTTCTGTACCGAGCCGGGCCGGTTGGCCTGGATGTTTTGCGGCATGCCAGCATTGGCGGGCGGTGCGAGCTTGATGTTCGGACGAGCCTGTGGCGCGTTCTCGGTCTGCGCTTGACGCATCTGGGAAACGGCCGGCGGCAGGCCGCCGTTGGCTTGAATGGCCTGCTGTTGCTTTACGAAGGATACCGGAACGGGCGGAGGTGGCGTCCTGGCCACGACGGGGCGTTCCTGAAACCTCGCTGGAGGTCTTGCCGCACCCGCAGCGCCAGCGCCAAGTACGCTTCTTTGTTGCGGCGCTACCGTTGGAGTGGTCGGACGGACCTGCGCCGAGGCTACTTCGCGCTGATCGACCTTGATCATGTTTCGTCCGACAGGCTGCGCCGAGGTGAAATTCTGCTGCGATGTGGCGGTTACCCCATTAGGCGCCGTCTGGTTCACATACTTGATGTTCGTAACGTTTTTGTTAACCACCACGTTGTTGTAGTAATTGTTTACGACGGTGTTGTTCACCGTCGTATTGGAGACGTTCACGTTTGTCACGTAAGTGCGGCTTACGTGATAGGAAGGCACGAAGACCTCACGCGGCCCAAGTGGGAACCAGGCCACGCCGACTCCACCGCCTCCTCCGATGCCGATGCCTACGCTGAAGTGTGGTCCGCCAACCCAGGCGACAAGCGCCGGAGCGTAAACCGGACGCACATAGGCGACACCGACGACCGCGCGAGGCGCGCATGGCACCCAACCCCAAACTCCGGCGACCGTCACCCAGCGGCCGTAATGGAACGGCGCAAAACCCCAGGGAGCATCATCTACCCAAGTCCAGCCCCAGGGCGAAATCCACACCCAGTGGCCGTAGCGATAAGGCGCCCAACCGACAATGACGGTGTGGGGGAACCAAACGGTGCCGTACTCGGGCACCGTGCGCCAGCCTCCGTTGTCGTCGAGGTCTTCGTAGCCAATCACATCGGAAGAGACGTAGCGCGAGGATTGCGAGCGATCTTCGCGGCGGTCGCGGTCACGGCACCAGTGGTCGAAGTCGTCATCGTTATCGCCGAATCGCTGAATGTCGGCATCAAGTTGGTCGGTGCCGGTAAACGTGCCGGTTTCTCGAGGATGAACGGTATAAGCAGAGCCGCCACCTGTGACTTCTCCTTCACCGTCGCGCACAACAACGAAAGTGGAATCGCCTGCTTCGTTGACGTTGATCTTGTAGTTGCCCGGACGGAGGATGGAGAAAGCAAGGTTGGGGGTATCGACTTCGATAGATTCATCCTGTTCGAGATGCCGCACGCGCAGGTTAAGGGTGCCTTCGGTGAGCCGGATCTGCGCCATGCGATCATCCAGATTCAAAAACGAAAAACCAGTGTTGCCGGAAAGGCGGATCGCTGCGGAGCCGATGTGCAGCTCGGCGCGTGCGCCGTTGTCGGTCCAAAGCTTGTCGCCGGTAGTAATGGGCCGGTTGACGACCGCGGAAACCCAATCGTCGGTGCCTCCCGGATTAAACGAAACGGTGCCGCTAGCGTAGCTCAGTCGCGCCACGCGGCTTGGCGGATCGTCATCATCATCAGCCGCGGCGCGTTGCGGCGCAAAGAGAGCCGTGGCCAGCAGAACGCTGAGAAGGGTCGCCAATTTGAGCACGTGTTTTCTCATTTCTAAATCTCTCCTGAATCACGAGCGGCGTCTCTTAGATTCCGCCGCATTTTTCTCGTGGCCTTGTACCTGGTTTCTATCCCTTTGGCACACTAACACTCCATCGGGGTAGCGCACCTGTCAGGCCATTTCTGCATGTCGAAACAGGAAACGCCTGACAGGAGGTTCGTCACTTCATCTAACACATGACAATAGAAAGAGTTGTGGCGGACCTATTTCTGAAGGGCGTATGCAACCGTCGGATCTGTACTAAGGACTGGGACTAGAACGAAACTCCGGGACCGGGAGATTTTTAACAACTTCAATCGGCGTGGAAACAAGAGTGTCAAAACATCCTCCCAACAGAAAGAACCCGCACGGGAAGATCCGGACGAGCTCCTGAGTTGGCAAAGAGATTAGTGACGGCCGTGAGACGTGGAGCTCCCGCCGCCGTGCGGGCTTCCACCGCCACCGCCGCCTCGACTGCCGCCACCACCGCCACCGCCGCCTCGATTGCCGCCACCACCCCCACTCCCGCCACCATTGCCGCGACTCGGTGCGGAGTAGGAACGAGACGGAGCAGGATAGCTACGGCTAGGGGCGGAGTATGTCCGCGGCGACGAGTAAGACCGCGTGGGAGGCGGGTTGTACGACCGAGGCTGCGAGTATCCGCGGTTCCCGTAGGACGGCGAGTTGCTGTAGGTCCGTTGCGGAGTGTAAGAACGGCCGTTGCTGGAAGAGCTTGGGCGGTCGCCGTTGTAGCTTGGCGCCGAAGGCCGTGAACCTCGGCCACCGACGGCTGCAGACTGCGAATCGCCGCGTGCCCACGGCGGACGGTTGCCGGAAGCCTCGTGGGCCGTTTGCGCCCGTGGGTTTCCCTGCTGATTCGAGCTTCCGAAACCTGCCGGCGCGCGGCCGCGATCGGTTGTATTTCCCTGCGCTTCCCAGGTGCGTGGGCTATTGTCGGCGCGCCGCGACGCGGTGTTACCAATAGCAGCGGCCGATGTCCGGTTCGAGCCCGCCATCGACGAAGGCGGCCGGCTCTGCGACAGCTCCCGTTGCCGGGCAGTCATCCCGGACGTGTTAGGAGTGTTGCGAGATGGCAAATTTGCTGCACCCTCACGCTGATTCAGACCGCGGTTTCCAGGCTCATTGCCAACGCGGCCAGTGCTATTGAACGTGCGAACATGCATCTGGGAAGCACCTTGCGCCGGCGCTGTGCGCGCGACCACGGTGCGGTTCTGAACCGCCGCCGGCGGCGTGGCTACATGCGATCTGATATTTACCGCTCCGAGCGAGCTGCGCTGCGTCGGCTTGATCCCGACGGAGTTGGTCACTTGCGCGCCTCTCAACGAAGCTGCCGTGAGGCGGGTAGCCCCGCGGTTGATGGCTTGGCCGTTCATGAAGGCATTGCGATTCGCCACGGTCACGGCATTCACGTTGCGAGCATGTACGAAATTGAAATTGCGAGCGCTGCCGTTGAGAACGCTCCTATTGCGAATGAAGGTGTTGTGGATGTTGATCCGCTCGATAAACTCGTGGCGGCAGTGGAACCACGGAAAGAACGGTTCGCCAAAGCCCAGCGGAAACCAGCCAACTCCAAATCCGAAACCGCCGCCAAAAAAACCTACAAACGCAGGCCCATAAATGGGCGCGCCAAAAATCGGGCCCGGGCACCAACCCCAAGCGCCGCCGACGAACGCCCAACGGCCGTAGTGGAATGGAGCAAAGCCCCACGGAGAATAGTCAACCCAGGTCCAGCCCCACGGCCCAACCCAGTTCCAATAGCCATTGCTGTAGGGAGCCCATCCGGGGTCAACCGCAGCGGGATACCAAACGTGTCCGTATTCAGGCTCATCGCGCCAGGTGCCGTAGTCGTCGAGGTCGTCATAACCGACCATGTCGCGCGATACGTAGCGCGCGGAGGCCGAGTTGTCTTCTTTGCGGTCGCGCTCAGCGGCCCAGCTGTCGAGGCCGTCGGGACCGGGAGCTTTTTGAATGACGTAGTCGATGCGGTCCGTACCGGTGAATTCCCCGCGCTCACCGGGATGCACTTCATAGGTCTTGCCGCCGGCGGTAACTTCCCCCTCGCCGCGAATCACGGTCACACGCGCAGAGTCGCCGTTTTCATTTACGTCAATGCGAAACGCCCCCGCCTGCTTCACGGTGAAAGCCAGGTTCGGGGCGTCAACTTCGTAAAGGTCGTCCTCGCGCAGTTCACTGACGCGGAAGTTGATGCTGCCTTCCGCAAGGCGCATCTGCGTGATGCCCTGGTCAAGATTTAGGAACGACAGAGCGGTCATACTGCCGAGATGGATGGCGGCTGTGCCGGCTTGCAATTCAGCGCGGGAATCTTTGTCAACCCAGATTTTGTCGCCGATGGTCACCGGACGATTTTTCGCGGCGCTGCCCCAATCGCCTTGTCCACCGGGCTGCAGGGAGACGGAACCATCGACGTAGCTGATGCGTGCGACGCGTGTGGGCGGGTCTTTTTCTTCATCTGCTCGCGCCTGCGAAGCCACCAGGATCAAAACACCGGCCAAAAAACCCACCAGCAAGCCTCGCCTGCTCTTACCGGTAAATGTCGTCATGACAACCCTCGGTTCTGCGGCCGGGCGGCCAGCCTAGGCTCGGGCAAATGTTCCGGCCGATGGGAGCGTAACATCTTATGGCTCCCATTAGGTAGAACACCGTAATGGGAAAGAAGTTGCCCACCCGCGGGATGATGCTGCTCCCCCGTTGCGCGGAGGGAACCGGGTTTAGCCCCATTTGTTTACGTAAGTTACTTGATATCTATACTTTAGGCCAGGCGGACCTTGGTCGTATTAGCACAGCGCAGAATACAGGGTGCGCTTCCACCGCGCATTGTCGATGGTCCAGTGGACCTTGGCTTTCTCGCCTCGATCCAAAATCGGCGCCCAAACCGCACGATTGCGGTCGTTCCCTGCCACGTTGAGACGATCTACCACGGTCATTCCCAAAGTCAATTCGCTGGAGGTTTCCACGTCCACATAATTCTCGGTTTGCTGGGTGACAATCGCCGGGTCCAGCGCGATGGACATCGCCACAGGGTCCGGCAAGGAAATTCCACGTTCACCGGTCTGCTCGAAATAGGCTTGTTGAGCACGGCTGTTGCATTCAATGGCGAAGCGCGCCTGCGGCGTGCCAAGGCTCAGCACATATTTGATGTCCTCTGGGTTCAATGCGGCTTCACCTCGGCAGAGGTGCCAACCCACCAGCTCCACCGGAAGTCCACTGTGCAGCACGATTCGCGCAGCTTCAGGATCGCACCAAATGTTGTACTCGGCGGCCGGAGTCACGTTCCCCTCGCAACACGGTGCACCGCCCATCACCACGCAGCGGCCGACCTTGGCGGCGATGTCTGCTTTCCGCTGCAAAGCCAAAGCCACATTCGTAAGAGGTCCCAAGGTCACCAATACCAGGCCCGGGTTGGATTCGATCGTTCGAACGATGGCTTCGGCGGCATGCTGTTTTTCCGGTGCCCTGCGGGGAGCCGGGTAATCATGGTCTCCCAGACCATCCTGGCCATGAAACCAGTGCGCGCTCTGGTGCGCGCGATTCAGCGGTTTTTCCGCGCCCATGAAGACGGGGACGTCCGAGCTGCAGAGTTCCGCGGTGAAGAGCGCATTGCGCGTGGACTGCTGAACGGCTACGTTCCCCGCAACCGTGGTAATGGCCAGCACGAGTACTTGAGGAGAGCGCAGTGCCATGATCAAGGCCACGGCGTCATCGGAAGCGGTGTCGGTATCAATCAGGAAAAGAGGTTTCACGCGGCGTAGGATAGCAAACTCGGCGCGAGGCCGCGCTCGAAAATAATTTCCCGGAATGGAAATTGAATGCGGATTTCAGTCCGGCGATTGAGCGCGCCGTCCGTTTCCGCCAATCTGGTAGCCGACACCCCGAATGGTTCGAATCAGAGCCCGGTTGTATCCGAAATCCACCTTGCGGCGAAGATAATTGATGTACACGTCCACGACATTCGTTATGGCGTCAAAATTGAGTTTCCAGACCTGCTCGACAATGGCCGCACGTGAAACCGGTCGGCCTTCGTGGCGCATCAGGAATTCAAGCAAAGCGAATTCCTTTGGGCTGAGTTCGATGTTGTGAATTCCACGCCGCACCGTGTGGCTGACGCGGTCGACCTCCAGGTCTTCAATCCGCAGAATCGCGCGCGCGGGCCGGTTCCTTCTGCGCAGAACAGCGCGAATGCGCGCGGCAAGTTCGACAAAGGCAAAAGGCTTGGCGACATAGTCGTCCGCACCGGCATCGAGCCAACGGACGCGTTCCTCAACTATGCTCGCGTCCGTCACCATGACCACCGGCAAATCCGGCCATTTGGAGCGAATCCCGCGAAGGACATCCAGCCCGCCGGCTCCTGGCAAATTGAGATCCAGGATCACGAGATCATAGGGCTGCTCGGAGGCCAGCCGTTCAGCCTCCGCCCCATTGGAAACCAGTTCTACCGCGAATTGCTCTTGTTCCAGCCGCTGGTGCAGAAATTCTGCAAGCGGCGCGTCATCTTCGGCGACAAGAATGCGCATCGGCTCACACGAAACACTTAGATTTGCGAGAAGGGGGAGATTCAGTTTGGATGGAGTGCCAAGGAGTGTCAAGACAATGTGGGCGCGTGTTTGCGCAAAGAGCACCACCGCTCTAGGGCGGGTAAAAGTTGGAATCCCGGAATCCGGCTTATATGGCTCGCCCGCTATTTTTAATACTTTGCAGAACCGAAGGTCACGGTCTGTTGCTTATGCGCACTCGTCCGGGCTCCACTACGGTAAAGGCATCTCGCAGCCGCGAACCTAACCTGGACACCGCCTCAATTACTGTCGCAGACTTAGCACGGCGAGCTCGGCTGGGAACCTTACCAGGATTACCCCGGCTGATAAACGACCGCGTGCGTAAACCAATTCGCCGAAATCGCGGTCCTCTGTGATGAGCACCTCTGCTCCAGCACTTGGTCATCAGTCGCACCCCTCGCAATTTCGGCGATGGCAACCACGTCGTGACCCGCTTCGCACAACGCCTGGATTACAGGCCTGGCACAGCTTTCGTCGGCCAAGAAGTTCATGCGCTAGGGTTTGCTCGCGAGTGGCTCGTTTGGAAGCAACGCCACTTCCTCGTGCGCGACGCTTGCCGCACCATAGGGTACTGCTGCCCGGACGTCTTCCGTTGCGATGTACGGGTAATCTTCCAGAAGATCACCCTCGCTTGTGCCCTCGGCGAGTTTACGTAGGATCAGCTCGACGGTGATTCGCGTCCCTCGAATCACTGGTTTCCCCATCATAATCGTCGGGTCAATGTCGATTCGCTCGGTCGTCATTGCAATCCTCTTCACAAATCATATCGCCCTTGCGAAAACTGTGCCATAAGTGTGACACAAAACCTGCCGAAGCTCGCAAAACTGACTTCTTTGACAGACCACCTCTATTGATTCTACGGAAGTTATTGAAAACACAAGAGCACCCGAAGATTCCGGCTTTTCGTTCTATTGTGCGACCGCATCCGTCAGGTCAGCAGCAGTACGGCATCAGTCGGTAGCCATCCAGTCGGTAGCGGAGAGGAGTTGGCTAATGCCTGGCCCCTTCTCTACGGACCTCTGTTACGACGTCGCGAATCGCAGCAATCACAACATCTGGTGGAATACTACCGTGGTTGCTGTTCTGTACGACGATCTGTCGTCCGCGAGTGGCGGAGCGAGATACCAGCATCAGCAAGGAGTGACAGCGCGCCCCATGTCAAGCCTTCGTTTCTGTAGCTCCCCAATGCGGTGAAAGGGATTCATCAGTTAGGTGCCGCGGGCCAGGAGAATCGTAACGAACTTGGATTCAGTGGCCGTAAACCACTATAAATTCAAACAGTCCTGAACGTCTGAACACCATCCGGAACATAACGCCGATCTTGTTCCCGGGAACAAAATTCGAGCATTTGACCAATGTGACCAAGGCAAATTGACTTCACAATGGATGAGAGTATGTTTGAAGAATACGGTCCAGCCTGTGGAGGATTTGATGAATCGTCGTCTCGATACAATCTGGTTGTCTGCTTTATCTGTGGGCATGCTGGTCGCAGGGTGCCAAAAGCCGGCTGACCAGCAAGCCGGCCCGGACGCTAGCTCTTCTCCGTCCATAGCAGAAGCGGCAAAAACCGCCGTGAAAAAAGCCATCGAACCAAGACCGCTGGTCGTTCCCGCTGAGACCGTTATCACCGTCGTCCTGGATCAAACCATAAGTTCGAAAACAAGCAAGTCCGGAGACAAGTTCTCAGCGACCGTCGAGTCTCCCGTTGAAGTCGACGACAAGGTTGCTATCCCGAAGGGTGCGCGCGCCGAGGGAGTCGTAAAGGATGCGAAAGCTGCGGGACGATTCAAAGGCGGTGCTACGCTGGCGCTCACACTTGAGAGCGTCACCGTAAACGGGAAGGATTATGAGATTCAAACGTCCGCACCAACTATGTCCAGCAAGGGAAAAGGCAAACGCACTGCGACCATGGTAGGCGGTGGCGCAGCCGGCGGAGCGGCTATCGGAGCGATCGCTGGTGGCGGCAAGGGCGCTGCCATCGGTGCGTTGATCGGTGCTGCAGCGGGTACCGGTGGTGCGGGATTCACCGGCAATCGCGAGCTCACGCTAGCTGCGGAGACGGCACTCGATTTCAAACTGCTTCAGCCTGTTGAGATCAAACGAAAGTAGCCGCTGGGCTTCCCGGTCCTCGAAAGCGTTTTCTCTGCGGGCGATACCTGCCGACGCAACTTGGTTCCCTTGATCAGGCTTTGAAGATTCGTTTCAAGGGAGCCAAGAAAATCGCCTAACAGCTGGGTCCTTGGCGCGGCCGGCGACGTCTCCTTCACCGTTGGACTATACCCGCCGCGCGCGGCGCGCCTTAATCCTGTTGAAGCTCCCAGCAACAAGTAATTCATGGCTCTCGGAGAGCCACAACAAAGGATGAATACAGCCCACGGCTCGGTCTTGCCGAATCAACGACGTAGGGCTTCCTTCCCTGGGAAACTTCATGCGCCTTCGGCGCACCCACCTGGCATGAAAACAAGGTGGCTCCAGAAGGACGACGGAGCTCTCGGCCAACGAAGTAGTGACCTGGTCCAATTCGGCAAGATGAATGTTCGGGTAGCGCGCGCCGCAGCCGTTGCGTATAAACTAGAGTTGGCGCATTCTCCTCTCCCAAAAGGGAGAGGATTCCTACGGAGCCGGATGTTGGTCCGGTGGGTTCCTCCCACAGCGCCCTTACTTCAGGCGAGGACAACGAAGAGGCTTAACTTTTGGGCTATCCGCCCATAGGTCTTTTGGACGCGAGGCTGATAGAACAAACCGAAGAAAAAAGTAAGGATATCCCCGGTCTGAACGCCGGGGCTCTACGGCTAGGACGGGTAGGAGGAAATTCCAAGGATAACCATGGAGACTGCATACATCTGCGACGCCATTCGAACGCCATTCGGACGGTACGGCGGACTCCTTGCGGCGATTCGCGCCGATAATCTCGCGGGAATACCGATCAGAGCTCTGATTACGCGCAACCCCGGTGTCGAGTGGAGCATGGTTGATGACGTCGTCTATGGCTGCGCCAATCAAGCAGGCGAAGACAATCGAAACGTTGCCCGGATGGCGCTCTTGCTAGCGGGCTTGTCGAAAGAAGTGCCGGGCACCACGGTTAACCGGCTTTGCGGTTCGAGCATGGACGCCATCGCGACTGCCGCGCGAGCCATCAAATGCGGCGAGACAAATCTCATGATTGCCGGGGGCGTCGAGAGCATGTCGCGAGCACCCTTTGTGGTCGCGAAGGCGGATGCTGCGTATTCGCGCTCGATGAAAATGGAAGACACCACGATCGGCTGGCGATTCATAAACCCCTGTATGAAAGCAACATACGGTGTTGATTCCATGGCGGAAACCGGCGAGAACGTCGCCGAAGAATTTCATATCTCTCGCGAGGATCAAGATCTGTTCGCACTCAGGAGCCAGCAGCGCGCGGCCGAGGCCATCCGGAGCGGCAGGTTGAAACAGGAAACTTTGGTCGTGCCGATTCCACAAAAGACGGGTGAACCGTTTCTTTTCTCAGAGGATGAGCATCCCCGGCCGGACACGACGCTGGAGGCGCTTTCGAAACTGAAACCCGTGGTGAAACCACATGGCACGATCACTGCTGGAAATGCTTCTGGAGTGAATGATGGAGCTTGTGCATTGCTGCTGGCTTCAGAGGCCGCGGTGAAACGGCACGGATTGACGCCAAAAGTCCGAGTCGTTGCGGCGGCGGCGGCGGGCGTCGCTCCACGAATCATGGGTATGGGTCCAGTTCCTGCGACGCGAAAAGTTCTGGCGAAGGCAGGATTATCGGTTGGGCAAATGGACGTCGTGGAATTGAATGAAGCGTTCGCGTCACAAGCGCTGGCGGTCTTGCGCGAATTGGGAATTCCGGACGATGCGACCCACGTGAATCCGAACGGTGGCGCGATTGCACTCGGGCACCCTTTGGGTGCCAGTGGCGCACGGCTAGTAACCACGGCGCTTTATCAGCTCTTGCGAACCAATGGCAGATATGCGCTCTGCACCATGTGCATCGGCGTGGGGCAAGGAATTGCCCTAATTCTCGAACGCGTCTAGCATGGGCTGGAGTCCCTCTGAAGCTTGCATTTCCTTCAAGCAGGAGATCTGTTTCATCAAGAGCGCGAGGAAACCGTTTTCATTGTCTGCCCGGAGTGATTACACTCATCGCATGAATCTTCTCGATCCCCTTTTCCACTCATCAGCCGTCGACAGCCTGTTCACCGATCGCGCCACGCTCCAAGGAATTCTCGATTTCGAGGCTGCGCTTGCGCGCGCTGAGGCCCGTGCCGGTGTCATTCCAGGCGCAGCGGCGGCGGTGATCGCTAAAAAGTGTAGGGCGGAGCTCTTCGATGCTGCCGCGCTGGCCCAAGCGGCTGCTCACGCCGGAAATATTCTGATTCCTCTCGTAAAGAACCTCACGGCACTGGTGGCGAAAAAAGACAAACAAGCCGCTCATTTCGTGCACTGGGGTGCAACCAGCCAGGATGCCATCGACACTGGCCGCATACTCCAATTGCGCCAGGCGTTGGACCTGATCGCGCGCGATTTAGACAGCCTGGCGCAGCCACTGGGCGCGCTTGCCGAGAAACATCGGTCAACGCTCATCACCGGCCGCACTTGGATGCAACATGCATTGCCGACGACGCTGGGGGTCAAGATCGCGGGCTGGCTGGATGCTGTTATGCGGCATCTCGCGCGGCTGACCGAGACAAGAAAGCGCTGCATCGTGGTGCAGCTCGGCGGCGCCGTGGGAACACTGGCTGCGCTCGGAAGCCGCGGTCCGGATGTTGCAAGTCTCCTGGCCGCGGAACTGGGGCTCGGATTGCCCGATCTCCCTTGGCACAGCCACAGAGATCGCATCGCCGAAGTCGGTGTCACACTGGGCTTGTGCGGCGGAACCGTGGGAAAGATTGCGCGCGACATTTCTTTGCACATGCAAACCGAAGTTGCAGAAATCTTTGAGCCCGTCGGGGAGGGACGCGGGGGCTCTTCAACCATGCCGCACAAGCGCAATCCGGTGAGTTCAGCGGTGATGCTTCAGGCTGCCATACGCGTTCCCGGACTGGTCAGCAGTTTGCTCACGGCGATAGTGCAAGAGGACGAACGCGGGCTGGGCGGTTGGCACGCTGAGTGGGAAACTTTGCCGGACATCGTCCAATTGACGGCCGGCGCAATCCATCACTTGGCTACCATAGTGCCGAAACTTGAAGTCGACGTGCCACGCATGCGCAAGAATCTCGACCTAACGCAAGGGTTGATCTTCACGGAAGCGGTCAGTATGGCGCTTGGCGAGAAAATCGGCAGAGCCCGGGCTCATGAAATCGTCCAGACGGCGTGCGCAACGGCGCGCAAGGAGAAGCGCGATTTGCGGACGATTTTGAGCGCCGATAGGAAGGTCGGAGCGCAACTTTCGACGCGTGACCTGGATCGCTTGTTCGACCCTCGCAATTACCTGGGGGCAGCGGAAGAATATGTCAACCGCGTGGTCGCCGCGAGCCGGGGCAAAATCCCTAGAGGAGAAAAATAATCCCTATGCCCATCGTGAAGGCGGGTGCAGCCCGAATTCATTACGCGCTCGAAGGTCAAAGTGGATCACCCGTACTGGTGTTCTCGAATTCGCTCGGCGCAAATTATTCCATGTGGGACCCGCAAGTTCCCGAGGCTCGAAAGAAGCTCCGGGTCTTGCGCTACGACTCGCGGGGTCACGGACAATCGTCGGTCACCCCGGGCCCCTACTCGATCGAGCAACTCGGGGGAGATGTCCTTGCGTTGCTGGATGCATTGCGGCTGGACCACGTCCATTTTTGCGGACTATCTATGGGCGGAATGATTGGCATGTGGCTGGGAATCAACTCACCCGAACGCCTCAAAAGACTCGTACTCTGTAACACTGGCGCAAGGATTGGAACTCCAGAAACTTGGAATGCCCGTATCGAAGCGGTTCGAAAAAATGGCATGCAACCGGTCGCTTCCGCAGTGGTCGAGCGATGGTTCTCGCCCGCTTTCCGCCAGAAGGCGCCGGCAACGATTTCAAATACTCAGAAAATGCTTGAGGAAACAAACCCAGATGGCTATGTGGCGTGTTGCGCTGCCGTTCGCGATTTCGATTGCCGCGACCAATTAAGCAGGATTCGCATACCAGCGTTGGTGATCGCCGGTACGCACGATCCGGCCACGCCGCCCGCGGACGGACGCTTTCTCGCAGATCAGATTCCAGGTGCGCGATATATTGAGCTCAACGCTGCGCACCTCTCCAATATCGAAGAGCAAGACCGATTCAACAATGAAATTTCCGCGTTTCTGCACTCCTGAGGAGGCCGGCCGATGGATGAGCGCCAGCGCTACGAGCAAGGAATGAAGGTGCGGCGTGCCGTGCTGGGGGATGCGCATGTAGATACATCGCTGAAGAATCGGACTGAATTCGACGAAGCGCTTCAAGACCTGATCACGCGTTACGCCTGGGGAGAAATCTGGAGCCGTCCCGGCCTTCCCCGGCAGACACGTAGTATGCTCACTGTGGCGATGATGGTGGCGCTGAATCGGCCTGAAGAGCTTCGCCTGCACTTGCGCGCCGCGTTGAACAACGGCGTGACCCGCGAAGAAATCCGCGAGGTTCTCCTGCAAACGGCTATTTATTGCGGCGTGCCTGCTGCGAACTCGGCCTTTCATCTTGCGCAAGAAGTGTTTGCGCGGCAAGACGAATAACCTCAGATTCGCGGCTTCAGGGCTGGGCTGCTATCGTCCGGACCGGCACAATCTCGTCATTACGCTGCGCTAAAGCCGACGAATCTCTTTCGCGGCATAGTTATTTCAAGAGATGGAAAGGCGGAGTTCAGAGAGGACCGAGCATGCTGGTTATCTTGAAACGCGACGATGAAGAAATCAGCCGGCAGGCGGCACAACTCATCGCCAGTGCGGTGCGCAAGAAACCTGCGTTGGCGCTTGGATTGGCAACCGGCGGCACCATGGTCGGCGTCTACAAATATCTCGTGGATCTTCACAAACAGGGCTCACTCGATTTCTCTCGCGTGGTAACCTTTAATCTGGACGAATATCTTGGACTTCCCGCCGCACACCCTCGGAGCTTTCATCACTTCATGTGGGAAAACCTCTTCGCGCATGTCAACGTGAATCCCAGCAACATCCACATTCCCGACGGAACCATCCGCGGCAATTATGATCTGTACTGCGCTTCCTACGAAGCGGCAATCCAAAGCGCCGGGGGAATCGACCTTCAGCTCCTGGGCATCGGACGCAACGGCCACGTGGGCTTCAACGAGCCGACTTCCAGCATCGGCTCCCGCACGCGTTTGAAGGTTTTGAGCCAGGAAACGACGGACGACAACTCTAAGTTCTTCGCTCCTGGTGAGGAGAGTCCACGCTGCGCCATCACCATGGGCATTGGTACGATCTTGGAGGCACGAAAAATTCTCTTGCTCGCCACCGGCGAGGCCAAGGCGGCTGCCGTCGCGAAGTCCATCGAAGGGCCGATCACCTCCGCCGTCTCCGCCTCCGCTCTGCAACTCCATCCCGAGGTCACTTTCATCATCGACGATGCGGCGGCCTCGCAACTCACCCAGCGCGACTACTACCGCCGCGTCCTCGAAATGACCGCTCTCTTGACTCCCGATCGACTCTCGTAAGACCAAATTTCCCGCGTTCACGGCTTGATCGTGAGTACAATAACAGCTCAGATTTACTTTAGATTTGATGGCCGGACGTCAGCGAATGGCGCGCTCCAGTAAGAGAATGAGATCTACAAGACTCTTCCCCATGTTCCTTAAGCTTTCGGCGCGGCCTTGCCTGGTGCTCGGAGCGGGAACCATTGCTGAATCCAAGATTGCTGGCCTCCTGGAAGCCGGCGGTCGCGTGCGTGTGGTGGCGCCTGAAGCGACCCCGCAAGTGCGCTCCTGGGCGCAATCGAACAGCATCGAATGGCATCAGCGTTCTTTCCAACCGGACGACCTGACAGGAATGTTCTTGGTTGTGGCCGCCACATCGTCTGCGGAACTTCACCAGCGCATATTCGAAGAAGCGACGCGGCGCGGCGTGCTCTGCAATATCGTGGACGTTCCCGTTCTTTGCGATTTCTACTATCCCGCCGTGGTGCAGCGCGGAGCGCTGCAGATCGCCATTTCGACGGCGGGAAAAAGCCCGGCCCTCGCTCAGCGCCTCAGAAAGCAACTCGAAGAACAGTTCGGCCCGGAATTCGAAGAATGGCTCGCTCAATTAGGCGAAGTTCGCGACAGGCTGCAATCCTCCAAGCTAGATCCTGAGGAACGGAAACGGCTGCTGCACGAGGACGCCAGCGAGGAAGCCTTCGAAGCTTTCCGCCGAAAGCGCCGCCAATCGAAATGCTCCGGTTGACCTTTTGCAATCCTGGCCTTCCCCACCGTCAACTATCAGGAATGCCGATTCAAAGAATTCATTCTTCCGCACCTCGCCGGCCAGCCATAGTGCTAGTGTTCTAGTGCGGTATTAGCGGAGAAAGGCCGCCGGCTAAAGCCAGCGGCGGGATGGCATCCCATGTCGGCACCAGCCATGAAGGGGAAAGTCTATCTGATGGGAGCCGGTCCAGGAGATCCCGATCTCCTGACGGTCAAAGCCCTACGCGTACTTCGAGCAGCCGAGGTCGTTTTGCACGACGACCTGGTTTCCTCAAAGATTCTCGATTTGATCCCGGCTTCGACACAGGTCCGCAACGTGGGCAAACGTTGTGGACAGGCCGCAATTTCACAAGAGAAAATTCATTCCTTGCTCATCTCCGCTGCCCGGGAGGGCCGTCAGGTCGTGCGGCTCAAGGGTGGCGATCCTCTTCTGTTCGGGCGCGTCGGAGAAGAAATGGAAGCTCTTTCTCTGGCAGGTATCAATTTTGAGGTTGTGCCCGGGGTTACCTCGGCCATGGGAGCGGCAGCGGCGGCAAAAATTCCGCTAACGGACCGGCGCTTCGCGTCGAAACTGGTTTTCGTCAGCCATCATGCAGCCGGTGACACGCCCGCCGTGTGGGATGACGTGATCTCCCAAGATGCTACTCACGTTGTGTACATGCCGGGAGCGGATTACAGCGAGATCGCTGCCAGATTGAGCGCTGGCGGGCTCAACGGCCGGACACCCTGCCTCGTGGTGGCCAACGCCACTCAGGCAGAGCAACAAATTCATCGAACCACGCTGCACCAATTGGCGTTGGAGCCGCACCTGCCTGCTCCTGCTCTGCTCATCATCGGGGACGTCGCTCGCCCACTGCCACATTTCGAGGAGGGCGAAAAAGCATCGCCGCGCGCGGCCAGCAAGCCACACGAAGAGGTTTTGCACTTAGCCGATAGGCCGATCCGGGCATGAAGAAGCGACTTGACTGATGGCTAGGCACGGCCTTATCCGGGGCCACTCCCCGGCCGCTTCCGGCGAAACAGTTCCGCGGATTGCTCAGCGGTTTCCTTCACCAGGAAACCCATCTTTGGATGCGACGGCTCAAGGTCGGCTCGAATCCCCTGTCTCTGCAGTTCTTCGGAAGTCGTCGGCCCAATCGAAGCGACAATCGTACGGCTCAGACCCAGTCGCAGCGGCTCTTCCAGTTTCATCTCCGCGGCAATTTGCAACAGATGCGCAACTTGGACGCTCGTGGTGAAGAGCACAGCATCAATCTCTCCATCGGCAATTGACTTAACGGCAGCTCGAATGGGAGCGCAGTCGCTTGGTAACGCCCATTGGTAGACCGGCACCGGTGTAACCGCTGCGCCTCGTTCACGAAGCCCGCTCAGCAATTCGGGATTGGATACACCATATTCCTGGACAGCAACACGCGCCCCACGCAAGCGCAACTCCCCATGGGAAGCGCCCGCCTCGTCTAGCGCGAGCAGAAGCTCGCGCCAAGTATTTGGTTCGGGAACCGTAATGGCAGGAGTCACGCCGAGTTCACGCAGAACAGCGACCGGTTTCGGCCCGCGCGCAACCACTTTCACACGCTGGAGGGAGGCGATGTAGTCGTCGCGTTTGTACGCCGTCTCGGCGACGCTAAGAACTGCCCGCGCGCCGACGCCGGTCAGGAAAATGACCATGTCGAATTCGCCAGCGAGAAGAGCCGCCGCAAAGGACAGTGCTTCCCTGTTGGATTCTAGCGGTACTTCGCGCATTGCTGGCGCAACAACGGGCTCGCCGCCGTAAGCGGAAATCAACTTGGCAAGCTCTGGGGCGCGGCGGCTTTCGAGCGCTAGTACTCGCAATCCGGCAAATCCGCTCATGACATTGAATTGTCAACTAGAAATGTCCCCGCCGCCAGCCCCATTTATCGGCGATCCTTACAAAACAGGGCTTGGGGAATCACCCAAACAAGCGCGGTTCTGTTCTCCGCAAGAAAGTGGACGTTCTTCCATCTCTTGGGATGCCTCTGGGACTTCGATAAGAACGATACCCGACTCGATGCGCGTGCGATACGTCGCGACGCAGGCTGGGTTTTCGTTTGGCTTCGAAATACTTCCCGTTTCCAGGCTGATTTTCCACGCATGGAGGGGACAAACCACTGTGCTGCCGGTAACAATTCCTTCCGCCAACGGGCCGCCCTTGTGCGGACAACGCCCATCGATGGCCAGCACGCGATCGCCAAGATTGAAAATCGCAATCTCACGGCCGGCGACGTTCACCGATCGCCCCTCCCGCAGCGGGATATTCTGCATCGCCGTGACACGAATCCATTGTTTATTGTTCACCCCTGCACCTTTTCGAGCGACTCAATTTGAACGAACTGCGTGGGATGCCGCGGCGCATCGCCTTCCAGCCACGCATCTCGCGAAATGCGCTTGGACTTTCGCAGCCGCTCTCGCAAACCCTGCTGGATCGCCAGCGGCGCATAGACCGTGTCGCGGCGAACATTTTCAATTCCCTTGCGCTCGACGAAATCGTAGGTGCGTTCCAGATAATTCGCGTTCTCCCGGTAGTACTGGAAGAACAAAGTAGCCGCCTGCAGCGCTTCCTCCGTCGACTCAACGGTGATCAGCAGGTCAGCCTTGCGAACCTTCTTACCGGCGGCGCCGCCTACCACCACCTGCCAGCTCCCCTCCTGTCCGACCAGGCCGATGTCCTTTACGGTCGCTTCGGCGCAATTGCGCGGGCAGCCCACCGCGCCCATCTTCAGCTTGTGAGGCGTGTATAAATTTTCCAGCCGCCGTTCCAGCTCGACGCCTGCCTTCGTCGAATCTTGCACGCCGAAGCGGCAAAAATCCGTGCCTACGCAGGTCTTCACCATGCGCACGCCTTTGGTGTACGCCTGGCCGGAGGGCATTCCCAAATCCGCCCAGATCTGCGGTAGATCCGCTTTCTTGACGCCGAGCAAGTCGATACGCTGGCTGCCGGTGATCTTCACCATCGGCACGTTGTATTTTTCGGCCACGTCCGCGATACGCCGCAATTCCTTCGCCGAGGTGACGCCGCCGCGAATGCGCGGCACCACGGAAAAGGTGCCGTCCTTCTGAATATTGGCGTGCACGCGGTCGTTGATGAAACGAGCCGAGCGATCCTCATCGTGGTCGCCGCACCACAGCATATCCAGCATATAGCTCAGCGCCGGCTTACAGATTTCACAGCCAACGCCATTCCCGTAGATCTCCAGAACTTCCTGCACGGATCGCAATCTTTGGCTGCGCAAAATCTCGCGAAGCTTGTCCTCGGGGAACGGGATGCACTTACAGAGAGACTTCTTCGCTTCTTCCTGAAACTCCGGCGCAACGGCCTTCAATAGTTGTTGGCACACTTCCGTGCAGCTGCCACAACCTGTTGACGCCCGCGTCGAATCTCTCAGCTGCGCGAGCGTACTAATTCCCTTCTCATGCACGGCATGAATAATCGCGCCCTTGGTAACCCCATTACACCCGCAAACCACCTTGCTGTCGGCCATCGCCGCAACATCAAGACCCGCATCATCCGCAGGCCCGGGAAAAAGAAGTTGGCGGCGCATGGCCGTCAAGTCCGTCTGTGACCGTAGCCAATCCATGTAGCGATGGCTCTCCGAAGTGTCTCCCACAAGAATGACACCGGCCAGCTTGCCATCTCGCACGGTCAGCTTTTTGTAAGTGCCCAGCGCGGGATCCTCGTAGCGCACCGCATCCGTCCCGGGAGCCTTCTCGCTGAAGTTACCGGCGGAAAAAACGTCCACTCCCATGATCTTTAGCTTCGCTGCCTGGATGGTGCCGCGGTAAAGCGGTCCTCGGTTTCCGGTAATCGTCGCGGCCAGTACTTTCCCTTGCTCAAAGAGCGGCGCCACAAGGCCGTAGCATGTGCCGTTGTGCTCCACGCACTCACCGACCGCGAAAACATCGGGATTCGACGTTTCCATATAGTCGTTAACAATGATGCCGCGGTTGACTTCTAAGCCCGCTTTGCGCCCGAGCTCCACATTCGGACGGATTCCGGCGGCGATGACTACAAAATCCGCCGCGATGCTGCTGCCATCCTTGAAAGCCACGCCTTCTGCTTTTCCATTCCCGAGAATAGCAGTGGTACTGCGCTCCAGAAGCACCTTCACGCCAAGACATTCCATTTTCGCTTTGAGGTAACTGCCACCCGTGAGATCAAGCTGGCGCTCCATCAGGGTATCCATCAAGTGGACGACGGTTACGTCGCAGCCTTGCACTTGCAAGCCACGCGCTGCTTCGAGCCCGAGCAGACCTCCTCCGATCACCACCGCCCTCTTGCCTGGCGCCGCGCGATCGAGCAGCGCGCGCGTGTCGTCCAGATTGCGAAAGACAAACAGGCCTTCTTTTTCCAGTCCATCCATCGGAGGAATCAGCGGAGTGCTTCCCGTTGCGATCAGCAATTTGTCGAACGGCGTTTTGCTGTCGTCATCGCCGGTCACCATCTTGCGCTCGGCATCCACGTCCGTGATTCGAATGCCAAGACGCAGCACAATCCCATGTTTCGCATACCACTCGAGGCCATTCAGCTGGATTTCATCCGCTGCTTTCTCGCCAGCCAGCACCGAGGACAGCAGGATGCGGTTGTAATTGAGGTGGGTTTCATCCCCGAAGATGGTGATTTCAAATTTTGGCGCATGGTTCAGGATTTGTTCGACGCAAGCGACACCCGCCATTCCATTTCCTACCACCACGAGCCTCTCCATCATCGTGGCGCCTCTTGCGCAATGGCGGGACACTTCATCACAACACCTGCGCTTCCGCCGTGCGGCCTAGTTTGATCTCTTCCACCCTTTGCGGAAGGGCGACCGGCGCGGCCTCAGAGGGAGTTTGCTTCACTCGAAACGTCACGTACAACGCCAGGCCCGTTAAGAGCGCGCCCGACACGATATTCCCGAGCGTGACGGGAATCTGGTTCCACAGCCACCACTGCCGCACCGAAACCGGTGCGCCAAACAACATCCCCGCCGGAATCACGAACATATTCACGATCGAGTGTTCGTACCCATGCGCGAAAAACGTCATGATCGGCAGCCACATCGCGACAACCTTTCCGACCGTCGATCGGGAAACCATCGCCAACACCGCTCCGATCGTGACCATCCAATTGCACAAGATTCCTTTTACAAGTGCGGTGGTCCATCCACTGCCGCCCAGCGCCATATAAGCCAGCGTCTTTCTCTGTGCTGTCTGCTTCAGCAAATCGCCCAGCGGCCCGCCTGCGGAGGCCCCGCAATTCGTTACCGCCAGGTAGAAAAGAGCCGCATAGAAGACACTTCCCAGCACGTTCCCGAGGTACACCCAGCCCCAATTTCGGAGCAGTTTGCCCAGGGACACTTCCCCGGCCGCGAGTGCCGCCGGCAATAGCGCAAAGTTGCCGGTAGCCAATTCAAGCCCGAGCAATACGAGCATCACAAAGCCGACTGGAAAAAGCAGAGCTCCCACAATCGGCGGCAATCCCTGCGATAAAACGATCATGACCAGCGACGTTGCGTAAGCAAGGAAAGCTCCGGCAAGAAATCCTCGGAGTAGAAGATCACACGTCGAAAGTGCGGCCTTTTTCTTGGCTACTCGCAGTGCTTCCTGAACGAGCTCCACGGGATTCACGTAATCCATTCGACGCCTCCCACAAGAATTCCAACGCAAATGGGCAACTTCCATGCCTTATCGGCCGCCGCGCAAAGCAAGTAGGCCCTTGAAGATCCTGGAGATGTGCCATTTCCCGGCAAGTTTTTCGAACCACCCTCCATCTTAGACGGATGACCCTGGGGCAATTGTGTTCGGGCCGGGCGTAAAATGACAAACGCAATGAATTGATGCATCCGATTGAAATTTGAGAACCCCGCTCGGGAATGCCCCCCGATCCAGGCAGGGCGAGAAGTTAACTGATGGAAAGCAGGCGCTATCGTGGAGTAGTCGCGGCGACGTGATGTGGGAAACCTCGCTCGCAAATGAAGTGCAGCAACTTTG
This sequence comes from Acidobacteriota bacterium, assembly GCA_003225295.1. Taxonomy (GTDB): domain Bacteria; phylum Acidobacteriota; class Terriglobia; order Acidiferrales; family UBA7541; genus Acidiferrum. The sequence goes on along the minus strand of QHYZ01000049.1, from coordinate 15,111 downwards.
GCAGCGGAGATTCGGCCGGTGCCACCGAAAGTTTCAAGGGAGTCCTTGGTGAAAGCACCCTCGCCAACCCAGCCAGCTCTAAGGTCTTACGTCAAACCCTGAAGCGGTCCCCGAACGTCACTTTTCAACGGAAAACTTGTAGGTGGTGATGGTGTGGTAGCGCTCGCCGGGATTCAAGACCACAGACGGGAATTTCGGCTGGTTCGGAGAATCGGGATAGTGCTGCGTTTCCAAGCAGAACGCAGCGCGACGCGGATAGGTCATGCCGCCCTTGCCGGCAGTCTTGCCGTCGAGAAAATTTCCGGTATAGAACTGCACGCCGGGCTCGGTGGTCCAAACTTCCAGGACACGGCCGGTGGTGGGCTCGACGACACGCGCGGCCAGGGATTCCCCGACGCCAGCCGCGCGCCGCAGGACAAAGTTGTGGTCATATCCGCCGCCGAGTTTCAACTGCTCATCCTCCTGATCGATGCGCGCGCCGATGGCCGTTGATTTGCGAAAATCGAACGGAGTGCCCGCGACGTCCCGGAGTTCTCCGGTAGGAATCAAGCTGGCATCAACGGGAGTGAATTTGTCGGCCTGAATCATGAGCTGGTGGCCGAGAATATTCCCGGAACTCTGACCGGCGAGATTGAAATAAGAATGGTTGGTGAGATTGACGACGGTTTTCTTGTCGGTGGCCGCGGAATATTCGATTTGCAATGCGTTGGCGTCCGTCAATGTGTAGATCACCTTGACTTTTAGGTTTCCGGGAAACCCTTCCTCGCCGTCTTTACTGAGGTAGGACAGTTCGAGCGACTGGCCGTCTTTGGTGGATAGAACCTTGGCGGCCCAAACCGCCTTGTTGAAGCCCTTGATGCCACCATGCAGGCTGTTCTCACCGTTGTTTTTCGCCAGGGTGTAGGTCTTGCCATCGAGCACGAATTGCGCGTGCGCGATGCGGTTTCCGTAGCGTCCAACGAGCGCGCCAAAATAGCTCTTGTCATTCACGTAGCCGTCGGCGGTTTCGTAACCGAGGACCACATCCGCCAGCTTGCCGCTGCGGTCCGGCACCTTCAAAGAGACCACCGCGCCGCCGTAGTTCGTGATGGAAACTTCAGCGCCGCTTATGTTGGTCAGCACATAAAGATCGACCGGCTGGCCGTCCGGAGTCTTCCCGAAAGACTTCTTGATTGTGGAACCGAGTCGCGGTGTTGCACCAATCGCCCCCAGAGTGGTCATAAGCAACGCTCCCGTGAAGATTGTTAACGTCATCGGTCGTTTCATTCGAATCCCCCAACCATAAAGCTTTTCGATTGCGAAACGCGAAGCCCACTAAGTTTACTTGGGGATGCACTCTTTCGCTCGCAGAAATTATTCATCCGCCGACTCTCCGTGAAGCTGGTTTCATGACCACCAGAGACTTCTGACGGGACATAGCGTCGGCCTGCCCAAAGGGGCAGAGGACCAGACCCTTGCGCGCGAGCTCAAGGATGGCTTCCAGGACTGCTTTGCGAAGATCAGGGAGCAGCATCGTTTTGGTTGCGGGTCTAGAAGAATGAGAACCTGATTCTAAATTGCCGGACAGCCCAAGATACTTCGAATTGGTCTCACAGCTCCCGGAGATCCGCGGTGTCCGGGCTCTCCACCATCTTCGCAGGACGCAGGGCGAGACGTTAACACGGCACCGACTACGGCGCCAAGGGGCAATCGTTTACAAGGGTGGTTTTTACGAGGTGTGAGGGAATCGCGGGCTAGATCCCTTGATCCGCGTTTCGATCCAAATAGTGTGTCTCACCGGCCTCGATGAGGTGCACCGCGGCGCGCTCTGGCGTGACGTCGCGCTGGGGGGAACCGAGAAGTTCGTAGCCAACCATGAATTTCTGAATCGTTGCGGAGCGCAGGAGAGGAGGAAAGTAGTGCGCGTGCAAGTGCCATTCTTCATAGGTGCCGCCGTCGGTGGGTTTCTGGTGGAATCCCATGGAATAGGGGAAAGCCGTCTCAAACAAATTGTCGTAACGAACGGTGATGCGACGCATGATGTCGCCCAAGAGATCCCGCTCTTTCCCGCTGAGTTGATCGATCGAAGCGAGATGGCGCTTGCTCAACACCAGCGATTCGAACGGCCAAATGGCCCAAAAAGGCACGACCACAGCAAAAGCGTCGTTCTGGCAGACCACGCGCACATTTAGCTGTAGCTCCAACTGCAAGTAATCGCACAGCAGACAAGAATGCTTTTCAGAGTGATATTCCCGGAAGGACTGCAGTTCCCGAATTGGAAGGTTGGGCAATGAACCATTCGCCCAGATTTGGCAGTGCGGGTGGGGATTGCTGGCGCCCATCATCTCGCCGCGATTTTCGAAAATCTGCACATGGCGAATCCACGGAATTTGCCCGAGTGCGGAGTACTGCTCGACCCACCCGTTCACGACTCCGGTCAATTCTTGCAGGCTCATTCGCGGAACAGTGAGATCGTGACGCGGAGAAAAACACATCACCCGGCAGATTCCCTGCTCTGCCGTTCCCACCAGCAAGCCCACCGTATCAATTTGGAGAGGCGCAACCTCCGGCAACATCGCGGGGTAATCGTTGTCAAAAACGTAGGTTTCCGTATACCGCGGCGTCTGTGCTCCGCCCGCGCGCCGATTCCCCGGGCACAAATAACAGCCGGGATCGAAAGTGACCGCGCGCGGTTTCTGAAGCTTCTCCACTCGCCCCAGCCACGGGCGCTGGGTCCGATGAGGAGAGACGAGAACCCACTCGCGCAGAAGCGGATTGAAACGCCTGTGTGGGGCTCGATTTAGCTCGTCGAAACTCATGTCCAAGGTCGAAACTTGTGGGACTCCAGCAACTTCCTGGGTTCCCGTCTCCCGCTAGTTCCTGTCACCTGGCAGGCTTGTTCTCTTCGAGTGCCATCTGTTGCGCGCCTTCGGACGCCGGAGAAACGTAAATCTCAGGAGTCAGACCTGTCTGGGAGGAATATTCCGCGGCCACTTTCCTTGTGAAATCGCTCACCGCCGCGGACTCCACCAAATTGATGGTACAGCCGCCAAATCCTCCCCCCGTCATCCGGGCGCCAATCAGGCCACGCTGCGCAATTGCGATTTCGACCATTAGATCGAGCTCTCTGCAGCTAACCTCATAGTCGTCCCGCAGGCTACGATGCGAGTCCTGCAGCAACGGCCCCAGCGCTTTGCAGTCTCCGCGGTGAAATGCATCGACGGAGCTCTTCACGCGCGCGTTTTCTGAGATGACGTGGCGGCACCGGGCAAAGACCTTCGGCGAAAGGTTCGGACGATGAGCTTCCAGTTGAGAAAGTGTGACGTCACGAAGCGCGCGAATCTCCGGGAGAAATATGCGTAGGCTTCGAACGCCTTCTTCGCATTCCGCGCGGCGTACATTGTACTCGCCGGAGGCTAGTTCGTGCCGGACCATGGTGTTGCAGATCACCAACTGGAGGTCCGGCGGAAGTCTCACGAACTTGTGTTCCAGCGACCGGCAGTCCAACAAAAGCGCATGTGAGGCGCGCCCATAGCAGGAAACAAACTGATCCATGATCCCAACGCGGGCGCCCACGAATTCGTTCTCCGCTTTTTGGCACAGTTGAGCCAGTTCTGCCCGATCAACAGCATGCCCGCTGTGGTTGAACAACGCAAAACCAACGGCGACTTCAACGGCGGCCGATGAACTCAACCCCGCTCCGAGCGGAACCTCGCCGACAATATAGATATTTGCTCCTGTGAGCGATTCTCCCTTTTGGCCGAGTGCCCACGCCACGCCCAGAGGGTAGTTGGCCCAGTGCTTCTTCCCCAAGGGTGTCAAGGAATCGAGGCCAGCCTCGACCGTTTCATTGAAATTCTCGGAATGGATGACCAGCTTCCGGTCACGGCGTGGCGCTGCGGCCACCCAGCAATAGAATTCAATCGCGGCAGGCAGCACAAAGCCGTCATTATAGTCGGTGTGTTCGCCAATCAGATTCACGCGGCCTGGCGCACGGTAAATGCTCGCGGCCGTCCCAAAATGCCTCTTGAATCCGTCCAGAAGTTGGAGGGGTGTTTTCAACGACGGCTATTATCCCAGATTTGCTTTCGATTCAGCCTGAGAATTTGCGAGCGAAATCCGGGGCGTCGCGGGCGTCTTGGGAGTTGCAGTTGGTTGCGGTACCCTTCCGTGGTGTATAGCTCCAGCAATACGTGCAGCTCGGGAACATGAGGCTCAAAGCTTTTCTCTCTCGACGCGTAGTGACACCGCACGGAATCAAAGCGGCGGCTGTGCTCCTCCAAGACGGACGAATCCTCGATGTTGTTTCACCGCATGAACTGCCCGCGCAGATTTGCACGGCGGACTTTGGCGAGGCCGCCATTCTGCCGGGGCTGGTGGACTCTCACGTCCACATCAACGAACCCGGGCGCACGGAATGGGAGGGATTCCGGACGGCCACCCGGGCCGCCGCAGCTGGCGGCTGCACGCTGCTCGTGGACATGCCACTCAACTGTTTGCCCGCAACGACGACGGTCGCTGCACTCGAAGCGAAACGCAAGGCCGCGGACGATCAGTGCCAGGTGGACTGGATGGCGTGGGGCGGAGTTGTAAGCGACAACCAGGAGCACATCGAAGACTTGGCAGCCGCCGGCGTCCCTGGTTTCAAGTGTTTTCTCATTCACCCGGGCATCGATGGCTTCACCATGGTCAGCGAGCAGCAGCTCCGCGCGGCCTTGCCGCATGTCGCGCGGACCGGCTTGCCGCTGCTGGTTCATGCGGAGTTGCCGGGACCGGTGGACGTCGCAACACAACGATTGGCGCATGCGGACTGGAGCAAGTATGAGACGTATCTGCAATCGCGGCCGGATGAAGCGGAGCTTTCTGCGATTCAACTCATGATCTCCCTCTGCCGCGAATACCATTTCCGGTTGCACATCGTACATCTGGCGACGAGTCGGGCACTGGACATGTTGCACAGTGCAAAATCAGAAGGGCTGCCCGTGAGCGTTGAAACTTGTCCGCATTATCTACATCTCGCTTCGGAGAAAATCCCCGACGGCCAGACACTGTTCAAGTGCGCGCCGCCGATCCGCAGCCGGGAGAATTGCGAAAAACTGTGGCAAGGACTCCGCGAGGGGGTCGTTGATTTGGTGGCCACGGATCATTCTCCCTGTCCGCCGGAGATGAAGCGGCTTGACGAACGAAACTTTCGAACGGCATGGGGTGGAATTTCCAGCCTCTCCCTGGCGCTGCCGGTCATGTGGACGGAGGCCAGTGGCCGCGGATTCACGCTGATAGATATCGCGCGGTGGATGGCGGAAGGTCCAGCGCGGCTTGCCGGATGTGAGTCGCACAAGGGCCGCCTTGCCAAGGATTTCGATGCCGACTTCGTGGTGTTTGAGCCGGAAGCGGAGTTCATTGCCAGAGAGAAGCATCTTGCCTATCACCACCGCGTTTCACCTTATCTGGGTGAAAGACTTCGCGGTGTCGTCAAGGCAACCTATCTGCGTGGAAAGTGCGTATTCGCCGATGGGAAATTTCCTGGCGAGCCAGGCGGGCGCGAAGTGCGGCGCTGACAAACTGATGGAAGCTTCCTATAGACATTTGAAACTGCTGCTCTTTCCTGCAAAATGCTGCCTGCAAAAACCTTTATAATCGTCCGCGATCATGAAGCTCCGCCCGTAGAATCCGTACGGGGGCTTTCCGCCGCCGCGGACACGTCCACCTGATTTGTTGCGCGAAAAGGCGAGGTCGCCAAATTTGCGAGAACGTCACATCGTCGGGGCATCAGTGCCGCGCAAGGAAGGCTGGCGTACGTAGCAACATAGCGCGGGGAAAGATCGGAAAGATTTGCTTTGATCCGAGCATCGCGTGGGACCAATTTGTCTTGGTAACAGCCAAAGACATTCCGGGGAAAAACTGCATCTCCTTGATCCTGGACGACCAGCCTTGCCTGGCCGCCGAAACAGTGAATCATCCCGAAGAGCCGATTCTGCTTCTGGCACATGCAGACTGTCGCATGCTTCGTAAGGCCGTTGATGCGGTTTCTATCGAGTACGAGCCGCTCCCGCCCGTGCACACCATGGAAGAAAGCGAGCGGCAATCCACTATCATCTGGGGCACCGACAACGCCTTCAAGAGCTACCTGGTTGAAAAGGGCGACGTGGAGGCCGTCTGGAAGGATGCCGCGCACATCGTCGAGGGCGAGTATTTCACCGGCGCGCAGGAGCAACTGTACATCGAAAACAATGGAGTCATCGCGGCATTCGATCCGGAAGATGGAGTCACCGTGTGGGGCTCACTGCAGTGTCCATATTACGTTCACAAGGCGTTGATGGCGTTGTGCGGCCTTCCGGAAGACAAGATTCGCGTGGTGCAAATGGAAACCGGAGGCGCGTTTGGAGGAAAGGAAGAGTATCCGTCCATGATCGCGGGTCATGCGGCGCTCCTCTCGATCAAGTCCCAGAGGCCGGTGAAAATCGTTTACGACCGCATGGAAGACATGGTTGCGACGACGAAGCGGCATCCCTCGCGCACGCGTCATCGCACTGCGGTGAGCAAAGATGGACAAATTCTCGGAGGCGAGATCGAGTTCACCATCGATGGCGGAGCCTACGCGACGTTGTCGTCGGTGGTTCTGTCTCGCGGCACCATTCACGCCGGCGGTCCTTATTACTGGCCGTCTGTGCGCATTCGAGCGAAGGCAGTGGCAACTAATACGCCGCCACACGGAGCCTTTCGCGGATTCGGTGCGCCGCAGAGTCTCTTTGCCATGGAACGGCACATGGACCACATCGCCCAAGTCGCGGGAATTTCTCCGGTCGAAGTCCGCCGGAGGAATTTCCTGAAACCCGGCCAGACGACAACCACCGAACAGACTATCCGGGAAGACATTGACCTGGATCATTTGCTCGGCCGGGCACTGGAACTCTCTGACTATGCCGCGAAGAAAGCGCGCTTTGCGGAGGAAAATAGAAGCGGAATGCGCAAAAAAGGAATGGGGATCGCCGCTTTTTTGCATGGCGCGGGATTCACCGGCTCGGGCGAACGCTATCTGAATTCTCTGGTAGGCGTGGAAGCCGGAGCAGACGGCGGTGTTCGGGTGCTGGTGTCCAGCGCGGAATTTGGTCAAGGAACCAATACCGTGCTTTGCCAAATTGCCGCCGAGGCGCTGGCACTTCCCTATGAAGGTGTCATGATCGCGCGACCGGACACGACAGTGGTGCCGAACAGCGGCCCGACGGTGGCTTCGCGCACAGCGATGATCGTGGGAACACTGGTTCAGTCAGCGGCGCAGGGAATCAAGCAAACCCTGATGAAGACCGGCCTTCTGGGTGACAACTACACTCCTGAACAATTCCGCGCCTCCTGTGGGCAGTTCATCCGGACGCACGGCGCGCTGAAGTCTTATGCCCGGTATGAAGCGCCTGGCGATGTCTACTGGGACGATGAAAAATATCGCGGCGAAGCCTACGCAGCCTTTGCCTGGGCCGTCTACGTTGCAGAGGTCAGTGTGGATCTGACAACTTATGCTGTGACCGTGGATGACTTCGTCGCACTGCAGGAAGTCGGAAAGGTTCTTCACCCGGTTCTGGCCGAAGGTCAGATCACCGGCGGAGTAGCGCAGGCGATCGGCTTCGCTCTCTATGAAAAGGTCGTCTGGCAGAATGGCCGCATGATCAACAATCAGATGACCAACTACATCATGCCGACTTCCGCGGATCTGCCACCGATCCGCGTGTTTTTTGAACAGCTTGGCAACGTTCACGGCGCCCATGGCGCCAAGGGCATCGGAGAGTTGCCCATGGATGGCCCTGCGCCGGCGATCGTGAACGGCGTGGAAGACGCGATCGGTGTTCGATTCCGTTCGATTCCGCTGCTGCCTGAGGATGTATTTGAGGCTCTGCAGCCCGAGCCTCCTAGGCAGCAGGGTCCTTCTTCGACGCGAGGGACCACATGAATCCATCGCCGGGAACTGGCACGAAGTGCCAAATTCTGTTTACCGTCAACGGCGAGGCCAGGAAGGTGCTCGCCCATCCTATGGAAAGACTGTTGGATGTGCTGCGGAACGACTTGGCATTAAAGGGCACGAAGGAAGGTTGCGGCGAAGGTGAATGTGGTTCGTGCTCCGTGCTTCTGGACGGCATGCTGGTGAATAGCTGTCTGGTTCCCGTGGTGCAAGCAACCGGCGCGAGCATCGTTACCATCGAAGGGATGTCGGCGCAGGCCTTAATGATTCCCCTCCAAGAGGCGTTCCTGGAATGCGGCGGCACGCAGTGCGGCATCTGCACTCCGGGAATGATTCTTGCCGCCGTGCATCTGCTGGAGAAAACACCTGAGCCTGCACCGGCAGACATACGCGAGGGACTTGCAGGTAATCTTTGCCGCTGCACAGGTTACCAGCAGATTTTCGAAGCGGTGGCCATGGCGGCGCGGCGCATGGTTCGAAAATGAGAGCCGATCCAGCCGAATTCAGGCTCGTTTCGCCCGGCGATTTGCAGGTCGTTCTTTCGCTGCTGGCAAGCGAGCCGACCGAGTGGCTGCCTATCGCGGGCGGGACCGACCTGATGGTTTTGTACTCTGCTGGAAAACTGCCCAATCGAAAATTGGTCAACATCTGGAATATTCCCGAGCTTCGGCAAATCGAGGTTTTTCCGGATACCATCCGCATCGGCGCCGCGTGCACGTATACGGCACTGCGCGGCCATGACGACGTTTCACGGGAATTCCCCTTGCTGGCCGCCGCTGCATCATGGACCGGCGGGATCGCAAATCAAAATCGCGGAACACTGGGAGGCAACATCGCCAACGCGTCTCCCGCCGCCGATTCCCTGCCCGCGTTGCTTGTCTACGATGCGGAAGTGACCCTAATTTCGGTGCGCGGGAACCGCCGAGTAGCTTATCGAGACTTTCACCAGGGCTACAAGCAGACAGCCCTGGCTGCCGATGAATTGATTCGAGATATTTCACTGCCGCGCCGATTCTCAGGATATGTTTCCCATGCGCGGAAGGTCGGGGCCCGCAACGCCCAAGCCATTTCCAAGGTTTGTCTCGCCGCTTTGGGGATAATCGCGAACGGCGCGATTCGGGATGCGCGTCTCGCGTTGGGAAGCGTTGCGCCCATTCCGCTGCGCTTGCATGAAACGGAGCGCTCGCTCGCCGGAAAAAAGATCGAGCCATCGTTGATCGGTACTGTTCGACAGAGCGTAGAGAGAGAGATTCGTCCCATCGACGATATTCGCTCTACCGCGCGCTATCGGGCCGCCGTGGCTGCCAATCTCGTCGTCGAGTTTCTTGAAAAGCTTGCCACTGAAAGAACCCGCGCATGAGCGAGGTACTCGCTCGCTGGAATGGGTTGCCCCAGGAGGAAGCTGTTCTCCAGATTCTCCCTTGCTGCGGCTCGAAATCTTGGGCCGCAACCATGGCCTCGAAAAGGCCGCTGCACGACGAGGCAGCACTGCTTGCGGCCTCCGATGAAACTTGGCGCGGTCTCGGCAAGACGGATTGGCTGGAGGCGTTCGAGAGTCACCCGCGAATCGGAGAAATGCCTGCGGAAGAGGTTGCTGGGGGGCAGTCTTCCTCGTGGTCGGCCGAAGAGCAACAGAAAGCTTCCACACCGGATGAAGCCTTGCAGATGGCTCTGAAGTGGGGCAATCGCGAGTATGAGCAAAAGTTCGGGAGGATTTTTATTGTTTGCGCGACGGAAAAATCGGCCAGCGAAATCCTGGAGATTCTGCGCCGCCGGCTGCACAATGATCAGGCAACCGAACTCCGCGAGGCGTGTGAGGAGCAGCGTCAAATCATGCACATCCGCTTGAAGAAATGGATCATGGGATGAGTGGAATTTCCACGCACGTTCTGGATACAGCAACGGGCAAACCCGCTTCTGGTGTGCAGGTGCGCCTGGAACGACAAGATCCTGCCGGCAAATGGTCTTCTCTCCGTTCCGGGCAAACGGACCAGGACGGAAGATGCCGCCAATTGTTGCCGGAAGGTGCAACGCTCGCGCCAGGCGTGTATCGCCTGACGTTTGACACCTCCAGATATTTCGCCGCTTGCGGCGTGGAGGGATTCTATCCCGTGGTGGAAGTCACATTCGAGGTTCGGGACGGAGAGTCGCAATTTCATATTCCCTTGCTGCTGAGTCCCCACGGATACACCACGTACCGAGGAAGCTGAGATGAGTTCTGCGATCCGAGAATGGCTAAACCTCACTGTGCGGTGGTTTCACGTTTTCGCGGGGATCATGTGGCTCGGGCAGACGTACTACTTCACCTGGCTGGACGGCCAGTTCGGAAGGCTCGAAAAGAAAGTGGCGGTGAGCGAAACAGCTTCGGCGGTGTGGATGGTGCACAGCGGAGGTTTCTACTCCGTAGAGAAACAAGAGTCGCTGGGCGTTCTGCCGCAGCAGGTCCACTGGTTTCGCTGGGAAGCGTTGATGACGTGGCTGGGCGGCATGGTTCTCCTCGTGCTCGTGTATTACCTGGGGGATGGGCTTATTGATCCGGACGTTGCGGACATTCCCAAGCAAGCGGGTGTGGCGATCGGATGCGGTACCCTGGTGGCGGGCTGGTTCATTTACGACCTAGCTGTGCGTTCACCGCTCGGAAGGTCACAGGCGATGTTCGCGGGATTTGGTTTGGTGATGACGGCGGCCGTGGCTTGGGGATTGATGCACGTGTTCAGCGGCCGCGCCGCGTACATCCATGTGGGAGCGATCTTCGGCACCATCATGACCGCCAACGTGTGGTTCTCGATTCTTCCCGCGCAGCGCAAGATGGTCGCGGCGGCGGCAGCGGGTGAGAAGTTCGACCCGTCGCTGGGCGCGCAAGCGAAATTGCGGTCCAAGCACAATACGTTTATGGCCGTGCCGGCTGTCTTTTTGATGCTGAGCAATCATTTTCCAGTTGCGACCTACGGGAACCGCTACGGCTGGCAGATTCTGCTGGCCCTCGTTGTAGCGGGCTGGGTGGCAGCGAAGCTTATCCGGGAGTTCTGAGTCCAACGAAGCGTGTGCGTGAGCAAAGGTAGAATCCAGTGCTGACGACCAGCGGTTTTGCAAATCTAGCGGAACAGGTTACCGCACGCTGCCGGAAGCTTGCGTCGTTTTCAGAAGACCCAGGCTCGACGAAGCGGACGTTTCTTTCTGCGCCGATGCGTGATTGTCACTGGGAAGTTTCTTCCTGGATGAAAGCCCTGGGCATGACCGTATCGGTAGATGCAGTTGGCAATTTGCGGGGATTTTATCCTGGGACATTGCCCGGAGCGCCGCGAATCCTGGTTGGATCGCATCTGGACACCGTCCCGAATGCCGGGGCCTTCGACGGAATTCTGGGAGTAGTGCTGGCGGTTGGGCTGGTGGAATCGCTGGGGGACCGGAGGCTCCCGTTTGGGATCGAGGTCATTGGCTTTTCGGAAGAAGAGGGAGTGCGGTTCGACGTTCCGTTCATCGGAAGCCGCGCACTGGTTGGCCAAATCGACCAAGAACTTCTCGACCGCAAAGATGATGATGGCGTATCCGTTCGCAAGGCGATTCAAGATTTTGGGCTGAATCCGAGTGAGATTTCCAAAGCGGCGTTCGGAGATGATGTCTTGGCATATATTGAATTTCACATCGAGCAAGGGCCGGTGCTTGAACATTTGGGGCGGCCACTCGGAGTTGTGGAAGCTATCGTTGGCCAAAACCGCTTGGAATTTACATTTTCAGGGCAAGCGAACCACGCCGGAACGACACCCATGAATCTGAGGCACGATGCACTGGCCGCGGCTGCGGAGTGGATTCTCGCAGTCGAGAACTTGGCACAGCGCACTCCGGGAATCGTGTCGACCGTGGGATTCCTTGAAGCCAAGCCCGGCGCGACGAACGTGATTGCCGGAGAAGCGCGCGCCATGCTGGATATTCGCCACGCTTCAGATGGTGCGCGCACTGAAGCTGTGGACGAGTTGATTCGGCAAGCCGACTCGATCGCCGCGCGCCGCGGTGTGACCTTGAGGTGGCGGACGCTCCTTGCCCAGCATGCTGTGGCGATGGATCCTTTCCTGGCGGCGCAGATCGGGCATGCCATTCAAAAAGCTGGTTGCGAGCCTCATCGCATGGCCAGCGGCGCGGGCCATGATGCCATGATCATCGCGGAAAAAATTCCCGCGGCAATGATTTTTTTGCGAACCCCCGGGGGCATCAGCCACGACCCATTGGAATCGGTGTATCTCGACGACGTCGCGAAAGCGCTGGAGTGCGGGCTTCATTTGCTGACGCAGCTGGCCGCCTCGCGGGAATTTCTCGGAAGGACGTGCCGTGCATAACCTAGGTCAAACGCGCAGCTCTGGTCAGCGCAACCACTTGCTTCTCACTCCCGACACCTTTGTGCGCACCGCTCTGCCCGGCATGAAGAATGCCTCCGCCGTCGTTCACATTGGCCCCGCGCTTGGCGCGGCGTTTGCCGAATACACTGCTGAGCTCGAGCCGCAAGGCGAATTGGCCTCCGCCGCCGCCCAGCGATTCCTCTATGTGATGGAGGGCGCCATTGTCCTGCAAGTCGGAAAGAAACGACACGACCTCGGTATGCGCGGTTACGCGTACTTGCCCGAAAAGCTGCCGCATCGTGTCCTCGCCAAGGAAAAGAGCCGCGTCGCAGTGATTGAAAAACGATACCAACCACTGGAGACTGCCAAACCGCCACGCCTGCTGGTATCCAGCGAAGACGCCGTTTCTTTCCACACTCTTGATGATGACCCCGATCTGCAGGTCAAGTGTCTGCTTCCTGACGACCCGAGTTTTGATTTTGCCGTAAATACCATGGTGTACCAGCCTGGCGCCTCGCTCAGCATGGTGGAAATGCATGTAATGGAGCATGGACTGATCATGCTCGAAGGAAGCGGCATTTACCGGCTCAGCGATTCCTGGTATCCCGTCGCGGCTGGCGACTTCATCTGGATGGGGCCGTGGTGTCCCCAATGGTTCGGAGCCCTTGGAAAAGTGCCTGCCAAGTATCTTATTTATAAAGACTGGAACCGGCATCCTCTCGGCGACGCGAAGAAATGAGATTGGAAATTGATCAGCACCGCTTGCTTGCTGAACTGGAAACGCTGGCCTCTTTTTCGGACGCGGCGCCGCCTGCGGTCACGAGAATCGTTTTCACGCCGTCGGACTTGAAAGCTCGCACCTGGCTGATCTCACGTTGCGAGGAGGCCGGGCTCACGGTGCGACAGGATGCCATTGGAAATATCTTTGCCCGCTGGAACGGGGCCGATCCTGCGGCGCCAGCCGTCGGCACAGGCTCGCACATGGATGCAATTCCCAACGCCGGCAAGTACGACGGGGTCGTTGGAGTCCTTGGCGGTCTCGAAGCGCTCCGCGCGCTGCAGCGGGCTGGATTCCGGCCCAAGAATTCGCTCGAACTTCTTGTGTTTGCGACCGAAGAACCAACGCGCTTCGGCATCGGCTGCCTGGGAAGCCGATTACTCTCGGGAACCGTTTCCGCGGACGCCGCCGGACGCTTGACGGATGGCGACGGCGAATCGCTAGACGAGGTTCGCAGAAAAGCCGGCCTCCACGGAAATCTTCAGGATGTGAAACTACCGACAGGCTATTACAAGGCGTTCCTTGAATTGCACATCGAGCAGGGTCCGCTCCTCGAACGCACCCAGACACCCCTCGGAATCGTGATGAGCATCGCAGCGCCCGCCAGTCTTCGCATTTCAGTCGAGGGAGCCGGCGGGCATGCCGGTGGAGTGCTCATGCCGGACCGCAAAGACGCGCTTTGTGCGGCCGCCGAGCTGGTTCTAGCCATCGAAAACGCAGCGCGCACGAGCGGAGCTGGCGATACCGTCGCCACCGTCGGTGTCTGTGAAGTCTTTCCCGGAGCGGTGAACAGCATTCCCAGCCGCGTCCACCTGACTCTCGACATCCGCGACACCAATCAAGCGCGGCGCGATCGCGTTATGCAATTGATCGAGAGCGCATGGCAAAATCTTGCCGCGAAACGCCACGTTTCGATTCAGCCGAAATTGCTCAATGCCGATGCTCCGGCGGATTGCGCGCCCGAGGTGCGCGCAGCTTTCTCCGATTCCTGCCGCAAGCATGAAGTCGCGTTTCTCGAGATGGTGAGCCGCGCCTACCACGATTCGCTTTTTATTTCGCGCATCGCCCCGACCGGCATGCTCTTCATTCCCTGCCGCCATGGTTACAGCCATCGCCCCGATGAATACGCAGCCCCGGAAGATATCTCCCGGGGCACGCTGGTGCTAGCGGAGTCACTGGCGAAGCTGTCCGCTTGAGCTGCATTTCACTTCGACCGATTGAACGGGCCGTATCCTTCCCGCATCACGTGTCCCCGCAGGCAAGCGGGCTCTCCTCAAACAAAAGTGTGCGCCACTATAGGCTCCGGAGTAACCCGGCGTCAACGCAGAATCGCAAAAGAATTGCCCTCATGCGCGGCTCGCAAAAAAAACAATTGCTGGTCGCCTACGGCTGATGTGGAAGCGTGGATTCGCGATCAGCCCAATGTTCGACAATCTCCCGCACCACCTTATCGCCGAGGGTCTGAGCCGCTTCCAAAGCAGGAAAGTAAGCCGAGTAGTTGCCGGATACCATCGTCTTCAGGCTGTCGGTAACGCTCATGCCCGGCGGCTCGCGGTCGTAATTGCTTACTGTGCGCAGCACCAATACGCGCTGCAAATCCACGCGACTGGCTTGACTCAAGAAGGTGAGCGCCTGCATCGTGCCGGTGTCTTCCATGGCTGAAATCATGTAATTCCCTTTGCCGCCAGTGTAGTAGCTCGTCCATGCGTTGGCCCACTCATTCATTTTTGAGCCGTGCCAGAAGGTACTCGACGAGAGCGTGTCGCCCCGTGTGACGAATGGTGGCCTCAGCGCATTCGGAAATCCGGCGAAGCGCGCTCGCGAACTGCGCAAAGAATCGAAATCGGGAAGTGCTAGATCCTTCGTCAGGCGGAACGCCCAGCCAACAAGTTCCGGATTGAGCGTGTAGACCTCGCCCTCCAGCTCCTTGCGTACCGGCTCTTCGTAGGGCGTCGCCTTGCGCAACGGCACATAGCCGTGGGCCAACTTTCCGGAATCTGCCGCGCGTCGACCTCGTAAGCCAGATCGCCGTCGAGAACGTGATCCGCCCAAACCGCCGACCCCAGCGA
>QHYZ01000377.1 GCA_003225295.1 Acidobacteriota bacterium | reverse complement strand
CTTGAATGGGCCAAAGTACAAGCAAAGCTGGAAGCTAATGCTGAAAAACCGTGGTCGCTCAGTGAAATGGAAAGAACTGGCGGTGAACCGGACGTCATTGGTCATGATAAAAAGACGAGTGAATACATTTTTTATGATTGTTCAGCGGAAAGTCCTAAAAGCCGCAGAAGTGTTTGCTACGACCGTGAAGCGCTGGAGTCAAGGAAAGAGCACAAACCAGAGGATAGCGCTATTGATATGGCAGGCTGCCATGGGCATCGAGCTTTTAACGGAAGAACAATATCGAGAGTTGCAGAAACTTGGAAATTTCGCTGGAGACCTGGTGGCGCGCGGGCTGAGCACGGAGCGGCGCTACCTATTCGTGATTGACGAAGCCAAGGCACTGCGCGCCGCGATCGAGCGGGTGTTCGGCGCACGCGCCGAAGTGCAGCGCTGCCACTTGCACAAGCGGCGCAACGTCAAAGAATATCTGCCGAAAAACGCCCAGGGCGATTACGACCGCAGAAGCCGCAACGCTTACGCGATGACCGGTACGACGCGGACAACAATTTGACAGCCAAGACGGACCGTAAGAACCAGCAGATCACCTGCGCGTACGACATGCTGAACCCGCCGACGACGGAAGACTTAAGGTGGGGTCTGTGGTACACGATTACACTCTCTTGACCTCGATTCCGCGCTCAATGAAGGGAGCAATGGCTTTGTCGCTGGCGCGCGTGTCGGTAATTAAAACATTGATATCGGTTATTGGGCAGACGAAGGCGGGGGTCACAACCCCCAATTTGCTCGAATCCGCCACCACAACTCTCAACTTGGCTTGGCGGATCATGGCGCGAAACGTGAGGCTCTCTTCCGGCTCAATGACGGTTACTCCGCGCTCAATCCCAATCCCACAAGCGCTCAGGAAGACCTTATCCATGTAAATGTCGTTTAAGAAATTGATGGCTCCTTGACCGACC
Source organism: Acidobacteriota bacterium (assembly GCA_003225295.1). GTDB lineage: Bacteria > Acidobacteriota > Terriglobia > Acidiferrales > UBA7541 > Acidiferrum. The sequence continues at coordinate 1,980 of QHYZ01000377.1, read as the reverse complement.
ATGGAAAAGGATCCGGCCCATTGTACAAAACCCCCTGTTACGAATGTCTGCAGCCCTTCGCAGTTACACAGCTCCATCGCGATATTAATAGCGTTGGTGATAACGCGCAAATTCCGGCGGTTTCGAATGTTGCGCGCCACCTGAGTCGTAGTGGTGCCGGCGGTGAATCCGACGGTGTCGTGCTCCTGGATCAGCTCAGCAGCGGCTACCCCAATGCGGCGTTTCTCGGTGGGACGATGTTGAAGGCGAGTCTGGAAAAGAGAGTCGTATCGAAAGGGCTCATAGAGCAGAGGTTCAATCAAGGCCGCCCCACCGTGGGTTCTGCGGATCAAGCCCTGTTTCTGAAGCTTGGAAAGATCGCGGCGGATGCTGGCGGCGGAGGCGCCTAGGCGCTCGATCAATTCTTCCAGTGAGATTGCACCCTTCTTTCTCAGTTCGACAAGGATTTGATCGTGACGAGCATTCGATTTCATTGTCACCTGCCGTCCCAACATTCACCGCAACCCTGAATCCGGCATCCGCAATCGCTTTTAGGAACGAAGGGGAAAAGGGTCTATCACGGGTGGGATTGTACCCTGAGAGACCGGCAAAGAGATAAGAAGCGGGATGCAGCCAGGCTTCTGATGCTCAGTGTCAGATAAATTGATCGTCTATTAGATTGGTTATGGCCACAACGCTCACTTTTCCCTTGACACCGGCCCGGCCCTTAGCACAATTTGTACCCACTTTCGGGGTGGGCCCCGAATTGGCAGCTTTGCGACGCAACAATTCGCGGATTCTCCGTTTCCTGGCGGGCCTTTTTCTCGCCTTCGTTTCTTGTTGTACCGTTCTCAAAGCGCAGAACTCGCAAGGCACCATCCTTGGCCGCGTAACCGATCCCTCGGGAGCGGCCGTGGCCGGAGCCTCCGTCAAAGTCACCAATCGGGACACCGCCGTATCCCGGCAAGCGAAGACCAACTCGGTCGGCGACTACGTCTTCGTTGACATGATTCCGGGGTATTACGGCCTGGAAGTGACGGGCTCGGGATTCAAGAAGAGCGAAGCTTCTTCGATTCGGGTGGACGTGGACGCCACACTTCGCCAGGACTTCCAACTGGCGCTTGGCGGAGCTAACGAGACAGTCACTGTGACAGCGTATTCCCAACTGGTTCAGACGGACAACGTCAGTTCCGGGACTGTAGTGCCGGGCACACTTATTGAAGCGCTGCCAATCTCAGGGCGCGACTTTACCAACCTGCTTCGCTTCGAGGCGGGTGCCACGCAGGTGCAAGGTGGCTCCCAGCTCTATTGGGGCCAGCACGGCCTAAATTCTGAGTTTGCGTCCGTCAGCATCAACGGCGCGCGTACCGAATCGGTCAGCTTTCTCGTGGATGGGGTCTCCGACAACGAACAGTACTTCTCTAACGCCAACAACATCCCCAACTCCGGCGCGATCGAAGAGTTCAAAGTGCAGAATGGGCTCTATTCTGCTGAATACGGGCAGGGTTCGGCGCAGGTGAACGTCGCCATCAAGTCGGGCACGAATCAGTATCATGGGACGGTGTACGACTACATTGAGAATGGAGCGTTCCAGCCGAAGAATCCCTATAACGCCTGGTTTAACAGCGTGAAGGGAGGCAATCTTCGGCTTAAGGATCCATTCGTTCAAAACCAGTACGGCTTCACCCTTGGTGGCCCGGTATTTGTTCCGAAGCTATACCACGGCCGTAACAAGACGTTCTTCTTCTATTCTTTCGAAGAGGGCCGCAGGCGGAAGTCTGTTGCGGACAGGGAACTGGTGCCCACGCAAGCCGAGCGTGGCGGCGATTTCTCCGACTGGCGCGATGCCAGCGGCGTTCTCGTCCCCATCTACGACCCGGCTACGCAAACGGGTGGCAATCCGGCCACCAGACAGGCTTTTGCGAACAACAAAATTGATCCCAGCCGCTTCAGCACAATCGGCAAGAACTATCTGGCTCTCTACCCGCTTCCGAATATCAC
>QHYZ01000282.1 GCA_003225295.1 Acidobacteriota bacterium | reverse complement strand
AGTAGGCTGCTCTTGCCGATCCCCCAATCGCCCAGCACCGCAAAAGAGCTAATTCGGCCTGCCGCAAGGCCCTGCTGCAGAGCCAGAGTAAATGCCTCGCTGGGGGTCTTCCTACCTATGAACTGTTCCGGGCTGACGGGGTAATTCGGCTCTGGAAGCACTTGAATCTCCATCCTAACGAACCTCACAAACCTCCGTTTGGATTGTTAGTTTTGTTATTTTCGGTGGCTAACTCGTGGGTCGGTGGGCTGCACGGCGGGCGGCGTGAACACACGCCGCCCGCCGTGCAGAGGTGGAAGGAGTTACTTGGTGGGTTTTACTGCTTGTGGGTGGGAGTCCGAGGGAGTTAGTTTGCGGTTTTGGGAACGAGGGCGTGGTTCTCAACGAAGGCGCGGGGGATTACAGCTTCCGGCCTGTCGATTCCGAGCTTGATGAATGCAAGCGAGATCCACTCGTTGCATTCCTCGATGATGCAGGCCTCGCCGAGAACAACTTCCTTCGATACGAGGTAATGCGTGAAGCCGTTTCCTTCATTTGCCATGAGGCACCTCCAGTTTGTGGTTTCAGGGTTTGTGGACTTGTGTGTTTTGGGCTGGCCGGAATTAAGTTTTGGTTGTGGCTTGGTCGGTTGCTGGCTCCGTCTGATTCGGCAGGTCGTCGAACAGCAGGAATCCCTGCGGACCAGATTTTGCAGCGGCCTCGATGAGCGCGGCCGGTATTCCCAGTTCGCTTAGCTTCTCGGGCCGGAAGACCAGTCGCGGATTGGGACTGCGGTCGTCTGGATCGAGTATCCGCAGATCAACCAAGGTCGCCCCTGGTTTCCGATACGCCGGCCAATGCGTGTTGTTGATGGTCACTACGTGGTCGTACATGGTTTCACCTCCCGATGCCGTAGCCGCATTCCCGTCCGCCGAAGCTGTTGTAGGAGCCATCGGGCAGATCGATGTACACGGCATAGCCTCGCGGGTCATTGTTGAAGTGGTTGAGGACCAAGCCCGCGCCTTCCAGCACGGCCTTGATCCGGGTTTGTAGGTTTTGCTTGCGCCGCTCTTGCCGCTCCGTGAGGCCGCAGTTGCAGGCGATCTCGTTCAGGTGACTGAGCGAGTTCGCAAGTCTGCAAAGTTGTGCGGCGTTCTGAGCAGCTTCGCGCGGCGTGTGCTTTCCGATGGACGCGATGTAAGCAGACAAAACTGCCTCCTGCGTGTTCGTTCGCACGGGTGTTGCTCCTTGTTTTGGGTTAAAAGCTGAAACGGTGGGAGAGAAGAAAGCTTGGGAATGTGCTGTCACCGGGACGGGGCAGACGTTCCGGCTGTCAGTTTTTGTGTGTCGAAAGGGATTGTGGGTTACTGCGTGGGGAAAGTCAGCGGATTCCTGCCATTACTCGAATCTCAGAGCGACCATCGGATCGACACGCGTGGAGCGGCGCGCAGGGACGTAGCAAGCAACGAGGGCGACCCCGATCTGCAATAACACCACGCCCGAGAGTGCAGCGATATCGACCGGGCCTATGCCGTAGAGTTGGCTCCCAATCAGGACACTGATACCGAACCCGATGACTGACCCGATCGCTACCCCCAGGACGGTTAGCCTCACGCCGCGCCCCATGACGACTTTTAGTACCTGGAGCGGGCTTGCACCCAAAGCCGTGCGAATACCGATCTCACGAGTTCGCTGGCGAGTTGTGTACGACAGCAGCCCATACAGACCAATTGAAGCAAGCGCCAAAGCCAAGCCGCCGAATGCACCCAGCAGGATGAGCCCCATCCGAACCGGCAACATGGAATCCGCGAGGTGCTCATTCATCGTCTCAACACCGAAAACCGGAATCGCAGGATCGACCGCGCCGACTTCGTCGCGCAAAATCCCTAGCATACGTTGGGCTGAAATCCGAGTTCGGACTTGAAACGTCAATCCTCGCGCAGAGCCTGGATCGAGTGGGAAATAAGCGTAGGGCAGCGAGTTTTCGTCCAAGCTGTTATACTTTCCGCCTTTGACCACACCCACGACTTCAAATGTCTTGCCGCCGGGTTGTCTTATCCGTCTTCCGATAGGGTCTTCGTGCAGCCAGAAAAGGTTTGCCAGCGTGTCATTCACGATGGTCACTGCTAAACCGTGATCGGTATCTTGCTCAGTGAATGGCCTGCCTCGCAGCAACGGAATGCGCATGACCTGAAAGTAATCCGGCCCAACCATGTTTGAGCCGATCCATGTAGGCCTCTGTGCTTGCGCGTCCGGCAGTATTTGTTCGCTGATGCGACGTAGCCCGATGGCGACTTGGGCTGCTACCGCGACAGATTCCGACGCCGACACGCTTCGCAACCGAGCGACACATTGGTTGATGAATGCTTGTCCTCGTTCGGGGGAGTGGCTATTCGTTCCGAGGTCTACGGATAACAACGCAAGGTTGTTCGGATCGAACCCTAGGCTGACAGACTTCAACTTGCCGAAGCTCCCGAAGAAAATGCCGGCGCACATCAGGAGGATGAGGGAAAGCGCTACTTGGCTTACGATCAGTGCACTGCGGAAACGTGATCGCCCCGAATCAGTCGTTTGGCCTTGCTCTCCTGTCTTCAGGCCGGTGAGGACATCTAGCCTCGTCGCTTGCATGGCAGGGGCCAGCCCCAAAGCAAACGCGGTGAGGAGCGTCACCAGGGCACTGAATGCAAATACTCGGTAGTCGAGGCCTAGATCGATGACAAGGGGTACGCCAATGTTCGGTGCGAATGCAGCCAGCAGTTTCTTCACCCACAAGGCGATGAGAAACCCCGCGGTCCCGCCCAGCACAGCAAGTAGCGAATTCTCGGTTACGAGTTGCTGCACCAGACGCCGGCGGCTCGCTCCAAGCGCGACTCGAACAGCGATTTCCCTTCGCCTCGGCAGGAGTCTTGCCAATAAGAAGCCCCCTAAGTTGGCGCATGCAACGAGTAGAACGACAATGACCGCAGCCATCAGCAATCCGGCAAATCCAGTGATCATGCCACGCAGTTCGAATGGCACGGCAGTCGCGGGCACGACGCTTAACGGGTGGGGCCGACCATCTTCTGACCAGGATGCTGGATATTGTTTTTGCAGCTCTGCGGCAATGATCGTGAATTGGGCCTGAGCGCGCGAAAGGGTCACTGCTTTTCGCAAGCGACCTATTGCCATGAACTCTTTGTTATCCCGTTTAGAAAGGAAGTCTTTATCGCCGCCGATAACGCCTTCCATGATAGCTGGCACGAAAACGTCGATTTTCACGATGCTATAATAGCCATCCGGCATACACGGTCAGGCACGACGCCAACCACCGAATAACGAGAGTCATTCAGCAAGACTGTCTTGCCGCCCAAGTCGGTGCCGCCGCCATACTGTTCGCGCCAAAGCCTCTCACTGATAACAGCGACAAAGTTGGCACCAACTGTCTTGTTTTCCTCGAGCAGGAATGGCCGTCCAGCGATCGGGCTTACCCCCAAAACCGAGAAGTAGTTATCGCTGACTAGGCCAAGATTGACGCGCTCCGTTTTTTGGCCGACGAGAAGATTAGCAGGCACGGTCGTGAATGCCGCCAGTCCGGACAATACGGAGGCGGACTCCCTTCGGTAATCAAGATAATCCGCATAAGAGTGGTTACTCAGACCGTTTCCCTCACTGTCTCCCCAAAAGATCGAAACGAGCTCACTTGGATTAGCGGAGTACAGGGGCTTCAGTAGGGCGGAGTCAAGCAAACTAAATATCGCCGTGTTCGCCCCGATGCCAAGGGCAAGGATAAGGATAGCGACGGCAGCGAAGCCGGAGGATTTGCGCAGGGTGCGAACGCCATAGTGCAAATCCTGTATGGAGTCTTGAATCCAGTTCACGCGGCGGACGTCGCGGCATTTCTCTTTGGTCTGTTCGATACCATCCATATCGAGTCGCGCGCGGTGGCGCGCCTCTTCTTGCGTCATCCCTTTTGCAACGTATTCCTCGGTTTTTCGTTCGAGGTGGTCGCGCAGCTCGTCGTCCAGTTCCTGGTCCGCCTGCGCCCGGCGAAACAACGACCGTAACCGTAGCGGAATCGTGTATAGCCAATGCTCCGGTCGCATTCTCCGACCTCCTTTACTCGTACCTCAGAGCGACCATGGGATCGACGCGCATCGCGCGGCGCGCGGGGATGTAGCAGGCCGCGCCCGAGACAATCGCGAGCAGCGCGACGGCACCGACAAATGTCAGCGGATCGTGTGCCGTCACACCATAGAGCAAGCTCGCGACCCATCGTGTGGCAACCAGTGCTGCGACGAGCCCAATCGCGCCGCCAACCAGTGTCAGCCGCACGCCTTGCCCCACAACGAGCTGCAAGATATTCGCTCGCCCACCTCCGAGCGCGATTCGAATGCCGATTTCGCGCGTGCGCCGCGCGACTACATAGGCGAGCACGCCGTAAAGCCCCAGAGCCGCAAGCAACGCCGCCAGAAGCGCGAGCGAAACGGAAAGCCCGGTAACGACCCTGTCGTTTAGCATCGAATTGCTGACCTGCTCCTCCAGCGTGCGCATATTGTTGACGGGCAAGTTCGGATCGAGCTGCTGAATCAGCGAACGCAGCGAAGGAGCCATGAGCACAGGATCGCGTTCCGTGCGGATGTAGAACGCCAGATGGCCGAGATTCGCGTCCTGTGAATAAGGCATATAGAGAAACGGGACGATATCGCTGCGCGCGTCATCCCATTTGCTGTTAGCAACCACGCCGACGATTTCCATCGGCGGGTTTGTATAGAGTTTGCCTGCTCCGCTTGTGAGGTGCAGGCCAATGGGATTGCGCCCCGCGAAGGATCGCTGCGCCAGTTGTTGGTTGATAATGCAGACTTTGGGGCTCCCGGACGTATCAGACTCGGCGAATTCCCGACCAGCGATGAGAGGAATTCCCATCGTCGAAAAATAATTTGGGCCAATGTAGTCATACATGGCGTCGGTATCGTCCCCAGGCTGTGGGACGTGTCCAGGCTGTGGCACATAACCTTCGGGCGTGAAGTTGGAGACGTAGTCGTCGTTCGCAAGAATCTCAGCCGAAGAAATACTCACGGAGCGCACACCGGGGAACGCGGCAATTTCATTCCGCGCACGGTCGGCGAACGCAATCGTCTGCGCCGGCGTGCTGCCGTTAAAATCGGGCGCCACCGAAAATTGCAGCACGCGGCCGGTGTTCACTCCCAGATTCGCGTGTTCGAGATTCACAAGGGTCCGTGCGAAAAGCCCCGCGCCTGCCAGCAGCACCGCCGTGAGCGCCACCTGCGAGACGATCAGCAGCTTGCGGAGACCAACGTTGGAGCGGCCCGCGGAAACGCTCGAACCCTGATCTTTTAATGTGCTTTGCAAGTCGAGGCGCGTGGCGCGCATCGCTGGAGCGAGGCCGAAAACGATGCTGGTTGCCAGCGTCAGGGCAATTGCGAACCACAGCACACGAAAATCCAGATTTGTCACGAGACCGAGCATGCCTTGGCCCGGAGGAATCGCAGCGGTGATGGTGTTCAAGCACCACCAAGCCAAGGCAATCCCCGCCGCGCCACCTCCAATCGCGACCAGCAGGCTTTCCGTAAGAAGTTGCCGGATGAGCCGCATGCGTTTAGCGCCCATGGCCAGGCGCACGCCAATTTCCCGCTGCCGAGCTTCGCCGCGGGCTACCAGCAGGCCCGCGAGGTTCGCGCATGCAATCAGCAGAACCAGGCCGACCATGCTCATCAAAACCAATAGCGGCTCCTGCGCGCCTTCCTGCAAAACCAACCGGCCATGCGCGCCACCTGCGAGCAGCAGCGGCTTCGAGATGAACCGCTTCCAGTCGTCCCCGGAGAGCTTGTGCAGTTTGGCATCCGATTCCATAAGCGGCTGATAAATCGGCTGCAGCTCTGCCTCGGCGCGAGCGACCTTCGTTCCCGGCTTGAGCCGGCCCATAACTGGCAGCCAGTGGTCGGTGCGATCCTCAAGCCTTTGATTCGGGTTCGGTGCCATTTGCGCCTTCATGGTGACGGGTATGAAAAGGTCCGGCGTTAAGCCGATTTGCACGCCGTAAAATCCTTTGCGAGCCACACCAACAACGGTTAGCGGAATGCCGTTGACGGTGAGCGGCTTGTTCAAAATGGATGGGTCGGCGCCGAGTTGCCGCGACCAGTAGGAGTAGCTCAGAACCGCGACCGTATTCGCGCCCGGAGCGGTCTCGTCGCTCGAAGTGAAGAGGCGGCCAAGAGCGGGTTGCACTTCGAGCGTCTGGAAGAAATTGCCGCTGATCAGGTCTGCATGCACGGCCTGCGTCTCACCGTGGCCGGAAACGTTCACCGTGATCCTGCGGCACGCCAGCAAGCCTGAAAACACAGTCGCCCGTTCGCGCAGATCTTTGTACATCGGATAGGAGAATGACTGCGCGCCTTGGTCCACATCGCCCCAGGTATGCCCATGATTCGGCCCCGGCGAGCGCAAGATGAAGATCTGCTCCGGATGCGGCACGGGCAATTCGCGCAGCAAGATTTGGTCCGTCAGCGAGAAGATGGCTGTGTTGGCCCCGATGCCCAGGGCAAGGGTGAGGACCGCGACGGTAGAAAAGCCGGGGGATTTGCGCAATATTCGTAGACCGTAGCGCAAATCCTGAATCAAGTCCTGAATCCAGTACACACGGCGTGCATCGCGGCATTTCTCTTTGGTCTGCTCGATACCATCCATGTCGAGTCGCGCGCGGCGGTGCGCCTCTGCTTGCGCTATCCCTTGCGCGACGTATTCCTCGGTTTTTCGTTCGAGGTGCTCGCGCAACTCGTCGTCCAATTCCTGGTCCGCCTGCGCCCGGCGAAACAATGACCGCAATCGTAGTGGAATCGTGAACAGCCAATGCTCCGGTCGCATTTCCCCATCCTCCTTCATTCGTATCTCAGAGCCACGATGGGATCGACACGCATCGCCCGCCGCGCGGGGATCCACGCGGCCATGAACACCACTGCAACTAGCAGCAGCCAGGCAAGACCGAAGAGAACAGGGTCGCGGGGTCGAACTTCAAACAACAGGGATTGCAGCAATCGCGCGCAGGCCCACGCGCCAAACAGCCCCAAGGCTGAGCCAACGATGGTCCACTGGACAACCTTCGCAAGCACGATTTTCAAGATGCTTTGTGGT
>QHYZ01000376.1:1244-3021 GCA_003225295.1 Acidobacteriota bacterium | reverse complement strand
CCGTCACTGCCACTACCACCAAGATAGGTGGAGTAAACAAGCGCAGACCCTGTAGCATTGAGCTTGGCTACGAAAGTATCGGTGTTGGCGATGCAGCCGCCACAGGAAGCCTGAAAGGGATTAACTGTGGGGAAGTCGGGGGAATGTGTTACCCCTGTCACGTAGGCGTTCCCCGTGCTATCCACGGCGATGCCCGTTCCCTGATCAGTATAGCTACCGCCGAGGTAACTGGAGTACACGAGCGCCGAGCCTGCTGCATTGAGCATGGCTACGAAGGCAGCGCCGTAATAAGAGCAGAAGCCGGCACACGCACCTGGTATGGGGTTAACTGTGGGGAACCCAGGACCGGCAGTGCCCACTAAGTAAGCGTCCCCTATGCTGTCCACGGCAATGCCGCTCCCGTGAGCACCAACACTGCCCCCGCCCCCGAGGTAGGTAGAGTAGACGAGCGCAGATCCTGTCGTATTGAGCTTAGCTACAAAGGCATTCGCGGCGTAGAAAGGGGCAAGACAACCGCCACACGAAGCCTGCAGGGGGTTAGCTGTAGGAAAGTCGGTAGAAACGGTGCTACCCGTCACGTAGGCGTTGCCCGCGGAGTCCACCGCAATGCCATTGCTCTGGTCAGCGCCGCTGCCGCCCAGGTAGGTTGAGTAGACGAGTCCCGAACCCGTCGGGTTCAGCTTCGTCACGAAAGCATCGCTGTCCCCGCCAGAGGTAGTCTGAAAGGCACTTGTGACTGTTGGGAAGTCCGCTGAACCGGTGCCGCCCGTTACGTATGCGTTGCCGGCCGAGTCCACCGTGATACCTGAAGCGGCGTCACCTCCGCTGCCGCCCGCGTACGTAGAATAAAAGACCACAGGGTCAATCACCAGCGGGCTGCTAGGGTCATAAGAGCCCAATTGGAATCGGACCTGATGCCTGTTTTTGAGCACATAACCGCCCGCGATTTCCCGCTGCACGCCATCCACTTCCTGGTAGATGTGTGGCTTGTCCAGCCGAAGTTCGCCGTCTTTAACTCCGAGCACAAGAGTGCCTTGCGGGTCGAGAGACAATTTTTCGGCTCCAGCCAGGTTAAGGGTGATGGAGCGCGGATCGGCGCCCGGAGCAACAATGAAGTCATGTTCCAATTGCTGCTGGTTGCCGTAGTAGAGCAGATCCACGCCGGGGTACACTTCGCGATAGCGCAGCTTGGCGTACGTGGGAACGTTTGTGTGCCACTTCCTCGGATCGTTGCCTATGATATAGTTGGCCTTGCCCGGCAACTCGTCGAGCGCCTCAACCCGTGGCGTTGTGTTTCCACCAACCAATTTCATTCGCACAACGGCTGGTGGGATGGCTGGTTCGGATTGAGGCGCGACGCCCGCCGATACCAACGCCCGTGGCTCCAGTGGATCGCGCTTGGGCGTGGGCTTGCGCAGCACGAGCACGGCTTCGGCACCGCGCGTCAGAAACAGCGTGTAGCCGCTACCCCGGGACAGAAACTTGACTTGGGGATCGATCTGGCCCCGGTTGGCTTCAAAGCTGAGGGGCAGCACACCGTAGGTTTCCGCATTCGGCGGGTTTTGCGCTCCTACTGAAATCGGCAGCAGCAGCGCAGCCGCCGTGCCGACGCCCAAGGTCACCGCAAGCCACAACTTGTTTTTGAACGCTCTCTTCGTGAGTTTGAACATGGAAATCGTATTATCTCCTTTTATGGTTAACCGATTACATAAAGAAGGGCCTACAGGCTAGTCCATCAATCGGTTATTTCACCGCGCTGTCTTCGTCGTCTATTTCC
>QHYZ01000376.1:0-1212 GCA_003225295.1 Acidobacteriota bacterium | reverse complement strand
CTAGGAAGCAGCCGACGAGCTCTCGAGGAGGCCGGAAATATGGCGAGAACACCATGGCGCGGAGACCAGACTTACGTGGGCAAGAATCGGACAGCTGACTGGATCAAACGGAGCGGAATGGCTATGGTCCTACGACGGACGAAACTCTCCGAACGCTCTGAACTGCGCTGCTGGTATGCCGTACTGCTTCATCTTGACGTGCAGGGTCTTGTAGTCGGTTCGGAGGAGCCGCGCCGCCTCGCTCTTGTTCCCACTGGTGACTTGGAGGGCCCGACGGATCGCCTGCTGCTCGGCATACGCCGCAGCCGCCTCGGTGATTTCCCTCAAAGAGGAACCGACCGGCGTCGACTCTCCGCGGAGTGCGGTCTCCGGTGTCGTCGAAGGCGGGTCGACGGGGAGAACCGCGAGATGCGGCGGCTCAATCTCATCCGAAGCGAGGAGAATGGCCCGGCGAATAACGTTTCGGAGTTCCCGCACGTTCCCCGGCCAGTGGTAGCGCAGAAGGATTTCGGCTGCCGCTTCTGAGATTTTGCGGCAGGGGCGGCCAAGCTCCATACCGCCTTCGCGGAGAAACTCGTTCGCCAGGTGCAGGATGTCGTCACGCTCCCTGAGGGGGGGCAGGGTAATCCCGAATTCGTTCAGACGGTAGTAGACATCCTGGCGGAACCGGCCCGCCCGGACCTCCAGCTCGAGGGGAACATTGGAGGCGGCGACGATCCGCGCGGCCACTCGGACCGGCTGCTTGCCGCCGAGCGGCTGGACTTGCCGTTCCTGCAACGCGCGCAAGAGCTTCGCTTGCATGGGGAGGGGAAGGTTGACAATCTCATCGAGGAACAGGCTTCCGCCCTCTGCAAGCTGGAACTGCCCCGCCTTTCTCTGATGTGCTCCCGTGAACGCACCCTTCTCATAGCCGAAAAGCTCCGACTCGATCAGAGTGTCCGGTATCGCGCCGCAGTCGACGGCGACAAACGGTTTCTCGCGTCGGTCACTGAGCTCATGGATCGCCCGAGCGACGAGTTCCTTGCCAGTCCCGGTTTCGCCTTGGACGAGGACAGTGAGCGGGGAGGAGGCCACCTGCTTGATCTGCTGGACGACTTTCTCCATTTGCCCACTCGGGTTCATCAAAAACCGCAAAGGGCTCTCGACGATCTTGTTTGTCTCCCGCAGATTGCGCTTGCGCTCCTCAACAACGGCCTCTAGTTCGTTGAGGTG
>QHYZ01000375.1 GCA_003225295.1 Acidobacteriota bacterium | reverse complement strand
CACCGAATTGGAGATACATTATTCGGTCGCAACCGCCCTCGAAAGCCCAAAAAGCGGACACGTTTCCGAGGTACCATGTCAGGAGATCTGAAGTTAGACGATTACTTCCGCTGGCGGCTGAAGCTGTCCTATGACATTGCGCCTTTTGCGCAGCACAGAGTTTTGGCTACTTCGCCTATACACGCGTGCTGGGGGCCGTCCTGCAAGAGTTATCGCCAACATCGGAATGCGTGATGGCACGGTTTGGAGCCGAGGGATTTCAGTCAGAGTCGAGGCGTTTGAGTTCAGCTTGTTCGCAGCGGTGAACGGCGTTCCTCGCTTTAATTATTACGGCGACCATTGGGTCGCCTCGCAATTGCTGCTCCATCGAAACTACGTGATAGGCCGACCGGGTGGATGCGAGGCCTGCGCGGAGGGATGGGTTCAGTTTACCCCCTACGCCGCCCCCGAAGATGTTTACCGCTTGATGCAACTGGACCTTTCTTGCCTGACTAAATGGCACTCCTGTGTCACTCAAATTGACATTATGCCTGCCGCCTGGGCGCAATATGTCGCAGAGCGTTCTCAGACTAACCAGTCTGGGGAGAAACTGACCTGTTCCTCAGCCATCATCGAGATTCTCGGCAGGGATAGCGCCAACATTGCTACTGCTGAAGTCGTGCGATACCACGAAAACTTTTACAGCAAGGGTTACGACAAGACTGTTGCGACCGTGCGTGTCATTGACCGGCTTAAAGGGATGGCCGCTTGGAACGTCGGTGAGACTCGTGACGTTACTTTGCTTTCCGGAACACTCTGTGCGGACGACAAAGTGCGGGTCGGGTCACGATTGATTTTGTACGGAGGATGGGACCGCTCGAACGAAGTGCAGTTCGACCCCCAAAAGCCTTGGCCTGTAATTCCGATGAATGATACCAACCCGAATCTCTTGCGTCGTGGAATCTACCAGGATTACAGCGCAACGGACAAAACTGAGTAGGACTAGGTCCTGACAGGGAAAATCGCATTCGGTATATCATTCCCCCCATGTTCTGCCCACACCTTCCACAATCAAATCTATGTACAGGGAGAGTCGCAAGACCGTTCACTGGTGGGCCCTATACAAACACCAAACAGGCACTTGGCCCTGGTCTTCAATCGCCATCCATGTCATCAACTGGGTTGTGATTCTGCTTGGGGGAGGTTTCCTCATCTGGTGGACTGCCGAACACCATTTGTCGCGCTGGCAGTTCCTAGGCATTTTTTTGTTGATTGGTTTACCGTACGGGGTTGTCGAGAACTGGGCAAAGAGAAGAGTGAAACTAAATCATCTGCGAAATAGAAAACGTCTAGCAAAGCAACTTGTCCGGTAACGCGTTTGTCAGGACCTAGCGGGTGTTTGACCACGTAATGCATGGCCGCAATGACCTTCCTCGAACTCCCAGAGTCCGTCTTTTTCGCCATCCTCTAAGACAGGGTAGACAGCGTAGACGTCTGAACGTGGAGGGACATCAATAGCGACCAAGCGGCGATTTGCACGCTCGTAGGTGCAACCTAACTTTTCAAGTGGCTCCCAATCTCGAGCGAATTTCTCTTCGGTAGTTTCAGGTGGGTAAGAAAATGCGATATGTCGAGTGACCGCCACGCTCTTCCGCGTCTGTGACGACAAACTTCCCATCACTCTCCTCGACCTTGACGATGTCCCGTTCACTGAACCCGTACGCGAAGAATGGAACATTTCGCAATCGAAAGAGACAGTCCCCGGCTGGCTCGGCCCACAAGCTCTCGGTTGCTAGCGGACCGTTGTCCTTCGACAAGTCCAAGATGACCTTAACCACTCCCTGTTCTGACTTTGAAGAATGGTTCTCTGTACTCATTTTTTTTGAACCTGAACTTCGTGTTTCGGTGGGCGAGTTTATCACGGGATTCCGCAAGTGCCTGGTTAGTCGCATTACCGGAGAAGGCCAAGGCCAGCAATTTCACTTGATGTAAGGTTTGCGCGTTACCAGGCACTTGCCGTCTTTACCTGCCCACCAAATCGAAGTCTTTGACATTCTCCCCGTCAAACTCGATGGAAAAGCCTTTGAGTTTAACGGTTTCCATGAATGCCTGACTCTTCCATTGCCATTCAACCGTGATGTCGCCACCGTCCACCGTCTTTTGTTCGAGGGGATTCTGGCAGGGAACTTCACTCCTTTTTGGAAACCACGCATAGATAGACACCGTGTAATTTCCAGCCGGAATGCCTCCAAAAAGATATTCGCCCTTTTCATGGGTTCTCGTATCAAAATGCCTCGCCTTGTCCGTTTCGCTAGTGAGCAGGATGTAGCTGTTGGAAATCGGCTCGCCGGAATCTGAGCGGAAAACTTTGCCTTTGATGGGGGTTAGTTTCAGGAAAGGCTCAGCCGCCGTGAAGATGAGGTCGTCGGGATACTGCGACCGGATTCGCAAGCCGTGCTCTTGGAGCCTAAGCTCCTGCTTTTCAGGTTCCAGATTAGATGCGATGTGGTTCCCAGTCTTGGAGTCGCGCAACATCAGCCGAAAGCTCGCTCTTTGTTCCGAAGAAGAAGCTTCAGCGTCGACCCTGAAATAGGGCAAGCCGACTTGAAACATCCCGTTCGCGTCTGGAGAGACAGTTGCGAGGTGAAACCCAGTAACAAACCCATCGGCTATGCCATAGAAGCCATGCGCCCAATAAGCCATGTAGGTGACAACCAACTCGGCATTGGTATCCCTAACCAATGCGTCTGGCACGATATGTCCCGAAAGCTTAACGGTCTCGACGGGTTGACATGGGAACTCCTGGCTGACTCTGGAATGTTCCGCCAGGGGGATAACAAACTGTTGAATT
>QHYZ01000281.1 GCA_003225295.1 Acidobacteriota bacterium | reverse complement strand
TTTAGGCCACCGCCAATTTCCTCGATAAACTCCAGGTTGGCAATACCTTTGGCGATGGCAAACTCTTCCACGATCCGCCGCTGGTTCTTCAAATCCGGGCGCTGCGCTTGGGATGACACGCGGCAATAGCACACCGTGCGTCGCGGTCGCTTCGCCGCCGTTCTTCCCAAGTAGCGGTCCAGATCCGGTTGCAACCAGTAGCGCCGCCCACTCGCAGTTCGCCGGGCGGGAAGTACGCCCGCCCGATCCATGGCCTGCAATGTCTTGGGATGCCGGGAAATATACTTGGCCGCCTGTCCGGTCGTGAGTCCTTCGTGCAGCACTACTCACATTTACACACATCCTACTCACCTAGGTCCTTTCCGCGCACGAATCCGCCGGAAACTCCCCCACATCGGCGTCCGAGCAATGACAGGCTGACATTTCTGGCGAAGCATGCCAGAATCGCCCTTAGACGACTCCGGCGTGCCTGGTCGAGCCCGCTCCCGTGTGGCGCTTCAAAAACTGTAAGGTCTTCTGATTGAACTCTTCGACCTTTTCATAGATGGGGGCGTGCGCACACCCTTCGAAGATCAGCAGCTCGGAACTGGAGATACTACCCTTCATCTGATCCGCGAAACGCGTGGAGGTCAGCTGGTCGGTGCGTCCGAAGGTTATTTGCGTTGGCGCCGTGATCCGGCCAAGCCGTGCCGACACATCATGGGCGATGACGGCATTGGACTGCTGGATGAAAGCCGGTAGAGGCTGCACTGGGCGACTGCGAACAAAGCCTGCCAATGACTGGATGTAATCCGGCTTGGCAGCGTACAGCTCAGGTGTGAAGCACCAAGGAAAGATGCCGAGAATAACCATTTCAGCGACGTTGTCCAACCCTTTTGCCATTACCTGAAAACCTGCGATTACCGTCCTCAGGAAATGGTCCGTCTTGGGCCAGGCGCTATGCAGTGACAGGGATTGAACCTTGTCGGGATATTTAGCCGCCAGCCACAGGCCTGTCGCTGCGCCGAGGGATAGACCCGATATATGGGCCTTCCGAATCCCTGCGGCCTGCATGAAAGCGGCAATGTCGTCCGCCAGAAGCTCGGTGGAATAGACGCCTTCGACTTGATCCGTTTCACCTGTCCCTCGAAGATCGAGTGAGATACAGGTAAAGTGCTTGGCGTACTCCGCCACCTGGAAGGCATAGCAGGGGTGATCGGCGGCCAAGTAAGGAATGAGAATGAGTGGCTCTCCGGTTCCTTGCTGGTCGTAGTTCATGGTGATGTTATTGGCTTTGACCTTAGGCATGGGAGTCCTCCGGTTCGCTAACATTAGCGGAAGAAATTCGACGAATCTACCTTTTTCGCAGTTGTACCCGATAAGCGGACATGTACCGTTCCAGTACTTCGTTTTTCTCTGGTTTTCCTAAACCTTACAAAATGACTAAGCTCCAGACGAACAAGCTTCAATTCCCACATCCATTAGCCCGCATCCAAGGCAACCGCAAGCCTTATCAATGTTCCGCACAACGGTTCGTGAGGCCACGATTCGTATAAATTCATCCATTTTGTAGCCAGATTAAGTCGCTTTGACATAACGGTACAAACTGTATTGAATTGTTGGTTCACCCGGCGGCGACCGGTCCGTATCGAGTGACCGGACCACCCGCAGGCGGGCCTTCTGCATTTCTAGGGAATTCGAAAATGTCTTTGAATTGCTTATTGGTAGTGCGGCCAAGCTCTCTTGTGGATCATCGACGTCGCGCCAGCCGGTCTAACTGGGCGCGGCATGGTCGCATGTTGCCAACACTGTTCGTGATGCTGACTTGTTGGCTGTCGACCCGCGCCCAAGTCCCCGCGAGCATCAAAGGCGTGGTCACGGACCCATCGGGGGCGCCTGTTCCCGCCGCGACGGTGACGACGAAGAACGCGGAGACCGGAACAGCGCGAAGCGCTAGCACCGATGAGGAGGGGCGGTATCAGATTGTTTGGCTGCCGGTGGGGCAATACCAAGTGGTGGTTAGCAAGCCGGGCTTCGAGGAAGCGATTCGCAGCGGGATTCGCTTGGTGGTGGGGCAGGAAGCAAGGGTTGATTTGAGATTAGAAGTGAGCACGGTGCAGGCCGAGGTCACGGTTACTCAGGATGCTCCCATGGTAAGCACGACGACGAGAGATATTACCGGCCTGGTGAGCGAACAGCAGGTAAAGGACCTCCCGCTGAACGGGCGAAGTTACGATCTGCTGCTGCCGCTGAATCCCGGCATCGTGAATTTCACCTGGATGAAAACCGGCGGAACAGGGATATCGAATTCCACCACGGGAAACAATTTCGCTGTTTCCGGAAACCGGCCGCAGCAAAATCTTTTTCTGCTGAACGGCGTGGAGTTTACCGGCGCGGCGGAGAACAACATGCAGCCGGGAGGAACGAGCGGGATGTTGCTCGGCGTGGACGCCGTACGCGAGTTCAATGTGCAGCGCGACTCTTACGGAGCCGAATTCGGCAAGCGCCCCGGCGGGCAAGTGGTGATTGTAACGCAATCGGGAACGAATCAGTGGCACGGGACAGCGTTTGAGTTTCTGCGCAACAACGTGCTGGATGCACCGAATTTCTTCGACCAAGGAGATGCACCACCGTTTCGGCGGAACCAGTTTGGTGCTTCCCTGGGCGGGCCGGTCCAGAAAGATAAGACCTTTCTGTTCGGAAACTACGAAGGATTTCGACAGAGCCTGCACCAAACGTCGGCCACGTTTGTTCCGGATGCTGCTTCTCGGGCAGCAGCCGTGCCGAGCGTTCAGCCACTGTTGAATTTGTGGCCCACGCCTCCGTCCGGCGCGCCTGACTTTAGCGGAATCGCGGAAGTCTTTAGCAGCCCACTGCAAACGATTCGAGAGGAATTTGGGACCGCGCGTGCCGACCACATTTTTTCCGAGCGGGATACGCTCGCGGGAATCTACACCATTGACGACGGCCAGGACTTCACGGCCACGCCGCTTGACCCTTTCAGCAGCGACGTGGCGATGCTGCGAGAGCAGGTGGCCACGCTAGAGGAGACGCGCGTTTTCTCACCCGCGCTCGTCAACAACGCTCGATTTGGTTTCTCGCGCGCCGGCTATTTTTTTACAGGAGAGCCAACGCCAGGGACGCCAGCGGCAAGCGTTCCCGGGTTCTTGATTGGACATCCCGTAGGAGCGCTAGTGGTTGGAGGCAGCGCCGCATCGAATCCGCAGGCGCAGCTGGGGCTTGCGGGAAGCAACAACGGAAGCAACCTGCGCATGGCACGAAACCTGTACACGTTCGAGGATCACGTGACGCTGACGCGGGGGCGGCATCAGCTAGAATTCGGCGCTTGGTTCCAGCGGTTTCAATCGAACGAAACAATTGCGCTCAGCCAGTTTGGACAGGCGACGTTCTCGAGCCTGCAAACGTTCCTGAATGGAACGATTTCCAGTTTCTTGTTCGATCCTTCGCCAACCGAGATGAATTGGCGCTCTCTGC
The DNA here is from genome assembly GCA_003225295.1 of Acidobacteriota bacterium. Lineage (GTDB taxonomy): Bacteria > Acidobacteriota > Terriglobia > Acidiferrales > UBA7541 > Acidiferrum. The sequence continues at coordinate 6,938 of QHYZ01000281.1, read as the reverse complement.
TCGGTGCTTGGTATGGCCAGGATACCATTCGAGTCACTCCGAGATTCACCATGACCCTGGGTTTCCGCGATGAGTTTACGACCGGTTGGAATGAGGCGCACGGCCGGGCCGCGAACTATATGTTTTCAAATGGAGTGATTTCGACCGAACCGCACGTCGGAGATTCGCTGTTCACCGTCAATAACGCAAAGTTTTTGCCGCAGCCGCGGATTGGCGTGGCTTGGAGTCCATTCAGCGCGAAGACCGTAATCCGCGCGGGATTCGGGATGTACAACGATCTCCAGGATGCTCTGGGATACCGCGCGGATCAAAACGCCCCGTTCAATCCGACGTTTACGACGCCACTCACGGTGTCCCAGCTTCCGTTTAACCCTGCCGGGCCGTTTCCCGCGACGGTAAAGCTCATCCCCGGAGGAGTCCAGCCCGATATGCATACGCCAACGCTGATTTCCTACTCGTTGAGGATCCAGCAGCAGCTTTCACCAAACACGTCGCTTACGGTGGGCTACATCGGGTCACACGGTTATCACCAACTAATCGGTATTGATGCAAACGAGCCTTTTCCCGTGATCTGCCCAGCGTCGCCGTGCCCGGCAACATATCCCGCAACCTTTCCCGCGGGGATAGCGAACACGCCGGTACCGGCAGGAGCTTACTTTGTGCCGACCACGACGAAAGCCAATCCGGCGATCGCCAACACGTGGACGTGGTTTTCGGAGGGAGTCAGCTCTTACAACGCCCTGCAAGTGGATATGAATCGCCGCTTCAGTGGAGGCCTGACGCTTCGAGGAGTGTACACGTTCTCGAAGGTTCTCGATGACGGCGACTCTCTCAACGCCACGACATCGGGTGGCGGACCAGCGCTGGCCTCCAATCCCTTCAACCTACGGTCGGATGGGGGTCTGGGGACCTTCGACATCAGACACGTTGCTGTGGCGAACGCGAGTTATACGCTGCCTCTGGGGTATGGGAAGCGTTTTCTTGGTGGTGTACGTGGATTGAGGAGCGCGGCTGTGAGCGGTTGGACAGTGAACTCCATCGTGACATTGCAAGGCGGTTTTCCTTTTTCGCCTCAGCTCAGCTATAACCCATCAAACAACGGTGACACACGAAATCCAGTGCGGCCGTTCGCGAATCCAGCTTTCACTGGGCCGGTGATCCTTGGCAAGCCGGACAAGTGGTTCAACCCCAATGCGTTTCTGGCGCCAGCGAACACTCCCGCAAACGGTGGGTTCTATGGCAACGTCGGAAGAGATACATTGATCGGACCGGGCCTGGCCACCTGGGATTTCTCCGTGCTGAAAGACATTCCGGTTCGCGAGAGATGGAATCTTCAGTTTCGCGCGGAGATATTCAACCTTCTCAACCGCGCAAATTTCAACCTGCCCAATGCTGTTGTCTTTACTCCCTCTGGCGTTTCGCCAACGGCTGGCGCTATTACCAGCACCTCCACCACGTCGCGCCAGGTCCAATTCGGCCTGAAGTTGCTTTGGTGATGGACTGGTGCTTCAGAGAATTTCGTCGGCCTAGGTCATCGGCAGCCGGGGAAACTGCGGTGATGAGAGTAAGGACTGTTCATTGAGTTCGGTCAGAAATTGTCTCCCCATCTGTCAGTGCCGGTTTAGTCGGTTGGGCTCGCGGAAGAAAGTTGCTGTTCACGGCGGTCTCTCATTCCAGATGGATTAGCCCGTCACATCACGGAAAGTGACCCATTCTTTGTCTCTGCGGTAGAAAATCGCCGAGCACGTCGCGGGCCAGCCATGCTAGGCGTAAGACCATTTTCCTGTCGTTTCCAAAGCGGCTAGTTCCCGATATGCGGCAGGCATCACCCTGACGCTCGGCACATATCTTTGCGCCTGAATCTTGGTCCGGAGTCGCCCTTTAGAGCAATACGAAGTACTCGCCCGTGCTCGGCAGGAATATACTTGCGGTATGAGGATGGGTTCAGTCGTTGGGGGTTTGCTCGGCGCGATTGCCGGAGCGGCCCTGGCAGCCTATGTTCAGAAGCGCCGGGCTTCGGAGCGCAGGGATGAAAACGAGTTTCGCCGGACGTTAGCAGAGCTTGAGGCGGAGATCGAGGAGTTGGAATTTAACCTGCGTGGGCGTAAGGGTAGACTCGAATCCGCTCCGGCCTCGCAACGAGCCAAGCCGTCGGCGTGGCCCAGGCCATTCCCCGAAGTACGGGGCGAGCCTCCGGAGCAGCAGTATCTCGTTCTTACCGCAGACCGAAATTTCAAACTAAGTCGTATCGACTACGTTTCGAACCGCGGAACGACGGTCGTCTCTGAAGATGTCGAGAAAAGCGGTAGCCGCATTGAAGTGCCCATCAACGAGAAGAAAATTAGCTGTGTCTGGTATCTATTCCAACGCGTGAGCGCGGCGCCCATGCAATTCCAATTCCGATGCCACCTGAGCCTGGACGGCGTTGAAACAGAAGCGGTTCTTCCCGCGGTGATTCAGCAAAGGTTTATGCGCATTGGTCTTGCGCGCACGCTTTTCCGGCAAGTTACTCTGACTCCCTAACGGCGTGGGTTGATGAGTGACCATGCAAGCGGTGACCAGTCAAAGTATCCAGCGACCACGTGGGGCTCGTCTGGTTCGGCCGCATACCTGGTGCTCGCCAGAGACACAGCGTAAATGTTATTTTTCTTGTACTCTGACGTGCCAGGCGACGGCGCTCTCCATCTTCTCCCGCGCTCTCGAAACCGCAGCTTCGAAATTCGGTGATTGGAGCGTCTCCGCTGCATCCCGCAACGTTCTCAGAGGATCGTCACTTTGCCAGCGGCCAATGGCAACGCCTACGGTTTCTCGCTCGGCGACGTGAATCTTCTCGGCCGCGGTGTCCACCAGCCTCTTGAGATCCAATAGTGCCGCATGCGCGTCGCGCGTGATGAGCGCGCCTTGATGTCGGTTCGTGAAGCCCATGGTCTTGCTCCTCAGCGGGGGGTTGGCCGGGCGGGTAGAGTACACCGAAAATGTCATTTGCGAAAGACCATGATGCCCAGCTTGCCCAGCCTGACCGTCCCGATCTTCAATTCCAATAATTGATGTCCGCCAGAGTGCCGCGATTGGATGGGGAGGAAATCTGGCGCGGGGTTCGAACCTCGCGACCGCGTTTGCGCGCGAGTTAAATGGATCTTATCGCAATTTACCTATCTTTCGCTCTCTCCGGTTGAGAACGTGGCCGAGTGTAGACATCCGTTAGCTTCTCGACGACGGGTGCATCGCCTAGGAATTGCCTTTGGAGTACGAACCGAGCGAGCAGCGCTCGAATGGAAGAGACTTAAGGAGATTAATTTGGGGCTTTCCCATCACCACAGCAATTTCCAGGAGAGCTACCGTCCTACGGCTGGGCATTTCGGCCCTCCCAGATGATCCTCCCCTTGCGGTCAATGTACGCTGTCTTCCCGGCCTTCCAGGTGCCGACGTAGGCCAGGCCTTCGTGAAAAGGCTGGGCATCGTCCCAGATGGGCAGGATCGCCCACTTGCCGTTGGGGCCCACATAGCCGTACTTCCGTCCGGGTTGGTCGCGATCTGCCGACACCAGCGAGAGCCCATCGGAAAGCGGCTCGGCGAAGGCCACGCCCGCTGGAAATTCAGCGGTCACGGTGCCCGATTTATCGATGAACATCCAGTGTCCCTCCAGCTGAACCGCCGCAAACCTCTCGGCAAACTCGCCTCCCTGATCGTAGCGCGGCTCAATGGCAATGTTCCCCTCAAGATCCATGTAGCCCAGTTTGCGGTCCTGCCGGATGGCAATTAGCCCTTCGGAGAATCGGATACCGTCGAGAACGACCGGTTTCTTCGGCAAGAGAGTTCCAGAAGCATCGATTAACCAATCACCGGAACTTGTCCGCCCGCCCGTCTTGACGCGCGCGCGGCCCTGGACGAAAGGAAAGGCCAGAAAATAAGGGCCCAACACAAGCTTCCCGGTACGGTCGTAGAAGCCGGAGCCCTCGGCGGGTTCCTTCTGTCCCAAGAGCAGGCCATCGGGTCCGTCCGCGGCCGAAAGCGAGCGAAACAGAGGCGGGGTGACCCAGGAGCCGCTTGTATCGATGACACCTACGGGATGATCAGGCAGACCGGTATCAACGATGGCCACGCCATTGCGGAAACTTTGGACCGCCCGGTAGCGAATGGGAATGACTTCCGATCCGTTTCGATCGATGTAGCCCCATCGCCCCTCGCGTTTGACGGCGGCGAGCCCTTCGGAATAGGGCAGCGCCGCTTCGAACCGCGGCGCGATTACGGTTTTTCCGCGGTTATCGATAAAACCCCAGGTGGGTCCCTGCGGCGCGGGAAACAGTGGGCTCGCGCCAGACATCTGGCGACCGCACCCGATCCCGAGCAACGCGTAAATGACCGCTAGTGCGAGCGGGCGGCGGCGATTCATCCATCGGCAAAGATCAGGTAAGCTATGCATCAATGTGCAAGCCATGAGGAACTCGTCCGCAACGCTAGTTTTGGTTGTGTTTGTTCTAGCTGCTTCCTCTTGTTCGCGTGCTCCCAAACGAGACTTCCCACTGGTTCAGAAATATACCACCCAGGCGGGAGATCTGTTCTATTTCCGGCCCCACGATGGACCATTTGCCTTGCTGGAGCGCCGCAAGGCGCTGGCGGTGGCGGTTGCGCCAGAGCCCGATATTGAAGCCTACTCCTACGACGACCGCATCACGGTAAGCCGGCCGCAGGGCAACATGTTGCAGAACACCACTTTTGTAGAGAAAATTGGTGCGCAGCAGGCTCTGGCCATTACCGCCGACGGACGGACTCTGGCGGGCGGCAATGCGAACGGCGCGGTCAGCCTTTGGGAGATCGCCACTGGGAACCTAACACTTCATTTGGATGTGCCAGGCCCAGTTCTCTGCCTCGCTTTTTCCCGAGATGGAAATTGGCTCGCCATCGGGTTGGCCAAACCGGCCGGCGAACCCGCGGATACCGTGTGGCTCTATGAAATCCACACGACCGGTCCGCACCGCAGCTTCAACCGCACGGCCGTCCCGGCGCTCGCCTGGTCGCCGGACGGCCGCTGGCTCGCGGCGGGACTTGATGACGGCTCGGTGCTCTTGAGCGAGGCCGGCACCGATCACGAACAGCGGCGCATTGCGTTGTCCACGTCCCCGGTCACCGCGCTTGATATTCATCCCTCCGGGCTATTCTTGGCCTCGGCTCATGCCGATAAACGCGTGCTGCTTTCCAAACTGCCCAGCGGAGAGCCGGTCCACACTTTCGAGCCGGCCCTGCCGCCCAATCCCCTTTTTCCCCGGGTCATCGAACATATCGCTTTTGACGGGAGCGGAGTTCGCTTGGCAGCCGCCTACGCCGAAGGCGATTTCAGAATCTGGGACACCTCTGCTCTATCCGGAGTGAGCTCCAGATTCTAGATGGAGCCCCGCTGGGCATGAAGGATTGGCCTTGAACTACATTTCCAGAAAAGTCCACTTCTGCGATGAGTGCGTTTGTTACTGGGCAGCCCATTTCAAAGGCAAAATGGAGATGTTTCAAACCTCCCTCTGTCGGTAACCCGTAAATGACACTGGACCCGTTTCGCCCCCACGCCTTACACAGGCGAAAGGAATTGCGCACCGAAGCCCGATCCGCGTCCATCATTTGCAACCCGGCGAAAGACTGCTTTGCCCGAGGGGTGTCATAGTGATATCATAGTGCTACCTTGTAAACGATTGGATGGAGTGGGAAATGACCCAGTGGCGAGCGCAAGCCCAGCACTTCAGGGCGGGGTAAGCGAGGCTTAAACAGTTAAAATAGTGCGTGCGATTCGGACTTGGGGGTGTATGTTATACAGCACGAACGAACAAACATATATCTAAAGAGGCCCAGTCTCCATGCAGATAGAGAAGGGCTTCACGGACAACTGGCTTCAGCCCACGGGTGCTCAGGAAAAACTGATGCGTCAGTATGCTGGCTGCCAGCGGTTCGTCTGGAATCGGGCTCTGTCCATTGAGCAGGCTCGGTATCGTCGCGGCGAGAAGAGGTTACTGGGGAAGTTTGAAATGATGCGCCAGTTAACGATGTGGCGCAACAATCCCGACCCGCACAGCAACTTTCTTAAAGCTGCGCCGGTGCATGCCTTGCAATGCGTGTTGTACGAACTGTACGACAGTTATCAGCGGTTTTTCCGAGGCCAGCAAGTTCGCCCGCCGCAGTTTAAGAAAAAGTCCAAGGCAAGAATTAGTTTTACGGAATCCGACCCCGCATGCTTCGAGATGGATGAGCCCAATAAGCGGGTTCGTCTGCCCAAGTTGGGCTGGGTCAAGTGTCGCTTCACACGGCACATCGAAGGCCAGCCCAACAGCGTAACGGTTAAGTGGAACGGTATGCGCTGGGTTCTGTCGGCCGAGTGCAAGGTCGCAATTGCCGAGCAGACGCACCCATCCGACACGATCGTCGCTGGCGACTTCGGCGTGGTCCGCCGGGTCACCTTCTCCGATGGCAGGGTGGTCCCGCCAATCGATGTTTCATGGGAAGAAAAGCGTAAGAGTTTCTACCAGCGTCGGCTCAAGAACAAGCGCAAGTTCAGCCGGAACTGGAAGAAGGTAGTTGACAAGATTTCGAAACTTGACAGTCGCATCGCCCATATCAGAAAGGACGAAACCCACAAGTTCACCAGCGGGTACGTCAAAAACCACGCCGTAATCGTGCTGGGGGACTTGCACATAAAGAGCATGACCGCGTCAGCCGCAGGAACAGTGGAGCAGCCCGGAAGGAATGTTAAGCAGAAGTCCGGGCTGAACCGTGCCATCCTTCGGCAAGGCTGGGGAGAACTAGGTCGCCAGATGGAGTACAAACAAAGCTGGGCTGGCGGTCTAGTGGAGTACCAGTCGGAAGCGTACAGCAGCCAGCGGTGCCCGGCTTGCGGGTACAGTTCAGCGCTAAACCGCAAGACGCAAGAAGGGTTTCGGTGTGTCTGGCCAACTTGC
>QHYZ01000125.1 GCA_003225295.1 Acidobacteriota bacterium | reverse complement strand
AACCATCTTCTGTTCTGATTCGTTTTATGTTCTTTTCTAATGCGTGATGCGGGACAAGGAGCGGCAGAGAAAGAGCGACCTATTGGACTCCAGGAGCGAAGCAAAAACGAAAAGAAAACGAAGTCGACTACATATAAGACCTCCCCCATTGTAGGGACTTTACCCGATTGCGAATTACGGAATTCAAGGATATCTCCAACACCACGCACGAAAGTTTGCTGCGTTCGTCCCATTGGGCCTTAGGGGATGGGCACACGCCTGTGAATGGCCATACGAATCCTAATTGCGGACGACCACGAACTCGAGCGTCAGGGCCTGCGCAGCCTCCTTGAAAGCCATGAGGACTGGGAAGTTTGCGGCGACGCCGAAGATGGTGACGAGGCGGTCGCCCAAGCTGCCGCGCTGAGTCCCGATGCCATCATTCTCGACCTGGCCATGCCGCGCATGGACGGTCTCGAAGCCGCCCGCCATATTCGCAAAGCTGCACCCACCGTGCCCATAATCCTCCACACGATGTACGTCTCGCCCGAAGTCGAGCGTGCTGCGCAACTCATGGGCATCCACAAGGTAACCTCAAAGAGCAGTTGCCCGGACCTTGTTGCCGAACTCGAGCGCTTGTTTCGGGATCGCGCCTCGTTGCTGACGGAGCCGCTCGGCACGCCTGGTGTTAATCAACTCAATGAATCGAAGAAAAAGGCAAGCGCTTCCTGATACCTGCAGCACAGACGTTGGGGAATTGGATGCCGCATATGGGCTAGGCTTTTGGGCCAAGGGGAAGCTCTAAACAAACTCGGTGTGGTCCTTTGTTATGGCCTTATCGGTCGTTGTGAGTAGCAAAGTTTCTCCTGGAATTCCTGAAGGCGCAATCAGCCTTGTTCTTCCTGCCCAACGGGACAATGCTCCCATTTGACACCAGACGTCACGCGGACGCAGTGCGCCAGGTCACGGGGGCAGTGATGCCGGTCACACCGGCGAATTCAGAATGGAGAGATCTGGCTCGAGCGGCTCGTCAGTCGGCTGGCTTGACGTCTTCCATGAGAGAGAAAAAACCCTCGGCGAGGGTGGGATGGATGTAGACGGCGCCCTTTAAGAGTGTATACGGTTGATTCGCCAGCATGAGAGTGCCGAGGATTTGGACCAGCTCGCCGCCTTCGGATGCCAGGATGGAGGCTCCCAGAATGCGGTCGTTGGAGGCGTCAACGACGAGCTTCATCAGCCCTGCGGTTTCGCCGCGCTCGATGGCGCGCGCCACATAGGTCATCGGGCATTTTCCAATTTTGAGCCTGTAGCTCATAGCGCGAGCCTCTTTCTCGGTCATGCCGACGCCGCCGAGCTGCGGATCGGTGAACACGCAGTACGGCACGGGGCGATGTTCGATGCTGAGATTCTTCCCTTCCACCAAATTGCCGTAAACAATCTGGAAATCGTTATAGGAGATGTGCGTGAATGCCGGGCCACCTTTGCAATCGCCGAGGGCCCAGACACCCGGAACGTTGGTCTCGAGCCGGCCGTTCACATCGATAAAACCCCTTTTGTCGGTTTCGACGCCGGCTTTATCGAGACCGAGATCATCTGTATTTGGACCGCGCCCGGTGGCGACCAGTAGATGCGAGCCGGTAAGGCGCGCTGAGCCTGCGGGTCCTTCGCAAAAGAGAATGACGGAGCCGCTTTTGTTTTCCACGCGCGTGGTGACGGTGTTGAGCAGGAACCGCACGCCCTCGGATTCGAGCGCTTTCTGCAACTCGGCGGCAATCTCGGGATCTTCGCGAGGAACAATTTGTTTGCCGGTATGCAGAACGGTAACGCGGCTGCCGTAGCGGCGAAACATTTGTCCAAATTCCAGGCCGATATAGCCGGCGCCGAGAATGAGGAGATGTTCGGGGAGAACCGTGAGCTGCATGACGGACTCATTGGTGAGATACGAGACGGTATCCAGGCCGGGGATCGCGGGAATGTTCGGGCGGCCACCGGCGTTGATGAAAATCTTTTCGCTTTCGAGCAGGTCATCGCCTACCTTGAGTTGATGGGGGCCAACAAAACGGGCGTGGCCGCGATGGAGACGAAGGTTGGCGCGTTTGTCGACTTGCTTCTGCTGGCCGCCGCGAAAACTGAGAACCACTTCCTCCTTTTGGGCAACGATTTTTGCGAGATCGACGCTGACGTTCGATGTGTTGACACCCCAGCGCGCGGCGTTTCGCGCGTAGTGCGCAACTTGCGCGCGATGGACCATGGTCTTGGTAGGGGTGCAGCCGACGTTGATGCACGTGCCACCAAGATTTTTTTCCTCAATGAGCGCCACAGACCAGCCAAAATCCGCCAGCCGATAGGCAAGCGGGTTGCCGGCCTGGCCGGAACCAATGACGATGGCTTGGTACTTCATACCGGTGGTCCTCCGGGGGTGGAACGGCCTCAAAACTTTACATCGGATGCGGCACGAGCGGCTGGGGAATGGACAACTTTTCTCGAAGAGGAACGCGTCCCTCAGAGATACGAGGGGTAGTGCGGAGCCCACTGAGCGGAGATGATCGCGTTGCGCAGTACTTCCGCTGTCGTCTTGGGAGCGAGTCCTTCGCGCTGGGCCTGTTCGGCAGCGGCAAAGGCAATTTCGACCGCCGCTTGGCGCAGCCCGGTCAACGCGGGCAGCAAGGGTGCGGAGGGATCCGTGGTGGCAGGAGATTGTGCTGCCAGAGCGTGTGCGGCGGCTAGAAACATGCCGTCCGTGACGCGCCGCGCCCGGGTTGCCAGAAGAGCGAGACCCATGGCCGGGAATATATAGACGTTATTGCATTGCGCGATACGCATTTTTCGGCCCTGGTAATGAACATCCAGGAAGGGCGAACCGGTGGCAATCAAAGCGCGGCCATCCGTCCAGTGAAGAACATCCTCGGGAATGGCTTCGGACTTGGAAGTGGGATTCGAAAGCGGAAGGATGATGGGCCGCGGACACTTGCGCGCCATTTCGCGAACGATGCTTTCGGAGAACGCGCCCGGTAGAGTCGAGAGGCCGATGAGAATCGTGGCATCAATCTGCTGAATGACTTCGCTTAGGCCGACGTTATTGTTTGCCGAACTCCGCGGAAAATTTGCGAAGTGCTCCACCGGCTGTGCATAGACGCGCTGCTCCTCGGAAAGGTCCGTGCGCTGAGAGTGAAGTACACCGTCGCGATTGATCAGCCAGAAACGAGAACGCGCTTCCTGCTGCGTCAAACCATCGGCAACCATGGCTTCGCAGAGAAAATCCGCGACGCCAATGGCTGCGGAGCCAGCGCCCAACATCACGATTTTTTGCTCGCGAAGGCCACGACCGGAAACCCGCACCGCGGAAAAGATCGCTCCGGAGGCGACGGCAGCCGTGCCTTGGATATCGTCGTTAAAGGTCAGGAGTTGATCGCGGTAGCGGTCCAAGATGGGTCGGGCATGAGTCTTGGAGAAATCCTCCCACTGGAGCAGGGTATGCGGTAACTCTTCTTTCAGCGCCTGCACGAAGCCATCGACGAAATCGTAGTAGGAATCGCCGCTGACCCGCTGGTGGCGCCAGCCGAGGTATTCGGGATCGGCGAGGCGCTCGTCATTATTGGTTCCCACGTCAAGAATCACCGGCAGCGTTTGTACCGGCGGAACGCCGCCAATCAAGGTATATAGAGCGAGTTTTCCAATCGGAATGCCAAGACCGCCGACTCCTTGATCTCCTATACCCAATACGCGCTCGCCATCGGTGACCACGATCACGCCGACGTTTTCGTTGGGGCGATTTTGAAGGAGGCGCCGGATGTTATCCCGGAACGGATAAGAGATGATCAGGCCGCGAGGACGCCGGTAGATATGGCTGAATTCCTGACAGGCCTCCGCAACCACGGGCGTGTAAACGATGGGCAGCATCTCCTCAATGTGATCGAGAAGCAACCGATAAAAAAGAACCTCGTTGGTGTCCTGGAGTTGGCGGAGATAAATATGCCGCTCGAGATCGTCGTGCTTACGGAGAAAGGCTTTGTGGGCGCGAGAAGACTGTTCTTCAATGGTCTCCACCACGGGCGGGAGAAGGCCATCAAGCCCGAGGGCCCGGCGCTCCTGATAAGTAAAGGCCGTGCCTTTGTTCAAGGACGGCGTCTCGAGGAGTACACGTCCGCGCAGATGGGAAGGGAGCTGCGACGGAGATGAAGAGGAGGATGCGGTGGTCACGGGAACCTCCCAGAAGAATTCAGGATGCCTTCGAAGCTCGGATGGAAGGAGGGTGCTCCAGCAGAAATCTCATTAGCGCGTTGTCAGGATAGCACAATCGGCCCTGGCCAGCGGCGCCCGAGGATCCTCTTCGCGCAAGATCCACGGGCCAGAACCACAATAGGATGAAAAAAAACATTGCTATGTGACTCCCGTCACATAAGAATTCAAGGATCGAAAAATAAGGTTCAACAAGCTGCGCAGGTGCAAGCATGGTTCCGCGATTTCGCTGGACTAGCCCGAGTTTACCGCGCTCGCTTGATTTGATGTAATTCCCGCAACGGGCCTAAGTGCTTCCGCGCCCCATTTGGAGCGGTTCGCAGACCCAACTCGCTTCAGCTCACGCAGCCAGTTTGTGTATGACCTAATCCTATTAAAAGTATCGTTTCTGGCATGAAGCGGACGGACCAGAAACTCAAGGTTCACGCTTTTTACTGCGTGCTCGCCTTGCTGCTGCTGAATCTGTTACGGCGCAAGCTCGCACAGGCCGGCATCCCGCTCAGCATTGCGAAGATGATGGACTTGCTTACCGATATTCGCGAGGCGACGCTCCTCTACCCCGGAGCATCTGCCTCCCAGAAGCCTTTTGCGCGAACCGTCCTGGCGGACATGGACCCGACCCAGCGCGAACTCGTCAAGATACTCGGTCTCGAGCGTTATCGCAGCCCGTAGGTCATACAACCAGGCATAAGCTGCGACCGCTCCAGTAGCGGCTTAGAGTCGTATTCCCTCTCTGAGGGCGGTAAACTCGGGCTAGCAGTTTTTAAGAATGCCGAGACCCTTTTGGCTGATGACCGCACCGATTTGCGACGAGGTACTGCATGGGACAGGCACTGGATGTACACCGTCTCCATTTCGCTTTCACGGTGACCTTTCACTATATCTTCCCACAGTTGACAATGGGGCTGGCATTACTCCTCGTGTATCTAAAGACCAAGGCGCTGCGAACCGGCGATGAACACTACGATCGCGCGGCGCGATTTTGGGCGCGAATCTTCGGGATCAATTTTGCTCTCGGCGTCGTTACAGGTATTCCGATGGAATTTCAGTTTGGGACGAACTGGGCGGCGTTTTCGAAGGCCGCGGGGGGAGTGATCGGGCAGACATTGGCGATGGAAGGGGTGTTCTCGTTCTTTCTCGAATCGAGCTTCCTTGGCTTGTTCCTGTTCGGTGAAGAGAGGCTCGGGCGGATCGGACACTGGGTGGCTGGGTTTCTGGTTTTTCTGGGCTCGTGGCTCTCGGGCTATTTCATCGTTGCAACGGACGCGTGGATGCAGCACCCGACCGGTTACCGGATCGGCGCCGAAGGTACCATCGAACTCTCCAGCTTCTGGGGTCTCTTGCTGAACAAATGGGCGCTGTGGCAGTACGCGCACACGATGCTGGGAGCGGTGCAAACCGGCTGCTTCGTCATGGCCGGGGTCGGTGCTTTTTATTTACTGACGAAACGCCATGAAAACTACGGCCGCACATTTGTACGCGCGGGCGTGCTGGTGGGAGCGGTCGCTGCCATTCTGCAGCTCTTTCCCACGGGCGACATGCAAGGAGAGTTGGTTGCCAACAGTCAGCAGCCGACGCTGGCGGCAATGGAAGGGCTTTTTGAATCGCGAGAAGGCGCGCCGCTGGCCATTCTCGGCCAGCCCGACGTAGAAAAAGGAAAACTGGACAATCCTCTGGAAGTTCCCAAGATGCTGAGCTTTCTGACTTACCGGCAATGGCGGGCGAACGTGAAGGGCTTATCCGATTTTCCGCAGGCGGAATGGCCAGACCAGATACCGTTGCTGTATTACAGTTATCACTTGATGGTCGGTCTTGGGACGATCTTCATCGCCGTGATGGTCCTGGGTGCGCTGCTGCTCTGGCGCGGAAGACTGTTTGGCGCGCGTTGGATGTTGTGGGTGTTGATGCTTGGCGTGCCGCTTCCTTATATTGCGAACACGGCGGGATGGATGACTGCCGAACTCGGGCGGCAGCCCTGGCTGATCTACGGATTGATGCGCACCGCCAGCGGTATTTCTCCGCGCGTGGCTGCCGGCAATGCCTGGTTCACTCTGATCGGTTTCATGGGCATGTACACAATTCTGGCGATCCTGTGGCTGTTCCTGACTTATCGCGAGATCGAACACGGACCGGAACCCGTTGAGAGCCTGCGCGGCGAAGAAGCAAGCGCTGTAGCGGCGAATTGAGGAGAGCGCCATGGGAACGATTTGGTTCTGGCTGGTAGCGGTGATGATCGTGATTTACGTGCTTCTGGATGGCTTTGATCTGGGCGCCGGGACCATTCATCTTCTGGTGGCAAAAACGGATGAAGAGCGGCGCCAGGTGCTGGGGAGCATTGGTCCGGTTTGGGACGGGAACGAAGTGTGGCTGCTCGCCGCCGGTGGAACTCTATACTTCGCCTTCCCCGCTCTCTATGCCAGCGCTTTCAGCGGGTTTTATCTGCCGCTGATGATCGTTCTCTGGCTACTGATTCTACGTGGAGCATCTATCGAATTCCGCAATCACATCAAGAGCGCGGTTTGGGATCCGCTGTGGGATTTTCTCTTCTGGGCCTCGAGCTTATTGCTGGCCGTGTTTTTCGGGGCGGCGCTGGGCAACGTGGTGCGCGGTGTGCCGCTGGATTCGAGCGGTTATTTCTTCGAGCCGCTGTGGACCAATTTCCGCCTCGGAGACGATACCGGAATCCTCGACTGGTACACCATCCAAGTGGGGGTATTGGCCCTGCTGGCGCTTATGATGCACGGTGGATTGTGGGTGCAGATGAAGACCAGTGGCCAAGTCAACGCGCGCGCGGGAAAACTGGCTGGCCGGGCATGGTGGGGCGTCTTGACGCTCACCGCACTGGTGACGGCCTTCACATTCCGCATCCAGCCGCAGGTAAAAGAGAATTTCACGACCTGGCCGTGGGGATTCGTTTTTCCGCTGGTTGCGGTAGCGGGGATCGCCGGCGTCGTTTTTGAATTGCGAAGACGCGATGAGCACAAAGCGTTCCTGGCATCCTGCGCTTACCTGACGGGCATGTTGACCAGCGTTGTGTTCGGCGTGTATCCGATGGTCTTGCCCGCGCGGAATCCGGTGTATTCCCTGACGGTGACGACTGCTAAAGCAGGCGCTTATGGACTGAAGGTTGGGTTGGTCTGGTGGGTCCTCGGAATGATCTTGGCCGCGGGCTACTTTACGATAGTCTACCGCTCTTTTGCGGGAAAAACTGTCGTAGACAAAAACCTCCGCGGCTACTGAAACGTCGTATTCATGAATTCGATTAGCCTTGTGGCATAATTCCAGCCGATATGAACGCACCCTTTAGGACTTCCGCCAGAAACAGCGTGCTTTGGTTTGTGGCTGCCGGTGGATTGGTCTCGACAGCATTCATTGGCGGGACCAGCAGCGCGCAAGAGGCAAAGGCGCAACTCGATCCCGTTGCGCAGCAGGAACTGAAAGCGGGACAGGAAGCTCTCGTGGCTCATCACTACGACGGCGCGGAGAAAGCCTTCCGCAAAGCGAACAAGATTCAACATGAAGCGTGCCTCGCTTGTTACTTCGGTTTGGCCCAGGCGCTGGCAAGCCTGGGTCAGAAAAAAGACGCCCTGGACGCTGCCGACAAAGCGATGAAGCTCGCCACCAACGACGTGGAACGCGCCCAAGTGCATAGTTTGCGCGGGTTCACTCTTGCCTCCGCTGGCTCCGACGCCAAGACCCTGAAAGAAGAAGAGTCTGAATATCGGCAGGCATTGCAGCTGGACTCCACGGTAACCGAATACCATCTGCGGCTCGGCATGACCCTCATGAAAGAGTCGCAGGATGACGAAGGAGAGAAGGAAATCGGTCAGTATCTGCACCTTGACCCTCAGGGCCGATACACGGAATACGCCCGGAAGCTGATGGACAATCCAAGGCGCGCGCGTGAGGACTATGCGCCGGAATTCAGTGTCAGGACGCTTCAGGGAGAAACAGTTTCCTTGAGCGGGCTGACGGGGAAATTTATCGTTCTCGATTTTTGGGCTACGTGGTGCCCGCCTTGCCGTGCCTCCGTTGGCGAACTCAAAGAACTCACCCGAAAATATCCGCGGGACAGAGTCGTTCTGATCAGCGTCAGCGCAGACAAGGAAGAGGACAAGTGGCGCGATTTTGTCGCCAAGAAGGAAATGGATTGGCACCAGTATCGAGACCCCGAGGGATCCATTCAGAGAACGTTCGGGATTCACGCCTTCCCCACCTACATCGTCATCGACCCCGAAGGGATCGTTCGCCAGAAGATCGTTGGAGAGAATCCGCAACAATCGATCGTGGCGCGACTCAAGAGCGTGCTGGCTACGTTGACTGCGGACAAAGGGAAAGCCTGAGAGCTGGCTGGCACTTCGGTAATTCAGGAAGCAGCTGTGGTAGCAATACCAAAGAGAAATGCTATTCAAGCTTGCGGCGTCGTGAGAACATCATTGGAGCAGCTCGCGGGCTGCCGGTGCATGAAAGAGACCGAGAAAACGCGGATGAGTCAACGAGGCGCGGCCATGCTTGCCATGGTGACGATCTTCGCCATGTTAAGCAGTCCTCTATGTCTGCCCCTCTGCATGAGAATCGCTTGCCCTCCGCAGTTCTCCGCGCAGCCCTCACAAGAAGTGGAGTGCCACGGCGGCGCCGGAGCGCATCCAGGCGCAACCGCTACTTATCTCACAGTCCCTAAGAGATGTGGGCAGGGCGAACTGCCAGCGGTAATCAGACAATCCATCGGTCGGGTAGGCAACGACTTTTTGCAGCGAGAGAGCGCCGCGAAGAGCAACGTCCGCGGAGCGCAATCCCCTTCTCCAGTCCAAACCCTTGGCGCCAAATGCGGAGGGGATTGTAAGTCCCCGCCGCAATTGAATCTTTCGGCACGAACAGTCCGCTTACGAATCTAGGAATTTCTCCAACCGTAACAAGATCGTCCCCGACGAATCTCCGCTCGATGCAGGATTTCGCCTGCCCGCGGTCTTACTTGAACACCAACACGGTAGCGGTTTGACACCGCCACCACCAAGGATCGTTATTCGGAGGCTGCCATGAGTGAATCGAGACGTGCGTTTTTTTATGATGCGGCAATTCTGGGAGCGGGGCTGTTTGGATTGGGCAAAGATCTTCAGGCGCGATGCTACGGAATTCGGGATGAGTCCCGGGCCCCTCGCACGGAACGGGGGAGCACCCTAGTCGCGGGCGGCGAAAAAAATAGCGCACAGCCGAGGATGTCCGGTCTCCCCGTGCTCACTCCGGACGTGGCGGACCTGCCTCACGAAATGGATGGAGGCGTAAAGGTTTTCCACCTTGTCGGCGAACCGGTGAAGAGAAAGATCGCGCCGTTCAAGACCATCGACGCGTGGGGTTACAACGGAAGCTGCCCCGGTCCGACGATCCAGGTGCAGCAGGGCGATCGCGTACGTATGGTCTTCGAGAACCGCCTGCCGGAGTCGACTTCCCTGCACTGGCATGGTCTCGAAATACCCATCGAGCAGGACGGCGTGCCCTACATCAGCCAGAAGCCCGTCGCTCCCGGTGAAAAGTACGTTTACGAATTCACGGTGCACCAGGAGGGCACGTTCTTCTACCACGCGCACAGCGCCATGCAGGAGATGATGGGGCAGATCGGATTTTTCGTGGCCCATCCGGCAAAGGATTACCAGCCCCGCGTCGACCACGACTATGGCTTGATCCTCCAGGAATGGGCAGTCCTGCCGAGCAACAGCGTTCCCAATACGGCGGCGATGGAATTCAACTGGCTAACGTTTAACGGCGTTTCCGCACCGATGACCACGCCGCTGCTCGCTCGGCTGGGAAGCCGCGTGCGGTTGCGCATCCTAAATCTTGGTATGGATCATCACCCGGTGCACCTGCACGGGCATCAGTTCGTGGTCACCGGCACCGAAGGCGGACGCGCGCCGGAGTCCACCTGGTTTCCGATGAACACTGTTCTCATTGGCGTGGCCCAGGCCCGCGTCGTAGAGTTCGACGCGAAATACCCCGGCAACTGGATGATCCACTGCCACCTGCCACACCACATGATGAACAGCATGATGGACTTGCTGCGCGACAGGCAGATCCAAACCACCGACCAGACCGAGGCAAAGGCCATGAGCCAGATGGAGTCACTCGCGAAAAGCGTGCCGTTCCAGCACGTGCATCCCTCTCCCATCGCCTCAAACGCTGAGCGCGTGCCAGGTTTTCCGCAGGACGCTTTCATGGAAATGGGGATGGACGAAGTGGTGGAAAAGCCCGAAACCTACGGGCTGCCGAAAAATTGGAGCGCGGGAATGATGGGAATGATGACCATGGTGCGGGTTCTGCCGGACAAAGAATATGACGCCATTATGTCGAAGAAGACGGCAGGCCCTTCGGCACAGGAAGGGCGTCACCATGAGTAGTACAACAAAAGAAATTGACGTAACTGAGAGATCTCAGAGAACCGAGAAGGCGCGGAGAGGAATTACCATGCGAGCTACGGGGAGATGCGGAACGCTATTCGCCGCAAGCGTGCTGGCAGCTGGCGGCGTGCGGGCGCAGCAAATGCAGATGCCCGCGCAGGAACCACACCATGGAATGAAACTGGTGCCGGTAAGACCGGAATATCCACGGATGGGAAGAGCGCAGGAAAATGCGAAGAGCGCGCTGGTCACGCTTGAGCAAGTGCAAAAGATCGCCAGCGAATCGAATCCCACCCTGCGTCAAGCGCAGGCGGAGATTCGCGCCGCCAACGCGCGCCAGCAACAGTCGGGTCTCTATCCGAATCCAACCATGGCTTACACGGGCGATGAAATCCGCGGGGGGGCGGTGGGCGGCGGGAAGCAGGGCTTTTTTCTGCAGCAGACGGTAGTCACGGGCGGGAAACTCCGCCTGAGCCGCGGGATTTTCGGAAAAGATGTGAAGCTCGCGGAGATCGAAGGTGAAGAGCAAGAAATGCGGGTGCAAAGCGCCGTGAAGATGGCCTTTCTGCGTGTGCTGGCCGCTCAGGAGCTGCTCTATGCCCGGCGCGACATGGCCATGATCGCGCAAGATGCCGCGGAGACAGTGCGGCGACTGATGAATACTGGGCAGGCCGACGAAACCGAGGTACTCGAAGCAGAAGTGGAAGCGCAAAGGATGCGCATGACCGCGCGGATGCAGGAGAACACGCTTCGCGAAGAATGGCGCTCCCTCGCGGCGGTGATCGGGCAGCCGGATCTGCCATTGACCATGGTGGCCGGTGATCTGGAAAAAGGGTGGCCGGAAGTGAATGAAGAAGAAGCCGTGGAGACCATTGCGAAAGAGAGTCCTGCCGTTCGAATTGCCGATGCGGCGGAAGCACGGGCTCAATCCTTTCTGGCCCGTGCGAGGCGTGAGTCGGTTCCTGATATCCAAGTCCGCGCTGGTATGGAATACAACCACGAAACGCTTGGTAGCGTTCCCTTGGCGAAAGGCTGGGAGGGAATCGCGGAAGTCGCCGTGCAGATTCCGCTCTTCAATCGCAACCAGGGAAATGTGGGGGCGGCCCGGGCTGATGTCGACCGCGCCGGGCAGGAAAAGAAGCGCATAGCGCTTACGCTGCGCGAGCGCGCGGCATCAGCCGTGGATCAATACGCAAACGCACGCCTAATGGCCATGGAGTATCGCGACGAGATGCTTCCACGTGCCAAGAAAGCGTACGGCCTGATGGTAGAGAGATATGGCCAGATGCTGGCGTCTTATCCCCGCGTCCTGGATACACAACGAAAACTCTTCGAGTTACAGATCGAGTACATCTCCACGCTCGAGAGCGTGTGGACCAATGGCATCGCGTTGCAAGGGTTTCTGCTCACGGACGGACTCGAGGCTCCCGCTCGCCCGGACGAAGTTGACCGCCCAGTCCGCGAAACCAATGTCCCCATGCCGGAACGCACGATGTCGCCGGGGGAGGGACGTCCGCGGCCCTAGGTCAATGCCACGAGATGGCCTGCGCGAAGAAAGAGAGCCGCCATCAATTGGGTCGCTCCTGAAAGAGCGTTGACTTCCGGCCCGAGTGCCGCGCCGTTTTCTCTCGGCTGCTCGCTGATTGGGGAGTAACCTTACACCTGCCCGGGGGTGCACTTGAATATCGTGACTGTCCCCCATAAATGACTCATTCTAAGTCTCTTAGAAAAACGTCAAGGCATAAGAAGCGGCCGACCGTATCGAGTGCGAAACACTGGTACGGCAGTAGCGTTGACCAACAGAAAATTCATTGCGTACCGTGGAGGATAGGGCGCCTGGGTGTCGGCGGATGCATTTCCCCTGATGAAGACCATGAAATTGACGACGGAAGGTCTCCGGAGTGTTCTCCGGTTGCCTTCCTTCCCGTGGCTAGCCCCGATTTGCGCCATTGGGTTTGGATTGACTGTGCCGCCTTCTGGGCGACAGATCGATTGAACGATGCCAACAGTAACAAAAGCCGGAAGGTACGAAATCATTGGTGAACTGGGCCGCGGCGCGATGGGTGTCGTTTACAAGGCCATGGACCCGGTCATCGGGCGCACCGTCGCCGTAAAAACCATCCGGCTGAGCGAAGAAGGCACGGGACTCTCGCGCCCCGAACTCCTGACGCGATTCCAAACCGAAGCGCGCGCCGCAGGTTTGCTGACGCATCCGAACATCGTGGTGGTTTTCGACGCCGGCGAAGAAGACGGCCTTTACTACATCACTATGGAGCTGGTTGAAGGCAAGAGCCTGCAGGCGCTGCTCGATAGCGGCCACGCGTTTCCCCTGCCGCGCACCCTGCGCATCATGGAGCAGACTTGCAGCGCGCTGCAATTCGCGCATGAACGCAACGTCGTCCACCGCGACATCAAACCCGCGAACCTCATGCTCACCGCCGACGATACCGTCAAGGTTACGGACTTCGGCACCGCAAAGATTCTGCAGTTCGGCACCGTCCAGCAAACCGCGCACGTCATGGGCACCCCTAGCTACATGTCGCCGGAACAAGTGAAGGGCCGCGCCGTTGACGGCCGCAGCGACATCTTCTCGCTGGGCGTCATGCTCTACGAAATGGTGACCGGTGAAAAACCTTTCCCGGGCCAGAACATCACCACAGTGATCTACAAGATCGTCAACGAAGATCCCGTCCCGCCGCGACAGATTGATCCATCGATTCATCCCGGGATCAGCGCAGTGGTCATGCGGGCGCTGGAGAAAGAGCCCGAACAGAGATACCAGAATTGCCGCGAAATGCTCGAAGATCTGCGGAAGTACCGCACACTCACGCCAGGCGGCAGCAACTCACAATCGACGATGGCCATGGGTGGAGGCTCGCCTGGGGCGACCCTGGTTTCCGGAAATACCGGAGGCCGTGGTTTCACCGGCGAAGATCAAACCGTGGTGGCGACGGCGCGCTCCTTGAAGGCGCGGACATCGGCACCCGGCCAAACTCCCGTCGTGCGGAGAACGGGAACCATCGCGCACGCTGCGGAGGTCAAGAAGAAGAATGTATTCGGAACGATCCTTGCGGCGTTGCTGCTTCTGGGCGTCATCATTTATGGAGCCAACAAAATCAGACCGGTCTTTCAGGCCGCACGCGAACTTCATGACGCACAGATGAAAGGCGGCAGCTTGCCCCCCGCGGTGCCGGCGACATCAGAAACCACTCCCGACAGCCCGGCGGCACGTCCGTCGGGAACGGATAATTCTGCGCAATCGAAGGATGCCGTGGCTGCGGCAGGAGCAGGTGGGGAGGCAAGACCGCTAGAGTCCAAGCCTGCCGAGATCGCCCCCGAGAAAGTGGCACCCAAGAAAACGGAGAATTCGCTTAGCGCCAAAGCGGCAGAATACAAAGGCCGGATCGAAGAGGCCATTTCTGCAAAGGGACTAAGCGGCCACGTGAAGGTTCAAGTCGCCGGCAACACACTCACGCTCGTCGGAAAGCTCCGGCCAGTAGAACACGGTGCGCTCTTGAAATTGTTGCGGAACGCTCCCTCGAGTGTCCGGGTTATCGATCACCTCGAAGACGACGACACACCGGTGGCTGTGACCGGCAATCCTGAGGAGGGTTCACACCCGGTTCCTACCGCAGGGCGCGGAGCGATTCATGTGGTCACCGACGTGATCGGCGCGACTGCAGTGCTGCGCGGTCCCGCGGGCCACGTCCAGAACAAGTGCGAAACACCCTGCAGCTTCAACAATTTGTCTCCTGCGCGCTACAGCCTGGAAGTGCAAAAGGAAGGCTATCAATCCGTTCAAACCGCCCTGCAAGTAAAGAGTGGCGACGCGCAAGACCAGAAGATCCAACTCGAATCACTGGCCAAAGGCATTTTTATCAGCAGCCAGCCGCCGGGAGCCGATGTCTTCATCAACGGAGCGAAACAATCGGGTCAGACGCCGGTAACGCTTCCGCTCGCGCCCGGCCAGTACAACCTTGTCTTGCGCTTGCAGGGCTATGACCCTTACGCCGGAGGGATTCAGGTCAAGGACAATATCCAAACGCAATTCAATGTGCCGCTTAGCGAAAAATCCTCGAGCCGGGTGGCCTGGGCGCAGGTGAACACCAATCCGAAAGGCGCGGAAATCATCGTGGACGGAACCTCTACGGGGCAGTTGACGCCCGCTCGCGTGCAAGTCCCGGCCGGGTTGCACACCGTGACTCTGCGGTTGAATGGATTTCAGCAAGCGAAGAGAACGGTCCAAGTGAGTGAAGGTGGCACGGTAACAGTGGACGAGTCGCTTCACGAGAAACAACGGTAACACTGCCGAGCAAGGCCGAAATTGAGTCCGAGCGGCTCCTCAACGAAGTTCTATAAGGTCTACCCAAACCGTAACATTTTGTTACATAAGTCTGCAGGGAATTCTAGAACGCTCGATAGTCCTTATTCATGACAAAGCACTTAGGGTCATTCGTTTCAGGCGGGAGGCGTGCTTGCTTAATCTGATAGGGACCACCTGCCCTCACGCGAGGTCAAGCGCGAGACGGAGGGCGGATTTCCCTCGTCGTTCGATGCGGCGGGAACGAACTTGAAGGGGAGAGTCCTTTGGTCAGCAGGGCTATACTACCGATCCAGGAAGTAAAGCGCGGGGCGCCGGCGCCGCCATCGAGCCCGAATACCACGCCGCGCACTTCGCTGCGCCAGCTTGCGAATGCGGTCTCCCAAGTTCCTGCCGGCGCAAAGGACCGCAATGCCGTCGAAGTTCTTCGTGCACTCCGAAACCTGCACCTGCTCATGCGGTCGGAACGCCTTTATGAAAGGGATCATCCGCGCCGACTCGATAGTTTGGACGGTGCTTACGATGCCATTCGCAACGCCACCGAAATTCTGGGCGGGCTGGAGATTCGAGTGGAACGTGGCGGGCTGATGGCGCCAAGGATCGGGGACACGCACCTGCCTGACCCGCGAGGAGACATGCAGGCGCTGGCCATCGACCTACAGCGTGCCGGCATTCACGCCATAGCCTTCTCGAAAAAATTCCATGTGGGCGAACTGGACACGCTGGCAAGACTGGTGAAGGCTTCGTTGCTAAAATCGGAAGAGCCGGCGAACGGTAAGGGCAATGCCTGGTGGCCGGCGCGACTTCTGGAGAACCGCGTGGAAGGGATTTCCGTTAATACCCAGACGGAGCGCAGGGTGGACACTGTGCTGGCGAGTCTCATCGCCGCGCTCGTAGCCTACGGTGGACACTCCCCGCGCGAGAAGGCCGATGCCCCCATCCGAGTGCCGGACTTTGACGATCTGGTGGCCGGCCTGCGGCTTCTGGCGCGGTTGACTCCGCCTCTAGAAAGCGCGCGGGGCCTTTCCCCGGAAGAAGCAGCGCGCTCGCTCCACAGCGCAATGGAAGAAGCCAGCCGCGATAGCGTGTGCATGCTGCTCAGTTCCGTCTCCCAGTATGGGCCGCGTGAAGGTGAACGGCCGCAACCATATTTGTTGCGCCTCTCAGAAAACATCATTTTTGAATTTCTCACCGCGGAGTTTTCCAGCGGCTCGATTACCGCCTCGTCGGTGAGGCCGATGTTCTGTCGCATGAGCGATGTCGTCGTCGAGGCTGGCGGTTATTCTGGTCCGCACTCTTCACAGCATCTCTCGTCGCTCGCCGTCTCCTGGGCCTCGGACACGCACCGCGAACAGCTGATCGATCGATTCTGGCTGGAACTCTCTCCGCGGGAAAAATCGGGTGTTTTGCGCGGCCCGGATGTCTGGTGTGTTCCGGTTGCGGCACTGCGTCACACCCTCGGGCAACTTGCCGATGCCGGCGCCGATGCTCCCCGCCGTGAGGCCCGCAACATTGTCCTCAATTATGCGCGCCGCATCGAACATGCAGACCCTTCGGCGCGGCGCTCCGTTGCCGCCGGACTGAATGAATTGTCTTCGATTATCGAATCCCTCTGGCCGAATCAGTTGCCGGAAGACCTGAGCCGCGGGGCCATGAAGGCTTTGGACGTAGAGAAGGCTCCGGAAACCGCCGCCTTGCTGGCTGCCTTTGTCGAATCACTCGGCCGCATTGCCGTGAGTCGCGCCGACTATTCCGGTTTCGAATCCATTCTGACCGGTCTGGAGCGCGGGCCTCAGGACAAGGAGCACGATCATCTGGCGGCGCTGGCAAACCGCCTGGTGGCGCAGGACCGCTGGCTCTTGCTGGTGGACGCCGCTCTGGCCAACCGCGCCCTGGATCCCGTCCTGCCGCGGCTTCTGCAGCGCGATCCCGAGCGGCTGCTCGACCGCATGACCTTGCTCCTTACGGAACCTCGAGGCCCGGAAATGGTGCCGGCGATGGCGCGGCTCTTGCGGACCATCGGGGTGCCGGTTCTAAACCTTCTCGAAACGCGGCTCTACGAAGCCCGCCGCCAGCGCGTGACCGCGGCCATCAAACTCTTGGCCGCGACAGACCCGGAGCGGCTGTTGCGGGGTGTCGCCCGCGCCATGGCTAGTTGGGAATGGAATCTTCAGGACTTGGCGGTCAGCGAACTCTCGCGGCCCAGCAATTCCGCATCAGCCGTGAGCACCGCATTCGTATTCTCCGCTATCCTCGCCGACGCGCATCCGATGGTCGTTCCCATGATGATCGACCAGCTGGGCTTGGCGCAGGAGATCACCGCCGTGCCGCAACTCATGGAAATCGCCGCCGGTGAACATGAGGTTTTGCGTGACCAGTTTGTGCGCATCAAGGCTATCGAAGCGCTCGGGCGCATGCGGTGCTCCGAAGCCGCCGAGCTTCTTCGGACTTTGGCGGAGAGCCGTGAGGGTCTGACCTATGCGCAACCTGCCGGCTTGCGCGCCGCAGCGGAAGATGCGCTGGCGGTGATCGAGAATCGTCCCTCGTTCAAGCAGGCGATGGCAGCGTTTGGAGCGCCAGGACAGTCGAGTTCCAGCTACGTCACCCCGCGCCGCTACGTTCGCGTTCCGCTTGACTCACCACTTCGTGCACACATCGACGGTGCATCGGCGGGCCTGGCTCGTGTAAAAACAATCAGCCTGGGCGGCGCCTACCTGGAATCCCCCAGGAAACTAAGTGTCGGCGACTCCATCAAGCTTGAAGTCCGCTCCGGTCTCCGTAAGATCAATTTCACCGCCGTCGTTCGCAATATCGGACCGGATGGCAGCGGCGTCGAATTCGTTCACATGCGCGACGAAGACCGCGAAAAGCTCCGCAAACTCGTCCAGCGTCATCTCCAGCTGTAGCTGGAGTGCCATCCACTGGACTGGTACGCCGAGGCCAATCGCCTCTTCCCGCATCCGCAATTCTGCAAAACAATCTGGCGTTTTTTGCCTGCTAAGGGAGTTGCTGCTGCAACAGGTATCCCCACGCATCCGCTGACGTATCGGTCTGAATGACCAGTGCTTGCGAGCTGCTGGCTTGATAGTAGGAAACGTTAAACGTGGAAATCGTTGGCGATATGAATGGAAACCACAAAGGGTTGGCGGGGTCGCTTGCGAGCGTGAAGGAACCTGTGAAGTGACCCGGATTCACGCTGTCTGAGGCAAACATGCCGGAGAGGGAGTTGCCTGTGACAGCGCTCGGGGGGGCGTAAGCGCTGTTCTGACCATAATCGGCTGATCCGGCGAAATTCGCGGCCCCATCGCTCGCGAGTCTGCCAGCGAGATGTATTTCATTCGGAGGAGTTAAAGACGTTATGGAGTTAACCAGATTCAGTCCATGATTCTGCGAGAAGGTCGGGGAACCTGAAACTACCTGTGGAATCAACACTCCGGGTCCGATGATGCTGGCATCGGTGTGAACAAGCAGCGCACCGCCGCCTCCGCTGGAATTGCCGGGGTCCAGGATGTTGAGAGCAGGATCAACCAAGTAAAGGTTGAAGGTAGAGGTTCCCGCCGCGTCTGTCATATTGAGTGTGCCGCTGGGACTACCTGAAATCATGTAGGTGCCTGTGACCGTCGTTCCCTTAGTGACTGTGGTGGGCAATCCACCTGAATTGGAATCCGAAATTCCCGTCGTGACGTTTCCCATGCCGTCCGCGGTGAACTGGCCGGCGGCAACGGTACGCCCCGGAGTGCTCCAGCCGTGATGCTGGTAAACGAATTTGCCGGAAAGTGCGGCGACGGTGGAACCGGCAGAGCCCTGTGCATAGGCGCTTCCGCCAACAAAGCTTATGTTGTCTCCTTCAAGGAGACGCAACACTTTGGGCGAAATGATGTAATAGACGAAAGTCCTTGAATCGCTTATAACCGGAGTGTTCATAATCAAATTTCCGCGCCCGTTGGAATCCGGTGGACTGAGGGTTCCCGTGAATGACGTGGTTGTGAAAGTTCCACCGTTATTGATATCCAGGGTGCCGCTTGTCACAGCGCCCATGCCATCCGCGGCAAAAGTGCCGGCAATGGACATATTCTTCAACGCCCCTGAATGATCGATTCCGTCCGTCAGGAAGGAATACTTGCCCGAGATCTGTGCGGCGGTAAAGCTTCCCCCGGCGGCGGGTTGTTGCAAGTCCATCGTTCCACTCGCGGGAGTTCCATCATATTCAAAGATCAAGGCATGAGTGGGAGAAGTGAGAACAAAGCTGAACTTGAGCGTTTCCATGAGGTGGGTGTGAAGCAACATCGTGCCGTGGCCGCTGGGATCGATCAAGTATGTTCCGTCCGTAACGGCATCCAACAAATCATAGGACGATGGAGCGGTAAGCTCTTCTACGCCACTCGTGATGACCCCGTTTCCGTCTGCAATAACGCTGGCGGCGCACACACTGGTGCCTAGGTTTCCCGTAGCTGCGGTAATGAGCAAGGCATACTTGCCATTCAAGCTGGCGTTGGACGCAGTCCCTGTAATCCTCACGGAGGCGCTCTGGGCATTCTTCGTAGGGTCGGTCACGGAGGTAGCAATGATGACCACCGAACCACCTGCAGGCGCCACTGCGGGTGCCGTGTAGGTCGTGCTAGCGCCGCTGGCAGTGGAAACTGGAGTGAACGAACCGCAGGTAGAACTCGGCGTGCAACTCCACTTCACGCCCGCGTTGGCCGTGTCATTCGTGACCGTGGCGGCCACACTGGCTATCCCCCCGCCCGGGAGTGAAGCGGGAGGCGAGGTCGTCAGGGTCACGCCGATGCCGACGATCATGACGGAGGCATTGACACTCTTGGCGTGATCCGTCACGGAGGTAGCAATGATGACCGCCGAACCGCCCGCAGGCGCGGTTGCGGGCGCCGTGTAGGTCGTGCTAGCGCCGCTTGCAGTGGAAACTGGATTGAAGGAACCGCAGGCAGAACTCGGAGTACAACTCCAGGTCACGCCCGCGTTGGCCGTGTCATTCGTGACCGTGGCGGCCACACTGGCTGTCCCTCCGACCGGAAGCGATGCGGGAGGCGCCGTCGTAATGGTGACCACGACAGATGGTGGAACGATTTGCTGCGAGCCGCCGCCGCAGCCAGAAAGGACGACAACGGCAACCAAGGCAACCAAGAGGAGGAGGCGGGCATTCCTCGTCATAAATCCTCCGCAGATAATTTCTAGACTGAATGGGGACTAATCCAAGTACTCGAACCACTCTAGCGAATCGGGACGTCGGGGTGAAGGCGCGACCTCGTTGTTGATTCCTAGAACGGCAACAGTACTCGACTCATTTCCCGTCTCCATTTCGCATGGATACGGTCACCTTACAACCCGTAAGGAGGAGGAATTATACATCAATTTCGAATCTGACTCATCACGCGCTGCCTGAATTTCCGGTCTGAACTGTAGGCGGGGCTCGGGATATTTTTGGCGGTGGGTGATCTCACATCGCCGTACCTCTGTCGGCCGCCCTTGGTTATTGAAGTTGCTGAAGGGTTCTCTCCGGCATGACGACAAGAGACGACATCGCACCTTCTAGCGGGCATTTCGTACCTTGTCTCTTGCCAGTCCTCCCGCTTTCATCGATCCTGCGCTTGATCCCGGGTGATCTCGACGCAGTCAAACCAGTCGTCGGAGGGCCCGGGGGTGCCCGTCTTTGGTAGTTCGCAGTCGGCGACGGCGGGGAAATTTTCAGTTGAAGGCGACGATATATTGCAGTAAAAGCCGAGTATTCAATTGTATGATCTGGGAAAGGGTGGGATAGCCCGCCGC
Source organism: Acidobacteriota bacterium (assembly GCA_003225295.1). GTDB lineage: Bacteria > Acidobacteriota > Terriglobia > Acidiferrales > UBA7541 > Acidiferrum. The sequence continues at coordinate 2,229 of QHYZ01000125.1, read as the reverse complement.
CGCTAGGGGTAGCGGAGGATCAGTTGGTGCCAAACAGGAGGACTCATGCAATGGAAGCAGGGGGTGGGTGTGTCGAGTTCGATTCGGTGGCGACTTACTTTGGCTGTTTTTCGGGCACTAACAATCGTAATGATGGCGTGTTTGCTGCTACTCGGTTGGGCGGCGATGACCTCGGCACAGGTGAATACCGCAACTCTGTCGGGAACGGTATCCGACCCTCAAGGTTTACCGGTCAAAGGTGCAAAGGTCACGATGACCAATGCAGCCACTGGTGCACTGCGGACTTCCGTCACCGATGATAGCGGGCGCTACAATCTTGTTGGACTTCCGCCTGGCCAGTACAAAATGGCCGTTGATGGCGGCGCTAATTTTGCAGTCTATGAGAATGCTTCCATTGTTCTCACCGTCGGCGAGACCGCGACGTTTGATCCGCGTTTGGACCTCAAAGGCATGCAGCAGTCGGTAACGGTGACCACGGAAGCAGCACCCATCGAAACAAGCAAGACGGACGTCTCGCAGACCGTCGAGCAGCGCCGCATCGACAATCTGCCGATCAACGGTCGCAGCTATATCAATTTCACGCTTACGAATTCACAGACCACTCGTGACATGGCGCCGACCATTGGCCCGGCTCCTAACAGCGGCTTGAGCATCGGCGGAGCACGCGCACGTGGAACCGCGGTAAGCGTTGACGGGGCGGATGCCGTCGACAACTCCATCAACGCCATTCGCTCGACCCTCTCTCAAGAGGGCATACAGGAGTTTCAGCTCATTCTCAGCAACTACAACGCCGAGTATGGGCGCGCCAGCGGTGGTGTTATCAACATCGTCAGCAAGAGCGGAGGGAATGAATTCCACGGCGACGCCTTCGGCTATTTACGGAACAAAGAGTTTCAGGCGCGCAATCCTTTTTCCGGGCAGGTCAACCCGGTGACGGGTGCGCTCGATCCCGTCAAACAGGCATACACACGCACGCAGAGCGGACTCACCTTTGGCGGTCCGCTTAAGAAAGACAAGACGTTTGTTTTTTTCTCCTATGAGTACACGCAACGTGAAGAATCCGGTTTCACCAGTATCGGCCTGGGAAATTTCGGGTTGAAGACGGGTGTCGTCTCGCCCTGCATTCCCTTTCCTCTCAGCATGACCCCCGACCAACTTGCCTTTTACCAGGGCGCCTTCGCCGCCGCCGGTTGCTCTGCGTCGCTCGAACAAGCTGCGGCCCTCACAGCCGCTTCCTCAAACGTCGCCGTGAACGCCGACATGAATAAAAACGTCGACGGGACTACAGTCCCCATTTCTTCCGCTCTGTTTGGAATTCCCGCGGCGCTGGGCTCAAAGTTCTTCCCCATCCCAGTGCCCTGCCCTCTAGGAAAACAGGTCAACAGCGTGGTGTGTCTCCCGGTCGGGTCCGGCGTCCCCTTGGGTATCGGAACAGGCCTGGTCCCGCTGCCTGTTTCATCCGATGGTCATTTCCATTATGTGGCATTGAATTCCATTCGAGGAAATTTCCCTGCCATGGAGAAGACCAGCCTTTGGTCCTCCCGCCTGGACCATCACTGGAACAATCGCAACAACTCCTTCCTTCGCGTCGGCGTTTCTCCATCACTGGTAACCGGACTTCCATCTACGTCGCAGAATCAGGTCTTCGGTCAGAATTCCGGCTCGCGCGCAGGCTTGAGCCAAACCCGCGACCTCAACTTCACGTTTCAGCATGACACCATCGTGAGCGATACCACCTTTAATGAGTTCCGTACGCAGGTCGCCCGTCGCGGAGTCCACTTTGGTTTTTCACAACTTCCAGGCGGCGACCTGATCGCTGTTAATATTCCTGGGATCGGCTATCTCGGCCGGGAACCCTATTCTCCGGTCGACCGCATCGAGCGGCGCTTTGAATTCACGGATAACGTCAGCCTCGTTCGCGGCAAACACACTTTCAAAATGGGCGGTGATATAAACGTTATTCAGCTTCGTTCGAAAAAACAGCAAATCTTCCAGTTGGATTTTGGCGGCGACGTGAACTTTGGCGGGATTTCCATTGGCGCCGGTGTTCCCGGCGCGACGGGCCTGCAGGCGTACGGTCTTGGAATCCCGCAGTCTTACATCCAGGGAATTGGGAATTCCAACAGTCCTTTCGACAATATCCCCATGGGCTTCTTCTTCCAGGATAACTGGCGTATGAACCGGTACCTGACCCTGAATTACGGTGTGCGGTACGACGTAGAAATCAGT
>QHYZ01000280.1 GCA_003225295.1 Acidobacteriota bacterium | reverse complement strand
TTAGCACCGTACCAGTTCATCTCGTTGTAGTATTACACCAAGAATGTGCCTTGTCTAGGCCATTTCTTCGCTGGGGGAATTTGCGCAGGGCACCGACGCAGAGATCTTCAATCCCTACGCGGCATTACGGGCTTGGGCCGGAACCCCTGCCAGAAGACTCTGCCAGACTGTCCGGCTGGATTGGACATGCGCCAGCCCAGGAAACGCGATCAGGCTCGCGCGGCTTCCCCGCGGATAATATCGTATCGTTCAATCACCGCGGCCACGCCCATCCTCGCGCTGCCGTTTTCCATTCGGCGCTCGACACGCACCACTTTGCCCAGGGCTCGGACAAACACCTCCGAACCATGCGTGACCTCCGCGGGAAGTGTCAGGGTGATGTCCAGTTGTGAGCCCGATTCCAGGTTCTGATCCACCACAAAATAAAGGCCCCGCGTGGAGATATCGCGGGTCTTGCCCTGCTGTGAATCTAGGGCCCGTTCGGCGGGGACGCGAACAATGATCGGCAAGGATAAGTCATATCTTCGTGCTACGCGGCGCTCCGTCATCCCCTCATCCTCCCATTCCGGCAGCAGGTATCTGGGCTTACCCGCACTTCCGTCGAAGAGTTCTTTTGACTGGATTTACCCAACCCTGACACCCTCCATCCAACAACAAGAACCGATATGCGCGCTATCTCTTGGATCGGACCAATATTTCCTAGACAGTCATACGTCCCATAATGAGAATGGCGCTGACGAAAATTCTGCCGGGCTGCCTCGGCCTGGACTCGGCTTGATCTATGGTCCATGCAACTGCCACGGTCCTTCATGCAAAATTTGTTACAACGCAAGAATCGGTCTAGTGATCGAGAACCGAGGCTTTTACTTCTTTCGCCCGGCCAGGACGGCCCAAAACGCTTCTCAAAATGCCTCTCCGGCGACAGGCCAGGGCGAAAACGGCAAAGCCTGGCAGCCCCTGGCAGCACTAGCCACGCCGCGTGGCTAGTGCCGAGGCCGGTTCCTCTACCGCTGTGGTTGGCGCTGCTTTCCGCGTCCGTGGCGTATCCAGGTTAAATTGTCGCATCTTATAGAGCAGGGCTTTGTAACTGATCCCCAACATCTTCGCGGCATCTTTGCGGCACCAGCGCGTCTTTTCCAGCGCGTCGGCGATGGCCTCCATCTCGGCCTCGTCTTTTAAGCCGCGCACCAGCGCCTTCAACCCCTGCTCCTTGGGCGGCGCGGGTTCCTCCCGCGGCGAAGTCCGCTGACGCGTCGAGGACATCTCTACCAATTCGCGCAAGCTGCCTTCATCGTCTTCGAGAATGACATACCGCTTGACGAAGTTCTCCAGCTCTCGCAGGTTACCCGGCCATGGATAATTCACCGCTGCATCCAGAAGATACTTGGAAGGTCCCAGTGGCGTCTTGCCGAATTTCTCGCTGTACTTCTGCAGGAAATGACGGAAAAGAAGTGGTATCTCCGCTGTCCGCTCCCGAAGCGGTGGCACGTTGATGGACAAAACGTTCAATCGGTAATAGAGATCTTCGCGGAAGCGCCCTGTCTTCATCGCTTCTTGAACATCAACGTTTGTTGCGGCCAGCACGCGCACGTCGGTCTCGACCAGGTGCCGCCCGCCCAGACGCGAATACTGGTGATCCTGCAACACGTGAAGCAGTTTTGCCTGCAGGTGCGTGCTCATTTCCGCGATTTCATCCAGGAAGATTGTGCCCTTGTTGGCCATTTCAAACTTTCCTGGTTTGCTGCGCACCGCACCCGTGAACGCGCCCTGCTCGAATCCGAAAAGCTCCGATTCCAGAAGTTCGCCCGGCAAGGCAGCGCAATTCACCTTCACAAACGGCTGGTTGCGCCGCTTCGAGCGCAGATGAATCATTCGCGAAACAACTTCTTTGCCCACGCCGCTCTCCCCACAAATAAAAACGGGCACATCCACGGGCGCGATCTGCAGGATCTGCTGGCGTATCCGCACCATCTGAGGACTGGCTGCGAGGAAGCTCAGGTCCTCGGTCACTTGGTCGCAGTAATCGCGCAGAGCCTGATTCTCGGTCGCCAGCTGCTTCTTCTGCCGCGACTTCAGCATTGCCGCGTCCAGCTCCGTTTTCTCGAAAGGTTTGGTCAGATAATCGTGTGCCCCGATTCGGATGGCTTCGACGACCGTGCCTACTTCGTTCGAGCACGAAAGCATGATGACGTTGAGGCTGCGGTCCACCTGCATCAATTCCTTCAATGTTTCGAGGCCGTTCTTCTCCGGCATCAACACATCCAAGATGATGAAATCAGGGCGCTCACCCTTGTTCACTCTCTCGAGCGCATCTTTCCCTGAACTGACGGTTTCCACGTCGAATCCGTCGACTTCCAGCAGTGTCTGCAGGTACTTTCGGATGCTGGGCTCGTCATCCACAACGAGGACTTTCTCTTTCACGGCCATTGATTTTTCCCTTTCAATCGCAAAAATTCGAATGCTTCAACCCTGATCCATCGGCAATAGAAATGAAAATCTGCTTCCCGTCCGCGACTCGCTCTCCACCCACACCTTTCCGCGATGCGCCTGGATGAGCCGCTTGGCGATGGCCAGCCCCAACCCCATTCCAGAAGTGTTTCTGTCCACGCGTACAAAATCCTCAAAAATCTCCTGATGATGCTCCGCTGCGATGCCCGGCCCCGAGTCTGTTACGCTTACTTCTACGCTGTTGGGGCGCGGCAACCGAAACCTGCGCCGTTCATCTACCGGAGCCATGGCCGCCACGCGCCGTTCCCAGAAATGCGGCACGGCACGCAGCGTAACGCTGCCTCCGTTCGGCGTGTGCTTCAAAGCGTTATCGAGCAAATTTGCGGCTACCTGCTGTACCTTCTGGTAATCGAATCGGAATGTGGGAATGGAAGGGTCGAAGCTCGCATCCAGTTTGACGCCTTTGCGCTGAAACGCTTCCGACCAGCGTTTGGAGAGCTCATCGAGACAATCCCGCAGATCGTTCTCGCGAAGTTGCAACACCAGTTTCCCGCTCTCTAGTGCCGAGTAGTTCAGGAACATGGACACTAGCCGCACCAGACGCTCGCAACTATCTTTTGACTCTTCAAGAATGTCCCGCTGCTTGTCCGTCAAACGACCCAGCGAACCGGCCAGAAGAAGATCGTAGTATCCCTTGATCACCGCGAGTGGCGTTTTCAACTCGTGGGCCGCTGACGCCAGGAACACCGTCTTCTGGCGGTTTACTTCTTGTAATTTCAGATAGGCGGCCAGGAGATTCCGGTATGTAATCTCGCGTTCCTGCAGAAGATCTTGTACGGTGAGTTGCGTGGCAGGATCTGCCAACGGCTGCGCTTCCGATTTGTTTTCGATCTCCAGCACCAGCCAGTCGGGTTGGGGCATCCACTGGACCCGCACACTGGATTTCGCTTCCCCGCGCTGTATCTGCAGGTGCACTTCGTGTTCCCCCTTTTCGATCTCGTCGAAGATCTTCCGCGGTTCGGCATGCAGAAGATCGCTGAACAGATTCATACCCTGGATTGCCGGGTATCCCCGGGATTCCAGAAACTGTCTCGCGCGCGAATTTACCATCAGTATATTTCCGCTGCGCTCCACCACGATCAGCGGTTTTTCCATCGCGTCGAGCAGGGCGGTGACATAGCCAAGAGGGAGAACTGTCCGATTCCCCTCTTCCGACATGGGAGGCACCGTAATCCGACCCGCCATCAGTTGATCCCGCCCTTCACAGATAGAGTGGTAAAAGTTTTCCCGTGGTGGCATCGTTACAGAGGGACCTCGAAGAGTCAATGGTAAAAGCGTTCCATTTGCACATTTGAGGAAAGGAAGTAGATATCGCGAGCAAAGTCCTGGTCCTGAGGAATTGTTGCCGTCCGTCTGTGCTTACAACCAGCTTATAACAAGCAACTTATTGGAGTCTCTCAATTGTGTTCTCTGGCATTCCAGGTGCAAGTATCCGTACTAGTTCTTTCGTACTAAGATAGAGAGCGCACTTGTACATCGACGTACTCAAAAAGAAGCAGCTCGTGGAAACTTCCTCAGCCCGACGCTCGCAGCGGATCCGCTTACAGGTGCCCGTCTTCCTGAGGGGGAGGGATGTGTCCGGCGCCGAGTTCATTGAGCTCACCAAGACCCTCAATATCAGCTCCACTGGCGCCTGCATTACCTCCTCGTATATTCTTCGGCCTGATCAGACTGTCCATTTGACTATCCCCGCTCCAGCGCCGGCCTCCAGCCTTGTTCCGAGCGAAACTCCACCGATCGTAGCCAGGGTTTTGCGGCAGGAGTCGGCGGGTGAGATGAGACTATTTGGGTTGGAGTTCCTCCGTCCACTTGAGTAAATACCGGCAATTTCTTGCCTCGCCTTTTCTTCTCCCGGGTTAGTTTTGGTACCTAGCATTCGCCCGCCTCAGTGCGCTACATTTTTTGTACCCTAATGTAACGATTCTGTAATAGGATACGCGGGCAATTGGGGAGGTAAGATTCCCAGGTGGACTTGCTGGGATCCAGCGGGAATGGACTCATGCTTGCTCCACATCATTGAAGAAAGCTTGATTCGCTTTCCCCAAACCCCGCGGGGATAGGCAGAAGTTAGGTCTATACCGGATATGCCCAGCCCCGCCATCCCTGCGCCCCCGCGCTTGCCGATTGAGGACTCTTATTTCGAGCTGTTAGCCGACACGCTCGAGAGCCTTGATCTGCCCGCGCGCGGCCAGTTTCTCCAGCGATATTTCCGTGCGATCGCGCACCTCGATCTGCGCGAATCTCAGAGTGTTGAAGTTTGGGATGAAATGCTGGTGCGGCGCCGCGAGCTCAGCGATCTCTTGGGTCGCCGGGTTTCTTTGAAAACCGCGCTCACGGATGTCCTTTCGTCCTCCGGTTATCTTCGGGTTCCCATCCTTATCGAGTATGACGAGCTGAAGAGGCTGGAACTCGATGCCGTGACCGATCCCTTGACGGGGCTCCACAACCGCCGACTCTTTGCTGAAATATTCGAAAAGGAACTCAATCGTGCGCGGCGCTATGGCCAGCCTCTGGGATTGGTTACCCTCGACCTGCACCGCTTCAAGGAAGTAAATGACAAGCACGGCCACCCGCGCGGGGATGACGTATTGCGCGCTGCCGCGGCTACCTTGAAGAAAGCCTTGCGCACTTCTGATTCGGCTTTCCGTATCGGCGGCGATGAGTTCGCTTTATTGCTTCCGCACACGGATTCTGCGCAGGCGCTCGCGTTGAGCCGTCGCGTCCCAACGGTATTTGCCGAGATGCTCCAACCGCTGCAGCTTGAGGTCACCGTAGGGATGGATCACGGCGTCGCGATTTTCCCCCAGGATGCTGAGCAAGCCGATCAATTGATTCGCGTCGCGGATGAGCGTCTCTATCTTCTGAAACACGCAAACCACAGCAAGACCACCAACGGCTCGGATTGGACCAAGACTCCGTCTGTTCCCGAGGGTCCGGCTGCTCCTGTTCCTGAGCGCGTTGCCCCCGCACCACAACCGATTTCGATCGAAACCCGGCGTGCACCTGAAAAAACCGAAGCAACCATCGAGGCAGCTGCCTCTGCAACCTCCGCCGCGATTTCCGGGGACCTCGCCCCAGCACCTCGGGTCTTCGCCGTCCAACGCAAGGCCGAACGCGTGTCCATGACCGGTACGAATGCCTATGCTGTTCTTGGCGACCTCGGCGCCCGGCGCGCTCGCGTCCTGGATCTTGGCTTTGGCGGTGTCGCAATGGAGCTGGACTCGCTCGAGGATCTTCCGGAAAATCTTCTGGCGGTCTTACACGTGCCTATCCTTCCGCCCGTTCGCGTGAATCTGAAGCCCGTGTGGAGGCAACAGACCGGTCATGGCGGTTTCCGCGTCGGATGCGCCTTCGTTTCCTGAGCATCACCGCAAATTCTGCTAACTGCTTCGGCCTGCCAGTCCTCAACTAAGAACCTAGAACATCTCTTGCCTTCCCTCCCGGCCTGATACAATTCGGCGGCAATTCCGAAAGGACGCGCCATGATCGAACCCAAGGCCAGCCGCCCCCATTGGCCCGATGCCGTTCAAGATCCCTCGAAAGACTTGAGTGCTCTCAAACCTTGGCACTGGGCTCTTGAGCGCCTGGAAAAATCGCACAACTACTGGATTTCCACCACTCGTCCCGATGGCCGCCCTCATCTCATGCTTGTTTGGGGAGTCTGGTGGCGGGACGCCTTTTGGTTCAGCACGGGCCCGCGCACTCGCAAAGCCAGAAATATCGTCCGCGATCCGCACGTTGCTATCGGCACCGAAAAAGCGGACGAAGCCATCATCCTCGAAGGTACCGCCGAAGAAATCAAGGATCGTTCCGTCTGGAAGCAACTCGCTCAAATCTACAACAGCAAATACGGTGGCGACGTCGAGCCTCTTCTCATGGCCTCCGATGGCTGCGTCTTCCGCGTCACTCCGCAACTCGCCTTCGGTCAGGATGAACACGCCGAGAACTTCACCGACGCTGTCACCCGCTGGCACTTCTAATCCGTCCGGTTTCCTTGCGCGACCCTCAGGGTTTTGGCGCCGCGCTCCACATCTCTTGCCATTGGCTGTGGGCCTCACGATGCAGCACCAGCGCCAACCCGGGCAACAATTTTTTCTTTTGCAATCATGGGGGAGTCTCCCGACATTAGAATCGACTCCATCTTCCGCCCATCGTTCCAAAACGCCCGCCGTATCCATCTTCGCGTGCAACTGTCAGGTATCGTTTATTAAACGTTTCATCTGTTTTACGCCCCGCGTCCTTCGTCAGAGCGTTCATTCCGACCTCCAGCCGTTTCGGAAGATTGAGGTGGCTATACAGGTGCGCATAAATAAAGGGACATAATGGTCACAAAAAAGGGAGTATTGACGGGCGAATCAGCTGGGGGTAAGCGTTCGTTCTCAAAGTATCGGTTATGTGTGCCGTTCTTTCGGGTATATTGCCAAATTCGTTCCGTAGGATTCAGCTCGGGAGAATACTTGGGCCACGACTTCACTTCCAACCAGTCTCTGTTTACATCCAGCCAGCTCTGCACTAGCGGCTTTGTGTGATAGGAGGCGTTGTCGTGGATGAGAATCGCACCTTGCCGCCGATAGCGCCGCGCCAAGTTTTGCAGAAAGGCCAAGTAGGTTTCGGCATTGAATAC
>QHYZ01000124.1 GCA_003225295.1 Acidobacteriota bacterium | reverse complement strand
AGGACGTCGCAGATGCAACGATGCTCATCTGCATGGAGGAATCGAGTTGGATGACCGGCCAGATCTTCTACGTGGATGGAGGCGCTTCGATTATGGACACCGTATTCCCGTTGGAAATACAGGGAGCCGCATGAATACCCGGCGCGTGTGCAGGAAAGCCCCGAAATTAAAGGCACGGTACCAGGCGAAATGATTTATAAACGGCCTCCAAGAAAATGAGCCCTACGGATTTGTGCTCCTGGGGCCACTCGTCATGTAGTCGGGTACGCGTAGAAGTGACCTCCTCCGCCGCCGACTGACTTCGCCTCTCGTGATTTTTCTCGTATCAAGGTGCACTCTGAAATAATCCACTCGGACGTGTAACAGCGATCCCGTCCACAAGCCACCAAGGTTGTCGCATTCTCATGGGCCAGCCGTCGGGAGGCGGCCGACCATGGGGAGCAAAAGCAAGAAACGGAAACTGGCTCGGCGGAAAACCAAGCTCGGCCTTCCAGATCTGGATCATGCCAAAGCCGCCGTGCTTGGTAGCCTGCATTCGCAGGAATCGCAGCGCAGCTATCGGCATGCGATTCATGAGTTCGTTGGCTGGTATTGTTCAGAGCCTCGCTTGTCCTTCAACAAGACGGTTGTCACGCGTTAAACTGCGGCTCCGCGGAGCAGTGAACGACCGGATAGGGATTGAGCCAGGCTCCCGAAATCGAGTTATCCTATCATGGAAGGCACTTGCGACTGTCTGCCGCAGCGGCCAGCTATTTGAGAGTATAAAGGAACTGTGTCCTCAAAGGGCATCCTGATGAAACGCTCAGCTACGCTAATGCTCAGGCTTCTTTTGGTTCTCGGCATCGCTTTCTTGTGCTTGACCATCGGCACCAGATATCCAGAATCGGTTCGGCGAGCGCGAGAGGCAGTGCTCAAAAATGACCTTGCGTACATGCGGAAGAGCATCGATGACTTCACGCGGGATAGACAGCAGGCACCCCAGTCGTTGCAGGAGCTAGTCGACGGAAATTATTTGCGCGTGTTTCCCACAGACCCATTAACGCACAAAGAACTGGGTACCTCATTTCGGCACTGTGAGACTCGGCAATGGCCGTACCACTTTCGGTATCGACAACGTTCATTCCACTTCGGAACATGCCGATTGGTGATGTGGTGAGAACCAGATATCCGGTAACGCGACTCTCCAGGAACTTGTTGATAAGTCCTTTCAAATCAAGAAATCGTCCAAGACAAGTTTTTGGGCACTAGCGACGCGTCGAAGACGCAGTTAGGACATAGCTGTCTGACGCCGAAACGATTTGGCACTTCGTGCGTATAGTAGATTGCGGATGTTCGGAAGGAAGGTCCTTTACGACCCGCAAGGTGGCACGATTTCCCGAAAGGATTTTTATGAACAAGAGACTCGGTTTTGTGTTTGTCGCATTGATGGCAGTTCCTGTTGTTCTGCTCGGGCAGGAGAAGCCACCGGCGTCGTCCGCTCCGCCCGCGCAGTCCGCTCCGCCCGCGAACCCGATTAGCGCGAGCGAAAAAAGTTTTTACTCGTTTGTGAGCAGCGCGGTCGTCGGTGCGGCGCAGAAAATGCCGGAAGAAAACTACTCCTTCAAGCCGACACCGGAGGTTCGCACTTTTGGCCAGCTCGTTGGCCATGTGGCCGACGCTTCGTACATGTTCTGCTCGCAAGCCATAGGTGAATCAAACCCAGCAAAGGACATCGAAAAAACGAAGACGTCAAAGGCCGACCTCGTGGCTGCGCTCAAGGACGGAGTGGCGTACTGCAACAAGGCATTCGACAGCATGACCGATGCAAAAGGCAGCCAGATGGTGAAGTTCTTCAACTTCGACATAGCGAAGCTGACGTTGTTCTCGATCAATACAGCGCACACGGATGAGCACTATGGGAACATGGTGACCTATCTGCGACTGAAGGGGATCGTGCCGCCGACAAGTGAAAACCAGCCCGCACAGCCACCGAAGTAAGAGGCTCGAACACCTAACTCGGCAACCGCCATGTCCTGGTAAACAGCGATTGTGGACAAGTGAAATCCGTCGCGGAATCGGGCCGGCCACACTATACGTGCACTGAGGTAAAGGTTCATCAATGAGGGTATATTGGGCGGTGTGGTGGTACACTCTCGGACAAAAACACCATGAGTCTGTCTGCCGTCGTTTACCGCAGTCGAGGAACGCTACATATTGATGTGGAGTCGTTTGGCGCGGTAAGAGACGAAGGCACCGGGGAGTACTATTTCGCGACTTTCCGATATCATGGGACATTACCAAGAGAGGTATTTATTAGATAAGTTCCCGACCTTAAGATCTCCTGGTTGAGGAAGGCCCTGGTTGAGGAAGATTGATGGGATCTGATTACGCAGGAGAAGTTTCAGCCGCCTCCCGAAGCGCTAAGGTAGTTGAGCCAATTGCTATTGCGGTCTGCTGCTTGGTGATAATTGTGGCCTTAGTCGTAGGCGTGGGACTCGCCGCGGGCTTGGTGCTGCGCCATGTCGTGCAAACCCTGCCGCTATGGATCGGCGTATTGGCAGGCGCCCGCCGTTCCCGGGCAGTCGGCTGGATAGGGCTTCCGATGTTCCTATTCTGGCTGGTGCTGATGTCGCTCATATGGCTTTACCTGCTCGGCATCGCCCGTGTCATCAGCGGTCACTTCTCGCCCATTGAGATCGCCATGACCATTCTCGTGGGAGCGGCGGCCATTGTTGGAATTGCGATGTTCGCGCGGGTCAAATGGTCTCTTTCAGGAGGGGCGGGGCTGGGCCTGTTCCTGTTGGTCGCGGTAGCCCAATGGGTATGCTTCCGCGTCAGCTTCTTACCCGCGATTGCAAATCGGTAGTGGAAGCGCCGCGCAGAAAGATGCCGACTTGAGTGCTTCAAACGTAAATGTTGAAGCGGCGTCGGTGGACGGGGACAATCTTATTCAGGGAGTCGCAGCCTTCCTAGGGTGCGATTTGTGAGCGGCATTTTTAGGCTGGGGGAACAGGAGGACTTCAGGGCCTCCGATGAGATTATCGACGAGTCCTATCAAACCGAAGTGCCTGAGTCCGCAAAAACCTACGACCTGATCTGGAGAATGTCCTGCGCTGGCTAGACCACGGACGAGGGCCCGCAGATGAATTGCACGGAAAAAGTCTCTCAAAATTACTCGAGGCCAGTCTTGACGAAGCGCTTCCTGAACTATCATCTGGAAATTCTTGTCGCGACGGTACCCGACAGATCGGCACGGACATCCAAACACCGAGACTAACGACAGAACATCCTTGGAGAAGACCATGGCAATCACCAAGCGGAAACTGGGAAATTCGGGACTGGAAATTGCCCCCATCGTGTTGGGGGGAAACGTGTTCGGATGGACGGCAGACGAAGCGACATCGTTCCGCTTGCTGGATGCGTTCGTTGCGGCGGGATTCGATGCCCTGGATACAGCTGACGTGTATTCCAAATGGGTGTCGGGAAATAGAGGCGGGGAGTCCGAGACGATCATCGGCAAGTGGCTGAAGCGCAGCGAGAAGCGCCAGCGAGTGATCATCGCAACGAAAGTTGGATCGGAAATGGACCCAGGAAAGAAAGGACTTTCCAAGGGCTACATTCTGGCCGCGGTGGAAGATTCATTACAACGCTTGCACACCGACTACATCGATCTATATCAGTCGCATGTTGATGACTCCGATACGCCGCTGGAGGAAACTCTCGAAGCGTACGCGCTGTTAATCCAGCAGGGAAAAGTGCGTGCGATTGGTGCATCGAATTACACCGCCGAGAGACTGAAAGAGGCGCTCGAGATCAGTGAGAAAAAGCGTCTGCCGAAGTTCGCGAGTCTGCAACCGCACTACAACCTTTACGAGCGGGCGGGCTTCGAAGCGGAATTGGCGCCCCTTTGCCTGCGCGAAAAGATCGGCGTGATTCCTTACTTTTCGCTGGCCAGTGGATTTCTTGCGGGCAAGTACCGTTCTGAAGCGGATTTGGCCAAGCGCGCGAGAGGGACCTTCGTGAAGAAATATCTGGACGAGCGCGGTTTCAGAATCCTGGACGCGCTCGACCAAGTGGCGAAAGCTCACGGCGCAACGCCAACCCGAGTAGCCCTGGCCTGGCTGCTGGCGCAGCCGAGCGTTACCGCTCCGATTGCCAGCGTGACAAATCTCGATCAGCTCCATGAGTTACTGGGCGCCGCTGATCTGCAGCTAGATTCCGAATCGCTCGGGAAGCTTAACCAGGCCAGCGCATATGCCGCCGGCGCGGGCGCTGCCCACTGAACTCGATTCGAAATGTTGCTGATGTTTGGTCCACATTGTTTTGGAAACCTAGGCCCAGGCTTCTATGGCCATAAAAATCGAGGGCGGCGCATCCTAAGAATCAAATATGAATCCGGAAAACCGTATGGATTGGTTCAGCAGTGTCTGAACGTTCCATCAGACGGCTCGGTCCGAGCGGCGAGGCACGCACCACGTAGCGCTGTGGAGAGCGCGGGCCGCGTCCGAAGGGGTAGCAGGTGACAAGCGTAAGCGCGTCTCCCGATGTGGGCCCCAGCAAGGTTACATCGAGTGGATCCACGATCCGCATCATCTTTACGGTGTAGGTGCGCTCATACAACCCGCGGCGGCGCGCATCAAACCATTCGATTCGAATGGTGTCGTCCTGCGCAATTTCTTCCAGGGGCCGGAACCAGCTGGTGCGATGGCCTGCCAGCACTAGGTTTCCGGGCTTTCCGAGGCCGGCTCCACCGAGCAAGAGCGCAGGACCGAAGGCCAACGTGCGCGGAGTCGCCGCGTCCAAAACAATCTCGTCGTAACTCAAACGCGGAATTCGCAGTCGCGCAACCGGGTGTGTGTCGGCCCACGGCCATGGCGCGCGAGGCTGGCCCGAATGTATGCTTTGCTCCCATGCGCGGCGGATCAGAACGCCCGCAAGCTTGGCCTTGGCGTTCAAATATGTGGCCCGACCCGTAAGGCATGCCCCGGCGGTCAGGATCAGCGCAGTCAAAAACCGCAGGGCCTTCATCAGACTCCTCCTGGCTTCCGCACGAGGCACAACAACACGATACCGGCGAACAGCAGCGCGACACCCAAGGCTTCGAGAAAGGCGTCGGCCGTGCCGGTAGGTGGAGCGCCAAGGACTTTGTCCATTTCCCAACCGGCTGGCAACTCCGTAGGCACCGGAACGGTGCTCGATCGGCCGCCCGCGTTTACCACCACTTCCTCGACCGCGACCAAGGAGGTGAAGCGTGTGACCAGCCGATAACGGATGGCATGGGCAATTACTGTCGCGCGAATCTCCGCTTGTCCGTTCTCATCTGTCTGCCGCCAGCGGTCGATCAGATCGTCGACGCGCTGCCGCGCCCAGAGGGTTGTGATACCCGGATGAAAAGTCGCCCGCGACGAGTCAAAATCGATGGTCGTCTCATAGGGGTCATTGCCCGCGCGAGCTGTCAGGTGAGCCTTCCCCACGCGGCCTTTCGAAATGCGTCCGAAGATCAGCAGCGGCTGCCGCTGGAAAAGGTCCGGCAGATGCTCCGGGTACTCCTCCGCCACTTCCACACCCTCAAAGGACAGCTTCACATCGGTCAATACCGGACTTTCGATGCTCTCGAAAAGCTGCGTCATCTGCGCTCGAATTTCATTGATGTCCGCGATGTGCGTGAAGGTCCCTCGCCCGAATTGGGCCATCTTGGTGGCCAGGAAGAGATTCGGCGCGCTCCCGATGGCCACGGTGTACAAGCGCGCGCCGCCCAAATCATGCCGAAGCGCGGCGAAAATCTGCTCCTCATTGCCGAGATCGCCGTCGGTCAGAAGGACAATGTGGCGCAGGTAGCCGGCAATCTCCGGTTGGCGCATCAGGTGAAGCAGCGCTGGCAGCATCTCCGTGCCGCCGCCGGCCTCGAGACGATGCACATAATCGCGGGCCGCTTCCAGATTTTCCGGTGTAGCGGGCAACGGCGCTGATCGAAACTCCCGATAGTCGCTACTGAACTGGAGGATACCGAAGCGATCGCTTGGCCGTAGCCGGTCCAGGGCCTGAAGCAAAGCTTCGCGGGCTTGCTCAATGGAAGTGCCAGCCATGGAACCCGATACGTCAATCATGTAGAGCATTTCCACTGGCATGCGCTGGCTGGGCTGCACTGTCGGTGGGAAAGCAGCCAGCAGGAAATGTGTTTCGGCGGAGTCGCTTCCAGGAGAGAGGAAAAGAGCCGCCTTCGGCTGCGTGCTTTCCTCCTGCTGCACTTCGAGGATGAAATCTTTGTTTGGAATTGTGACCCCCGTGGTGAGTGCCACGTGCTGCCGGCCATTCGCCAGACGACGCACGCTGACCGCGTGAGAGACGCAAGTGATGGAGGCAGCCTCGAAGCCGGAATCCAGATCAACGCCGAGCGAGATGTCATGGCCGGAACGGTTCTCTGGATTCCGAATAACTGGAGTGATCCGCGATGCGTCCGGCACAGCGTCCGTATCGGCGGCCCAGCCGGTTCCAATGTGATCAACGGCCTCCGTTCCGGGAATGTAGCGTGGACCGACGACCATCGGGAAAATCAGCCGCATCCGCCCCTTCTCCCAGCGCAACGATTCCACGTACAGCAGCCGGACGTCGATGCGGTCGTTGGGCATAATGTTCGCGACCGAAGCCGTGAAGATGTTGGGGCGCTCCTCCTCCACTAAGGCGGCGCGTTTGCCTTCGGACTTTGCCGCCTCATAGACGCGTTTGGCCTCCTCGCGTTCGTGGATAACACTTCGGATCACGCGGTTGCCGATCCGGATTTCCATGTCGTACACAGCCGCGTCGTGCGGTAGCGGGAAGATGTAAACGGCTTCGATCGGCGCGGTGCTGGAGTTCACGTATTGCTGGGTCACGGTGGCCGCAGCCACCAAGCCGCGCACGTCCAACGTGGCATCCGTATGGACTAGCGGCACGGACTCGTAGCGGCCGGAGATGGGCGAACGGTAGAGCAACGATCCCTCGCGGACCTGAGGCGGGTTGTGGTCGGTCTGTCCGGCGGACTGACAGGCCAGGATCGTAGTCACTACTAGAAGCGCAAAGACGAGGCGCGTACCTATACCATTTTTGAGAAAGTTCCCCGTGAACCGTGCCATGACGCCCTCCACCCGAAAGTGCCGCGTCTGTAGAAGTGCAAGCGGCACGCCAGGAGGCCTGCGGGGGAATAGGAGGCTCAAGTGCAGGACGTTCGGATACTTAGCGAGAGTAGCCCGGCGGAACCGGCTCATCTACCCGTGTTGTAGTGCCCACGACTGTGGAAGCACAGCAACACAACGTGAAGCAAAGAAGAGTGCGCGTCGCCTTCATGGCTGATTGCCGGTATCTCAGAATTGCATCTTCGGCACAGCTGTTTTCTGGAGAGTGCCATGTTCGGACCACAATCGGCGACAAGTTGTAACGAGGTTTTGCGCTTCACTCCTCTCTGAGGGTACGGATGGGTTCGACGCGCGTGGCGCGGTAGGCAGGCACGACGGTGGCGAGAAGGCCGACCGCGACCAGAAGGAGTGCGACCATGGCAAAGGTGAGCGGATCGGTTGAGTGCACACCATAGAGGAGAGAGGAGACGACGCGTCCCAGAGCTAGCGCGGCAGCGAAGCCAATACCGACGCCGAGCAGAACGGGCTTCAAGCCATCGGCAATCACCATCTTCAAGACGTCGGAGTGCGAGGCACCCAGCGCCATGCGAATACCAATCTCGCGAACGCGGCGGCGAACGGTATAGGCGAGCACGCTGTAAATGCCAACTGCGGTGAGCACGAGCGCGAGCCCCGCGAATGCGGCCAGCAGAAGCATATTGGAGCGCTGCGGCGACAAGGAGTTGGAAATCAATCCATTCATGCTGATCACGTCTATGACGGGCGTTTGCGGGTCCACCTGGCGGACGGCCGTGGTCACGGCAGAAACGGCGCTCAGGGGATCGGCGCTGGTGCGCACCGCAAGGCTCATCCCGAAAGAGCGCCAAGGCTCGGAGGGAGGCGCAACCATCTGATCCAGCGGCCAGTACACCGTCGCCACGGGCCGGGTCTCGTCCAGAGAATCCAATTTCACATCCCCGATGATTCCCACGACTTCGCGGACCTCATTTGGGAAAAAGGTCAGCGTGAGATGTTTTCCGAGAGGGTCCTGATTGGGCCAAAAGCGCTTGGCCATGGATTCACTGACGAGCGCGACGGGAGTTCTGCCAACCACGTCGGAGTCGCTGATGTCGCGTCCGCTCAAAAGCGGGACGCGCAAGGCGCGAAGGTAGCCTGAACTGATGAGGCGAACGTCCACTTCCGGTTGGTCGGCCATGGGGACGACAGGCTGGCCTTCGATAGCGACGGGCTGGTGCGAACCACCGTTGCCCAGCGGAAGGTCATCAACTACTCCGGCCGACTCCACACCCGGGGTAGCGCGAACTTGCTGAAGTACGCGATCGAAAAAGGCGCTCTGCGCGGCGGCAGTGGCAAATTTGTTGGCAGGAACCGGAACGGTCACGGTGAGGACGTTATTGGGATCGAAGCCAGGATGAACGCTGCTGAGCTGCCACAACGTGCGGACCATGAGGCCGGCACCGATCAGCAGAACCAGCGAGAGGGCAACTTCGGAGACAACCAGAAGAAGGCGCGTTTTGCTTCCGCCAGGAGCGGAGCTGCCGCGGCTTTGCCCTTGTTTTAGAGCTTCGTTCACATCTGTTCTCGTGAACCGCAGCACGGGGAGTAGACCCGCGAGGATGCCCGCGAAGAGGGCGAGAAATGCAGTGAAGGCTAGCACCGGGGCATCGAGAGTAATTTCCGACGAAGGTGGGAGCCGGTCGGCGAGGAATTTCACGATCAGGGTCACGCCAAATCTTGCCAGCAGCAGGCCGAGGGCGCCGCCGGCAAGGGAGAGGAGCACCGTCTCAGCCAGGATCTGGCGGAGGATTGCGCCGCGGGTGGCTCCCAGCGCGGAGCGAATGGCGATTTCTTTTTTTCGCTCCAGTATTTTGCCGAGCACAAGATTGGCAACGTTGGCGCAAGCGATCAAAAGGACAAAAGCTACGGCGCCCAGCAAAACCAGCAGGGCCGGGCGGACATCGCCGACGAGCTGCTCGCGCAGGGGAAGGATCGTAGCGCCCCATCCTTTATCGTCTTCCGGGTAGAGCTGCTCGAGCCGAGAGGAAATGGCGCTGAGTTCGGCTTGTGCTGCGCGGCTTTCCACGCCCGGTTTCAAACGGCCGATGACCAAGTAGTTGTGATTGCCGCGCACAGCGCGCTTCTCGTTGGTCCAGGCCAAGGGAACCCAAAGCTGCGCCCAACTCGGAAACTTGAAATTGGCAGGCATGACGCCGATGACGTTGTAGGTTTCACCATTGAGAATGATATCCCGGCCGACGATGCCGGGATCGGCACCGAAGTGATCGCGCCAGAGAGTATGGCCGAGAACAGCAACGTGACCCTGGCCAGGACGGTCTTCTTCCGGCGAGAACGTCCGCCCGAGGAGCGGATGAACACGAAGAATCGAAAAGAAGCCGGGCGCGACCGGCGCGGCCTGAATCGCTTCCGGCCGTTCCTTGCCGCCAATATTGAATCTCGCACCGCCGTACGCGGCCATCTCTTCAAAGGAATGGTTCTGGTTCTGCCAGTCGAGGTAATTTGCCGGGGAGACGGAGAAGAGCGTCAATCCGGGGAAGCTCTTTGCGGGAGGAACATGCCAAATTTGCATGATGCGGGACGAATCTTGGTAGGGGAGCGGACGGAGAAGGACGGGATTGACCACGGAGAAAATCGCGGTGTTGGCGCCGATGCCTAGAGCCAGGAGGAGGGCGGCGGTGGCGGAGAAGCTGGGATTGCGAAGGAGGGTACGGAAGCCGTAACGAAGGTCAAAGAAGAAGTTGCGCACGAGCAAGCACCTCCCGGTCACCAAGAGCAAGGCCATTGGCGATCACCTAGATACAGACGATCCAAGGGTCCAAATGTTTCCAGAGAATAAGCAAACCATGTGAGATAGATGCCGCGAGGAGCGTTGGCGCGATACGTTCAGAGCACTTGCACGGAATCCAGCGCCAAGATAAAGTCGGCAACCATGTCCATGCGTGTGGCCGTTCTCGGCGGCGGCGTTGGCGGCTTGAGCGCCGCGCATGAACTAATCGAACGTGGCTTCGACGTTTCCGTCTACGAGAGGCGGGATGTTATCGGTGGGAAAGCGAGGAGTCTTTCGGTCCCCAACACGGGACAAGATGGTCGCAAGGACTTGCCGGGTGAGCACGGCTTCCGCTTCTTTCCTGCGTTTTATCGCCACCTGCCGGACACGATGAAGCGCATCCCTTACGCAGGAAATTTGACCGTATTTGATAATCTCGTTCACGCCACGCGCATTCTTGTGGCCCGTGCCGGCAAGCCATCACTCATTCTGAACGCGCGAATCCCTCAAAATGTAGAGGATTGGGCTCTTACTTTTAAGGACACCTTCAGTGGCATTGGAGTTCCCGACGACGAGGTCCTGTACTTCGTCGACCGTCTATTCACGCTGCTGACCAGCTGTCCCGAAAGGAGGATTGCTGAATACGAGCAGATTCCCTGGTGGACCTTTATTAATGCCGCGAATCACTCGGCGGACTACCAGACCCTGTTGGGCAAAGGCCTCACTCGATCCCTTGTTGCGGTTCGTGCCCAGGAGGGCAGCACTCGCACGGTTGGCTACACACTCTTACAACTTCTCTTCGGCTTGTTGACCCATGGAGGTTTCGATCGACTACTCACTGGTCCCACTAGCGATGTCTGGCTGACTCCCTGGTCGTCATATTTGCAGCAGCGCGGTGTTCGTTTTCAGAGGAGCACAACCATTAAGTCGCTGAATCTGTCATCCGTAGGGATAGCCTCCGTAACCGCGGAGACCGGCGGACAATCCCACCAAATCACTGCTGATTACTACATTTCGGCCATGCCCGTCGAGATTATGGCTACGCTTGTCGATGACCAGCTTAAGACCTATGCCCCTTCGCTCGCGAACCTTAATAAGCTTCGTACCGCATGGATGAACGGCATTCAGTTCTATCTTGCGCAAGACGTGCCCCTCGAATTCGGCCACTCACTCTATGCCGATTCCCCTTGGGCTCTTACTTCGATATCGCAACGACAGTTTTGGAGTCACGCCAATCTCTCTGATTTCGGCGACGGAAAACTTGGTGGTGTTCTTTCCGCTGACATTTCCGACTGGGAAACGCCCGGCATCCTCTATAACAAAACCGCTATGCAGTGCTCGGCCGCGGAGATCGAGGATGAGGTCTGGGCTCAAATCAAGCTCCACCTCAATGTGGCCGGCGCCGTCGTGATTCGCGACGCCAATCTACTCCGTTGGTTCCTCGATCCCGATGTCGAATTCCCTAACCCGACGGCTGCCACGAATCTCGAGCCTTTGCTGATCAACACGTCAGGTTCGTTGCAATATCGGCCAGAAGCTTCTACCGAGATTCCGAATCTCTTTCTGGCCTCCGATTACGTGAAGACGTATACAGATGTTGCGTGTATGGAAGCGGCAAACGAAGCTGCCCGGCGAGCTGTCAACTCGCTCCTGGACCGCGCTGGTTCCACCGCTCGACGTGCTTCCTTGTGGCCTCTCATGGAACCTGACTTTTTTAAGCCGCTCATTGACTACGATCGCCTGCGGTTTCGGCTTGGCCTACCACATGCCAGCGGCTCGCCGGTCTCTTTGCAAAGTCGAGATCACGTTTGAATCGATGGCGGCGCAGATAACCGTGCAGCAGCCATGATTGACTATCGGAAGCGAAGGATCGTCTTTGGACCCATGAAGGCGACTATAAAAGCAGTCCGCTTTGAAACACGGCTACCGTTTCTCACGGTAGATCAAGGGGCAGGAAGTCCGCTTGTTAGTCGATTCAGGCACCTCCGAATTGCTTGTCTATCGCCGTCGGCTCAAGACACCGCTTGAGCAACTCCCTCCGAACCGAGACCCTTTGCTTGATTTGGGATGTGTATCTTGTGCTTCGACCCGCTTTCGTGTTAATGCATAGAAGCACGAGGTATAAGAATGGCGCCCATCAAATCCGACCTTCCCCAAGGCACGCTGGACCTGTTGATGTTGCAAGTGATTGCGCTTGGCCCTGTGCACGGGTACGCCATCGCGCAACGGCTCGAACAGGTGTCACGCGGCGTGGTCCAGGTGCCGGAAGGGTCGCTCTACCCGGCATTGCACCGGCTCGAAAATCGCGGCCTTCTGGCTGCGGATTGGAAAGAGACAGAGACCGGGCGCGAGGCGAAGTTCTATCGCCTGACGCGAAAAGGGTTGAAGCAGCTTGAAACCGAGACGGCCGACTGGCAGCGACTAATCGATGCCATTGGACTGATCCTTGGGATGGCCGATGGCGGTGCGCAATGAGCTGGTGGACGCGACTATGGCGACGAGGGCAAATGGAAGCACAGCTCGAAAAGGAGCTGAGCTTTCATCTCGAGCAGCACATGTCGCAGTTGGTGGCGCGCGGCCGGGCTCCGGACGAAGCACGTCGACAAGCGCGGCTTGCGCTCGGCGGTCCGGAACAGGTCAAGGAGAAGTGCCGCGACGCGCGCGGCACACGCTGGCTGGAAGATTTGCTGCAGGACACCCGCTATGCTCTTCGCACCTTCCGGCAAAAGCCCGGCTTCACGCTGGTTGCGCTCCTGATACTGGCACTGGGCATCGGGGCTACCACCGTCATGTTCGCGGTAATCAACAGTGTTCTGCTAAGGCCGCTGTCTTACCCGGAACCCGACAGACTGGTCACTTTGCGCATATTCACCGAACAGTTTGGTGAGCTTTGGGGCTTTTCCAATCTCGATTTCGGCGACGCGAAGCGCGAGAGCCAAACGCTTGCCTTGGCGGCGTGGACTTATAGCGGCGGCACGATCAGTCAGCCCGGAGACCCCGAGTACGTAAACGGGCGACAGATCTCCGCAGAGTTATTCTCCACGCTGGGTATCTCTCCCGTACAAGGGCGCGCATTTCGGCCCGATGAAGACCGACCGGGCGAACCGCCTGTCGCGATTATCAGCTATGGATTGTGGCAGCGCGACTTTGGCGGCGATCCCAGCGCCATCGGCAGGTCGCTCGTTTATGAGGGCAAACCATATACCGTGGTCGGCATTGCGCCCGCAAGCTTCCAGTTGGATGGAGATGCGGACGTATTCACTCCGCTGGAGCAAAGGCAAAACACTGACCCCCGAATGCAGAATCGCAGCGCGCGTTTTCTGCGCGTCGTGGCGCGTGTGCGGCCCGGGTTTCGATTGGCCGAGGGCCGGGCTGAGCTCGCGCTGATTGCGCGGCATCTGGCCGGTGAATATCCGAAGTCGAATGCGGGCCTTAGCATGATCGCCTACCCACTGCAAAAGGAGTTGGTCGGAGATGTCGGAGCGATGCTCTGGCTACTCCTGTCGGCCGTCGGCGTTGTGCTGCTCATCGCCTGCGTGAATATAGCGAGTCTGCTACTCGCGCGCGCGGTTTCACGCGAGCGAGAGCTTGCCATGCGTGTAGCACTGGGAGCTGGGCGGAGCCGCCTGGCGCGCCAATGCCTTACGGAAAGCGCAATGTTAGGCCTTGGTGGAGGCGTGCTTGGCGTGGTCCTCGCATTTGTCAGCGTTCATCCGTTTGTTGCGTTTTGGCCAGGCAGCTTGCCGCGCGCGGAAGAGGTCCATCTGGACTGGCGCGTGCTTGTTTTCGCCGTTGGCGCCTCGCTCTTGAGCGGTTTTCTTTTCGGGCTGGCGCCGGCGGTGCGAGTTCCCGTGCGCGGCGTAGAACAGACGCTCCGCGCTGGAGCGCGAAGTATTGCGGGAAGGTCACGCCGCTTACACAGCGCATTTGTAATCTCCGAGATCGCCCTCGCCGTGGTGCTGCTGGTCTCGGCCGGAATGCTTGGGCGCACGTTGCTGGCACTCTCATCTCTCGAACCCGGTTTCAACGTGCACGACGTAATGGCCGCACGCTTCGCGCTTTCTCCCGGCGCGCTCGGGGATCCCGAGCAGGTTCGCACGGCCTGGCAGGCCGTACTCGATCGTGCTCGACGCGTCCCGGGCGTTGACTCGGTCGCGTTGGCCGATATTATCCCCATGCGCGAAGGAGAGAACTCCCTCCCTTACTGGACCTCCGCCACGCCCCCGCCACCGAACCAGGGGCCCGTCGCGCTGGCGTCGTGCGTAACGCCGGACTACTTGAAAGTGATGGGCATTCCGCTGCGCCAGGGCCGCTTCTTCAACGAACATGATCGCATCGGTAGCGAACCGGTGGTCGTGATTGACGACAATCTCGCCCAGCATGCTTTCGGCAGGAAAGACGCAGTTGGCAAGCGCATCTGGATCCCCGCCATGGGTGCCAGCCCGGCTCTGGTAGTGGGTATAGTCGGCCATGTTCGCCATTGGGGCTTGGCTAGCGACGATCAGTCCCGAGTGCGCGATCAAATGTACTACCCGTTTGCCCAGGTGCCCGACTCGCTGCTGCATTTCTTTTCGTCAATCATGTCCATTGCCGCGCGAACAACAATCCCACCCTTGAATGTCGTCGAGCCGTTGCGGCGGGAATTGCGCGGCGCGGCCGGCGATCAAGCCCTGTATGAAGTCCACACCATGGAACAGCTCGTAAGCGCCTCGCTGGCCCGACAACGCTTCCTTTTGCTCTTGTTCGGCATATTCGCTGGATTAGCCCTGCTACTGGCGTGCATCGGCATTTATGGCGTGCTGGCCTACTTGACCGGCCAGCGTGTGCCCGAAATTGGCGTACGTATGACACTTGGGGCGAACGCTCGAGATGTCATGCGGCTGGTACTCGGACAAAGCCTGGTGATGATTTTCGTCGGAGTTGGTGTCGGCATACTTGCGGCTTTGGCTGCGGGGCGTATCTTGAATCGCCTGGTAGAGGGAATGCGGCCCGCTGACTTATCGACTTTCGGTATCACCGTCCCTGTCCTAGTCATTGCCGCGCTGTTCGCGAGTTTTGTACCGGCGCGTCGCGCGAGCCGGGTAGATCCTGTGAGCGCGTTGCGCCAACAGTAGCGCGTTGTCCTGAAGGCTACAATGGAGAACGAAAAATGGAGCCGATGGCTGGGCTGTAGCTGACACAGCGGCACGTATTCGCCTGTACCCCCAGCAGCGGCAAGCACCATTGTCAGGCAGTCCCGCAAAGAGGATTAGTGAGAAAAAGCCGTTGTTTCATCACTTTTTACTTTTACGCACTTTCGCTCGAGTACCCGCAGGCGCTTTGCTCTTCAATTTCATCTGATTGTAATCAACGGCGGCACGGACGAGATTTTTTAGAGCACGCTCATTAATCTTATCGCCCTCGAAACAATCAATCGCTCGCCACGCGTTGCCTTCGAGGCCCGCGTTGAAGAGCTGGTCAGGATCTGCGAGGCTCGCCCCGCGGGAAAAGGTAAGCTTCACCTTATCTTTGTGGGCGTTGCCGACCGCGATCATTCCGTCGTGAGACCACACTGGGCTTCCCATCCACTTCCATTCCTCGATGATCTCCCGGTCGGCCTCCAGGATGCTCTTGCGGATGCTGGCGAGCGTTTTGCCACGCCAGTCTGTGAGTCCTGCGATCAGCTGGTCAATGCGTTCCGATGGATTCATTGGATCTTTATGCCTCCAATTCTTGTCCCGTTTTCATTCTCTTCGAAAGAAGTCGTCGAAGGATATGGCCTTTCCACATCCACAATCCCGAAAGGACAATTACAGGCACGAAGACAAACCGAGTAGCGGGGGCGTAGTTTGGGATTTGTTCAAACGGACTATAAATATAACCGAGTATCGGAATACCAAAGATAATGTGAATCCAGCGAATGATCGAACGTTTGGTGGCCTCTTTCATGATTAATTTGTCCTCCCTTTCTGAGACGGCCAGTCGGGCGTCTCCATACCGAACTGCCTGGCGTACTCCGCGTTCAGCCGCTGCCAGCCGAACTTCATCGCCTCGGGGCCGACGATGCGTCCAATCGGCTCACCCGCGAGGAGCCGCTCAAGGACGTCCAAGCTGATGTGCCAGCCCGCGGCGCCCCACGAGATGAAGCGGCGATCGATGCTGTGCCACAGCGTCAGGCGCGTGCCGCCACCAAAGGGTTCGAGTTCCCAGCGCATATCGTTGTACTCAAGCACCCTGGGAGCGTCGGCTCGCGTCACTCTTGTCTCCAAAGCCTTCGGCGTTCCCACCCAGGTGAACTTCACTGTTCCAACCGTACTTAGGCTCCCATCGACTTCAAAGGGCGCCCACTCCCGCAGATGCGCCGGGTCGGTTAGCGCCTGCCAGACCTTTTCCGGCGAGTGGCGCAGTTCTCTGACGAGAATGAGCGTCCACTTCTCTCCGTCCTTTTGTATCTGCGCCCTGTTGGCTGGCCCCGGTGTGTATTGCTCGCGCTCTAGCATCTATCTTCTCCTTAGCCTGAATAGCGTGCCAGTTGGGTCAGCTGGATGAGGTTGCCGCAGGTGTCGTTCAGCGTCGCAATGGTCGAGCCGGTCACGTCCTTAGGCGGCATGGTGAACTCCGCGCCGCGGGCCTTGATCCGCTCGTAGTCGCCCCTGACGTCGTCGGTGAAGAACATCGCCGCGGGCTGGCCCTGTTGAAACATCGCCTGCTGATACGCTTTGGCCGCGGGGTTGTTGTTCAGCGTCAGCTGCAACTCAGTGCCGTTCGGCTCCTCGGGCGAGGCCACCGTCAGCCAGCGATAGGGGCCCTGACTGAAATCGGTCCTCTTGGCAAAGCCCAGTACCTCCGTATAGAAGCGCAGGGCCTTGGCCTGGTCGTCCACGTATATGCTGGTCACTTTAATTTTCACTTCGTTTCTCCTTTGTCACGTTCGCGGTTTGGGCCGCGTCGTCTTCTCCTTGTCTTCCCTTTCGTTGCTGTTGACTCATCCATGCGGTCGAGATGCCGTTCGAGAGCATCCACGTGAGCGGACCAGAACCGGCGGAACTGAGCCAGCCAGGCATCCACCTCCTGAAATGGTTCAGGCTTCAGCCGGTAGAGACGGCGCTGCGCGTCCACGGTAGACTCCACGAAGCCGGCCTCGCGCAGCACGCGCAGGTGCTTGGACACGGTCGGCTGCGGCATACGAAGCTGACGCTCGATCTCTCCAACCGACTGTTGTGACGAGACCAGCAGGCTCAATATCGCGCGGCGATTCGGCTCGGCAATGATTTCGAACACCGATTCCATGCTCTGCATATACTCCGCAACGCATATACGTGTCAAGGTATATTTAGGCAGCCCAGGCAACGGTTTCAGTCGGGATGCGGGGATGCAGTCAGGAAGAGCTGAGAGCAGCGTTCAACCCCAGCAATGGATGGAATGTCGCCGCCATCGAACCGCACCGGATTCAGACGAGATACCCCGACGACGGCGCACCGGCCTGGTTCGCGACAATCAAACGGATCTAGACTGCGGCCTGGTCGGCCCGGTGAGCGATCCCGTGCCGTCACTCATGGCTCATTGGCGAGAAATAGTCAGCACGTGTGGATCAGCGTGTCACGCGACTTGAGCTTCATCCTGTGTCGATACTGATCCTTGTCTCGGGTTGACACCTATTGGTGAGCGGCATCCCACCACTAAGACCTTAGAACCTTCCGATACGTTCTGCAGGTTGTTTGCCCTTGCGTTGGCAACCGGGGAGCTTTCCGGACGGCGAGCGGAAGCCCTCCTTGATTGAGCATCGACTGTTTGATATGCCGGCGTGCAAAATTTAGACCCTTAGCGAGCCACGGAATGCCCTAGCGGCATAGTAAGATTCCGCACCGTTGTGATACACGAAAACAGTGTCGTAGCGGCGATCACAAAAGAGGGCGCCGCCGAGTTTTCTGATATCAGAAGGTGTGTTTACCCAGCTCGACGTTTTCGTATCGAAATT
The DNA here is from genome assembly GCA_003225295.1 of Acidobacteriota bacterium. Classification (GTDB taxonomy): domain Bacteria; phylum Acidobacteriota; class Terriglobia; order Acidiferrales; family UBA7541; genus Acidiferrum. The sequence goes on along the minus strand of QHYZ01000124.1, from coordinate 5,386 downwards.
TCCAAGTTTCTGCAACTCTCGATATTGTTCTTCCGTTAGAAGCTCAATGCCCATGGCAGCCGTCATATCAATAGCGTTATCTTCTGGTTTATGTTCTTTCCTTGACTCCAGCGCTTCACGGTCGTAGCAAACACTTCTGCGGCCCTTAGGACTTTCCGCTGAACAATCATAAAAAATGTATTCGCCCGTCTTTTTATCATGACCAACAACGTCCGGTTCACCGCCCGTTCTTTCCATTTCATTGAGTGACCACAGTTTTTCAGCACTAGCTTCCAGCCTTGCTTGTACTTTAACCCATTCAAAACCTTTATGGCGGTTCATGTTTTTCTCAAAACGGACTTTCAATGCTCTGAGTAGTTCTTCACCTCGTTCTGGTGACAAGCCCTTTTTATTGCTACTAATGTTTCGCGCGCTTGTCGCTCTCATAGTCGTCGCTTCCCTGGTTTCCTATCTGTTACTCCGCTGCGCTCCGCCACATGGGTTTTTTTTCGGCTTGTCTTTGCGTTCTTATCAATTCGCAGTTTCCACGCCGTTCGGAGTGCACCCGTCAGTACATCCTCGCTCGCCGCCGCCAGGCGAATATGCGTGTGCCCCATCTTTCCCCAGCCGCCAGGAATCGGCAGGAAAATCTCGGGTGCCTCCTCCACAAACGCTGCCTGCTGCTCCAGCGTAAGCATCAGATTTCCGTACCCCCCTGCTTGCGAGGCCAGCGAAGCAAATTTCCTGCCTCCTACACGAAAAGCCGGCAATCCTGCGTGAGGGTACTCTTCCACCCCCTCCAGGCTCAGTGCAATCCTGCGAAAGCCTGCTGCGGTCATGTGGCGATTCCCATTCGTCAGAGAGAGTATCGTATCTCACCATTATTATAGCGGATGGCATGTGTCTACCGCTCGGGCGGAGGAACCGGAAGCCATCGCATCGTGAGAGCTCGTTTCGTCTCGCAGGGCATCGACTCGTCCGACGAGAAATTCCAGCTCTTGCTTCTGGTCTTGCGCGGCGCCAATCCCCTACTGATCTTACTGATCTTGGCCACCTTGACATTCTAGGGGAAGTTGCGTATCCTCACCTAGAATGTCTACCAAAGAACGGGCAGATCGCATCGAGCTGCTGCAGGGCACTCTGGACCTGTTGATTCTGCGCACGCTGCTGCTAGGACCGGCCCACGGCCACGCCATCGCCAAGGCAATCGAGTTCAACTCCGATGATGTCTTGCAGGTCGAACAAGGCTCGCTCTATCCGGCGCTGCACCGGCTCATCAAGCGGGGCTGGATTTCGTTCGAGGATGGTACGTCCGAGAACAACCGCCGAGCCAAGTTCTACCGGCTGACGCCCAAAGGCCGAAGGCAACTGGCAGCCGAAACGAGCAAGTGGGACAAGCTGGCAGCAGCGATCGCGCGGATTCTCCGGCCAGCGGAGTGAAGAACCATGGTCTGGGTCGGCAGCCCGGGAGCGGCTGCTGATCGCGGTGTCCACTTCATGCATACCTACTGGCGATTGAAGGCGGGCGTCACGCTCGCGCAGGCGCAGACCGATATGGCTGCGATCGACCGTCGGCTCGCGGAGCAGTATCCTGCCGAAGAAAAAGAACGGAAGAGGCAATTAGTTTCGCTGCATAAATGGCTGGTAGGAGACGTGCGGTCGGCACTGCTGGTGCTCTTCGGAGCTGTAGGCCTGGTGCTGCTGATTGCGTGCGCGAATTTCGCGAGCTTGCTGATGGTGCGGGCGTTTGCGGGGCGGCAGGAATTGGTGATCCGGGCGGCGCTGGGCGCGGGACGCGGCCGGCTCATCCGGAAAGCGCTGACAGAGAGCGTACTGTTGTCGGTCCTCGGCGGTGCGGCCGGATTACTGTTCGCGCAGTGGGGCACGAGCATGCTCCTGGCAGTGAAGCCGGAGAAGCTGGCGCGGCTGAGCGGGATTCACATGGATACGCGGGTGCTGCTGTTCGTCATCGTGGTCTCGGTGCTGACCGGCATCGTGTTCGGAATGGCGCCGGTATGGATCGCGGCTCGCGCGGACGTTGCCGAAGCCCTGAAAGAGAGCGGGCGGAGCACAACCGCGAGCACGACGGGGGATAGCATACGGGCAATTCTGGTCACATCGGAGCTGGCGGTTGCTTTGGTGCTGCTAGTGGGGGCCGGTTTGTTGATCAAAGGCTTCTCACGGTTGCGCTCGATGAGCCCCGGTTTCAATTCCGCGAACGTAATGACGATGTGTCTCCAATTGCCCACGACGCGGTACGGCGAAATCCCCAAACAAACCCAGTTCCGCCGCGAGTTGCTCACCCGCTTGAATTTTCTCCCGGGCGTGCAAGCGGCGATGGTGACTGATATACCGCTCGGCGGGAATTATGTGGACCACCGTTTCGTCATCGACGGACGCCCTCCAGTGGCCGTGGGGGGTGAGCCGGAGGTGCAAACCCTTTCAGTGATGGGCAATTACTTCCACGTGATGCAGATTCCCCTGCGCGCGGGTCGCGAGTTCACCCCCTTGGACCGCGAAGGGCAACCACTGGTGGCAATTGTGAACGAGGAAATGGTGCGGGAATTCTTCCCGCACGAAGACCCCATCGGCGTGCCCACCCGTGCGCGTGGCGACCGGACTGCTGCCTTGCGGCCCCAGGGCTATCTCGATCTGACTGCGATGCCCTGCGACAGGTCGCTCTGCAGCGCCAGCACATCGCGCACGTCGCGATCATAGCTGCTGCTCCAGAGATGTCGATCTGTGGAGCCGTCGATAAGCTGTGCGGTGATGCGCACGCGATCGCCTGAGCGTTGTACGGAACCCTCGATGATTCCATCAACGTTGAGTTCACGAGCAATTTCGGGCAGAGACTTATCGGTTTTTTTGTAGCGCATGACGGAGGTGCGGGAGATGATCTTTACCGAGCCCATTTGAGCCAGGCCGGTAATCAGCGCGTCGGTCATACCGTCGGAGAAATATTCCTGGGTTGGGTCACCGGAGAGATTGGTGAGCGGAAGAACCGCGAGGGAATGGATGCGCCGGGCTCGCATGTTGCTTCGGAGGCGGTCGCGGACGTGAAAGACGTTCCACACAAATAACGCCGCGGCGAGAACGGCGAGCGAGAGGAGGGCGACGAGCCAGCGCAGAACCCGCGGAGCGGGACGCGCCCCGCCTGATTGTCGTACATCCCGAGCATCAGGGTCGTTGTCCAGGCCATCTACCGAGGCGATGAAACGGTAGCCGCGTCGCGGCAGCGTTTCGATGAACCGCGGGCTCTCGGCGGAGTCCCCCAAGGCATCCCGCAGCTTGTTGATCGCGGTGTTCAAGCTGTTGTCGAAGTCGACGAAGGTATCGGCAGGCCAGTTCTGATTGCGAAGTTCTTCGCGGGTTACCACTTCACCTGGCCGCTGCGGCAGGACCGCTAATACTTGAAAGGGCTGTTCTTGAAGCTTGATGCGCATGCCCTGCTTCCGCAGCTCACCCGAGCGCAAGTCGACTTCAAAAACTCCGAAGCGCAAGATTGCGGGAGATCGGGCTTCAAGGGCCATCTGCAACTATTCCAGGTGTTAGAGCGAGTCTAACACCCCCCAGCTAGGTGGCCTAGTTTAGATAAGCGAACGGACCAAGTTAAAATCGGAGTAGTTCAGTCGGCAGCCGGGCCAGCAAAGAGGATGAGATTCTCATCGGGGTCCGAGACGATGAAGGTTCTGGCACCCCATGGCTCCTTCTTAAGTGCCTGATGGAAGGAGACTCCTGCAGCCTGACAACTCAGAAACAGTTGTTTGATCTCGTTCGCGGTGCCAACCGTGATGGAAGCAGAAAGCAAATGTTCGCGCTTGCGAACATCGCCAACGAACACAGGTTCGAAGACCAGCCTCAAGGCGAGTCGCGCATTGTCGCGGACGACCTGGCCGTAGTATGGCGGATCGCCATAGATGAATTCGAGCGCGAAGCCGAGCTTGTTTGTGTAGAAATCGCAGGAACTCCTGATGTTCGCAACGAAGAGTTGTGCCGAGATTGAGCTGAGAATGGGACGTGGCGTCGTCTGCCTGGGTTCATCGGTCATGGCATCTGCTCCTGATGTGGGCGCCTCCCACCCGTCGAACCCCATTTGCCGCGCGACAAGCTCCTGAGCGTCCGCGAGCCTAAAACTTGACTCCAGTATCTGCAAAGTCCCCGCCGCGGCGAAATCGAGGTAACGCAGCCCTGATTTGGGCTGCGACCGGACAGTACCGTTCACGATGCCAGCGCAGATACTGTTTGGCTTGCTTTTTGAGGCTTTCGATATTCGGCATAGGCGCAGTGGCTGAGTTCGCCGCGCTTTGCATAGAAAACAATGGCGACGACGAGGGCGGCAAGCGCAAGGCCTGAGCCGAATTCGGTGGTCCACAGGCCCGTAACGCGGGTGCGGCGCGTCTGCGCGTCGAAAAAGGCCTGCACAAATAGATTGTGGCTGGCGTGCAGGAGCATGGCGGTCCAGACGCTGCCGGATTTCATACGCATCCAGGCGAAGAGAAAGCTGATTCCCAGCACCATCACCGTGAAGCAGGCGATGGAATACCACAGCGGGCCGGCGCCTTGATAGCCCGCAAACAGAATCAGGGGGTAGTGCCAAAGCGCCCAGATGGCACCGCTGATCAGAGCGACGCGCGGGTATGAAGTGACCTTGGCGAGCTGCGGAACAAGAAATCCGCGCCAGCCGAGCTCTTCGCCGAGAGCGGAAAGGCACGAGCCCGCCATGCCAACCGTGGCGAGAAGCAAGAAAAGTACCGGCAGCGCCGCCGCGTGTGGCAGTTGCGGGAGGCGATGCATCAGAGCGTCTAGCGTGCGGTTTTTCGGATCGAAGTAACCAGCCAGCCAGAACGGAACGTACACGATGCTCGAATACACTAGAGGAGTCCAGTAGCTCGCGAATTGATATTTGGTCTGTCCCCAGCTGAAGCCGTGGCCGCGCAAGTTGCGCTGGAAACCGAGCCGCGTCAGCAGGCCTGCAACTCCAGGGCACCACATGAGTCCGAGGATCAGCAGGCCTGGGCTTCGGCCCGCGCTCGACCGGTGAATAACGAGCAGATAGAAACTCGAGCTGAGCGCCGCTGTCAGCATTATGTATATGATGATTGAGTTCTTCGTGCGGCGTGCGTCCGCGGGTACAAAGTGCGTCATGCAGCCTCCCCGGTGGCTAGCGGAATATAGCGCAAGTGGCGTACAGCGACTTGAAGGAAGCCACCCGCGACGGGGGCGGATGCGGGCCGTTCTCCCCGGCCGACCTTTCGACCGAGCAGAACAATGTTCCGACCCGAGATGGAGCCAAGACCTGTCTCTAAAGCTTGTTTCCAGCGCAGGTGAATCTCCCGAATGATGTCACTGTCGATGCGCATAGGGTCGCTCACTGAACCGTCTAATATTCGTTTAGTATCTCAGGTTG
>QHYZ01000279.1 GCA_003225295.1 Acidobacteriota bacterium | reverse complement strand
AAAAGTCTCAAGGCTGCAGAGAAAGACCACACTCTCACGGATCGAGTGTGCGCGTTCAAAACAAGTTGGGCTGAATGCCGAGACCAAAAAAGGTGTCGGCATCGAGCCAACGGGGGAGATTTTTCTCTTGACATTCACTCTTATAGGACGATTCTGGAACCCTGTTCCCTGACAGCGGGCTTTTTCTTTCATGCGCATACGCTCTCTTGCCGTGGGGTGATGTTCTTTCACACTTTCTTGCCGGGAGCAAAGACTCAACTCTCTTGTTTTCAACCAATTCCGCACTCTCTCGGAAGGGCGCCCGGGGAGTCGTATACACCGCGGTCTGCCTCGCACATTTCTGAAGCATTGCTCGAACCTTGTTGACCCTATAGTCGTATCTTCGCGTAGCACCCATGCGTCGCTTAATTCGCATCGCTCTGATTTTATTGCTCTTCCCGCCGCTGCTGGCGGCTGTAGCCGGATGGCTCTCCGGCCCGGCGTTTCTCCATCCCATTCGCCGCGAGCTCACCCCCGACCTGATTCGCGAGGCCGAGGCCTCCTTCCTCGTCACGGGGACAACCCGCGAACATTTCGAGGTTCAGGCTCCGGATAGAGCACTTCTCCTCGGCTGGAAAGTCCGCCCGAAAAATCCCAATGGGAATTGGGTCCTCCTCTTCCACGGCGTCGCCGACAACCGCGTCGGAGTCCTGGGCCAGGCGGAATTCCTGTTGCGAGCCGGCTACAGCGTGGTCATGATGGACGCCCGCGCCCACGGCGCCAGCGGCGGTCCCATGGCGACTTATGGCTGGCTAGAGCGCAACGACACCAGCTCCATCATCGACGCGCTCGAATCGAGCGAACACCCCAAACATATCTTCGCACTCGGTGAATCCATGGGCGCCGGCATCGTGCTGCAATCCGCTGCCGCCGATCGACGCATTGAAGCAGTGGTTGCCGAAGCCTCCTTCGCCAACCTCCGCGAAGCGGCCTGCGACTACGCCGGTCTCCGAAAGTATCCCTGGCTCGGCAAGACGCTTTTCGCTCCCGGCACCTGGACGCTTCTGTATCGTGACCAGAAGCTCGCGGGTTTTCCGGTTGCGGAAGTCTCGCCGGTAAAGGCCGTCGCCTCGCGCGCTTTTCCCGTTCTCCTCATTTGCGATGAACAGGATGTGGCCTTGCCTTGCCGCCATTCGGAGATGATCTACGCCGCCGCCCGCGGCCCCAAACAACTCTGGGTCGTTCCCCGCGCCTTCCACACCGCCGCGTTAGGTTTCCAACCTGAAGAATTCCGCCGCCGTGTCCTCTCGTTCTTCGCGGCGTACTCTTCTGCTGCCCCAGGCCAAACAACCAGCATGCCGAGGTTGGCCCGCGGGCACGGCAGTTCATAAATCAGTTCTTCGCTATTGACTTGACTTTCAACCTTAGAAGAGTCGTACGGGCAGGCCCAGTCGCTCTCTTTTTATTTCTGCTTTCCAATTCCTCTTTGCCGCTCACAGCACGGGATCCTGCCGCGCTTCCCATTCCTGGCTTAGCCGGCGCACGGTTTCTCCGCTGCGCACGGCCGGCGTTATGAGTCTCTCCCGGAGGCGATGTACCTTGCTAGGCCTTCGCCGCTACGGTTTGGCCTTCTTCGCCGGGGCTGGAGCTGTCGTTTTCTTCTTGGGTGTTTCACCGCCGCTCCTACTGAGCAGCGTCAAAGCGTCCTTGGCACTGAAGGGGAAGCGGCGAACGGACTGTTCACCAGTGGTGCTCAGAGTGACATCGACGCGACGGTTGTTGGCCAGGCGCACGGTCAGCAGGTTTTTCAGGATCTTCTGCTTTTCCGCCGGCGTGAGGTCAGCATCGGCTTCGATCAGCTGCTTAACCTCTTCGGAGGTCATATTCTTTTCGAAGCCAAACGCACGCGTCTCGAGATGGTCCGCGGGAACGCCCTTCTCAACGAGGTAGCTCTTGGTGCGTTCCACGCGCCGCTCGGAGAGCTTCACGTTGTAGTCTTTGGCGCCACGAATGTCGGCGTGGCCTTCGAGAATCAAGTGGGCGTCCGGCCTATACGTGAGATACTGCTTGAAGTCGCTGGCCAGCGTATCCAGTGTCACTTCCTGGCTGGGAAGCAACCCTCCCGTAGGTTTTGCCACCGTGGGCTGCGCCGTCGGGAAGTAAATACTGTGCAGCGCCAGCTTGGCTTCCAGTTGCTTGATCTGCGGGGGCTCCTTCACTTGCACGTTAGCTGAAGAATCGGCGGTGCCGCCGCGTCCGTCGTTCACCGTGCACTTCACGTCGTAACTCCCGGGCTGCAGGGTTGTGGCATCAAACTGCACACTCGAGCCGCTCCCCACGATCTGTCCCCCGGTCGTCGTGTAGCTGTAAGTCAACGGATCGTTGTCCGGGTCGCTGCCGTGGCAAGTGATGCCGGTACGCTCGCCCGGCAGAATCGGGCTGCGCTCGATCGAAAGTGCCGCGGTCGGCGGATGATTGGGCTTTTCCTCTACTTTGATGTCCGCCGCACAGGACGCCGTCCCACCCTTGCCGTCATCTACTTTCACATTGACGGTGTATGAGCCGACGCCTACACCCGACGAATTCCAGCGCGCTTCCGGGCCTGTGCCGTCCACGGCGCCGCCCGTCACCGTGTAGCTGTAAGTCAGCGGATCGTTATCCGGGTCGCTAGCGTTCACGTGCACAGCCACACTGTCGCCCGAGCCAGCAAACACCGAGGCTGGGCTCACCGAGCATGCCGCCACCGGCGGGTGGTTCGGCGGAGGAGGCGGATTCGGAATCCCGAACCGCAGCACCAGGCCCGTGCCGGCGCGGAAGTTATTCTGCCGCCCGGTGGCCGTAACGGCAGAGCCTGAAAAACTGGTCATGAGGTAATCCAACTGAGCCACGCGCCAGGCCAAGTTCTTCGTCAGAACCATGTCGACGCCGCCTCCAGCGGCCATCGCAAACGCGCTCTGGGTCGCCGTGCCGATCAGTTCCGTGCCACCGGTTGCGCCGCCAACAAGGAATTCACCGAACGGAACGAAGTGATCGAACTTGCGCCAATTCAGCCGCGGGCCAAAGAGATAGGTGACGAAACCACCGCTCACCGGCGTGCTGCTTCCCGTAAGCGGGAAGAGGTCTCGATCGAACCGATAGCCGCCGAACTCGCCGGTAAGTCCCAGCCACTTCGAAGCGTTATAGGTGAACGAACCCGACCCGCCATGGCTGTTGAAATTCGCGAAAGGATCGCCGGGCGCGAAGTTGATGTAGTCATACATCGCCGAGAACTCATAGCGAGGAACGAGCGTGCCTGGTGGACGTGTGTCTGCGGCGGCGGCCGGTCCCTGGAAGGGCGTCGGCCGCGGCGTCACGGGCAACACCAATAGACCCTGTGCCGCCACCGCCTTGCTGGAAGCCCGGCTCTTCTCAGCAGCATTCGCGGTATCGCCGTCCGCTCCGCTGTTCTGCTGCGCGCACAGGGGCAAAGCCAAAAGCGCGCCCATCGCCAGTGCTGCACACCAATTGCGCATCTCTTTCCTCCTGAGCTTTATCCATCCATTGCGGTTTGGTTTAGGCACCCGTCTACCGGCCGCTCGCTGCTCTTGGCCGGCCCCGTTGCGCGCATCGCAGCTATTGAACTTGTTGCTTCTTCCTCCGCAAGCGCGCGCATCTCCTCACACCCCTGTCCACACCAATGGGGAAACATGAAGAAGCAAAAAGGACGCGGCGCAGTAAGGTTATTCCACAATTCGCCTTCGGTGCAACTACTTCCTCGACTCGCGGGCAGGCCTGATGGCCGCATGCCTTGACCCGCCGCTCGAAGTCACGGATCACCGGGGACGGCTCACGCGTCACGCCTTTCCTTCGTGCTGCTCCTAACTGGCGCATGTGAACTTTCCCATCCTGCGCTACACTTCTCTGCTGATGAACTCGATCACCACGCTTGACGATCTCTGGATGGGGCGGCCGCGTTCCATTGCTGTCGGCCTTCTCGAATCGGACGGTCACCACGCCATTGTCGACCCGGGCCCCGGCTCCACACTCGACACTTTGCACCAGCAGCTCCGGGCTCGCGGCCTCGGCGTGGGCGACCTCGACGCCATGCTCCTCACGCACATCCACCTGGACCACGCCGGCGCCACCGGGGCGCTGGTCCGCGAGAACCCCCGCCTCGCCGTGTATGTGCACAAGAACGGCGCGCCGCACGTGATTGACCCGTCCAAGCTTCTTGCCAGTGCCGAGCGCCTCTGGCCCAATGAACTGCAGCGCCTGTTCGGAGAAGCTCTTCCGGTTCCGGCGGAGAATCTGCGCATCCTGGAGGGTGGCGAAAATCTGAAGCTCGGCTCACGCAAAGTCGAGGTGGTCTACACTCCCGGCCATGCCTCGCACCACGTCAGTTACTTCGACAAGACCGAAGGCGTCGCCTTTGTCGGCGATACGGCGGGCGTGCACATCGAGGGAAATTCCTTCGTCATGCCCGCCACTCCTCCGCCGGACATTGATCTCGGCATCTGGGACACTTCCTTCGCCGCCATCCTTGAGCGCAAACCGACGCGGCTCTTTCTCACGCACTTCGGTTATTCCGATAATCCCTCCGAACACATCCTCTTGTTCCGCGAACGGCTGCATCGCTGGGCCGCGCTCACTGCAGAAATCCTGCGCAGGGCCGCCAGCGATTCCGCCGCGATGGATTCCTTCATGTCCGCCACATATGCCGAAATCTCTGAGCATCTCCCCGCCGGTGAAGCGGAACACTACGCCTTCAGCGCCGGCCTGAATCTCTCCTTTCTCGGCCTAGCGCGGTATCTGCGCAAACGCGCAACGGCTGCTTCCTAATCCACTCCCGGTTTTTTGTGGTTAAAAACGAAATGCAAAGGTCTACGCGCTCGTTCCTGACGAGGACATTTCTTCCGGACCTGCCGCTGGCTCTGTTGTGGGCGCCGCCAGTGCTTCGAGGCGCGCGGAAAACGCTTCGACCAGCAGATCAACGAGCTTCTTTGCGCCGCTGCCTTCGGGATCTTTGTCGGGATTGTACTGCGCCACATCGAGACTCAGCAGATTCTTGTGTTTCACAAACTCCATGAATGATGCGCGAACATCGCCGAAGCGCAATCCGCCCCCACCAGGCACGTTCACCGCGGGGAAGTCTTCCTCCACGATGACATCGATATCAAAGTGGAGAACGAATTCGCGTGCGTCGGCGTGCACTTGAACAAGGGCTTCGTGCGCCGCTTGGCTGCCACCCTTGAACTGGATGTCGGCGGCATAGTTGTGCCGCATTGGCGATTTGCTGAGGAACTCCTGCTCCGGTGGATCGAGCCTTTCGAGTCCGAAAAGCGTCACGTCGGGCTCGCGCACCAGCGGCGCCTCGCTCCAGAAACGCACCAGCTCCGGCGCGCCCTTGCCGATGATGTGGGCCACAACCATTCCGTCGATGCGGCCGGAGGGAGTGCTCGCGGGAGTATTCAGATCGGCGTCGCGATCGAACCACAGAAGATTCACGTGCTTGTAATAGCGCCGCGTGCCGGTAAGCAAGCCGATGGCCTGAGCGCAGTCACCGCCCAGGACCAGCACCAGCGCGCCGCTTTTCACTGCCAGCTCGGCGCGCGTCTTCAGATCGTTCAGGCCGGCGACGATTTCGGTCAGATTGCGGGCCCGCCGGTGTTCATCATCATTGGCAAAGAGCCGCGGAGCGCAGTCGCCGTAATCCACGACTTCATAGCCGACGCCGTGCAACTTTGCTTCAAGTCCGGCAGCGCGCAATGCCGCCGGGGCCTTTTCGCTTCCCGCGGAGAATGCCGCGGCGCTTGAGGGCGCGCCAATCAAGGCAATCTTCTTCGGCTGACGGACGATTTTGACCGCCAAGGTCTGGCTCCTGGTCTTGTATTTCCCGTTTGCCGCGCTAGGCTACCGATGACCAGATCATTTGTCCCTGCACAACGTTCCCTGCCCGGACACAGGAAATTCTCTAGCGGTGCGGCGCCGGCGCGATGGTCGCCAATTCCGGCGGCAGAGTGAAACGCACGTCTTCGCGAATCAAGTCCAGATCGCGTTGATCCGTGAAGCCGAACTCCGCGAGCCGTTCGCTCACCTGCTCCACAAGGACTTCCGGAGCGGACGCGCCTGCGGTCAAGCCCACGCGCGAAACACCTTCGAGCCACTGCACATCGATGTCCTTTGCAGAATCGATCAGTTGGGCTTTGACGCCGCTGCGCTGAGCGACTTCCACGAGGCGGTTGGAATTCGAACTATTCGGCGAACCCACCACCAGGATCAGATCCACGTCCTTGGCGACCTGCTCGACCGCTTCCTGGCGGTTTTGCGTGGCGTAGCAAATGTCGTCGCTCGCCGGCCCTTGGATGAATGGGAATTTCTGGCGCAGCCGGGCCACGATCTCCTGCGTGTCATAAAGGCTTAGGGTGGTCTGCGTGAGAAACGCGAGTTTCCCGGGATCATCGACTTCCAGCGCATCCACGGCAGCGACGGAGTCCACCACGATGGTGCGATCCGGCGCTTCACCCGAAGTGCCCACAATCTCCTGATGGTCTCGATGACCGATCAGAATAATGGTGCGCTTTTCGCGCGCAAACTTCAGTGCCTCGAGGTGCACCTTGGTCACCAGCGGGCAGGTGGCGTCAATCACTTTCAGCTCGCGCGATTTAGCTTCCTCGCGGACCGTCGGCGGAACGCCGTGGGCGCTGAAAACCAGCACCGCGCCGTGCGGCACTTCCTCGATGGCTTCGACAAAGATCGCGCCCCGCCGGCGCAACTGCTCGACTACGTAAGTATTGTGGACGATTTCGTGATGCACGTAGACCGGCGCTCCGTAGGCCTCCAGCGCCAATTCGACGATATCCACCGCGCGCACTACGCCCGCGCAGAACCCCCGCGGCCTTACCCTCAGCAATACTTTTCCGTTCGTCGCAGTCGCCATTGTCACCCTAGTGAGTAAATTTCAGAAGACCCTATCATACCTCACGGCGCGCCCCGCCCGCATCCCGTTTCCTTATGATGCCATTCCCAGTCCACTCTGGTTATGGATCAGTGTGGACGAGAAAGGCAACGGCAACCACAGCCACTTTTGTGACTTGAACCGTCGTTTGGCCGCTTTTGAACCATCGTTTGGCCGCTGACACACCCGTAAGTCCTTTAGTTGCGACGTACGCCAAAATGCGGATCCAGGGGTTTGAACCATCGTTTGGCCGGGAGTACAGAGTCGCAAGATTTCCCGATGCGAGCGGTATGTCCCTACGGGCTGAGGGCTGCTCTGGCCAATGGTGCCGCCA
>QHYZ01000278.1 GCA_003225295.1 Acidobacteriota bacterium | reverse complement strand
GGATTTTTCCTCATGTGGGTTCGACTCCCACCCCGGGCACCAGTCTTTACTTATTGAAGATAAATGAGTTGTTGGCGCGCCGCTTGGCGTGTACCTCTGGTGTACCCCACTTTGCAAAAGAACGAGCGGATCGCGGCTCCAGGCGTTAGCCAAATCTGCTTCCAGTTGTTCCTGTCGCGAGCGGACCCACGGTGCGTAGTGTTTCTCCGTTATCCTCACACTGTGATGGTCCAGCAGAATCGAGACTCGTTCAATAGGCACTCCAGCGACGTGTCGCGGAAACGGTGCGGATGTCCGTTCGGCGCGCCCGAAAGTTTGAAGAGTCGGCGCAGCCGCATTTGCCAGCTCCGCACGATGCTTTCTAGCTTTCCTCTGCCGCTCCAAAAGAAAAACTTCTCTTTGACCTTCGGCGTTGTTTCTAACGCGGACAATACAAACTCAGGAAGGATTGTATTCACTGGAACCCCAGTCTTTTGCGTGTAGAGGAAGAGACGGCTCCCTTCCAGTCTGTCTGTGCTGAAGTTGACCGCATCTCCGATTCGCATCCCGCTGTAACGAAGCAAGAGTACGAGGCCACGAATTCGCCGCCCGTTCTCAATCCCGTGACTCGGCATTTCTTCTTTGTATTGATCAGTCGCTGCGAGAATTAGCACCATTTCTTCGCGGCTAAATGGAAGCGTAGGGCAAAGACTTATTTTAGGCGCTTTCAGATCGAGAGCCGGATTCTCGGCTACCCACTTTCGTTTTTGAGCAAACCGAAAGAATGCCCGCAGCCGTTCGAGTTTCTTCGCACTCAAGCGAGGGCCGTCTTTCCATTCGGACCGAACTCACTCAACTTTGACAAGTCAAAGTCGACAAGAACTCGCAGGCCGCATCGTTGGGCAAAGTCTTCCATTTGCCGCTTCAGCAGCTTGTATTTCCTTACTGTCGAGTCATTGAGTTTGCGGGCCTCTATGTCCGCCAAAAAACTCTTCCCACGCTTGACCTGTAGATTTTCGGGCCGGCTGGGAGATACAACGATCTTCAGCCCCCCATTCCCGGATCATTTCCTGCGCCCGGTGCCAGTCGCGCAGTTTCAAAGACTCCCGCAGTTCTGTGCCGCCCAAGAAGCCATCCACCCAAATAGGACACTGGCAGAGCCGATGCGCCCGGCCCTTGTCGCGGTGCTCACATGCTTTGCGATGTCGGCGATAAATGGTCAGCATCGTGGCACTCTCCTACCGGACGTCCGACCGTCCGGCCTGACTAGCAACACATGAACCGGCTCTTGCGAAAGGGGTACCCGCACAATGCAGCAGACAGTGCGGTGCTGGGACTTCTCGGGTCTCGTTCTCTGTGGTTTCCAAAGTCGTCACAGCAAGCACCCGATCTCAGATCACGAGAGAGTAGGCCGTGCTTCTTCCCCCGGGCTTTTCCTGTTTGAGAATACCTTTGCCGATTAAGTCTTGGATGTCTCGCAAAGCTGTATCGTGCGAACTCTTTGTCAGTTTCGCCCACTTTTCGGTTGTCAACTTTCCCTCAAAGCCATCCAACAACAGATTCACTATCTTTTTCTGTCGGTCGCTGACCACGATTGATTCTTGCTTGACTCGCCGCCAGAATGCTTCCTTTTCCAAGACGCTGCCTGTCAGCATGTTTGCTTTTTCAATTGCGCGACTAAGGCAGCCTAGAAACCAATTCAACCAATCGGTTACGTCCATTCCGCCCTTTTGTGTATTTTCAAGAATCTGGTAGTAGCTCCGTCGCTCTTCGCGGATTTGGGAGGACATGCTGTAGAAGCGTTGTGCGCTGTTCTCCAATCGAGCCAGAGACATTTCCGTGACGGCGCGCGCGATTCTTCCATTACCATCTGCGAACGGATGAATCGTGACGAAGTAGAGATGCGCTAACCCAGCCTTGATGAGGGGCTCGATTTCTTCGCCACTGTTGAACCAATTGAGGAATGCGGCCATTTCTGGTCCGACACGTTCCGCAACCGCGGCCTCAAAATGAACCTTTTCATTTCCTTCCGCTCCGGAGACAACCTGCATTCCTCCCTCGCGCCATGCCGCAGTTCGAATCTTGTAAATACCGCTGCGCCCGCTCGGAAACAATGCTCCATGCCATCCGAATAACCTCTCGTCCGTTAGCGGTGCCGCATATTTCTGCGTAGCATCCAGCATCATTTCGACGATACCTTCAATATCGCGATCCGCCGGAGGCGCACCGGCGACGCTCAGGCCCATTCGACGTGCAAGGGATGAGCGCACGCTCTCTGGATTGAGCACAGCTCCCTCGATCGCAGAAGATTTGACTGTTTCTTCGGTGAGAGCGGCAAGCGTTGCTTCTTTTTGAAGCGGGTAATCTAGCGCGCGCATCTTTCCAAGATGCAAGCCTTGCTGATAGCGCGCGGCGGATAGAGGAGCAACGAGACTGTCCACTTCCCAAGTGAAGTGTGGCCATCCCTCTGTTTCGTGAATGTACTTCATAATCTACGCATATTCTACGCTTTATTCTACGCATCAGTCCAGGGTGATCTACGCATATTCTATGCCTCAATCAACGCATGTCGGCTGGTCCTACGAAACAAAACGTGAACACTGACGCACGCGCCGATCCGGGTGGTCCGTATGAGAGCTCCGTACTGCGCCAAGGTGCTTGCCTCGAAGGGAAGTCACCGAGTTCTCCAAGATTACATTATACTTGCGGGAGCTGTTAAATATGCTACTTTCAGCAACTATATATGCTACTATGATTCCAGTGAGACAGAAATATGCTACTTTAGACAACTATGAATTTACAAGCAAGAATCGATAGGTACAGAGAACGCGGCTTCCAGCAGCTCGAAGCCGAGATACTCGTCCTCATCGAAGAAAGTGCCGCGGCACTCTTCACCGCGTTCCCCGATCAACTCATCTTAGTTGGAGGAGCCACCCTCGTGCTTTTCTACGAGAGCCCTCGATTGTCCCGAGACTTGGACCTGCTCGCCTCCCCAACGAACATCCCAAGACCCGAAGAAGTCGAAGATGTTGTTCGTTCCAGTATCCAGTCAATTGCAGAGACCCTCGGCCTGGGCCAACTCGAATTCCGGAAAGATATCGAGAGCCCCGGCTTCGTCAAGCAGTGGGTCCTCGCCAATCACAAGGCCCTCTTCAGCATCGATCTAACCAGCATCGGCGGGAATGTCTTGGAGATCCACATCGTCAAGAAGGCTATCGCCAGCGCTCCAGAAAAAATCGTCGCCACGCCAAGCGCGAACTATCTGTTGTTTCAGAAATGTGAGACTTTTCTCAATCGCCGTCATGTGAAAGCTAGGGATGCCTTCGATATCCATCTTCTGCTTTCCCGTGGTGCGCATCTGGACAAGAATCTTCAAGCACATCTCGAGGATTCGATCGCAATGAAGGAGATAGACCAAGAATCCATCGAAACTCGGATTCAGAACATCAATGCTAAGCTCTGCACGGTCGAACTCCGACCGGTCTTGCCACTGGCCGTCTTCGAAGAGCTTGCCAAGAACGAATTTGACAGCATCCGCCGCTCGCTACGAGTCGTGTTGGCTCATTGGCTCGGGAAGGAACGGCAATGAATTGGACAACTATCCTGACAGAAGAAGCGCGAAACAATTGCATCGTGCGCACCGAGAATTTGGCTCGCAAACACAAGCTCTCTGAACGTGTTGTGCGTGATGCTTTGCGCCGATATGAGGCTCGGGGGTTGGTCGAACGTGTTTCCACAAAGATCTACATCAATCACTTTAATCAACAATTTTCGCCTCGTGATCTGGTAAACGTCCTTCGGCCTCGTTCTTACATTTCACTTGAGTCCGCTTTGGTGGAGCGAGGCATCATTACTCAAAGTCCGTCAATACTGACTTGCGTCACACCGGGCTATCCGCAGTCTTTCAGAGGCAAATCTGTCAGCATTGTGTATCGAAAAATCTCTCCTGAACTCTATTGGGGCTATGAGGAAAAAGCTACTCGCTACAACAAATATCTCATCGCGGAACCTGAGAAGGCGCTACTCGATTGGATCTACCTAAACCGTCAAGAAGGACTTCCGACGCCCTTAGACGAACTCCACTTGCAGTTTCTAATTCCGGCCAAGCTGCGAGAGTACGCGCTGCGATTTCCGCGAACAGTGAGCGAAACGGTTAAGGATTTCTTGGTTGAAGCAGCCTTCCCGTCGCAAAATCCCGACGACCGACGACCAAGGGCAGGGCGATGAATGTCACGGAAGTCGGAAGCTACTAACTCGTCTGCAACTGCTGCTTCAGAGTGCCGGGATTCCGAGCATCTCCAATAAGTGAGTCTGGGAAGCTTGCAGCATAACTCATCACTTCCAAGGTCTTCGCATCCACACCATCTCGGCAGAAATTTGTCCATTCTCGAATCCGCACTCCTACCTTCGCGCTTAGCTCACTACAGATTCTCGTGACGAGAGAATGAGAAAGCCCACGCTGGGATTTCACCTGAATTCGACAATCGTTCTTCTCAAATGCGTTTTTCAGGTGTAGGTTGCTGACGTCGGGAGAATAATTTCCGCGTGACGTTTCAAAGGCTAACATCGACAATCTTCAGTCGAGTGGGATCCATCAACCCGAGATTGCTAACATTTCCCGCAAAAGGAGGGCAAACAATGATTCGACGACTCTTCGTGCTTTTGTTGGTTTCAATCATCGTTGTTGGGGGTTCCGCTTCCTTTCGACCGGCGCAGTCGGCGAGTTCGGACTTGTGCATGCAAGACCACGCAGCTTGGTTGAGACAAATCCTAGAGAAAATGGAGTCTATAAGACCGGGCATGACGCGATGGGACGTCCTCCATGTTTTCAGGACAGAAGAAGGTGTACGACGATTCAGGATAGATGGCGCACCACCAGGATTACGACGCGAAACATTCATCAGTCAGGACTGTCCCTATTTCAAGATTGACGTCGAGTTCAAAGGGGGCGTACCTGCCCGCAATGGGGACGTCATCGTCAAAGTCTCGAAGCCCTACGTGCAATTCGCCACAACGAATTAAGCGTTCGACAGGCCGCTCGAAATCTTTCGGCAATCCCTCACGGGCAATCGGCTTCGCATCGGAATCCATTTGTACGTTACGATGCTGGTGGTCGATTCCTTTCCTTGATGTTTCACGAAATCACTGGAAACTGAGCTTCAGGGCAAACTGGATGATGCGCGGTGCGACACTCGTGCAGAAGATCTGCCCGAACGTGGGTGATGTGAAGTCCGCGTCCGGATCACAGAATTGCGGGTGGTTGAAAGCGTTAAAGAACTCCGAGCGGAATTCAAGCGCCGAATTTTCGCGCGGCCAGCGCCAGAGGCAGGCATAGAACTTCGAACGGTTGCTCCTGGAACTTCAGCTTGACTGCATTCTTGCGTAAGTCGCCTGTCTTGCGCGACGGCCCGAATGTCGACCTGGAAGACTCCGAAAAGTGAATGAAGTCTACACCCGCCTGAAAATCCCGTCACTTCTCCACGTAAACAGTAGGTGCCAAACAGGTTAGCTCGTCACCTCCCGATGCCCAACTCGTTGCCGGTGGAGCATTGAGGTAGCTGCCTAGGGGAGGCAGCGTCGCTCATGAGGTGACACCCGTGAAGAGCCACACCGGCATTTATGCCCTATTGACCCTCGTGTTTTTGTCTTCTACGTGCTTCGCTCAGAACGCTCCGGCAAAAGAGACTTGGAGCCCAGAACTCCATGTCTCGGTCTACGACTACGCCAAGGTTTCCCCAGAACTCTTGGCCGCCGCAGAGATGCAAGTGCATCGGATTTTTCGGCAGGCGGGAGTGGAAACTGTTTGGCGAAACTGCTCTGAGAATATTCAACCGGCCGGTTGCCACGTCATAGGGTCCACTTACTTCGTGCTGAAGATCCTTCCTCGCGCCATGGGCGCCGAAGTGCGTGATCGTGCCGATGTGCTCGGCACCGCCACGCTGGATGAGAAAGGGCTGGGTTACTATGGGTATGTCTTCTACGATCGGATTCAACGGATGTCTGAAGAGCGGAGACTCGCGTCTACTCTTTTGGGCCATGTATTTGCGCATGAAATCGGCCATCTGGTGTTACGCTCGAACTCTCATTCGATCAGCGGGATCATGTCCGGGCGATGGGCTGGTGAAGAATTGCGGACAATTTCTGAAGGAGCCATGTTCTTTATGCCACACGAATCCAAGGTGTTGCGGGATCGGCTCTTGAGTGTGGCACTCAAGCCTGCGCGGCCTTTTGTTGTTGAAACTCCCGTCGGAATAGGAAACGGAAAGTAGACGGCGACATCGAAAACTGAATCTCGACCTGCACCTGATAAGTTAAAATCACGGGCCAATCCGCAACACTGACGCATGGTCCTGCTAACCCAAAGTTGAGAACAACATAGACCTACCCACGGATTTATTTTGTCGCAAAAAGGACTGGACATCCAAAATCGCGTTTGAGAAGATCAGTGTGGATTACTGCGATGGGAGGCCACACTTTGAAAAGAAACGCAGAGGGCGTGCCAGATTTCTTATCCGGACGGGAATTCAGCAGGCAAGAGATTCAGGAGATTCAAGAGACGGTGCGGGTGTGCAGGCGGCTGAGTTTGAAGGAGCTGGTACAGACCATCTGTGAACATCTGGATTGGGTCACCCCTGCAGGACGGAACAAACTGGCTTCCTGTGCGAAGGCCTTGCAGCAACTGGAGGCGCTGGGATTGGTGAAGTTGCCAAAGCTGTGCGCCAGTAAGCAGCGGAAGGGTGAGCGAGCGATCGTTGTGGGGGCGGGCAGCGCTGCGGAGGAGGAGATTGCCGGAACGGTGCGAGAGGTAGGCCCGGTGGAAGTGCAACCGGTAGGCGGGAAGGAAGCGATGCAGCTGTGGAACGAGTACGTGCAACGTTACCATCCGCTGGGCTACAAGCGTCCGTTTGGGGCGCATCAGCGGTATTTTCTGGTGGGCCGGGGTGGGCGTCGCTTGGGCTGTTTGCTGTTTGCTTCCTCGGCGTGGGCGCTGCGAGAGCGGGACGCGTGGATCGGATGGACGGAACGAGATCGCCAGCAAAGATTGAACTGGGTGGTGGCAAATTCGCGTTTCTTGATTTTTCCCTGGGTGCGGGTGCGAAATTTGGCGAGCAAGGCGTTGTCGCTGGCGGCGCAGCGGATCCGTAAAGACTGGGAGGAGCGCTACGGATACGGGCCGGTGTTGCTGGAAACGTTCGTGGAGGTGGCCCGCTACCGGGGGACCTGCTATCAAGCGGCCAACTGGATTCGCTTGGGGGAGACGCGTGGGCGAGGACGGATGGATCGTCACACGCG
>QHYZ01000370.1 GCA_003225295.1 Acidobacteriota bacterium | reverse complement strand
AGTTCCTGAGAAATGCTCCGCCGCTCTGCCGGCCGAAGACTTGGCGTGAATGCCTTCTCCAAGTAGATTTCGCTGCAGACCCCTGAGTAGCAAGGAATGCCCTCGGCAAGTATTGCAGAGAGAATTCGATCTCTTGTCCATCCATCCCCAAGCAGTTCTGGACGAATGAAGAAGTAGTACTTGTAGTAAGAATGCCTGATGTGGTCGGGCGGTCGAGTCACTCTTAGGGCAGAGATTTGCTGGAATTCATGCGTCAAAATTGCAGCATTCTTGCGCCGAACATCGACCATTACAGGAAGCTTTCGTAAGAGGACCCGACCCAGAGCGGATTGAAATTCCGTCAAGCGCCAGTTTGTCCCGAAGGACTCGTGGAGCCATTTAAAGCCAATTGGGTGCTGGCGATTGTAAACGGCATCATAACTCTTGCCATGATCCTTAAAGCTCCAGGCCCTTTCCCAAATCGCCTCCTGACTGGTTGTCAGCATACCTCCTTCCCCGCCGGTGCTCATGATTTTGTCCTGACAGAAGGAAAAGGCTGCGACATCGCCAAACGACCCAACCGGTCGTCCGTTGTAGGTGGCGCCGTGACTTTGCGCACAATCCTCAATCACCCTCAAATCATGCTCACGAGCCAAAGCCAAAATCGGAACCATTTCGCAAGGCCACCCCGCCAAGTGAACCGCAATTATGGCCTTGGTTCGCGGCGTGATTAGAGGCCGAATGGTATCCGCCGTCAAGTTCTGGCTTTGAGGGTCAACGTCGGCTAGGACCGGCTTCGCGCCACGCATGACCGCACAACTCGCCGATGCTATAAATGTCCGGCACGGCACGATCACTTCGTCTCCTGGGCCGATTCCCAGAGCGTACAGTGCGAGTTCCAGAGCCACCGTGCCGTTTGCTACAGCAACGCCATACTTAGAGCCAGTCTGTGCGGCGAATTCTTTCTCGAACTGCCGGCCTTCCTCACCGGTCCAGTAGTTAATTCTGCCGGACTGGAGAACCCGGACCGCGGCTTCAATTTCGTCCTGCTCAAATTGTGGCCACGGTGCAAAGGGCACTTGACGAACAGGTTGTCCCCCGTCCATCGCAAGCTTTTCAAAGCGTGCTCTATCATTCATCCGATAATGGTGTGGGCCCCGATGCTAACGCACTGAATCACGACGGCCCCTATTCCGAGATGTGACAGCATGCCAAGGTGTGAAGCCCCGCCCATAGCAGCGTTTGGGGAGACGTGCGCGAAGTCGCCGATTTCAACGTCGTGCTCAACGACAGCTGCAGTATTCACGATCACTCCGTTGCCGACCTTGGCGTTGGGATTGATGACCGCGTTGGCCATTACGACGGTTCCTGAGCCCAGTTGTGCCGAGGCAGATACCCAAGCCGTTGGATGTACTACACTTACTAGTTCTGCGCCCCAGGCGAGGCATTTCAAGGCCAGTTGCTTCCGCACAGAATTATTTCCAATACCCAAGGCGACAGCAACACGCATCTTTCTGGTTTCTTGCTGTAACCAGGATCCATCGCCACAAACCGGTAGTCCGAGAACAGTTGTCCCCCGCAATTCGGCTCTATCGTCAACGAAGCCTGCAACATTAGAATCCTCGCGGGCAAATAAAATGTCCGCAACGACCTTTCCATGTCCACTAGCTCCATAGACGAAGAGTCTTTCAATTCTCACGATCTCGCTCGGTTTTTCCCCATGAACTCCGGCATGGTAGCATGCCCATGCTGTGAAATGCCCTGCTGCAGGAGAACATTCAGAATTGTCTTAAGAATAGTCCGTAAATCGAGTCCGATGCTCCAATGGTCTACGTACCAGACGTCCAGTCGGAATCTTTCTTCCCAACTGAGAGCATTCCTGCCATTTATCTGCGCCCAGCCCGTGATGCCCGGTTTCATTTCGTGGCGGCGCATCTGCTCCGGGGTGTAGCGCTCCAGGTACTCCACCAACAGTGGGCGAGGGCCCACTAAGCTCATCTCGCCTTTCAAGACATTCCAAAGTTGAGGGAGCTCGTCTATGCTCATTCGCCGCAGCAGGTTTCCAAGTGGAGTCAATCTTTCTGCATCAGGCAGAAGACGTCCCTGCGCATCCCGGGCGTCGCTCATGGTCCGGAACTTGAGCGTTGTGAACGGCCGTGCCTTGTAACCTGGGCGAATGTGCCGGAACAGTACAGGTGGGCCTATCATCAGAAAAATGGCAAGGCCGACCGTGGCCATCAGCGGGGCCAGCAGAAGCAATGCCGCCCCGGCAACCGAAACGTCAATGAGGCGCTTCATCAGATGGTTCATGATTGAACGATGGCAGGACCTGGCGTCGGAGTCGAGACGGCCTTGCTCGGATTCGGCTGCGCCAGCCGCAACCCTCGGCCCTCAAGTAGTCGTGCATACTCTTGCGCGAGTGCCTTCCAGATTCGTTCTTGCCTGAACTCGCGCCGCACCCGTTCTCGGCCGGCGCTGCCCATGGCCGCGGCTAACTCCTTGTCTTTTAGTAGCAGCTCTAAACCTTTGGCCAATGCCTCCGAGTCACCAACAGGCACCAGGACGCCGCTCACCCCATCGATCACCGAGTCCACGACACCAGTGGCCCTAGTGGCGACAACCGGTTTGCCTGCAGCATGGGCTTCTAAGGGCGCGTTCGGAAACCCTTCCCGATAGGTCGGAAGTGCAAGGATATCCATCACATGGTAATAAGGAGCAGTATCTCGCACGATTCCTGTGTGGATGATTTGTGAATCGCACCGGATCACTTTGCGAACGTTGCTGGGGACCGGGTCACCACCTTCGAAATCACCCACAAGTAAAAGATGCAGCAGCGGGCGCTGATGGCGCAAATGAAGATAGGCCTCGATCAGTTCGCAGAGGCCTTTATCGCGCGTGAAGCGTCCGACAAACCCAATCACCGGCGCCCCCGCTGGAATTCCAAGGTTGTTCCTCAGGCCTTCGGCCTGACCAAGACGTTCAGGGGTGGGAGCGAATCGATCCAGGTCCACGCCGTTGCTACTACCCGATGCCAGAACCACTGTACGCAGTGGATCGACTATTCCGAGAGCCACAGCTCGTTGCCGCAGACTTTCGCTCACACATATGACAAGGTGTGCGAATCGGCAGGCAATGAGTTCTGAGAGAATCAAAGCCCAGCGTCTTACCCCCTTGG
>QHYZ01000123.1 GCA_003225295.1 Acidobacteriota bacterium | reverse complement strand
CGAAAAATGACGCGGGTTGGAAGGTTGAAACAAGCCGTATTGTTTGGTTGTCCTGAATTTCCGTTTCTTGCCGTCAACGGGCTGTGAGTTACATTGCAACGCCCGTGGTAATTTCAGTCCTTCAGTCCAAGTCCCGTCGGATTCGAACCCAATGGAAATGCTGGGTCTCCCTTCCCAAGAAGGTGGAGGTATTGGAGATGAGCTGACGGCTAGTGAAGAAGCTCTATGATTTGGTTGGGCGAGTTGGGCGATTCACGGCCTTTTCAAAAAGCTAACTGATTGTGGCGACGCGTCTTAGCTTTAGTGATTCCCCGTTCGCAACGAGGAGGCCGGGGGTTCG
Source organism: Acidobacteriota bacterium (assembly GCA_003225295.1). GTDB lineage: Bacteria > Acidobacteriota > Terriglobia > Acidiferrales > UBA7541 > Acidiferrum. Next base: position 36,611 of record QHYZ01000123.1, on the reverse strand, counting down.
AATCCCCTCTCGTCCACCAAACTTCAAACAGCTATCACCGCTTTTGACTACAGTATGGCTATTGGACTCCGCACGAGGAGGGCAATGGTGACCAGCCCAAGAGCGTAAAGAATGGTTGTAGCCACGGCGAGAGCTTGTAACCCTCCATGGCCGAATGTGGGGATTCGGCGCAGTGACCCTGATGGATCATTACTATCTGCGACGAAAAGCTGCGGCTCGCTGACCGTCTCCGCAGCCAACGCTTGTCGATCATTTTGAGCACACGATGCGCCTGCTCGATTGCGTGCCACCGGTAGTGTTCAGTCAGAAGCTCTTTGCTGGTGTCTGGATTGTCCTCCATCATCGGCATCAGCTTCCGGGCGCAGAGTAGTGTCGCCGCAAACAGAATGGCGTGCTTCCGAATTTTCGGGAGGCACAATCGCACTGTCGCCACCGCTGCCGCTGATCGCCTTCGCCGTGCTCACCTTCGCCAGCCCAAAATCCAAAATCTTCGCGCGATTCTTCTTGGTCACGAAAATGTTCGCCGGCTTGATGTCGCGGTGCACGATGCCTTCCGCATGCGCGGCGTCCAGTCCCTCGGTCACCTCAATCCACAGGTCCAGCTGCCGCTCCAGCTCCATCGGCTGGCCGTTAATCAAATGCTTCAGCGGTGCTCCGTCCAGAAACTCCATGGCGATGAACGCCTTCCCATCCGCCTCGCCCACGTCATAAATCGTGCAGATCTTCGGATGATTCAGCGCCGAATGGCTTGCGCCTCCCGATGAAATCGCAGTAGAGTCTTTACCTTAATATCGAATACGGTATTCACTTGCTATCGCTACTATCTAATGGAAACTACATTCCCTCCGTCCCCGGACTTGCAGAATTTCTACTTCCATTCGTTGCGTGGGGTAGAACATGAGACTCCCAAAAGTGAGCTTGTGCCGTGGTGCCCTACTCTTCATTTCCATTTTGGCGCTCTCTTGCGGACATGCCGCTGCGCAAACAACAAGCATCCCCGCTCGCATTACTCAGGCAGTGGATGAGAATAATCTCGTTGTTCTGAAGGGAAACGTCCATCCGCTCGCCCGGCCGGAGTTCGATCAAGGACCTGTTGCTGAGGCGCAGCCGCTGAACAGAATTCTGCTACTGTTGCAACGAAGCGCAGCCCAAGAGTCTGCACTGCGCCAACTTCTCGACGATCAACAGAGCAAATCTTCTCCAAAATATCACGCCTGGCTGACTCCGGATCAATTCGGCAAACAGTTTGGTCCCGCCGACGCCGACATCCAAACCATCACCCAGTGGCTCGCGACCCATGGGTTCACAGGCGTCGAAGTTGGCCCCGGCCGAAATTTGATCGAATTTTCCGGCGACGTCGGCCAAGTCCGAAACGCGTTCCACACCGAAATCCACCACTACTTCGTAAACGGTCAAGAGCACCTCGCCAACACGTCCGATCCCCAAATCCCCGCGGCACTTACCCGTGTTGTGGCTGGAATTGTCAGCCTGCACAACTTTCCTCGAAAAACGCAGTACCGCCGTGCCGCCGTACTTAACTGGTCGAAGGACACCAGCCGGGCGAGCCTGCTTCAGCTTGCAAATCCCGACTTCACCTATCAGTGCGGCTCTGACCCGAATACGGGCCAACCAATATACTGTTCCGAGCTCGGCCCCTATGATTTTGCCGCCATTTACAACGTGCTGCCCCTTTGGAACGCAACGCCAGCCATCGACGGCACAGGAGAAACGATCGCGATCGCTAACGAATCGAACATTAAAGTTCAAGATGTCCGGGATTTTCGCACTATCTTTGGACTGCCCGCGAACGACCCTGTCGTCGTTCTTAACGGCCCTGACCCGGGGCTTGTTCCCAATATCGAAACGGAAGCCGACCTCGACGTGGAAATGTCAGGCGGAGTAGCCAAAGGGGCCACCATTAAGCTGGTCGTTTCTCAGGCCACCGAAACGACCGCTGGCGTCGATCTGTCCGCGGAATACGTCGTCGATAACAATCTGGCCCCCATCCTCAGCGTGAGTTTCGGAGACTGTGAACTCAACCTCGGCGCAGCTGGCAACCAGTTTTATAATCAGCTTTGGCAGCAGGCAGCTGCGCAAGGGATTTCTGTCTTCGTTTCATCGGGAGACAACGGCGCAGCCGGCTGTGATTTCTTCGCCGGACAGACGCCGCAACCCGCTCAAAACGGCTTGCAGGTTAGCGGATTTGCCTCCACGCCCTACAACATTGCCGTGGGTGGAACGGATTTTAATGACTTCTTCAATTTCACAACCTATTGGAGCACGACGAACAACTCAACAACGCAGCAGTCCGCCAACGGGTATATCCCGGAGACTACATGGAACGATTCCTGTACCAACGCCATTTTTGGTGATCCCCGCATAGGCTTCAGCACAAACGCCGAAACGAATTGCAATAACTCAAGATTGACAGGATTCGTCTTCACCGCCGGCGGCAGCGGCGGCAAGAGCAGTTGTACGACACCGTCGGGCCAAACCCCTGCTGCATGTGCGGGCGGCTACTCCAAACCCTCGTGGCAATTTGGCACGGGCGTTCCCCTCGATGGCAAGCGTGACGTTCCGGATGTCTCTCTCTTTGCTAGCAATGGGTTCGTTGGAAATTCTTACGCCATTTGCGAAACAGATGTCCTTGGTTTTTGTAGCAGCTCCAATCTGTTTCCTATCGGTGGTACATCGGCATCGGCTCCCGCCTTCGCTGCAATTATGGCTCTGGTCAACCAAAAAACTCAGTCTCGCCAGGGTAACGCCAACGTGGTTCTCTATAAGCTCGCCACAAAACAATCAGCGTCAAGCTGCAACTCAAGCACAGGGCCCGCTAGCACATGCATTTTCAACGACGTGACGTCGGGAACCATCGCGATGCCTTGTGCCAAGAACAGTTTGAGTTGCACGACCTCTAGTTCCATTGACCAATACGGTGTCCTCTCCGGCTACAACGCCGGCGCCGGATATGACCTTGCCACTGGTCTTGGTTCCGTGAATGTGCAGAATCTGGTGAATAACTGGTCTTCCGTCAACTTCCTCCCTTCGGCCACCACGCTAGCCGCCAGCGTACGGGACAGGTCGCTTTGGTCGCTGCACCCAATCCCACGCCTGGGAATCCGAGCGGCTCCCTCGGGGTCGAAGCTCTTACCCTTTCGAGCGGCTCGGCAAGCGGCACGAACGTCATCCTACCGGGCGGTTCCTACAACCTCACCGCCCACTATCAAGGCGATGCAACTTTTGGCTCGAGTGATTCTAGCCCCGGAATCCCGGTAACCATCACCGCCGAGAACAGCAAGACTTTGATCAGCATTCCTACATTCGACGTTAAGACAGGCATGGAAGCAGGCAATACTCCCACCTCTTTGGTATATGGCTCTCCCTACATTGCTCGCATGGACGTAGGCAACGCGCAAGCAACTCTTTCCTTTCCACCCAAGCCGGTTTGCACTCCCCCAAGCTGCCCTACCGGAACTATCACTTGGACGGACTCCCTGAACGGTGCTGCTGCCGCGCCCCTCGACGGAGGCATGTTTTCACTCAACAGTGAGGGCTACACTGAGGATCAGCGCATCCAGCTTTCCGGCGGCTCCCACGTCCTCACCGCAAGCTACAGCGGTGACAACAGCTACAGCGCAAGTGCGAGCACTTATGCGATCACGATCACGCCTGCGCCGACTACGACCACAGAACAACCATTGGTCAGCAATCCTGTAGAAGGCGTGCCATTTCAGGTTCTCGTGGGTGGAAGCGCGCAGACGCAGTCGGGTGCGGCTCCCACAGGTACGATTACTTTCCTCGATGGGACAACCCAGTTGGGCAGCCCCTTTTCCGTGACCGGGTTCCCTGGGCAGAACGGTTCAGCGCCAGGGTTCAGCCTCAATCCCAATTTCACGAACGTAACAATACCAACCGCGGGCACGCACATGTTGACCGCGCAATACAGTGGTGATTCGAATTACGCCTCTTCCGTGAGCAGTCCGTTTACGTTGAACGTGCTTCACCGCACGACCGCGAACATCAGCGCCAGCCCAACGACTTTGAACTACGGAAGCACAGTGACGATAACAGGCGTGATCAATACTACGGTGCCGGCATCGAACGTCGCCTTGAAACCGACCGGCACGGTTTCTCTTTACGGCAATGCTGATGGGCCAATCAGAAGTGGGCTGACGATCACTACGGTTCCTGACGGAAGCGGAAATTGGGAAATTCAGGTGGCCGCCACCGTCACGCCTTCGAATAGTGAAAGCTTCTCTATCACTTACGCCGGCGACTCCAATTACGCCTCTGTCTCGGCGTCCAGCAACTTCGTGACGGTCGTTCTGCCAGACTTTTCGATGGCGCCGAACCCTGCCTATCTGACAATAACCGCTGGCCAGACGGGCTCGCAGCAGCTGACGATTACGCCTGCAAACAACTTGGCCAGCACAGTTAACTTCTCTTGCAGCCCGGACGCAACAATTGGGATCACATGTTCGTTCAGCCCGACTTCCGTAAACCTCACGAACAGCACGCCTACGACAGCGACAGTAACGCTGGCAACTCTTCCACCGTCAGCAACCTCGACAGCGGCGTTTCCAGCTTCCCCCGGCGTGAAGTGGCCTCGTTGGCCTGGGGGACGAGGTTGGCCAGTAGGGCTTGATCTGGTGTGCCTGGTCGCGTTGCTTCTGTCTTTTCTGCCAAGGCAAAGTCGCACGAAGCGTCTCGCTTTCGCTCTAGTGGCCGCCTCTAGCCTGCTATACGTATTTGGTTGTGGAGGCGGATCAGCGAGTGGGGGTGGCGGGGGCGGAGGTGGCGGGCCAGTGCCCACTTCGGTTGCAATCACAGTCTCCGCGACAAAGGTTCCTGCAGGGACTTCCCCCTCTGTAACCCTGAGTGCAAACGTAACGTCCACGAAAACCGTCGCAGGCACGATTACTTTCTGGGAGAAAGGCAACGACGGAGCACTCACGCCACCGCTAACCGTCGTAGCCAATTCGGCGTCCAGTCAAGTGGCCCTGCCGTTTGTGGGAACGCATCAGATTTATGCACAATACAGCGGAGACAGTCAAAATCAGGGCTCGCAATCCTCGACACTCAACGTTGTGGCCACGGGCACAACGTACATGGGTGTGCAGGCTACAAATGGCCCTGTGTCTCAGTCTTCGACCATTTGGGTCACGATTCAGTAATTCACTGGGTTGGCATGCAAGACGGACAGGAGCTTGGTCCTCGAGTCTCTAGCTTAGCTAAAGGGTGTTGCAAAACCCCTGATTTTTCAAATTCCGTCGGCTGAGTCAAAAATTTCCTGGGGCAAGGTGGCTCGTTGTTGTTTTGAGCTGCCGTCTTTGACTGGCGACCGCCAAATTCCGATCGTCTTCGGTGGCCCATGGGTTTCTTGCCTGGGTGGGCCAATATTTCCCTTACTCCACGCATCCTCGAGGACCAAAGATGTGAGCGGCCCAGCACGAGCCGGACCGAATTGCTTGCTTTCGACAACCGATGCAGTGGGCGAGCCAGACGCGGGTTCTCTGCATCGATCCAACCATTGGCTTGAGCCCGAAACCTGCGACGAGTGGTACATGCCAGCGGCACGCTTGTTCGCTGCCGGTAAGCTAAGCTTGGCAGAAATCGCCCGGGAACTGCAGGTAAGTCGCCAGAGTGTTAGTCGCTGGCACGCCGAATGGAAAAAGGGCGGCAGCCACGCCCTCCGCGCTGCCGGCCGCGCGGGCCGCAAGCCCAAGCTGAATCGCCAACAACTCCAACAAGTCGAGCAAGCTTTGCGCCAAGGAGCGCGCGCCCACGGCTTCGCGACCAATCTTTGGACGCTGCCCCGGGTGGCGATAGTGATCGAGCGCTTAACCGGCGTGCACTATCACCCTGGGCACGTGTGGAAGATCCTGCGCGCCTTGGACTGGAGCCTGCAACGTCCCGCCAAGCAAGCCCGCGAGCGCAAGCCGGAGAAAGTGCGGCGCTGGCTGACCCAGACTTGGCCGGAGATAAAAAAAAAGCTCGCCGCCGCAAGGCCTGGATCCTCTTCCAAGACGAGAGCGGCGTCTCACAACGCCCCTCCGTCCGTCGGACCTGGGCTCCAAAAGGCGAAACCCAGTCCTGATTCACTCCTTCAATTGGTCGAAGATGTCGATCACTACGGTCCTCGGCTATCGCTGGGACGGAGGTCGCAGTCGGCTATTCTTTCAGACCCGTAAAGGCAGTCAGACACCCCCCGCGGAGCGGGTGGCTTGGTGAGTGGGGCCGCCTCAAAGGCGGTTGTCCCGTTGGTTAGGCGTCGCGCTAAGGCGCGCCTTCGTGGATGAGTTTAGAAACTGCCGCTGTTACCATCCGCGGCCTCTTGTTCGCGGATGTATTTGCGGACTTGCTCCAACTCGAAACCCACCGTGGACACCGCGTATCCACGGGCCCAGAAGTACTCGCCCGTGAAATTCCGCTCCTTGCCACACAAGCGGGCCATCGCTATGGCGCTCTTCCCTTTCAGAAATCCGATCACTGAGGCCACCGGATACTTCGGAGGAATCGCGATGCACATGTGCACATGGTCCGGCAGCAGGTGTCCCTCAATGATCTGGGTCGCGGTAGGGATGCCGATCGCTCGGCACCCCCCGCACAGACCCGTGCTGGCGTGTTTAGCGCACACGGTTCCTACCTTGGATACTTGGCGTCAAAGCGCGTAGTCGGATACGGGTGCACGGTGCAGACTGCCGGAAGCAGGCCTCCGAGGCGCTCTAGGAACCGTTCCCAGGTCCAATGGCTGCGTTGGCTACGCCTACGAATTTGGCGCAACCACGAACGAAGCACAGGGCTCCGGAATTGATCCAGGCTCCTCTCGTTTCCAGGAATAGCATGGTACTGGAAGTATCCCCGCACCACTGACTGTAGCCATTTGGCCGTCTCCGCCAGCGGATCATGCAGTCGCTGTTTCAGCTCGGCGTGCATTTGCTTCAGCTTCGCTGCTCTGCGTTTGCTGATCGTCTTTCGGATTATGGTGAAATAGCCCGTCTGTCGGCTCGTCCCACAGATGTGAGTGAAACCCAGGAAACTGAAGGTCTCAGGACTTCCTTCTCCACGCTTTTTCCGTCGTTCGGCGGCAAACCGCCCGAATTCAATCAGACGCGTTTTCACTGGATGTAGTTCCAATCCGAATTTCGCCGTGCGCTCTTTCAGCTCTTGCAGGAATCGCTCGGCTTCGTCTCGGAATTGAAACCCCAGCACGGCGTCATCTGCGTATCGGACAATGATCACATCGCCTCTCGCATTCCTCCGCCGCCACTGGACAACCCAGAGATCGAGAACGTAATGCAGGTAGAGATTTGCCAGTACTGGTGAAATCACCGCACCCTGGGGCGTCCCTTCCTCCGTCTCTATCCACCGATCTTGCTCCATCACCCCCGCCTTCAGCCATTTCCGAATTAGGCGAAGGATTCTTTCGTCTCCAATGCGGTGCTCGGCAAACCGAAGCATCCAGTCATGATCGACTTTGTCGAAAAATGATCGGACGTCCAGATCGAGCACCCAGTTCACTTTCTTGCGCATAATCCCGACGTATAGCGCGTCCAGCGCATCATGCTGGCTGCGCCCTGGCCGGAACCCATACGAGAAGCCCAGAAAGTCCTCTTCCCAGATTTGGTTGAGAACCGTCGTTACCGCGTACTGAACGATCTTGTCTTCCAGTACTGCGATTCCCAATGGTCGTTGCCTTCCATCGGTTTTCGAGATCCAGACTCTGCGTGATGGTTGCGCTCGATACGCTCCTCTATGGATTCGCCCATGCAGGTCAATTAACTTGGCCTCCAGTTCTCTTCCATATTCTTCCCAGGTCACGCCGTCCACTCCCGGTGCAGCCTTCTTCTTCAATTTGAAGTAGCTGCTCCGTAGCAAGTCGACATTAACGTGGTGTAGTAGCGCAGTGAACCGTAACTTCCCGTTCTTCCTTGCTGCTTCGCGCACGCGGTCCAGCCCACTTGACCCGTTTCCCTGGCTCGGTGTCCAGTTCGGGTTAGGCCGTCCCACGTTCTCCTTGGTCAGCGTCCTTCCCTCCACCGTCTCCGCTGGCGGTCTCCCGCTTTTGTTCGACGGCTTCACAGGTACTAATCCGCTGTACGACTCCCCGTTGTCGTGCATATGGGTCTTATTGCTCATCGCTTTCTCCCATCGGCCTGTCACGTTTCCGCCACAGGCGACAACGGGGTCTCTCGGTTCTCGCACATGGAGTTTCTATGCATGCCTGGGCTGCTACGACTCCGCCGGGTGACGACGAGCTCGCCTATATCGCGCGTCGCCTTTTTGCCTTCCAGATAGAATGAGTCCATCGGCCCCCGGATTGGCAATTTCGAAGCTCGATCTCCCTGCCTGCATATGCACCTGTCAACGCTTCAAGTGAGGCCTCGCGGTCGCACTCGCATGACTCGGATTCAAGATGGTCGGCTGTTCCTTTCTTGATGACTCTTTCATTCGTAACCCCATGCCGGTTTATCCCGACGCTATCCACTCCTTCTGCCGCGCCAAGGCGTGAAATACTTCTCCCAACTTGCGCCGTGCCTGGCCAAACAGCACCTTGCGCCGCCGCTTGGGCACAAGCACCACATGATACTTACAGTCACAACTGGAATGCGCTAACCTTTGATACGTTTCCGACATAACATCCGCCTTTTTCTGGCCCTCACCAAGCCACGGGGGATGTCATGCCGTAACGCAACGGTCAAACCTTTTCTGGTCTCACTGGTGGAACCAGTGGCTTACCTAAAATCTGAGTTCGGAGAGTAGTGCGGAGTTGCTGGGGGAACGCGGGCACACACATAAGCGTGCAGCCTTCAAGGAAGAGGCCTGGCTGTGCCTCCCGGAAATCTCGAAGTATCTGTCGGGACGGGAGTTATATTCCCTTCATAATTCTAGCCGGTGCTCATTTTTCTCACGACGCTCCTCGCAACTCTGTGGTCGATCTTCCGGTCGCGTGCTTCCCTCGGGCTCGAGAACCTGGCTCTACGCCATCAAATCGGCGTGCTCCAGAGGTCTGCAGGAAATCGCCCAAAATTGACCTCGGGCGACCGCCCGCTGTGGATCTGTCTGTCGCGCCTCTGGCGCGATTGGCGCTCGGCGTTGCTAGTCGCACGGCCTCTTTGAGCTCGCCGTCGCATTCATCTTTCCAAACCGACAGATAGGGGATTCTGCGCGGATCGTTGAGATTGCGTCTCACGAGCCAGGCCGGGATCACAGGCATGTTTTCACAATTGAGCCTCGCGCGGAAACCGAGGAAATGGCCGTCAGCGTCACGCCCCACCATCTAATCGCCCTGATTATCCTTTCCAGCGGCTCTACCAGCGAATCGCGACTTGTGTCAAGTGTGAGTACTTGCTGGTTCCTAACATGTTGACGTTACCCGGGTAAGGAGCGATATGATATAGTAAGGAATGGAGAACTTGTCATGAAGAAGGCAGCGCGCATCACAAGCAAAGGACAGATTACCGTTCCGCACGAAATTCGACGCGCTCTAGGGGTTCGGCCCGGTGACAAATTGCTTTTCGAGAGGGATAGAGTGGGCGTTCGCGTCTGGCCTGTCCGAGCCAAGAGCCCATTCGAAAAATATCGCGGCATCGGGAGCCCGGGCGTTGCTAGTGGGAAGAAGGCAGTTGTGCGATGGGTTAGCAAGCTGCGCGGACGATGACCACCGCGATCGACAGCAATGTTCTCGTCGCCCTCTGGAATAAGGACGACACTTTGAACACTCAGGCTCGTTCGGCACTTGATACCGCTTTGGCTCGGGGCAGCCTAGTTGTTGCTGCGCCGGTCTTCGCGGAGCTTCTTGCCGCCCCCGGTAGGTCGGAGGCCTTCCTTGATTCCTTCTGCAAAGAAACAGGCATCGCGGTGGACTGGAATCTCAATGAAGCCACTTGGCGCGTTGCGGGCCGTGCCTTCCAACAGTACGTTGCTCGCCGAAGAACACAGCGGGACTCCGGCCCGCGCCGAATTCTTGCCGACTTCCTCATCGGGGCTCACGCATTGCACCATGGGTTCCGGCTTCTGACCTTGGATGATCATTTGTACCGAGCTGCTTTTCCTCGTCTTGCGATTCTGAGCGTGTAGTCCAAACACCTTCCCACTGCTGAGTTCTGGATTGGTAATCAGGGAAATCGCCTGTGCCTCCCGGAAATCTGGAAATATCTGACGGGACGGGAGTTGTATTTCCTGCATAATTCTAGCCGCTGCTCATTTTTCTCACGACACTCCTCGCATCTTTGGCCTCGATCTTCCGGTCGCGTGCTTCCGTCGGGCTCGAGAACCTGGCTCTACGCCATCAAATCGGCGTGCTCCAGAGGTCTCCAGGAAAGCGCCCAAAATTGACCTCGGACGACCGCCTGCTGAAGGCACTATTCTGCGCTGCGGCTTGGATTCGCCTCGCACTCGATTAACGTATGGTTAATAGAAGCGTTATAGTAACTCAATAAGTAATAGTTTAGCGTCAAAGAACTGGGCCTGGACAAAGACGGAGACAGTTTTACATCTGAACGCGAGTTTCACACCAGGGACCGACAGCCCAGGCATCAATTTCTTAACGGACGATGTTGCGTCCAGGTTGGTACGTTTTAGCTCACCTTAAAGAGGGCCTCCCAACTGTGGTTCCGCCTATTCGGCACCAACCCTGCGCGATGTTACGCGAGCGGCGTTCCTTTGCGGTTGAGGATCTCACGTCGACACGGACTTGCTAGAGAGCGCAAGGCAGGCAGGGTACACCACAAAGGTCTTTTTTATCTCGACGGAGGACCCCAATCTGAACGTTGGGCGCATCCTGGTTCGCATGAGTCGCGGCGGGCAGTCGGTGCCGCTGGAAGCGATTCCGGATTCGTATCACCTGAATCCGTCGTGAAAACCCGTAGTGAATTTGATTTTGCGCCTTATTTGACGCCGTTTCCTTACAGTTTCGGCTTCTGACTAAATCCTAACTGTCTGTTAGGATTTAGTCAGCATGCGCTATTCACCTAGAAATATAGAAATCTCCTTTGGCCATGCGGGTCTGACGCACTATGGTGGAATTCTGTTTTTCAATGAATTCAGTCGAATGCTTCAATTGCGCCGCTTCCTTACTTGCCTCCAAGGGTGGACAGAGAGAATATTACGCCGATCTCATAAGGTAAACCCCTGGAGGCCTGAGGCTACGTTTGCGAAAATCGAGCGACTGATGCAAACATTTTGGAGACAAATGCTAGATTTTCGGCCACTTTTGAAGGAAAAGAGTGAAATTCACGACGGATCCAAGTATTACACGCCCTCTTGCGGCCCCCAATCCTAAGCGCACCGCGATCTCACGCCGGCGAGTAGAAGCACGCGCCAGCAACAAGTTCGCAAGGTTGGCGCAGGCGACTAGCAGCACTCCCGCGGCGATCGCCATTAGCAATTTCAGGGCAACGCATATTGTTCACGCAAGCCACTGGTCAGCCCGTTCTGCGCAGGCCGCAGCACCAGATGGCTCTCGCGAACAAATTGCTGCGTTCTTTGACCCGGTTGCTCCACTTCCAAAAGTTGCTGCTCCAGCAGACGGCGGTGAATCAAGTCAAGTTCTGCTTGCGCCCGCGCTTGCGTCGCTCCCGGCTGAAGCCGCCCGGCAACCTTCGATTTCCCTGGAGATGTCAGCCGGTCATCTTGAAAGAAGGCACTATCCGACTGCAGGGTGTCGAGTAGCGCGCTGAGATGCGAGAACAGGATCAGGAGAACATCCGTTCGCGCGGTCTGAGCATTTTTCTGGGCTCGCACCGCCGTCTCTAATCGCTCTTGATATGAACTCATCCTTATCTGGAGGGCCGGACACCTCACCCGATCGAAATGCTTGAGCAAGTCTTCTTAGCGCGGCGCTTGCGTGTTCGTCAAATGCCTTCTGAGCTTCGAGAATCCTGGAGTGTCAACCGCTTGGGGTTGCATCGTGATCCTGTACTGAAGCAGAGCAATCTCTACGAAGAAGGTCGATCTGAGCCTGGCTGCAAATCAAGGAGGCGCCTTCGCTGCGCCAATTTCATCTGCCGCAATGGACCTATTTCAAAGAGAACCGCATCCGCCTGCGCGTTGGCCTGAGCAAAGTTTTGGCTGATTTGAGACTGCAGTGCGCGAAGCCGTGCTACGTCGGCAGGTTTTCCGTCCCGCCACGGGATTGCCTGTTCCGCCAGGAGGTCGAGGTTGCGAGCGAACGTGTCCGTCATGATTACTGCCGATTTTGCACCTAACGTGTCAAATACGAGCCACATAGCCAGGAGTCCCAGGGCTATCCCCGCGACTCGGTCGCGGCCTGCCGTTAGACTGGTCTGCGGTGAAAACTCCTGTAAGTGGACCAGATAAAAAGCTAACGCCATTTGGAGACCGAAGTACGAGAGTCGTGAGCTGCTGGTGGCAAACCAGGCCGCGATGAATGTGACCAACACAAATAACGTTGCGAATCCGCTGATCGTGTCCAGCCCTGGAATGATGAAGACCTGAGCTACTATACCACAGAGTATACCGCCCACCATAGCCCCAGTGATCCGGAGGATCTGTTTTTGCCGTGAGGAACCCACGCTGCTCAGAGATGTCATTGCGCAGGTCACCATGCAGGTGCTGATACCCTCCATGCGATCGCATTCATCAAGACGTAACAGAGCGAGGCGGCAAGTGTTCATCAGACCCTCCGGTAACGCGCTCCCTGCTACTTGGAGCGTCGCGGACGCGGCCACAGCGGAATGAATCGAATAACCTGCGGCGGCTCAAATGCTAATAGTCCGCAGGTGTTCAACCTTGAACTGACTTCATTAGAGAAGCCGGTCGCAAAAACTCCCGAAATTAATCACGGACAAGGGAGAATGAATCGAAGGTCTACTCCGTCGCAAGGGCGTTGTCACTCCGACGGGAAAAAATCTTTCGGACGGTGCTGGCAATTCGAGAGACGGTGATAGTACGCTTCTTTGGCGGAAGGGAATTGCGGAGACCTGACCAAGCTATGGATCGAAGGACCTTTGTAAAGCGTACCTGTGTGGGCGCAGCGTTGTTTCTCGGTGGCATGGATGCGCTGGCGTACGACGACGAAGTCAAGATTCCGCCGCCTCCTCCTATCGATGTGCGCGAAGCGCCGCTCGCGAAACGATCGCCGCTGGGAATGCCTGGATTGTACCCGGGGCGGGTCGTGGAATTGTCCGACCACCGCTCGATCGCGGGGAACCGCGTATCGCAACCCATCGTGCGGCAGATGCTGGAACGGGGAATGAGGGAACTGACGGGAGAATCCTCGGCCCGAGCCGCGTGGGCGAAGTTCGTCGAACCGAAAGATGTGGTGGGAATCAAAATCAATCCTTCGGGAGCGCCGGCATGTTGTTCCTCCCCGGAACTGGTGCGCGAAATCATCAACGCTGTTCAGTCGGCCGGGGTACCCGCGAGAAACATCGTGGTCTATGACCGCTTTGGCTATGAGATGGACATGGGGGGCTACCAGGTGCTGATGCCGCCGGGAATCCGCGTGCTTGGCGTCCAGGACGACCGGCTGGATGCTTCGGGCTACGATGCGGAGATTTATTGCCAGGCCGATTTTTTCGGCGAGTGGGAAACCAGGTCGTACATGGCGAGCGTCGTTGCCCGCCAAGTGGACAAAATCATTAATGTCCCCACATTGAAAGACCATTCCGCTTCCGGCGTGACCGGGTGCCTGAAGAATGTTGGCTACGGCACGTTTAACAACGTAGCTCGTTCGCATCGCGCCCCATTTTCGTTCACCAATCCCCTGATCGGTGTGATGTGCTCGGTCGAGCCGCTGCGCTCCAAGACAGTGCTGAACATCATGGACGGAACGCGCATGGTCTGGCATGGCGGGCCGTTGACGCAAAACCAGAGTTTTATTTATCAAGCGGGAATCCTGCTGGTGAGCACGGATCCGGTGGCCACGGACACGATCGAGCTGGACCTGATCGAGAAGAAGCGGCAGACAGAGGGTGCGCCCTCGGTATGGGAACGCAATCCCAAGAGCATCACCTCGAATAACGGTGAGTTTTACCAGGACGCGAACAAGAACCTCTTTTACCGCCAGCCGGGGCACATCGCGGTCGCCGGCAAGCTCGGGCTCGGAGAATCCGATCTGAAGAAGATCGATCATCGCCAGTTGCTGATGGGCTGACGCGATGAGCAAAGAGACAGCGGCATTCGCGGCGACGTCTCCAGCGGAAACCGAATGGGTCACGCTGCTGCAGGACAATACGAGGGCCGGTGGGCAAGGAGCACCGCCTATCGCGCCACCCTCGCGCGCTCGCTGGCAAGCGCGCATCGGTGGTTCCATTCGTTCCGCGCCCGTTTTGCATGGCTCCACTTTGTATGCGGCTTCCCTGTTGGGAAAGCTGCATGCGATCGACGTGGAAACAGGGCGGGAGAAATGGAATTTCGCTGCCCCAAAACAAATTTACTCCACGCCTTCCCGCTTCCAGGAAAAGGTGCTGTTCGGCTGCGACGACGGGAAAGTGTATGCCGTGCATCAGGATTCCGGAACGAAACTCTGGGAAGCGAGCACCGGAGGCGAAGTATGGGCCTCGCCAGTGGTACGCCAGGGAACCGCGTACTTCGGAAGCGCCGACGGACATCTTTACGCCGCGGACGCCAGGACGGGAAAGCTGCGCTGGAAGCAAGCGCTCGGCGGGCGCGTATATTCGACCGCGTATGCCGCCGAAAGGAGCATTTATGTCGGCTGCGGCGATGGACACGCTCACAGTCTCAATGCGGCAACCGGGAAGATGCAGTGGAGCGTGTTGACCGGAAACGGCATTGATTCCTCGCCCGCGTTGGTTGGCGGAACCCTTTTGTTCGGATCAGAGGATTTTTTTGTTTACGCGCTGGACGCAAACAGTGGCGCGGTTCTCTGGAAGTATGAAACGGGATTGGGGATTTCCTCCTCGCCGGCCGTCGCAGACGATGTTGCGTATATCGGAAGCAAGGACGGTTTCCTGTATGCCTTGGCCGTCAAGACGGGCGAACTGAAGTGGAAGACGAGAGCCGGCGAAGTGATCACGGCGCCGCCGGTTTTCAGCGAAGGCGTGGTATATGTGCAGTCATGGGGAACGCTGGCGCTGGACGCAGCGACGGGAAAATTGCTCTGGCGCGCCGGGCCGGGTGGCTCGGTTCAAGGAGCGCCGGTGATTGCCGAGGGAGTAGTCTACGTGGCGGGCAACGGAGGTGAGGTCTATGCGCTGGAATAGCGGACTGGGGGCCGCGCTGATTCTGGGCTGCTTTTCCCCGGTCTTCGCGAAAGATCCGCAGTCGGGGACGCCTCTGGTCCACAAAAAGAAGTACATCATGGGCACGGTGTACGAAATTGTTGCTTACGATCCATCGCCGGACCATGCTTCGGAGGCGCTCGACAAAGCACTGAACGAAATCGTGCGCCTCGATGGCGTGATGAGCAATTACAAACCGGAGAGCGACCTCAGCCGGTTGAATCGCAACGGGCATTTTCATGCAGAGACGGTCTCGCGTGACTTGTATGAGGCGATTCGAGAGTCGATGAAATACTCGAGACTCTCCGACGGGCAATTCGACATCACCGTGGGACCGCTCGTGGACGTGTGGAAAGCGGCATTGCGCGCCGAACGGGCGGCTCCCGCAGAAGAGCTGGAAAAGCTGCGCGATTGCGTAGGCTATCAGAAAATCCAGTTGCTGCCGCCGGACCGGGTGGAATTTCACTCGTCCTGCATGCGCATCGACCTGGGATCCATCGGAAAAGGATACGCCGTGGACCGAGCGGCGGACATGCTGCGCTCCTACGGGATCGAGAGCGCATTGATCAACGCGGGGCAAAGCACTATTTACGGGCTAGGCGCGCCGCCCGGAAAGCCTGGTTGGCTGGTGCATCTGCGGGACCCTTCGAGCCGCGTGGATCCTCAAGTGCTGCTTTGCGACAACAGCGTTTCAACCTCGGAGCAGACTCCGGCAAGCCTGCTCGGGAACGATTGGGCCGGACATATCATCGATCCGCAGACGGGCCAGCCGTTGAAGACAAATGTCGCCCTGAGCCTTGTGGCGAAGACCGGCACCGCCTCCGATGCGCTATCAACGACCTTGCTGCTGGTTGGGCCGGAAAAGGGAAAACCCATGGTGAAGAGTATAGCGGACGCGGCGGCGATCTGGTTATCGCCCGAAGGCCAAATCGAAGTCGCCTCCGGTGGTCCGCAGATTGTCGTGGGCACAAACGTGCGGAAAAACGCTGAAACGAGTTCGGGGAAGAGCAGTTGTGGGTCAACTGATCGAAGGAAAACGGAATGACACCGTGCAGGCGATTCCTACCGTTGTTGTGGATTTGCGTGGCGCTGCCTCTTTCGGTACGAGGCGAAGTCCGCGTGCGTTGGACTGTGGGCGAGATGCCGTCAGCAGAAACACTGGGGATGAGCGACATCGTAATTCCCTGGAATGAAGATGCGAAGAGCCTGCTTGAAACGGCCCGCAAACAAGGTTATCGCTGCTACGTGGAGTCTACGACGGCTTCGCTGCCGACCGTCGCAGAGGCGGTTCGGAACGCAGCCGTCGCGGGCGTCATTCTGAGACTGGCGCCCGGAGAGCGAGCCACTGCAGAGGGCGTGCTCCAAAAAGTGCAGAACACAGCTCCGAAGCTTCGGATTCTGGTGCTCGACGCGAGAGGAAAACAGCCGGACATGAAAGGGTGGCTGGTGTTCAAGCGGGATGGAATTTTGCAGGTGTCCAGCCCCACTTCGCAGCCGTGGGTGGATTCGAACTTGCCGCTGGTGCGCTTCGCGCGGGCCTTCGACCCAAACCAGCCTCCGTTCTACACCTTTTCCTGGGACTTGTCTGATCCTTTGCAGCAAAAGCAGGGACCAAGCCCGAGCGACTACGCGTTGGCTGTAGCCGAAGCACGCGCATTTCACGCGGACCTGCTTCTGGAAATCCCGGAGAACCAACAGCGGGCACTGGCGAGGGGCGACGCAGAAGCGCTGAAAAATTGGCGGCAAGTGAAGGTGTACCTGGAGTTTTATGCGCTCGCCCGGCGCGACGAAGCCCTGGAAATTGCGCCTCGCGTCGCCGTTTTGACGGGCGACTACGACTCTTCTTACGAAGCGCTCAACTTGATGGCCCGCCACAACATTGCATTCCGGGTGCTGGCGGCATCCACGGAACGAGACGCGAAGAATTTTGAAGCGTTTGACATCCTGGTTGTGTTTGCCAACCCCGATGCGACGCAGATTCAAGCAATCGCGGAATTCGCCGAGCGGGGCGGGATCGCCGTGCTCGTAAACCTGCCCGGGTCTTATCCGTGGCAGACTTCGCCTCCGGCGAAGACGAATGCGCACTCCGTTTCCTATCCTGTGGGGAAGGGACGCGTCATCGAACTGGGAGAAGCTGTCAGCGATCCTGAAACGTTTGCGCGGGACATTCGTCGGTTGATGGCGAAGCAAAGCGTTCCCGTCAGCCTGTGGAATTCCCTGACAACCTTAGTGGCGGCCTACCAAGGAGAAAAGACGGACGAAACCGTAATCGAGCTGGTGAATTATGCGCAGGAGTTGCTGCAAGTGCAAGTGCAGGTGAAAGGGGAGCTTGGGTCGGTGCGGTTCGCCAGCCCGGAACGCGGTTGTTGCGAGGTTCTGACGCCGTCATACCGTGATGGATTTACGGAGTTTGTAGTACCTGACCTTACGATTGGCGGGCGCGTGATCTTGAGTCTCGGATCGAAAGCGCTGCAGCAAGCGCGGCCGCGAAAAACTGAGCAATGTAAGCGGCGGGGCTGAGCGGGCGGCCAGAGCCAACTGTGCCTCCCGAAGATCTCGAAATATCTGAGCAGATGGGAGTTATCCCTCCTTCGCAATTCTCACGGCTGCATATTCTTGTGCCCCGTCCACATTTTGGCAGTGCGCGAGCTTCACATTGTTACTGGTCCGATTTTGAAGTCGATTCGTGATTTTCGGGAGGGACAACAAATCTCGGTGGAGTTGTGATGGTTAACGGGTAGATTGCGTGGGCGGCACTGCGCGTGAGTGGACGTCTAGTGCCTGGAAGCAAAAATGTTTTTGGGCTGTTTAAAAATTTAGGGGAAGAACCGCACAAACTTAAGGGATTTGCAGTGCCTACAGCAATTCACAAAGGTTGGGCGCACTTAAGAACGCTCGCGCTGGTCCGTATGACCGACACGATGGATGAAGATAGATCTACTTCGCGGCTCCCGCCAAGACCTCCTGGAGCCGTGTCGCCACAATCTGATCTTCACCCGGCTGCAACATCCACACGCCCACAACGATTACATTGTTGCCGCCCGGCAAGCCCGCACTTGCGGGTCCTCCACCTGTTGATGGATTCAACTCTATGCGCGGAGTTCCCTCGCGCATTTTTTGCATAACCTCGGTTGCGGTGAGCTTGACGCGGTTCGTATCGTAGGTGATCAGCAAGTGTGGAACGTGGTTCGCAACTGGCGGTATGAACACTCTTGCTTGTACGCTTGGCACGGTTTTGACGCGCTCTGCGATTACTCCGGCTCGCTTGCGAAATTCCGCCTCCATCGCGGCGTCATCCTGTTCGCGAAACCAATCCACAGCAGCAACAAAACCGATAATCTCCTCTTTACCCACTTTCATCCCGCGCCCCACCGTGTTTGAGTAAGGCGAATTATTCAGCACCGCCCCGTCTATCAAGTCTTTCTTACCCAAGAGCAACCCCGTGCATTGCGGACCTCGAATACCTTTGCCTCCTGAAAAGGCCACGAGGTCAAACCCCATAGCTGTGTAGTTCCAAAGGTTCGCAATGGGCGGGACATCAGCGGCGGCATCGTTGAAGCACGCGACTCCATGTTTGTGAGCAACGCGAACCCAATCCTCACGGCTGATGTGTCCACCCTCAGCCGCATTAAAAAATTGTGTCATCACTGTACGATCCGAAAATGCACGTTCGCAATCATCGAGCGTTTCAACATCAACGAACTTTGCGCCGCAATCACGGATCGCATGGTCATAATCGTAGTGATGAGCCTTTGAACGATGACTTCGTTCTTTATTATAGTCCCTCCATGTCCGTGGGGATATTCACGATTGCTGATTTATTGCCGCGAGTAATGCACGCCGCCGTTGCCAGCTTTATCGAAGCGGCTGCGCCGGACGTAACTAACGCGCCCTCGCATCGCAAACGCCGGGCCAGGTATTCTCCTGCCGCTTTGTGTAGCTCCATCAGATGCACGGGCTTTTGCGCCGCCAGGGCGATGGCCGCTTGCACTTGTTCCGGCAACGTTGATGCGGAGAGAATTGTGTACGTGCCAGCGGCGTTGATGAAAGGGGTTACGCCAAGTTTCTGATAATAGTCCACCCCCACAACTGCACCCGGCGTAGAGGCGTTCACCGATCCGCCGCTAAACGCACATGCGCCCGTGATAAGACTCCCACCACGCAACAGTTGTCTACGGCTAATGGCCACGGTTCCTCCTTTAGTTCCTCGGGTAGCTGTCAGCGGTTGCTGGGAGTGAACCCTGCAACATCGGAATGTTGAAATACTGCGGGCGGGCCTTCTCCCACTGGACCATGCTCAAGCCCGATGGATCGTAGAGAATTCGCCCGGCGCGTATCGTCATTTGCGCCACAACCCGCGAGGTGCCTTCCATCTTGGCGTATCCGCAATCAACAAAGCCGAAATGTCCGTGCTGTTCGTCAAGCACAGCGATATCCGCCTCTCGGCCAACCGTCAACGTTCCGAGTTCAGGTCTGTGAATCTCATTCGCCGGGTTCACCGTTGAACGGCGTATAAGATCGGCCAGCGGAACGCCCATGTTTAAAAACTTAGACATGACGTTGCTCATGCTGAGGGTGGTGAAATCTCCTATGTGCAAATCCGTGGACATGGAGTCCGGCACAAACCCTTGTTTGACCGCTGGTACGGCATTGCGGAACCAAAAACTTCCGGCTCCGTGGCCCACATCGAAAATCACTCCACGGGCGCGAGCTTGTTGCATGATGGGGTTGAGCTTTCCGTCCACGATGATGGGGAATTGCTGCGCGAACACATGAGTATGAATGTCTCCGGGTCTTGCTTTCTGTAGTATCAGGTCCGCGTAAGATCGCTCGGGACGCGGCCAGAAGTCGTACATGACCGGAACTTTTGCCGCGTCAGCGCAAGCGATTGCCCGGTCTACCGCCGCCCACGTTGGATGCAATTCGTCCAGCGGTCTTTGCGGCCAGTAGTGCGCTGTCTTCACGCCAACGATGATGTCCGAATATCTAAGGACCGTGTCGGCGCATCGCTTTACGTCCATGTTGTCTACGGTCTGTTCGAGTCCCCCTTTCATACCGTTGCTAACGACGTTGAGGAACGCCAGCACCCGCACTTTGGCGTGTTCGATGACTTCTTCTTTCTCTTGCAAAAACGTGTCTGCTCCAGCGGACCCCGCATCTACGACGGTCGTTACGCCCGATTGCAACGCCAAATCCGCTGGAACACCGTACGGCACAAGCACCGCGTGAGGGTCTATCTGTGTGGAGGTGGGAGCGGTCAAAAGCGCGATCTCATGGTCTGATGAATCTGGCGCAAACCAATTCAGCGGCGCACCGCCGTGCCCGATGTGATAGTGAATATCAATCAGGCCCGGCGTGACGTACAATCCTGAAACATCCACTACCTTTCCGGCGTCATTGGCTGGAATGTCTTTTTGAACAGCCGCGATCCTGCCGAGCAAAACCGCAACGTCCATCTTGGCATCCAGCCCGTTCGCTGGATCGATAACATGCCCTCCTTTGAGCAACAAATCGTACTTAGGTTGTTGTGTTGGGTGCTGCGCTCTCGCCGGAATGACGAACGCACATACAAATAGCGCCGTGAATAGATGTCGCATTGGCCTCCTTAGAAAATAATCTTTGCACCGAACTGAATGTCACGATTGTCCGTAGTGGTTTGCGTGACATTCCCGAACGATGCCGTATTCCATGTTGCCGGATTTCCCGGATTGGCAAAGTTCGGGTGGTTGAAAATGTTGAACATCTCGGCGCGGAACTGAAACGTCGTACGCTCATTAATTGGAATGTTTTTGAACAGCGAAAAGTCCGCGTCCACAAGCCCCGGCCCAAAAATTAGATTTCGTCCGGCATTCCCAAATGTGAATGGCGCGGGCAACGCAAATGCGGCCGAGTTAATACAACCGATGAGGTGTCCAGAGCCGCAGTTCGCACTGGGCGTTCCAACGAGGTTCGGGCGCTGATTGGGCCGTCCGATGTTGGCTTGGTCCGCCGCGATTATGACATTGATTGGAATTCCTGACTGCGCCGTGAAAATACCGTTGGCTTGCCAGCTGCCGAGCGTCCACCGCAAAACTGAATTCGTGCCATTAAGACGCGGCAAGTCATAGATGAAACTCGTTACGAATCTGTGCCGGATGTCCCAGTTGGCGTTGCCGTAATCAAGATGCCAGTCATAGTCATTCATGGCCGCGCCGCCGCCGTTGGAATCGGTGGACACGTCTAGAGTGTGAGACCACGTATAGCTGGCCAACATTTGTAGGTTGTGGCTCATCCGTTGCCGGAAGATCCCCGTAAACCCGTGATAGTTCGCAATCAGGTCATTTTGGATCGTGCGGATTTGTCCCCAAAGTTGATTTGGACGGCGCGGGTTGACTGGACCCGGACCCGGCGCGGGCGCGTTGTTGAAATAGCTCCGATCCAGATGTATCGAGCGCGAGCCAAGATACTGTAGCTCGAACCCCGCATTGCTCCACAACTCACGGGAGACGCCTAAATTCCACTGGTACATTCGCGGGGTTGGCAAATCCGGGTTCTCCGTAAACACGCTCAAGAACGTTGTTGGCGTTGTCCCAGTGCCTGGAGTAGGGCTGCCGAAGGAGATCGGAGTAGCGGCCGAATTATTGAAAGTAGTTGTTATGCCGAACGGCGGATTCGTTGTTGCGAGCGTAAAGCTGTTCGTCTGATTGGGATTGTAGTAGATGCCGCCGCCTCCACGGATCGCCGTCTTGGATGTAACCCGATATGCGAACCCCAAGCGCGGTGCCCAAACGCTATGCTGAGGATTGATGAATGAAAACCCCGGATCGGGAATTGTGGCGGGGATTAGCGCCGTCTGTTGTGGGTTCAAGATTCTCGCGTTGCCGTTCACGCTGTACGGAACCGTGGGCAATTCGTAGCGGATGCCATAGTTCAACGTCAACTTCGAATTTACTTGCCAATTATCGAGGCCAAAGAATCCGTCGCGCCATTCCGCAACAACACCTTTGAACTCTTGAATCGGCGTAATGTCATTTTGTGCAGTCCCGAGCATGAAATCCGACGCCGCGTTTCCGCTCCGTGAACCCGTGAAGTTGAACAGGCCGCGTGGATTGTTTGCCGCTGCTCGGCCAGTAATCAGCTTGCGAATCTCCGCTCCCACCATGAAGTTGTGGGAGCCCTGGCGATAGCTCACTTCGTCATAGCCGTGCCAAGTTGTATCGTCTTGGTACCAGTTGCTCCCCGCGTTGCCGAGCGTCATAAAACCGCTCACGGTGATATCAGGGATGCCCGGATTGTGGAACGCGGTATCGCCCGTGAAGCCCGGGATTCCGAGCTTGGTCCCGGCGTCCAAAAGATTGTTCTGTGCCCAGTAGTTCAGCGCGTTCGTCATCAGATAATTTCGGCCAAAGCGAAAATCGTTGATGATGTTTTGGGTGATGACGTGAGTGTAGCCAATCGCAATGTTCCTGTTGCAAGCCGGGCCGTAGGTCCCACCGGTGGGCGTGATGCTACCGCCAAAGATGTTCGTGTTCTGCCAATCGTAGCGGACGAACAGGCGAATCTTGTCCCCGATATTGTTGTCAATGCGTTCCAGCGTTTGATTCGTTGAAACGTTGGCCGCCACTGGACCTGAGACCGTGTTTGTGCCGGGGATGTTTGGCAACGGGTAGTATTGCAACAACCCTTGTGAAACGCCCGACAGTTGATTCGAGGGAATCTGATTATTCGCGTACGGAGCCAACGTTGTGGGGTTGTGTATTTGTTGGCTGGCGGTATTGCATAGACCCGCGGCATTGAAACCCGCCGTGCATAGAGCCGAGAAATCTCCATTGCGCATTGCCTGAGTAAATGTTGTGCCGAGTTGCGATGGACTCTTTATCTGGCGCAGTCCCTCATAGGACGCGATGAAAAATGTCTTGTTTCGTCCGTTGTACAGTTTGGGCAAATAAACTGGACCGCCAACCTCAGCTCCGAACTGATTTATGTGAAGCGGCTTTTTGGGGCTACCCGGAGTATCGAAGAAGGGATGTGCGTCAAACAGGCTATTCCTGACGAATTCAAGCACAGCACCGTGGAGATCGTTCGTTCCTGATTTCGTGGCGAGATTCACATGCACGCCCATGTAGCTCCCGTATTGTGCCGTGTAATTTCCGTTCTGTACTTGCACCTCCTCAACTGCGTCCACGTTGGGCCGGACGTTCGTGACGGTAATGAGGTTGTTCATGATTGTGATTCCATCGAGCGTCAGGCTATTCGTGATTTCCCGTTGGCCGGCCCCAATGAAATCTTCACCCGGCGGAATACCTGTTTGATTGGACTTCGGCCCTACGATGACATCTGAGGTTGTAGCCGCGAGTTTCAGTGCGTCACGTCCATTCAGCGGGAGGTCCACAACGGATCGCGAGCTTAGCGTTTCCGCAACCGTGGCATCATCGGTAGAAACCGGGGGAGCGCCCGCATTAACGGTCACGGATTCGGAAACCGATCCCACGCGGAGGCTTACATCAGTGCGCACGGTTCGGTTAATGTCAACTACGATGCCCTCTTGAACGGACCTCGAAAAGCCTGCGTGTTCCACGGTGATGGTGTAGGTGCCCTGTCGAATGAAGGTAAGAGTATAAGCACCCTCCTCATTCGTTGTGGCGGAATAGCGTTCGTTGGTTGCCACGTTCACCGCTGTGACTTTCGCTCCGGTTACCGCTTGTCCGCTCGTGTCCGTAACCGTGCCAACCAACGCCGTATTGTTGGCCACCTGTGCGAACGAGGGCATCGCCGCCAACACCAGAGGGCATAGACCTATCCACAATCTGTATCGCATTTGGTTCTCCTTCGAAAGACAGTTTGGTTCGTTATTCTCCCTTAA
Organism: Acidobacteriota bacterium; assembly: GCA_003225295.1. Lineage (GTDB taxonomy): Bacteria > Acidobacteriota > Terriglobia > Acidiferrales > UBA7541 > Acidiferrum. Next base: position 12,563 of record QHYZ01000123.1, on the reverse strand, counting down.
CGAGGTCCGATGTCAATAAGATCGTGGTACGCAAGGGTTGCTGGGAAAGATCAAAACAATTGCATTGAGTTGGCGCGTATTGCGGTAAGCCAAGTCTCGGACAAGTTGGACCCGGTTCGCCCTGCCAGCTCGATCGCAGACGAGCTGGGAATCGGCTAAAACTTTCCCTATTTTGATCTGGCTTCCCTCGCTTTTCTCTTCGTGAGCTCGACAAACCGCTGTCTCTAAAATCAAAGTGCACGGTGGCCGGATGAATGAAGAATAAATGAAGGTGGTTGACCAAACAGCGTGACCTGTGGTCTGGAAGAGTGGTGGATGTATTTGAAATCGAATGGCTTACATTTTCTGTCGCCCGGACACATATCGTGTCCGGGTTACGACAACCCTGACGTAACCGGATTGGGTAAGAGTGGCCGACCATCCGCCCAGTGACGAGCCGATTCTGGAGTTGTGAGTGCTATCGGGATGTTTTGCCAACGATCTGAACGCGGCATTCGTCCGCTTCGCCATTTGGGCCTCATCGACACGTCAGTGTCTGGTTTGGGTCTACTTTGCGGTGGTCTCTTGCGAGACGATCGTGATGAGGAACGCATTACGATCAGTGTGGGCGAACTGATGCCCCGCCAAATCCGCGCGGTGCTCGATCGACTTGTACATCTGGAAGCCTTCGTTCTCGACAGCATCAAAATACTTGACGTTCTTGAGCACGACGCCTTTCCCGTCAACCCCGGGCTCGCGCCGGAGCTTTAAGTAGGCCTGCTTGCCGTCGGCCAGCTTGGCCTCGACGATGTCGCCTGACTGATGGATTTCGATGGGTGCTTCCTGCACTTTCAGTTCACCCCACTCGAGACCATACGTTTTGAGAATGATGGGGGCTAGGGAATCGCGTTGCGCTTGGGTGGTCTTGGGATCGAAAGAAACCGTCACCCAGGTCGCCTTGTTCTCTGTGCCCCACTTGTCGCCAAGGTCGCCCGTCAACCAATATTTGGTATTCGCGAGGTCCACGTTCCCGGAATGCCCCTCACGGACTGTCACGGCCATGTTGAATTCGCAAAAGGGGTGTTCGGCATGCTTATGCCCGTGACTGTCGCTGAAATAACATTGGCAAAACAGATGGCAACTGCAGGCTTCCACGTAGTCGGCTTTCATCCGCCACGAAGATTCCCCTGGTGCCGCGGCCAGTGACGCCGCCAGCGCCAGAACCAACCCAATCAATGGTAATGCTTTCATGTCTTCTCCTTTTCTATTGGAAATGTGTTTAAGTCCCTTCATTTCCTGAAAACATTTTTCTGACCTGCGTTCCCCCTATTTTCTTTACAGGGTCCGCAAGAAGGCTGCCAGGTCGTTTTTGTCCTTGTCGGAAAGATGCAAGTTGAAACGTGTGTCGTAGAAATTCACGGCCTCCATGAGCGTGCTTGCCGAGCCATTATGGAAATAGGGTGCGCGCCCAGCCAGGCCACGAAGAATCGGGCCTTTGATCTTGCCAACATGATCGAACCTGCCATCGATCAAGGCTTGGCCGAGATCGGTTATAGTTTTGCAATCGTTTGTCGGCAGACCCGTGCCCGCATCTTTTCGGCACACGGTGATCTCTGGCAGATAGCTCACGTCCAAGCCGCCCAGGTTGACGGAGCGATTGACCGGGCTGGGGTCGGCGGTTCCGATGTTCAACGGCGTCGGGAAGGAGTGGTTACCAACACTCGGGGTGTCGTGGCAAGTGCCGCAGGTTCCCTGAAGCATGGGAATGCCGCCTTTAACCAGGCCTCCGGCAGCTACATCGTCGTTAATGCCTGCGACGCCGCTGATGGGAATTTGCAGCGTATTAAAGAGCTGCTCACCGTGAGCAATGGAGCTCCGCGCCGCGCTCTGATCGTCCTCAGTGTTCAGCGCCCATGTGTCGTAGAGGTTGAAAATGTTGGATGTGAACCGCCCGTCGCCCGGAGTCACCAAGCCGCCCGGTTGCTCGAAGCCGGGAAGCAAAAAATGGACGCTGGAATTGATGGTGATAAAGAAGGGTTGGGTCGACATACCAGTAGGCCCGCCCTTCGCGCCGTCGTCATATAGATTGCCCGCAGAGCGATCATGGATCTGCGCGGTGAAGAGCTTCGTTTCGAAATCCACAATTTGCTGCTGTTCTTCAGGAGTTGGCCGCGTCCCGTTCCCTTGCGCGTGCCCGACGGTCGCGTCCAGGGACTGGTGCGCCAGATCGCTGAGCAGCGAAGTTGGATAGTTGTTGTAAACGATTTTGTTTGTGCCGGTGGCTGACGAAGATTCCCGGCCATCAAACATGACCGCGCTCAAGAAAGGAAGGTTTGTTGTCGGCAGCGGCCTCCGGTACATCGAAATGACGTCGGTGGCGTTGCATCCGTAGCGGTTGTAGACGCTGATCACCTGGTAGTCGGCGTTTGCCGGAACAGCGATTCCAACGCGAATTAATCCCCTGCTCAGCAATAGGCTGTAGGCTTCGCGACGTTCTTGCAGCTTGGAGACGTCCACCGAAGGGCAGTTAGCGCCGTCCACCGGTCGGAAAATAGGATCCGTCCCATTCGAGGCCGCGAAGCGCGCTTGAACATGCGGCGGTGTGACCGACCAGGCGTCGCTGGGTTGATGACAGGTGACACAGCGGCGTCCGTTGCTGCCTAAGTCCTGAAAGAAAGGATTGGTCGTCGTGTCGGCCGGTCCTCCCAGATTCAGAGTGGCAAAAGCTCCGTCCGGGTCCGCGAATATCTGAAACGGCGGCACAATCCGGTCGGCATTGTCCGCAGTGGCAATCAAGCCACCGGCTCCAAGAAGAAATACAGATACCAAGAGCGCTGGGCTTTTCTTTCCAGCAATCCTGCTACTAAATTTATTGGCGATTGACCACATAACTCCCTCCTTGAACCGCGGCAAATCCGTCCGCTAAGCACATCCGACAGTGCCGTCGTTCTTGCGTAGGCTACTGGCCGGCGAAGGCCTGGCAGGAAACGTTGGGGTGCCAGTTCACGAACGCGCCGTTCGGATTCTCCTTCCATGCCCACACATGAAGCGTGTAGAACGCGGGGAGGCCGAAGCGATTGGGGCTCTCGAAATAATGAAAGAGCTGTCCCATGAGCTGTGGCGCCCCTTGTCCCGGATGAGCCTTGTCCCAGTCGCTCGCAATCACTAGAAAGTCGGCGCCAATCAATTGCAGGTGGCCGTCTGGCATCGGCTCGTAGATCACGATCTGAGGGCGCGTCGCATCTATTACGCCAGCAGCCACGAGGGACAAGTTCACGTAGTGGAGTCCCATCGCCCCCGAGTCGGGTCCGCTCACACAGCCGAATAGAAGCGCGTACCCCTCCCGCTCTGCTACCGACACATCTTTGAAGCGTTCCGTGTTATCCCGAACCGTTTTCAGAAGTGCGCTCTGTGCTGATGTCAATTGTTGAGGTTGCGCTGTCGCCTCGTGCGAGTGACCGTTTTGAGCCAGTGCGCCCCCGGGACAAACGCCCGCCAGAACGAAAGCCATCATCGAATGTTGAAATTGTTTCGCGAATCGTCCGATTTTCATGGTAGAAGCTCCTTTTGGTAACAAATGTGACCAGCCCATCCACGGCGTCTCATTCCTAATGCGGCCCCGGATGCGCTAAAATCGCTGGCATTCTTAGGAACTGAAATGAGGCACCCAAGCTGCCTGCGTTTCGCGGATGCTGCCACCAGAGGTTTTGAATGTCTTTGAGGAGTTCTGAAAGATTTCTTGCGAAGTTCTTCAGTTGGGTGTGCTGTTGAAAACAAAGCGCTTATACGAATTCGGCTCTTACAGCCTCGACGCCGTGGAGCGCGTTTTGCTGCGGGATGGCCAGCCCGTCATACTCCCGCCAAAGGACCTGGAAACCCTCCTTGTTATGGTCGAGAGGGCAGGCCACATCGTCGAAAAAGAAGAGCTACTCGAAAAAGTCTGGCCGGGCGTTTTCGTCGAGGAAGGCAATCTGGCGCGGCACATCTTTAACCTGCGGCAAGTGCTCGGGGATACCCCCGACGGGCGCAAATACATCGAGACCATCCCCAAGCGAGGCTACCGCTTCGTCGCTGCGGTGCACGAAGACCAAGAACCAGCCGCGGCTCATCCAGCGGTCCCACAGACTTCTGAGCCGGCTCCTCCTGCGGTGCCGGCGCCCCTCGTCCAAAAGAGAAACTTCTGGTTGTGGCCTATCACTTTATCGGTGCTGGCCGCGGCGGGGATTTTGATAGGGCGTCATTTCTGGCCACCACGCAACGCCCCTCCGCAAAAAGCCATGCTTGCGGTCCTTCCCTTTGTAAATTTTAGCGGGGACGCGCACGAGGATTATTTTGCCGATGGCCTCACGGAGGAGATGATTGCGCAGCTCGGCCAGCTTCAGCCCTCCCAACTCGGAGTCATCGCACGAACCTCAACCGTACGATACAAAGGCACCAAGGAGACCGCCGCGCAAATTGCCCGAGAACTGGGTGTGGGCTATTTGCTGGAGGGCAGTGTTCGGCGCGGCGGAGACCGCGTGCGCGTTACGGCACAGCTGATTCAGGGAGCAGAACAGACCCATCTATGGGCCGAAACCTATGAGCGCCCGCTCACGGATGTCTTGAGCATTCAACGAGAAATCGCAGAGAAGATTACGCACTCTCTTTCCATCCAACTGTTGTCTGCTGCCACCAGCGTCTCGGCCAACCCCCATCTCAATCTGGAGAGCTACGACAGGTACCTCCTGGGCCTGCACGCGCTCGGGGAAGGTACGCGAGAGAGTGAGACAAGAGCGATTCAGTACTTTCAGGAGGCCATAGCCAAGGACCCAAAGGACGCCCGCCTCTACGCGGCCCTTGCTGGGGCCTACGACGCGGTAACACCGTATTACAGTCCTCCGGCCGAGGTGATGCCAAAAGCAAAGCAAGCGGCACTGCGAGCTGTTGAGCTTGATCCCAACCTGGCGAGCGCGCACGTCCGGCTTGGCTATGTGCGCCTGTTTTTCGATTGGGATTGGTCTGCGGCCGAACTGGAATATCGGCGGGCGCTGGAAATCAATCCAAGCTTGCCAGAAGCTCAATTGGGTTATGCCAATTATCTTGGGACGCTGGGGCGCTTCGATGAAGCCCTGTCCCGCGTTCAGCAGGCCTACCTGCTCGACCCCCTTGCACTCGAAAGCCGCGAAGAAGCCCTTTGGATCTATTATTTCTCTGGCCGCATGCCGGAGACCGTCGAGCAGGCCCGGAAAACGATTGAGTTGGAACCCGCGGCGAGTCTTCCTTATGCGATCCTCGCAATGGCATACGCGCAGATGGGGCAACGTGCCGAAACGCTCGGTGCTGCAGAGAACGCAGTTCGCCTTGCGGATAGGCCGTCGGTAATGGCCACAACGGCGGCAGCCCTCGCGCGGATCGGCCAGAAACACGCGGCGAAACAGCTTCTAAGCAAAGCTCTGGAACAAGCCAAGGAACGTTATGTCTGCCGATTCCTCGTCGCTGATGCCTATGTGGAGTTGGGCGATACTGAGAAAGCCCTTGAATCACTGGAGCAGGGGTTCCTTGAGCGGTCGACTTGAATGCCATTCATCGGGGTGGATCCCCGATTTAACGCGATGCGAGGCGATCCAAGGTTTCAGGATCTTGTCCGGCGTATCGGAGTGCCTCGAGCATGAAGATCAAAGCAGTTTGAATTTTAAATTGTCTAGTTTCTCCCAGTGGGGGAGAACAATCACGGTGTTTGTTTCCCGATGGAAATGATCCGCGAAGCGGCGCGAAGACTGCACCGAACTGAGTATGTCGGCCGACGGGAGATCTGATCCCTTTGTCGCTGTCGAGGTCGTGCCCGTATGACGGGCAACCCTTACATAATCCGGCAAGGTAAGGTTCGCCGACGATCCACTCGGGATGCCCAGGTCGGGGCCAGCTTGGCGGTTTTAGGCAAAATCTCGTCCTCGTGGGTTTATCGAGTCGGCAAACACTGGCCGACCATGTGTTCTCCATCCGGGCCGCACTTCTCACCGTAGGCGACTTCTGGCTCATGCGGTTTGCGTGAAGCGCGTTTACCATCGTGCTTACCGCACGCTTCCACATCGGAACTGATGGGGATTAATCGAGGCCGAGCGAAGTTTTGTGTACAAAGCTGCGCCGGGTTAGGTTCTAGAAAACCAAAGATTGCCCCGAAGTGACATCGTGAAGATTTCACGATCACAGGGACGCCCGCAATGCTTGTACATCGCGCATCGGGGGTCTTCCGAAGAAGCGCTTGTACTCCCGATTGAACTGGCTTGGACTTTCGTATCCCACCGCGAAGGCTGCACTCGCAGCATCGAGTTCCTCGGTGAGCATCTTCTGCCGTGCTGTACGGAGCCGAAGCTGTTTTTGAAACTGAAGAGGACTCATTGCCGTAAGACCACGGAAGTGATGATGCAGAGTTGATCTGCTCATACCTGCCATCGATGCAAGCTCATCCACATTCAGCGTCTTCTCGAAGTTTTCACGCAGCCAAGTGACCGCCTTAGCCGTTAGATAGCTTTGGTCCTCCTTCGTTGCAACCGAGCGCAGACGACCTCCTTGGGGCCCCTGCAGAAGCCGCTAGATGATTTCTCGCTGGAGCAGCTTGCAAAAGAACGGGACATCCTGCGGAGTGTCTAAAAGCTGAACCATGCGTGAGCATGGCGTAAGCAGTTCTACTGTCACTTCTCCCAGAACCATGCCGCGTGTACCAACGGGCGGTGCAGAAATCCGCACCTCCTCGGTGTGGAGAACGTCGCGGACGATGCCCATATCAAGCTTGAGGAAGAACGCAAGGTAGGGCTTCTCCACACTGGCGACGCATACTCGGCTGACGATCGGAAGTTCGATTGATGTGAGGAGGAAGGTTGATTCGCCGAAGACATAACTCTGTTTGCCCAGGTCAACGTGCTTCTTTCCTTGCGGAACGATCAGCAGGCTCGGCTCATAGGTACACGGATTCGGCGCGGTCGGAGTCGTGTTTTGGCAGAGCGCAAGTCCGGGAACTACATTTGACAGTTCTGCGGAGCGCCCATCGCTTTGCCAATTGTGTCGGCCAGCTCTTTGAGCACTTGCGAAACACCAGAACCCTCAGAGTGTCCCGATTTTCGAGCCGCCATACTGTTTTCCTTGACCTTCTCAGAATAAGGCCGCTGCGCCGCCATTGTACAGATTTGTGACATGCCTCGGACAAATAGGCAATGATTTCAGTCGATCAGGCTACCGGCAGACGAGCTCATCCGCCTAACCCTGAGGTGGAGGTGAATACATGAAGAAACGAAAGCTAGGAACGCTGGAAGTATCGGAGCTCGGATTTGGATGCATGAACCTGGCGTCAAATTACGGCCCGGCAGCGCCGATCGACGATGCCATCAAGGTCATCCGTGAGGCCCATAGCAAGGGCGTTACATTCTTCGATACGGCGGAAGTGTACGGACCGTATACGAGTGAGACGATCGTCGGCGGAGCACTCGAACCGTTCCGCAACGAGGTAAAGATTGCCACGAAGTTTGGCTTCGACCTCGGTGACAACTTCGGTCTGAATGGTCGACCTGAGCACATCAAGAAGGCTGCGGAAGGATGCCTGAAGCGTCTGCGGACTGACCATATCGACCTCTTCTATCAACACCGGGTTGACCCCCATGTGCCGATCGAGGACGTTGCGGGTGCGGTCAAGGAACTCATTGCGGAGGGGAAAGTACTGCATTTCGGGCTTTCGGAAGCAAGCCCCCACACTATACGCAAAGCACATTCGGTTCAGCCCATCGCCGCTCTTCAGACGGAGTATTCGCTTATGAACCGGGACCCGGAAAAGAACGGATTGCTAGACACCTGTGCGGAGTTGGGAATCGGCTTCGTGCCCTGGTGATGCAGAGTTGATCTGCTCATACCTGCCATCGATGCAAGCTCATCCACATTCAGCGTGTTCTCGAAGTTTTCACGCAGCCAAGTGACCGCCTTAGCCGTTAGATAGCTTTGGTCCTCCTTCGTTGCAACCGAGCGCAGACGACCTCCTTGGGGCCCCTGCAGAAGCCGCTAGATGATTTCTCGCTGGAGCAGCTTGCAAAAGAACAGGACATCCTGCGGAGTGTCTAAAAGCTGAACCATGCGTGAGCATGGCGTAAGGCGGTCGTATGAACGAAGAACAGATGAAGGTCGTAGAGCAGTAGGGCGGATCCGCGCAGGCCTCTTATAGTCCTTCCGCATTACGGGCAAACCTTCCGTAATCCGGTAAGGTAATAATCGACAATTCGGCCAGAACGACACAAACGACGCTTCTACGTGTACTAACAACGATGCTGTCGGTCTGTGAGGCCCAACGAAACGTCCGCGCCGATTACTTGAAATGTGGTGTACTAGCTGTTATAACACACAAGTGATTCCATTCCGTGTGGCGTTCGAGCCAGGTATCTCGCTTTACGAGCAGGTTGTGTATGCCGCGAAGAAGGCCGTGGTCACAGGACAATTGCGGGCCGGTGACGCTTTTCCCTCCGTGCGAGAACTCAGCAAAAGCTTGAAGATCAATCCCAATACAGCTCATAAGGTGGTCATGCATCTGGTAGCGGAAGGCGTCTTGGAGGTTCATTCCGGTATTGGCACAGTCGTGACGAAGCGCAGCTGCTCATCTGCCGCTGATCGCAGCAACCTCCTGCAGAAAGAGCTGGAGCAACTGATAGTCGAGGCTAAGCGGTTGGGTCTGACCTTCGATGACGTGACAACGGCGGTCGCTGAGCTTTGGAAGCGTCTAGATGGGAGCAAAAAATGACCGACATTTTGCGAACGACTAATCTCACGAAACGGTTCCGAAAGACAATGGCGCTCGACCACCTGAACATGATCGTGCTCGAGCACAGTGTGTATGGTTTGGTTGGCCCCAATGGGGCAGGCAAAACCACAACCATCAAAATCCTTATGAATGCTTGGCAGCCAACCGAGGGAATGGCAGAGGTATTCGGCCGTGACTCGCGAAGGCTTTCGCCGAGAGATTTCACCCAAATCGGCTACGTGTCGGAGAACCAGCGGATGCCAGGGTGGATGACGGTCGAATACTTCATGGAGTATCTAAAGGCATTCTATCCAGACTGGGACGTCGCGCGCGCCCGGGAGTTATTGCGCCAGTTTGAGCTACCGCCTGATCGCAAAATCAGGCATTTGTCCCACGGAATGCGAATGAAGGCCGCTTTAGCCTCTTCGCTAGCCTACAGGCCACGACTAATTGTTCTGGACGAACCCTTTACCGGCCTCGATGCGCTGGTCCGCGACGAGTTGATTGAGGGCGTGTTGGAATGCGCGGAGGGGGCGACAATCCTGATCTCGTCTCACGACCTTTCTGAAGTCGAGAGCTTTGCCAGTCATATTGGGTACCTAGACCATGGGCACTTACAGTTCTCCGAAGAGATGACGTCATTGGTGGACCGCTTTCGCGAGATCGAGGTCACTCTCGCAGATCCCTTGCAATCGCCAATATCGTGGCCAGCTGCGTGGTTGAACACAGAACAGTCTACAGCCGTAGTTCGCTTCGTCGATACGCAGTTTGATCAGGAACGAACGATCGCAGAAGTTCATCGCTTGTTCGGGAACGCTCACCAAATCTCTGTTAATCCCATGCCTCTCCGGGCGATCTTCGTAACTCTGGCCAAGGCTGGCCGAAAGGCGGCGTAAGCAAAAAATGCGACAAACACTGCATATTTTCAAGAAAGACGTTCGTCACCTTTGGTTCGAGATTGCAGTGGCGATAACCGTGGTTGCGGCATTTACCTTCACAGGTGCGCGTCGTGCCCTATGGTTAGTGGATCCGGTTACGAACAGAACGGCCGCTTGGACGATGGTACTAATTCTGCTGCCGTTAGCCTGGTGGACACTCATCGCGCGCGTGATTCACGACGAAGCGCTGACGGGGGACAGACAGTTTTGGATCACTCGGCCGTACTCCTGGAAGAGCCTGCTAGGAGCGAAGGCGCTCTTCATCCTAGCCTTTATAAATCTACCGATGTTGATTGCTGACGTGGTGATTCTTCGCGCCTACGGATTGCGCCCGCTCGGAGCTGAGTTGCCAGGCTTGCTTTGGAGCCAAGTACTGCTTGCTATAGTCTTCGTCCTACCGATCGCCGCGTTATCTACCCTCACGGCGGGATTTGTGCAGCTCACATTTGCAATCCTGACGCCTTGCGTAATCGCCCTAGTTGTGGCTATCGTCGCGCCAGAAGTGGTTCTCGGCGGCTTTTGGGGCGGGACAGACTGGGTCAGGACTTATTGTCTGTTTCTGGCTATAAGTGTTGCCGCGCCGGCAATTCTTTTCTGGCAGTATTCAACGCGGAGAACTGCCGCGGGTCGCGTTTTGGCGGTCGCGGCGGCAATACTAGCGGTTCTGGGGATGACGTTGATTCCATGGTCCGCAGCCTTCAAAATTCAATCCTGGCTCTCCAAGCAAAAAGTCGAGCAGCCAGTTGCTCGCGTGGATTTCGATTCGCGTAGTAAATGGTTGACTCGGGCAGTCATTGAAGGCGACCGCGTTCGTGTTGAGCTCCCCCTTAACGTCACTGCACTTCCCACGGGAATGAGTGCAAAGCCAGAAGGGTTCTCCATACAACTTCAAGCGCCCGACGGGACGATGTGGCACACCGACCAAGTTCTACCGGGCTATGCAAGCAATATGGGCCAAGAGTTTTCGCTGCAGGTTACCGTGGATGGTGCGTTTTACAGGAAGGTCAAGGATGAACCGACGAGGGTTCGTGGGTCGTTGTATCTGACGGTATTCGGTAATCGGGGAACCACCCTTGTTCCTTTTGGAGACCGCTCGGTTCCTGTACCACGCATAGGTGTATGTGCAGCAAGCCGGGGAGCCAATCGGCAAAGCTATTTCCTGATTTGCAGTTCTGCATTCCGATTTCCGCCGTTGTTGGTCTCCTACAGCTTCATACAATCCGCGAAGGAAACGTCGCAATACGCGTGGACTTCGCCGCAGCCTCGATCAATCTCTTATTCTCCCTTCCCGGCTGAACCCGGAATCAGCCCGATAAGCCAGGACTTTACGCTCGCCACCATGCGTGAGGCGTTTTCAGAAGGTAGAGTGGATGCGGTGGAGGCCCTCGCCCACATTCGACGGAGTTTTGAGATCGACAACCTGCGGCTCGGTGATTTTGAAGTGCGCCCAGCGCTTGTCTCGCCTTAATCTCGAGTTGCTCTCGAGAGTGTCTGTCTGCGCATCCAGCTCACCGCACGTACTTGGCGTCCTCGCTCCATCGGCACTTGCCCCCATTGTGAGCGGATGACGGGCAAACCGCATGTTATTCCGGGCGAGAAGTTCTGTACCTCGCCAAACGTCGCACACGCACAAAATGAATGACTTGGCACAAGGATTGATTCGGACATTCGCGATAATATTCCTGTCATGATCCTGGCGCTCCGGCATCTCCTCGGGTGGGGGAAACATTAGAAATAAAACCCCGTGCCATGACGCGCGCGAAAGAATTCCTCTTTGGCACCTGGGCGGGCCAACGGCGCGGACCAACTGCACGAGCCGGTCGGGCGCGCGTCCGCCTGCATCGCCAACACTGCCACTTCTTTGTCGGTGGCGGTGTGCGATCGCAAGACGGTGCGAGCTATTTGCGAAACACATGAGACTCAGCGCGCTAGGTTTTAGGCCGCCGTCCACTCAAAGTAAACCCGCAAGCGTTCGGTCCAATTCTGTCCCCCGGCATACAGACGTACTCGGCGTGACGCGCATTCGGAAGCCCGCCACCACCACGTGTCTAAACCCTGATGGACAAAAAATCAGGTGTTGCACCTGAGCAGGTTCAAATCCTCACAAGGACGCTTGGGGGACTAGAGCGGGACCGGCTTGCCAAAGATGATCCAGTGTTCACTCGTTTTCTGCGAAAGAGCCTGCTTGAAGAAAAGACGGTCTACTTCATCTGTACATTCGCCGGAGAGGTTGGCAACGCCGGCGCCTGTGATCTTTCTCGTTTCCGATATCCCGTTCGATTTCTGGGCGCTAAGGACGCTTCGCGGCAGGTCCCAGGACGTCTGCCAGTTTGAACCGTATCTACATGCGCTCGCCGAATGGGATCCGACCGAGACCTATGAGAGCCCGAAGAATACCGAATCGTTGGCCGCCCGCAAGCGTACTAACGCAATCACCAGACCTTTTGAAGATCCTTGAGTCCCTGCAAGTAGTCTTCCTTTTCGAGTCGGCTTTCGACTCCGAACTCCGTCAGGATAGTCATCATCTGTCCGACCGGTACGCCCGCCAATTCCGCTGCCCTGCCGAGCGAGACCTCTCCCTTCTTGTATCGCTCGACCGCGAGCAGGATTCTTCCGCGCGTGACCATGTCGCGAACAGCTTTAGACAGATCACTCCCTTCCTCTTTGGTGATCTCGTGAAGAAAATCGTAGTTCTCGCGATCCATGCGAACGCTCATCGTCTTGCTCAAACGTACGCGGGCGCGGAACATTTTCATCCTTCGTTGCGGCACGAAGGACCATGTCTTACTCGTGCCGCAGAGCCGCCAGCGGATCAATTCGGGACGCTCGCCTTGCCGGCGCATAGCCAGCGAGAATCGCGGCGCTTAGGAGGACGACACCGGCCAGCGCCA